>NZ_KE386556.1:134526-560754 GCF_000427545.1 Rhodanobacter sp. OR92 | reverse complement strand
CAAGCCAACGACACCGTCTTGCGCAGCAAGCGACCGGAGCTGGTGCGGCAGGAAATCTGGGGGCTGCTGATCGCCTACAACTTGCTGCGCTGGGAAATGCACCAAACCGCTGGTGAGCTGGGCGTGCCACCGACCCGGCTCAGCTTCCAGGGGTTCACGCGCGCCATCGTGGCCGAGTTGCGATACGCCCCGCTGGAAACACCCGGCGCCTTTCCCAAACGACTCGCCCGCCTCCGACAGCAAGCCCACATCTATCTGTTGCCCGCACGACGACAACGATCTTGCCCCCGTGAAGTCAAACGCCGACCCCACAAATACCCCACGAAAAATGCCAGTCTGTCTTAACTGACTGGCATTAGCCATGAGGCGGGCTTCTCGGCCGGACCGCCACGCATCACTGCGGGTGTCGGCATCTGGATTTTGGCAGCCCCGGATGGATTCGAACCACCGAATGCCTGAGTCAGAGTCAGGTGCCTTACCGCTTGGCGACGGGGCTAGGAAGCTTAGTTTAGCGCTTCGAGAACTGCGTGGCGCGACGCGCCTTGTGCAGACCGACCTTCTTGCGCTCGACCTCGCGGGCGTCGCGGGTCACGAAGCCAGCCTTGCGCAGCGGCGACTTCAGGCTTTCGTCATACTCGATCAGCGCGCGGGCGATGCCCAGGCGGATTGCACCAGCCTGGCCGGTGATGCCGCCGCCGGCGACCGTCACCTTGATGTCGAACTTGTCGGTGTTCTGGGTCAGTTCGAGCGGCTGGCGCACGATCATGCACGAGGTCTCGCGGCCGAAGAACTGTTCGAGCGACTTGCCGTTGACTTCGATCGCGCCCTTGCCCTTGCGCAGGAACACGCGGGCGGCGGAGGTCTTGCGGCGGCCGGTGCCGTAATTCTGCTGGGTTGCCATGCTCATTTCCTTAGATCTCCAGCGCCTGCGGCTGCTGTGCGGTATGCGGATGCTCGGCGCCGCCGTAGACCTTGAGCTTGCGATACATCTCGCGGCCCAGCGGGTTCTTCGGCAGCATGCCCTTGACGGCGATCTCGATCACGCGCTCCGGGTAGGTCGCCAGCAGGTCCTTCAGGCTGGTGGTCTTCAGGTTGCCGACGTAACCGGTGAAGCGGTGGTACATCTTGTCGTCCAGCTTGGCGCCGGTGACCGCCACCTTCTGCGCGTTGATCACCACGATATAATCGCCGGTGTCGCAGTGCGGGGTGTATTCCGGCTTGTGCTTGCCGCGCAGACGACGGGCGATTTCGGTCGACAGGCGACCGAGCGTCTTGTTCGTGGCGTCGACCACGAACCAGTCGCGCTTGACGTTGTCGGCATTGGCGCTAAACGTTTTCATTTCAGAATACCTGTCTGCCGCCGTGAGGCGGTACGCATGATTCAGGAAAGCATGCTTCGGTGGAACAAAGGCGCGAGATGATAGCGGAGCCGTCATCCACGGCGCAAGCCTGCCGGTCGGCAAGCTGTGAGCTGGCAATGATAGCATGACCGGCAGGGTGCTTGAAAAGCCCCCAGCACGCGCCCGCTGGGCGTATCGCCGAGCTGGCTGCCCGAGGCGTCGGTGGCGGGTCTCTGCCGCCGGTATCGACGCACCGGGACTGGCCCCGGCACCTGCCGGCCTTGCCGGCCCAACAACTCGAACAGCTCCCCCGAACCAGGAAAGCCCATGACCGTGCGCACACTGAGCCCCCTCGACCGCCTGCTCGCCGGTTGTGAACGCGCGCTGGAGGCGATCGCCGGTTCACCGCAATCGCATCGGCGCTCACCCGCCCGCGGCATCGCCGAGACGGACATGGACGACGCCGACCGCCGCCACGCCGCCGGCCTGATGCGCGTCAACCACACCGGCGAGGTCTGCGCGCAGGCGCTGTACTTCGGCCAGGCCGCGCTGGCACGCCATGCCGACAACCGCCAGCACCTGCTGCATGCCGCCGTCGAGGAAACCGACCACCTGGCCTGGTGCGCCGAGCGCCTGCAGCAACTGGACAGCCGCCCGAGCCTGCTCAACCCGCTGTGGTACGCCGGCAGCTACGCGATCGGTGCCGCCGCCGCGCTGGCCGGCGATCCGCTCAGCCTGGGCTTCGTGGTCGAGACCGAGCGCCAGGTGGAGGCACACCTGGCCGAGCACCTGGAAAAGCTGCCCATGCAGGACGCGCGCTCGCGCGCGGTGCTGACCCAGATGCAGTCGGACGAGATTCGCCACGCGCAGGCCGCGCAGGCACGCGGCGGCGTCGAGCTGCCCGGGCCGCTGCCAACACTGATGCGGCTCAGCTCGTTGGTGATGAAAGCGGTGGCTTATCGCATATAGGCCCGGCTTCCCGCGAACGTGGCGGCACTTTGCTGCCGGATAATGCGCGAGGCCCGGCGGCGCATTCCCAGAAGCCGGTAATCTGCCGAATGGCGTTCGGCGCGGAATTGAAACTCCGGAAAACGGTCGACACCCAACGAACAATGCGGCCCGGTTCCCCGGGCCGCATTGCGAATCCAACGCTTGCTCGGCTTTCCCAGCTTACTTGCCGCTTTGGTAAAGCGAGAAGTAGCGACCGGCTGCGACGGCATAGGCAGCGCGGGTGACCGAGAGACTCGGATCGAAGTAGGCGTGCAGGGTCGGCTGCAAGTCATACGGCCCCTGGACCACCGTGAAACGCGCATTGATGACGCCGCGATCCAGCGCCAACTGCACGTAACCACGCAGGTTGGCCGGAATCGAAGCCGCATCGTCGAGCGGGATGCGCCGGCCATCGTAGAACGCGGTGAGAGTGCCGGTAAACGAGCGCGCCTCATTCTGCAACGCCAGGCTTTGCACCAGGGAGTAGGCGAGGCCAAGTCGACTGACGCTGTCGTTCGACCGGAACGCGCCGTTCGGCTGCAGGGTCATCACGCCGTCCTGGCCATTGCTCAGATCACGCAAGGCACCCCCACGGGCGATGGCCGATTCGGCAAACGGATACATGCTGTCGCTGGCACCGACATCGGTAAAGCTGGGCTTGCCGGAGAACGGCAGGTATTGGCGCACGCTGGCGCCCATCAGCAGGTATTGCGCCAGTTCGCCACGCTTGAGGAACTGGTCGGGACGGAACTGCCCGTTCGGATAACCGTCGACGAGGCGGTTGGCAACGGCGAACTGGATCGCCGACCTGGCCGGATGATTGGCGATGTCGCTGAGCCCGGTGTAACCGCCGCTGTTCAGGAAGCCGACCTCGCCGGTCACCGTGCCAGGCGCCGCATAGCCGTTGGTGACCTTGGCCGGATCGAGGCCGACGCCGGAGACCGAACCGATGCCGCGCACGGTAACCCGCCACACGCCCGGCTTGGCCGGCGCGCCGGTGGTGACCGTATCGCCGATGACCGGCAGGGCGATCGACGAGCCATAGCGCACGCCGTCCGGGTCGATCAGCACCAGCGCCAGGGTATTGGCGTCGATGGTGGCGCGCGCGCTCACCCAGGCCGTCTCCGGCCCGACCGTGAAGGACTGCTCGCCCACCGGGCCCACCGGCGCGAAGTTCACCGAGAACGGCACCGGCGGCGGTCCGGCGACGATCACCTGGTTGCTGTTGAAGCTGTTCAGCGCGTTCACCGTCGCGCCGAAACCGTTACGCACGCCAGCGGCTTCGGCCACGGCGGTATAGGCGTTGATGTGCCCCGCGCCGGCTTCCCACGGCAGTCGACCGGTCATGTTGGTGGCGGTACGCGCGATGATGTCGCGGACATTCGCCGGGGTGAGGTTCGGGTTGGCCTCGAGCATCAGCGCGACGATGCCCGCCACGTGCGGCGTGGCCATCGAGGTACCGCTCATCACGGTGTAGAACGGCAAGTTGGCCGGCGAAAGAGTCGCCGCGTCTTTTTCAGCCGCAAGTGCCGGCAGCGTGCCCGTGCTGTCGCGGGTGGAGACGATGTCTACGCCAGGGGCCACGATGGTCGGCTGGTTGACGTAGGTCCACTGCACGCCGTCGGGCATCCTGAAAGTACCCGACTCGCCACGCTTGCCGCGCGAGGAAAAACCGGTCAGCACGCCGTTCTTCTCGCCGGCGCCAACCGAAATGACCCAGGGAGCCTGGGCATACGGGTTGTGGGTATCTTCACCCGGACCGTCGTTGCCGGCGGCGAACACGCTGACGATGCCGCGCTTGTACAGCTCGTAGGTGGCGATGTTGACCGGGTTCGCCGGATCGAATTTGCCCGAGCTGCCCCAGGAGTTGCTGGTCACGCGGATCGGGTTGTGGAAACTGAACTGGTTGGTCGCGGCGTAGTCGAGGCCGCCGACCGCGTCGAGGATGAGCAACACCGCACCGGAACCGTAGCCGACCAAATCGGCGCCCGGCGCCACCCCGCGGTACAGGCCATTCGAGCGCGCGCCGGTGCCGCCGATGGTGCCGGCGCAGTGGGTGCCGTGGCCCGAACCCCAGTCGGTATTGGGCACGCCCTCGACGTAGGTGATCGGCAGCATCGAGTCGTACGCGGCGAGGTTGGTGGCGCCCTGCGCGTTTTGCACCAGATGCGGGCCATACTGCAGGTCCATATGGGTGCCGTCGACGCCGGAGTCGTTGACCAGCACGCTCACGCCCTTGCCGCTGAACGGGATCGCGCGACGGTAGTCGGCCGGGTTCTCGACCGCGCGCGCGGCGCCGGATATCTCGCGGGCCTCCTGGTTGAGATACTCCAGCGGCGAATTGAAGAAGATCGAGACCACATCACTGTGCCGGGCCAGCGCACGGATCTGTTCCGGGGTGGCCAGCGCGCCGGCGATCGGCAGCGTGTGCATGGTCACGCCCTTGCTGATGCCCAGCGCATTGAGCTCGGCCACCTGCCCGGCCGTCACCGGGCCGGACTGCTGGTAGCTGATGACGACCTGCAACTGGTCCGTGGGGGCGGCAACACCCATCTTCGTCAGCAGTTGCGGGTCGAGCTGGGCATCGGCCAGCGCAACGCCGCTGGCCAGCAGGCCTGCCGCCACGGCACAGAGGCGGAAGGTCCTGCGTTTGACGTTTGGAACAAACATGGACGACATAGTGATGGCCCCGGAGATTCGCCCGCCGGAAATGGGGCGCCCCCGGAGTATCCCGACCGACATGGCGGCTTCTCCATCCGGGATTGCACCCACCCGCCACAGGGGAAATCACCCACGCCTCCATTCCGCTGGCATCCCGATATCCACGCCCCGGCCGATTGGCAGCAGCGCGCATGTCGATCAGCGGAGGGCGCCGCCCGCGATTGTCCGCACTCCGGCGAGTGTGCCACCGGGCACCAGACGCGCCCGTACTGAGTGAACTCCCCTATTGGCGCCACCGCACCGGATCGGCTAGGTTCAGGCGTCCGCACGATTTTCCGAACGCCTGCCGTCATCGGCGTCGCATTGCAGGAGTCCGTCATGCCGAAATTCGCTCTCACCGCCAAGCTGGTGTTCGGCCTGGCCCTTTGCCTGTGCGCCCCGCTGGCCCTGGCGCAGAACTTGCCTGTCACCGTCGCGGTCGCCGGCAACGTGGCGACGGTGCGGGTCGACCTGCCTACCCAGCAGATGCTGGCCGAAGTGATCCTGACCTTCGACGACAGCCTGGGCCTGACTCCGGGCAGTCTCGGCGTGAGTGCGCAGCTGGTGGACCTGTCCAGTCCAGCGCTGCTGGGGCGACTGCCCAATGCCAGCCTGAACCGGCTCGATCCTTCGTTTGCGCTGATGGTCACGATCGAGCCGCCGGCACTCGGTGGTCTCAGCTTTCAGCGCACCGTGCACGTCGAGGTGCATACCCATGCGCTCGCCTACACGGCAGGAAGCCAGTTGCGCCTGTTCAAGGCACCGCTGAATGGAAGCTTCCGCGACATCACCGATGAGATTGCGCCCGGCAGCGTGCGCGCACGCGGCACCACCGGGGGCTTCTCGCAGTTCCTGGTACTGACCGATCTCCGCTCCAGCAGCGAGGTGGTGACGGACAAGTTCGGCCGGCTGCAGTCGCTGATCGCGGCGCTGCCGCTGTCCGAGCGCGGACCGCTGCAGATGAACGCGGACGCGGCGCAGAGCGCCGTCAATCAGGGACAGTTCGGCGACGCCCTGAGCTCACTCGATCAGCTGCGCGCGCGCGTGGTGAGCCGGGCCGGCACGGCGATTCCCTCGCAATGGCGGGCCACCCGCGATACCGATAACCAGGCTGGCGAACTACTGGCCGCCACCTCCACACTGGCTTTCAGTATCGGTTACCAGCGCGACTTCGGCCGCTGAAGGGTCTGACCGCGCGAAGGTGGGTGCAGGGGGCGGTACATGGCGGCCAAGCTGCTTGGCCGGGCCTTGCGCGGGGCCGTCTGTGCACGCGAATGCCGTGCGCTAATATGCCTGCATGCAGGCACGGCTGACCGCATTTGTCCCGGACCACGCCGCCCTCACCCGCTCTCTGAGCCCGGGTGACCGGTTGCGGATTGGTCGTGCCGACGACTGCGGGCTGCTGCTGGAACACCCCTCGATATCGCGCGCACACGCCGAACTTTTCGCCAGCGACGACGGACGCTGGCAGCTGGCCGACCTGCGCAGCAAGAACGGCAGCTTCGTTGAAGGCGCCCGGATCGACTCTGCCTCGATCGACACGTCCTGCTGGTTGCGCTTCGGCGATGTCCATTGCGAGTTGGCGCTGCTCGACGGCGCCGCGGCGGAAGCCGACGCCAGGCGCCGCAACGAACGTCACCGCACGGCTACCGCATGCACGGCCCACCTGGACACGATTGCCCGCAAGGACCGTAGCGATGATGCCCCCGGCCAGTCGCTGCCCGACGCCAGCCTGCGCGCGGTGGCCGAGCTCGCCGGCTGCAGCCGTGGCTTCCTGCTGGTCGACACGCACGGCCGCTACCGCGTCCTCGCCGCGCTCGCGCTGGATCCGTCGCAGATGATCGGTCGCGAATTCGCCGGCAGCCTCAGTGCGGTCACCCGCGCCATCGAGCAACGCCGCCCGGTCGTCTTCAACGACATCGGCGGCGATGTGTGGCCCGGCGCCTGTGCCTCGGTAGTCCAGGCCGGGTTGCGCACGCTGGTCTGTCTGCCGTTGCTCGACGGCAACCAGGTGCTCGGCGCGATCTACGCCGATCGCCGCGAACCGGGTCCGCCCCTGACCACGCTCGACCTGGAACTGCTGGAGGCGTTTGCCGACCGCACCGCGCTGTGGCTCATCGCGCGTCGCGCGCGCGAGGACCTGGCCATGTATCCATCCACGCCGCCACTCGACTGGAACAGCATCCTCACCGAGAGGATTCTGGAGACATGACGAGCCAGCCGACCGCCACTGGCATCTATGCGCACATGAACCTGGCGCCCGGCACGATGCTTGCCGGGCGTTTTCGCATCGAGGCGCTGCTCGGGGCGGGTGGCATGGGCGTGGTCTATCGTGCCCACGACACTGCGCTGGACGTGCCGGTCGCGCTCAAACTGTTGCGGCCCGAGCTGGCGGTCCGATCGGATTCCTTTGAACGATTTCGCCAGGAGCTGTTGCTCGCGCGCCAGGTTTCCAGCCCGCATGTGGTGCGCATCCACGACCTCGCCCAGCACGATGGCCACTGGCTGATCAGCATGGATTATGTCGACGGCGAAGGGCTGGACCAGCGCATCGACCGTGGCGCGATGCCGCTGGAGGACGCGTTGCGGATCGCACGGCAGATCGCTCTCGGCCTGCAGGCTGCCCATGCCCGGATGGTGGTACATCGCGACCTGAAGCCGGCCAACGTGCTCGTCGACCGCGAGGGCAACGCGTACATCAGCGACTTCGGCGTGGCCCGTTCGCTCGCCAGCAGCGGCCTCACCCTCGCCGGTACGGGCGCGGTGATCGGCACTCCCGATTACCTCTCCCCGGAACAAGCCCGCGGTGATCCGGTCGATACGCGCAGCGATCTGTATGCACTGGGCCTGATCATGCACGAGATGCTGACGGGCGCGCCTGCGTTCCAGGGCGCCACTGCCGCCGAGGCAATCGTCCAGCGACTGGTCCGCACCCCGTCGCCGGTCACCCGCGAACGCCCCGACGTGCCGGCCTGGGTCGCCCGACTGATCGAACGACTGCTGCGACCGCGTCCGGCGCACCGACTGCCGGATGCGGCCGCCGTGATCCAGGCCATAGACCGCCGCGCGATGCCGCGCGATCTGCGTGCGCATCGTCGCGCCTGGCTCGCAACGGTAGCCTTGCTGGCCTCGATCGGCATCACGGGCACGCTTTGGTGGATGCCACACGACAAGACGACCGGCAACGACGCCTCGCCACCGCTCCATCGGGTTCTGGTGTTGCCGTTGCGTGGCGCGGCACTGCCGGTACCGCGCGTGATCGCACTGGACGCCTACCTGCGCGCGACCCTGTTCGCGCTGCCCGGTGTCGCCAGCGTCGATACCGACCGGACCTTCCAGGCGCTGCGCCAGCTGGACGCGGCCGGCAGCACCCCCGACCCGGCCGCGCTGCGCCGCCTTGCTGCTGCCGATCGCACCTTGTCCCCGGATCTGCGCCAACGCAACGGTCACTGGTACGTGCACGCCGAGCTGCGCAAGGACGACGCCGCGACGCAGACCCTGGACGGTCCGCCAGCCGCCGACGCGGCCACCGCCTTGCATGCCTGGCTCGCCCAGCCGGCCCTGGCCAAGGCACTCGGCGCACCTGCGCCCGCACCCGAGCTGAAACTGCCCGCCGAAGTCGCGACGCTGGATGCATTTGGCGCGGTCCTGCAGGTGCGTGAGAACGACAACATCCCTGCCGCACTGGCGGATTTGCGCGCCATCACCCGGCGCGAGCGCAACGACCCTGTGCTGTGGCACGCCCAGCTGCGCCTTGCGCAGGCGGTCGGCGAGCGCGATGTGGCGCTCGACGCCATCGAACAGGGGCAGCGTGCGGCCAACGCCGCGCCTGTCCGCCTGCAACGCGTGTTCGCCGCGGAGCGCGCGCTGTACGATGGCGACGTTCCGGCTGCGATCGCGCAATGGCGTGCGCAACTGGCTGAAACACCCGACGACACCCTGACCGACCTGCAACTCGCGCGAGCCCAGGGCGGCGGCGGGGATTTTCGTGCCGCCATGGCCAGACTGTCACAACTTACCGCTCGCGACGGCGACGACCCGCGCGCCTGGTTCGAGCTGGGCAAGTTCTCGATCATGCAAGGTGAGGCGAGGCGCGCCGTCGACGATTATCTGGTGCGCGCGCTGGTGCTCTACAAGCGCGGCAGAAACCCCTATGGAGTCGCGGAAACAACCAATGCGCTCGGCATCGGCTACGGCCGCCTCGGCCAGACCGCCAATGCCGAGGAGCAATACCGCAAGGCCGCGACGCTCCAGCGCGATGTCGGCAACCGCCGTGGCGTGGCCACCAGCCTGCGCAATCTGGCCAACGTGTTGAGCCTTCGCGGGGCCTTTGACGAAGCCGGCAACGCACTTGCGCAGGCCCGTGCGCTGACGGTCGAACTCGACGACCGCGAGGGGCTGGCTGCCGTGGACAACGAACTCGGCGTGCTTGCCGAGGAACGCGGCGACTACCTCGGGGCACTCGAAGCCTACCGTCGTGCGTTGCAGGGCTGGCAGCAGGTCGGCGACGCACATGGACTGGCCCAGGCACTCAACGATATTGGCTTCGCCAAC
Source organism: Rhodanobacter sp. OR92 (assembly GCF_000427545.1). Classification (NCBI taxonomy): domain Bacteria; kingdom Pseudomonadati; phylum Pseudomonadota; class Gammaproteobacteria; order Lysobacterales; family Rhodanobacteraceae; genus Rhodanobacter; species Rhodanobacter sp. OR92. Next base: position 551,170 of record NZ_KE386556.1, on the reverse strand, counting down.
TTCCAGCTCGGCCGGTACGACGACGCGCAGAGCTACTGGCAACGCACCGCGGAAAGTGAGGCTGGCCTCGGCGACACCGGCCGCATCCGCACCGGGCAGAACCTGGGGCTGCTGGCGGCGGCGCGTGGCCATTGGCAGGAGGCGCGCAAACTGCAGGAAGGCGCGCTGGCCGAAGCTGAAAGGCAGCAGATGCCCGAGGAGGCGGCCGTGAGCCGGCGCAATCTGGCCAAGCTCGCGTTGATGCAGGGCGATGTGGCCGATTCGCTCGCCCAGGCCGACAAGGCCATCGCCCTGTTCAGCCAGCGCAGCGATCGGCGTGGCGAAGCCGACACGCGCCTGTTGCGCGTGCAGGCACTGCTCGCCGCGGGCGCTGAGGCCACGGCACGGCGCGAACTCAAACCGCTCGAAAGTGCCGACCCCGGCACCTCAGTCGAGCAGCGTGCCGGGGTCGAGATCGTGCGTGCGCAACTGGCCTTGCATGCGGGTGACCTGGAGAGCACGGTCGCAGCCTTGGACAACGCACAGCCGTTGGCCAAGGCGTCGGGAGTGCGCGAACTTCAGCTGCGGGTCGCGCTGCTGCGCGCGCATATCGACCCGCGTGCCGATACCGGGCTGGATAGCGCAACCGCGATGCTCGGCAATGCCGAATTGCGGTTGGACTGGCTGACCCTGGCGATGAAACATGCGCTCGCCGCGCACGACGCGACGGCGGCACGGCGCGCCTACCGCGAAGCGATCAGCCTGATGCACGGCAGCGAGGTGCTGGGAGCGCCGCAGATATACACGTTGGGCGCCAGCGCCCAGCGGCTGGCGGGCGACGCCGCCGGAGCGGCAGCTGCCGAGCAAGCCGCGGCTGCCGCGCAGGCTGCCTTCCGGGCCAAACTGCCCACGCAACTGCGCGATGCGGGAAGTTCATCCCCCGTCCGCCGCGTGGGAGCGGACACCACGCCATGACCCGCGATACCCCGCCGCCTCCCGCCGAAGCCCATTTGCGCTACCAGCACCTGCTGCAGCGGCTCGAAGCGAGCGAGCGCGAATTCCGCCGCCTCGGCCGCTCGGTGCTGCATGTGCAGGAGGATGAGCGGCGCCGCCTCGCGCGCGATCTGCATGATGGCGTCGGCCAGAACCTGACGGCGCTCAAGCATCGACTCGCGCAGATCGGCGACGCGCTGCCGGCGGAACTGGGGACGTTGCGTGCCAGCCTCGACGAGGCGATCGCGTTGTGCGCCGATACCCTCGACGACACCCGCCAACTCTCGCGGCTGTTGCGTCCGCCGATCCTCGACGACCTCGGCCTGGAACCGGCGCTGCGCTGGCTGGCGCGCAGCCTCGGCGAAGCCGCCGGCATCGCGATCACCGTGGAAATCGAACCGCTGCCCGCCCTCGACGAGGAGTTGCAGACGCTGCTGTTCCGCGTCGCCCAGGAAGCCCTCAACAACGTGGCCAAGCATGCCGGTGCACGCAGCGTACTGGTGCATCTGGTCGAGCGCAGCGGCCGCATGCAACTGCAGATCGTCGACGACGGATGCGGCTTTGACCCGGTGCAGACACAGGCTGCCGGCGGCACTGGCCTGGGCGGTATCCGCGAACGCCTGCAATTGTTCAACGGCCAGTTCGAGCTGCGTTCCACTTCCGGCCATGGCACCCGTCTGCGCGCAGTCGTGCCGCTGGACAATCGTTGACTCATGCACGCCCGGTTGCGCTTGACGCAACCGGAGATGGCGTGCAGGGTATCCCACATGCCGCCCAAGCCCATCCGCGTCCTGCTCGTGGACGATCACAACCTGGTCCGCGAGAGCCTCGTCGGGATCCTGCAGAGTGATGGCGACATCGAGGTCATCGCGCAGGCGGCCGACGGCGTCGAGGCCATCGGCAAGGCATTGGCCACTCGCCCGGATATCGTCATCACCGACCTGTCGATGCCGCGCCTGAACGGCATCGAGCTCGTGCGCCGTCTGAACCAGGAGTTGCCGGGCACGCGCGTGCTGGTGCTGACCATGCACCAGGAGGACCAGTACGTGCTGCAGGCCGTGCGCGTCGGAGCCAGTGGCTACCTGGTCAAGGACAGCGCGGCGGCTGAACTGCTTGCCGCCGTACGCAACGTCCATGCCGGACGCGGGCATTTCGGACCGCATGCCTCGCGCGCGCTGGCGGAGCAGCTGCAACACCCGGAGCGCCTGCCGGACGATCGCTACGAACTCCTCACCGCGCGCGAACGCGAAGTTTTCAGGCTGATTGCCGAGGGCCTGACCACCAAGGAGATCGCGCGCCGGCTGTCGATCAGCACCAAGACGGCGGAAAACCACCGCACCCGTGTGCTGACCAAGATCGCCGTACGCAATACCGCCGAGCTTGTGCGATATGCGCTGCGCCGCGGATTGCTCGACTAGAGATCCGCAGGACGGCACTGCCGCGGCTTGCCGCGCTCCGGCGTGTTCAAGACATGCCTGCAGCGTGCCATGATGGGCACCTGTACTTTTCCTGCTCATTCCGCGCGCTGCGTGCCAACGGCTTCCCGCATGCCCACTGCCCCTGATGCCGCCGATGGCTCGCCCGATTTCATCGAGACGTACCCCGACGCCCTGACTGCAGCACAGTGCGCGGCGCTGGTGGAACGTTTTGCGGCAAGCGGGAAAACCCGCCCGGGCCGGGTCGGCGGCGGTGTGCTGCCCGAACTGAAGGACAGCCAGGATCTCGCCCTCAGCGAACAGGCCGACTGGCGTGACGCGGAAGCGTTGCTCAATCAGGCGGTGTTCCGCGGCCTGCTGGCGTACCTGCGGCGGTATCCGCACGTGCTGATTGCCCCGCTGATGCTCGAGGTTCCGGGACCGGGCGGCACCCGCCATCGACTCACACCCGAGCGCCTCCGGGCCATGAACGACGACGCGCTGTCGTCGATGGCGGAAATGGTCTTCCGACCGGGTGCGATCAACCTGCAGCGCTACAGTGCGGGGCGCGGCGGCTATCCCTATTGGCATTGCGAACTGTACCCACGCGACCCGCGCGCGGACACCTTGCACCGGCACCTGCTGTGGACGATCTACCTCAACGACGGCTTCACCGAGGGGGAAACCGAGTTCCTCCATCAGCGGCGGAAAATCGTTCCGCGCGCCGGCACGCTGCTGCTGGCACCGGCTTCGTTCACCCACACCCACCGCGGCAACCGCCCGCAAGGCGGCGACAAGATCATCGCGACGAGCTGGGTACTGTTCCAGCGCGCCGAGCAGTTGTTCGGCGGAAGCTGAACGGCACGGGCGGCATGGCATGATTCCGACGGAAATCCCGGCGGGAAGTCGAGAAAAAACCCGCCTCCCGGCGGGTTTTCCGTTACATCAAGTTGCGCCCGTGGAACAGTTCCTCGATCTCGCGGCGCAGCAGCGACTCGATGCGCTGGCGTTCCTTGAACGAGAGGTCGTCGGCGTGCGACTCGAACAGGTAGGTGTCGAGGTCGAAGTCCTTGATGTGCATCTTCGTGTGGAACATGTTCTCCTGGTACACGTTGACGTCGAACATCTCGTATTTCTGGCGGATGTGCTTGGCCAGGTAGTCCTGCACCGAGTTGATCTTGTGGTCGATGAAGTGCTTCTTGCCCTTCACGTCGCGGGTGAAGCCACGCACGCGGTAGTCGCACACCACGATGTCCGACTCGAAGCTGTCGATCAGGTAGTTCAGCGCCTTCAGCGGCGAGATCACGCCGCAGGTGGCCACGTCGATGTCGGCGCGGAAGGTGGCGATGCCGTTGTGCGGATGCGTTTCCGGGTAGGTGTGGACGGTGATGTGGCTCTTGTCCATGTGCGCCACCACGGCGCCCGCGATGGAATCGCGGCCGAGCTTCTCGACCACCGGCTCCTCGGAGATCAGGATGGTCACCGAGGCGCCCTGCGGGTCGTAGTCCTGGCGGGCCACGTTCAGGATGTTCGCGCCGATGATCTCGGCCACGTCGGTGAGGATCTGGGTGAGGCGGTCGGCGTCGTACTGCTCGTCGATGTACTCGATGTAGCGCTGGCGCTGGTCCTCGGACACCGCGTAGCAGATGTCGTAGATGTTGAAGCTCAACGCCTTGGTCAGGTTGTTGAAACCCTGCAGGCGCAGACGGGGGAGTGGCTTGACCACGGGCGGCTCTCCATGGCCGAACGCTCGGCCAGCAGCAGAGGCGGGTTAGCGACAAGGGTCCCCGCGATTGGTGTGAAGCGCAGGCGTACAGCCTGCACGACCCTTGTGAACCGCATGCGACGACCCCGTCGCACCCGGAAGACCGCGAAGTATGCGGCAAACAGAAAAGAAATTGAACCTGCGACAATCGCTCAGGTTTGCCATAATGCCAGCTTGCAAGGATGGTCCATGAGCACGCACGGCGTGTGGCAACGGTTGCCACTGTTCAATGACAACCACCGGTAGGGGATGATCGTGGCGCAACTCAAGTACCAGCTCCAACAGGCTTTCGAACGCTCGCAGGCGCCGCTGGGCTTTGCCCCGGACCCGGCCGCAATGGAACGCTTCCTGGCGCTGTGCCATCGACGACGCTACCCGGGCAAGACCGCGATCATCCGCCCCGGCGACCCGGCCAACACCTTGTACTACGTGATCGAGGGCTCGCTGGCGGTGTGCACCGAGGATGAGCAGGGACGCGAACTGATCCTTGCCTACATCAGCCGCGGCCAGTTCATCGGCGAGATGGGCCTGTTCGTGGAGCAGGCCCAGCGCGAGTCGATGGTGCGCACGCGCACCCCGTGCGAGATGGCCGAGGTCAGCTACGAGCGCCTGTTCCAGCTGATGGAAGGCCCGCTGCGCGAGGAATGCCCGAAGATCCTGTTCGCGATCGGCTCGCAGTTGACCAACCGCCTGCTGCGCACCTCGCGCCAGGTCAGCCGGATGGCCTTCATGGACGTCACCAACCGCATCTCGCGCACCCTGCTCGACCTGTGCCAGGAGCCGGATTCGATGACCCATCCGGACGGCACCCAGATCCGCATCTCGCGCCAGGAAGTCAGCCGCATCGTCGGCTGCTCGCGCGAGATGGTCGGCCGCGTGCTCAAGCAGCTGGAGGAGCAGCGCATGATCGACGTCGCCGGCAAGACCATCGTGGTGCGCGGCACGCGCTGAGCCCTCGTGGAGTTCGCCACGTTCGACGTCTGAACCGGTTTTTTACGCAGACTGGTCGAGGATGGCGCTCCGCCACCGGCAGCGAGACAACGCTTGGATTACGGACAGTTCTTCGTCTTCGCCGGTGTCGGCTTGCTCGCGCAACTGGTCGATGGCGCGCTGGGCATGGCCTACGGGCTGGTCTCCAACTCGATCCTGCTGGCGCTGGGGCTGCCGCCGGCGGTGGCCAGCGCCACCGTGCACACTGCCGAAGTGTTCACCACCGGCGTCTCCGGCGCGGCGCATGCCTGGTTCGGCAACGTACGCTGGAAGTTGTTCTGGCAACTGGCCATCCCCGGCGCGATCGGCGGCATCCTCGGCGCGACCTTCCTGGCCAGCGTGCCGGGCGAAGCGATCCGGCCCTGGGTCAATGCCTACCTGCTGATCCTCGGCACGATGGTGCTGCTGCGCGCGTTCGGCCAGCGGCTGAGCCGCCATCGGGTACAGCACAGCGGCGTGCTGGGCTTCTTCGCCGGCCTGCTCGACGCCATCGGCGGCGGCGGCTGGGGGCCGCTGGCCACCAGCACCCTGATCGCGCGCGGCGGCGGCGTGCGCAGCACGATCGGCTCGGTCAACGCCGCCGAATTCGTGGTGACGGTGTGCGTCTCCGCCACCCTGGTCTGGCACGTCGGCGCCGGCCACTGGCCGATCGTGCTGGGCCTGCTCACCGGCGGCGTGATCGCCGCGCCGCTCGCCGCCTGGCTGGTGCACCACCTGCCCGAGCAGGCCGTGATGGCCGCGGTGGGCAGCCTGATCGTGCTGATCAGCCTGGGCCAACTGGCGCAGACGCTGCTGTAATGGCTAGAACCACTCGACGCGGGTGACCGCGCGGCCCAGCGCCTTCTCCACCTTCTTGCACAACGCGGGGGTGCCGTTGACCAGCACCGCCTCGGCGGCCAGCGCCAACATCGCCGCGTCGTACACCGAATCGCCGTAGGCGACCTGCCAGCCGCCGACGCCGTGCTCGGTCAGCGACTGCACCTTGCGGCGGCCCACGTTGTGCCGCAGCAGCCGCATGCCGAACCAGCCCGGCCTCAGCTGCGAAGCCAGCACCTCCAGCCCGGTCAGACCGAGCTGCTGCAGGATGCCGCTGGCCAGCGCGTGCTCGCAGCCGGTCACCACCAGCACGCGATCCCCCGCCAGCTGGTGCCGACGCAGTGCCTGCAGGCCGTCGCGGCAGAACTGCCTCGGCCGCCGCGCCAGCGTGGTGGCGAACGCGTTTGCCGCCAGCTGGTAGCGCCGCTCGCCCAGCCCCAGCAAGGCGATGCGCACCAGCGTGTACATCGGCCAGCGCCGCGAGAACGGACGCTGCACCAGCAACAGCGGTGAACACAGCAAGGCCAGCACGCAGCGCCACGGCGAACGCCGATAGCGCTCGCGCATGAACAGACGGAACGCATCGCCGCGGATCAGCACGCCATCGAAATCGAACAGCACCACGCGCGGCGACGCCGCGTCCGCGCCCGCCGGCATCACCGCTTCGCGTTCCGGCATCACCGTCACGGGATCGAGAACAGCCGCCGCAGCTCGGCCCCCGGGTCCTCGGCGCGCATGAACGCCTCGCCGACCAGGAACGCCTGGATACCGCCTGCGCGCAGGCGCGCCACGTCCTCCGGCGTGTGGATGCCGGACTCGGCCACCAGCACGCGGTCGTACTCGACCAGTTCCTGCAGGGCCAGCGAAGTCTCCAGCGAGGTCTCGAAGCTGCGCAGGTTGCGGTTGTTCACACCGATCAGCGGCACCGGCAACGCCATCGCGCGCTCCAGTTCCTCCTCGTCGTGCACCTCGCACAGCACGTCCAGGTCGAGCTCCGCCGCCAGCAGCGACAGCTGCAGCAGCACGTCATCGTCCAGCGCCGAGACGATCAGCAGCACGCAGTCGGCACCGATCGCCCGCGCCTCCTGCACCTGGTAGGCGTCGATGATGAAATCCTTGCGCAGCACCGGCAGCGAGCACGCCTCGCGCGCCTGCTGCAGGAACGCCTCGCTGCCCTGGAAGAAGTCGCTGTCGGTCAGCACCGACAGGCAGGCCGCGCCGGCGGCCGCGTAGCTCCTCGCGATCGCGGCCGGATCGAAGTTGGTGCGGATCAGGCCCTTGCTCGGGCTGGCCTTCTTCACCTCGGCGATCACCGCCGGCAGGCCGGCGTCGATCTTCGCCTCGATCGCCGCGGCGAAACCGCGGGTGCCGGGCAGCTCCGCGATGCGCGCGACCAGTTCGGCTTCCGGCAGCCGGGCCCGGCGCTCGGCGACCTCTTCCGCCTTGCGGGCAAGAATGCGATTGAGAATGTCGGTCATGGCATCTCACTGGTGGTATGGGAGCGCATCCCGTGCGCGGCAGGGGCACCGGCGCGCCGGTCTGCGGCAGCTTTGCGCACCATGTACGTCTTACGGCGGATTGGCAAGCCGTCGGGTGGCAGCCACGAACGCCTGCATTTTCGCATGCGCGGCGCCGCTGGCAATCGTGGCACGGGCCAGATCGATGCCTTCGCCGACCGAGGTGGCCACGTCGGCGGTGTACAGCGCCGCGCCGGCGTTCAGGCAGACGATGTCGTGCGCCACGCCGTGGCGACCCTGCAGCACCTCCAGCAGCATCGCCTTCGACTCGTGCGCATTTTCCACGCGCAAGTTGCGGCTGGACGCCATCGCCAGGCCGAAATCCTCCGGCTCCACCTCGTACTCGCGCACCACGCCGTCGCGCAATTCGCCGACCAGGGTCGCCGCACCCAGCGAGATCTCGTCCAGCCCGTCGCGCCCCCACACCACCAGCGCGTGCCGCGCGCCGAGCTGCTGCAGCACGCGCACCTGGATGCCGACCAGGTCGGGGTGGAACACGCCCATCAGGATGTTCGGCGCGCCGGCCGGGTTGGTCAGCGGGCCCAGGATATTGAACAGCGTGCGCACGCCCATTTCCTTGCGCACCGGCGCCACCACCTTCATCGCCGGATGGTGGTTCGGCGCGAACATGAAGCCGATGCCGGTCTCGGCCATGCACGCAGCCACCTGTGCCGGCGGCAGCTCGATCGCCGCGCCAAGCGCCTCCAGCACGTCGGCGCTGCCGGACTTCGACGACACGCTGCGCCCGCCGTGCTTGGCGATGCACGCGCCGGCCGCCGCCGCCACGAACATCGCCGTGGTGGAGATGTTGAAGCTGGAGGCACCGTCGCCGCCGGTGCCGACGATGTCGACGAAATGCGCGTGGGCCGGCACATCCACTTTCGCCGACAGCTCGCGCATCACCCGCGCCGCGCCGGTGATCTCGCCCACGGTTTCCTTCTTCACGCGCAGCCCGGTGATGATCGCCGCGGTCATCAGCGGGCTCACCTCGCCGCGCATGATCTGGCGCATCAGCGCGATCATCTCGTCGTGGAAGATCTCGCGGTGCTCGATCGTGCGCTGCAGGGCTTCCTGCGGCGTGATGGTGATGGCGCGCGCGCTCATGCCGCCAGCTTCCGCCGCGGCAGGCCGAGGAAGTTCGCCAGCAAGTCGTGGCCGTGCTGGGTCAGGATCGACTCGGGATGGAACTGCACGCCCTCGACCGCCAGTGTCTTGTGCTTGAGGCCCATGATCTCGTCGATCGAGCCGTCCGGGTTTTCCGTCCACGCGGTGACTTCCAGGCAATCGGGCAGCGACGACTGCTCCACCACCAGCGAGTGGTAGCGCGTCGCCTCGAACGGATTCGGCAGGCCGGCAAACACGCCCTGCCCGCGATGGATCACCGGCGACGTCTTGCCGTGCATGATCCGCTTCGCACGGATCACCTTGCCGCCGAACGCCTGGCCGATCGCCTGGTGGCCCAGGCACACGCCGAACACCGGGATCTCGCCGGCCAGCTCGCGCAGCACGTCCAGCGACACGCCCGCGTCATCCGGCGTGCCCGGCCCCGGCGAGATCATGATATGCGAGGGCTTCAGCGCGCGGATGCCCGCCACGTCCAGCGCATCGTTGCGCACCACCTTGACCGCCTGCCCCAACTCGCCCAGGTACTGCACGAGGTTGTAGGTGAAGCTGTCGTAGTTGTCGATCATCAGCAGCATGGTTACACCAACCTCGTTGAGGGAGTTTTCTACCCGGCCGCATGCGTTATGCCGGCTCGGCATCCTATTGTCGATTATCCAGCGAACATGACCACCCTCGCAGCCTTGAAACGAAGGGCAAAAATCGGGTAACGCATCCGCTCATCAGCGTTCGACTTCGCGGCTTGGCATACCGGGGAGGCCCAAAATGGCCTCGGTCAGCCAGTGAAATCCTATCCGTTCCTGCTCGAGGCGCAGGTTTTCCCGGATGCGGTTGTCGCGCAGATCATCGAACAGCGCACGCTCGTCGGGGCTGAGTCGGGGCAGATCGTGGAGCACCTGCTCGTGCTCCTCGCCCCAGTGCACCTCGTGCGCATCCAATGTAGTGCGATCCATCAGCAGCGACGAGACATGATCGAAACGGCTGCGTAACTGATCGAGTATGGCAAAGCCGTGAGTGTCGATGTCGCCCCAATAATGGATGGCGCACCGCTTCAGCCAAGCAGCCCCGGCGAGGGCATCCCAGCCATAGCCGGCACCGAAGATCACGATCGCGCCACGAGTCGCCGGGAACGCGAGGAAGTTGGTTTCGTTCTCGGTGATGAATACACGCTGGATCGGCAACGCCAGGCTGGCAAAACTGCCGGCATCCAGGGTGATGTCCGGCCGCGCGGCGCAGGGAAACCATCGAACCTGCTCGTCCAGAACACGCATGCGGACGCGGGCCGGTTTGTCCGCAAACCCATAGCGAGCTGCAAACGCGCTGGCGCCCGTCCGGTCCAAAGCCACGGCCTGCGCAGGAAGCATCAGGTCGAACAGCTCCGACAGTACGGTGCGATGAGCCTCGATGAATTTGCTGTGGACACCGGCAACGTCGACCTGGCGCAGATAAATGCCGGGACGCGGATGCTCGACCAACCATTGCACCACGGCGATCAGATGCGGCCACGAGTCGGCCAGCTCGATGGCCTGCAAGGGACGTCTGGCCAACCAGGGCAGCAGCAGGGGTGCCGCGGCATGCGTCATCGCCACCACGCGTGAAAGACCCGCGGCGTCACGCCGCCTGCCCAGCAGGGCCAAGGCGTCATCCATGGTGTCGACCCAGACTTGGTCCGGCAAACGTTGCGCACCCTGGACACGGTGACGGACTTCGCGCCATTCGATACGGACATGGGGCGTGGCCGCCAGTTCGACGGCCCACGCGCGCACAACCTCGAAACGGTCGGCCAGGTCGGACGACGCAGGCCCTTTCAGCACAAGCCGCAGCGGGAACCCGGGCTCCGCGGTGACCAGCAGGCGCGGCAGCACGCCCCGGTCCCACAGGCGCGCAAGTTGGGCCTTCAGATCACCCGGTGTGGTCCAGATCATTCAGCGTCGCGCTCCGTCTCCAGTGGGGCTGTCGCCATGGCATGCACAACCTTCTGCGCGCGGTATTCCTCGATGGTCAGGTTGCGCAGTTTCGATGAACTGCCCGCTTCGTTGTGGACGAAGCCGACATGGGCCACAAAGGGCTCGATGATATGGATCTTCTGCAACGGCGTGACGATCAGGAGTTGCAGGTTGAGCTGTTGAAAGAGCCGGAGGCCATAGTGCGCCGACTCGTCGGAACCACGCCCGAAAGCCTCGTCGATCACCACGAAGCGGAAGGATCGAGAGCGCACCGCGCCCCACTCCAGACCGAACTGGTACGCCAGACTGGCGGCCAGGATCGTATACGCCAACTTCTCCTTCTGACCACCCGATTTGCCACCCGAGTCCGAGTAGTGGTCGAACTCGGTGTCGTCCTCGCGCCAGCGCTCGCTGGCGGCAAACAGGAACCAGTTGCGCACGTCGGTGACCTTGGATGTCCAGCGCCGATCCTGTTCGGACAGACCCTCGCGACCGCGAAAGCGGTCAATGATGGTCTTGACCTGCACGAACTTCGCTTCGGAATACTGGGCATCGTCCGAGCCGATCACCGCTCCCTCGGTACATGCGCGTAAATCCGTCTGGAAATCGCGAATCTCCGCATCGGGGCTGAGCTGGGATTCCAGCACGATATAGCGGCCGGGGTTGTAGTCGATCTGGGTGAGCGAGTCGTTGATGCGCGCGATACGTTCCTTGATGGTTTCGCGCTCGCGAGCCAGCTGGGCGTTGAAGTTGGCGATCTCGTTGATCGTGTTCTCGTTCAGCAGCTTTTTGAAGCTGGCAACGAAGCGCGGCAGGTCATCAGCCTTCAGTTTGTCCAGCATCGTGCGGTATTCGCCACATGCTTCCACGGCGACGTCGACTTCCTGGGTATCAAGCGGGAAGGCGGTGCAGTAGACACGCATGGCGTCGATGATTTTATCGCGCAGACGTTCGAGCTTCTTGTTCTCGGCGTCAAGGCTGTTCTGCAGCCAATTGCGCATATCGCTTTCGCGGTTGGCACACGTTTCGACCGTCAGCTGATGATCGTCGAGCGCGCCCTCGCGCATAGCTTCGAGCCGTGCAAAATGGACCGCATGGGCGGCCGCGTCCGATTCGTTCAGCACCGTCTGCGCCTGTTCGCGCAGGATCTGCGCGTCGGTCTTCTTCTGATCGGTTCTGGAACGCCTGTCCTTGCGATCCTCCAGCTCCTTTTCGACGACCTGCAAGGCAGCTGTCAATGCATTCAATTGATCGGTCAACTGTCGGAGCACGTCGGAGCCCGATTCCAGTGATTGCTTCTCTTGCATGAGACGCGCCACCTCCAGCGCCGTCGATTGCCAGTCGATCTCCTGAAAGTCGACGAACAGGTCGAGCTTGGACAGTGTGGCGAGGCGCTTCTTGAGCGCATCCTGCTCCGTCTGAAGTCCCGCGATTTGCGCACCCACGTCGGCCAGGCTGGATTCCAGCACCCTGGCCTTGGTCTCCAGCGCGGCGATCTTGGCGGCATTGGTCCAACCGAGCACGTAATGGCTGCGGTCATCCAGCCGATGGCGATCGTCCTTCTCGTGGCGCTCGCCCGGTGCCTTGATCTGGCCGGCGCGGGTGATGGCGCGCGTCTCGCGGCGAAACTGTTCCTGGGTGAGGCAGCAGGCCACGTCGAATCGATGGGCCACCTCACGATCCAGCCAGTCGTAGAAAGGCGAATCGGACTTGACCGCCAGCTTGCGCGCCAACGAATCGGTGTGCAGGCCCGGCAACGCACCGCGCGCGGCCTGCCGTATGCGGAAATAGACCAGACGCCCTTTCAGGTGCGTGCGATCGACCCAATCGGCGACCTGGATGTAGTGCTCGTTCGGTACCAACAGCGACAGGCCGAAGCTGCGCAGCAGCCGTTCGGCGGCACCCTCCCAGTCGCGCTCGTCATCGCGTACCTGCAGCAACTCGCCGGCAAACGGCATGTCCTCTTCGGCCAGTTCGAGGGCGTGACACAAGGCGGAACGCATCGCCACTTGTTGCTCGGGAATATTGCTGCGCCGAGCCTTCAGGCTATTGATCTCGGTTCGCAGCGCCGCATGTTCTTCCCGACCCTGGCGCAGGCTGACGGCATGTTCGGTAAGCTCGTTCTGCAACGTCGCCTCGCGCTCCCGAGACCGCTCATCGAGCGCAGCGAACCGCTTGCGCAAGGTCAGGAAATCCTGCTCGACATCAGGCAGTGTTTCGCCGACGTCAAGCACCAGCGCTTCGTATTGCGTGGATTTGCCCCGCTTGGTCGCTTGCTCGGCTTCCTTGCGACGAATGTCATTGGCCAGACGCGCGATACGCTCGCCACCGTTGTCGGCAATGCTGCGCTCAAGTTCTCGTTGCTCGCCGCGCTGGCCACTGCAATGCGCTTCCAGCCGCCTTACCTGGGCATCCTGCCGCTGCCACTCGCTCGTCAGACCGGTGATGCGCTTGTCCAGCAGCCCGAGCTTGATCCCGGCGAAATACGGCCGCAGCGCTTCGCGGCAGGCACGCAGCGCCGTCACCTCAACCACCATCGTGGCATGCCGCTCGCCATCGGCCACCAGTGGCGTGAGCAGTTCAACCTGGTGCTGTGCCTTGAGCACCGCCTGGTGCGCGCGGTTCAAGTTGTCAAAGTGCGTGATCAATGCCTGGATGCGGGAAGCCACCTCGAACGGCTCAAGCATGTGGCTACGCACGAAGTCGGTCAGGTTGCCGACCGACTTCATCGACACGGTCTGGTGGAACAGTTCGAGCGCCTGATCGCTTTCGATGCCGAAACGGCGGCGGAACCACGCGCCGTATTTCGGAAAGCCATCTTCGATTTCGGCACCCGCTTTGCGCAGCTTTCTGCGCAGCTGGGTCATGTCCGAGCCGAACTGGGCGAAGTGTTCGGCGATCGACAACTCCCGCTCGGCACCCACGAAGAAACGCGCCGGTTGCCCTTGTGCCTCTTTCATCCAGAAAACTTGGGCCAGCGTCACCGTCTGGTCGTAACCGGCATTGTGGAAGACACCGAGGATGACCGAGTAACTGTCGTTGCCGCGCAGGCTTACCGGCTTGGCGGTGCCGGTGGTCTCATGACGTTCGGATTTGTAGTGCCCGAGCACGTAGGAGCGCAGTGTGCGTTCCTTGCTGTCGGCACCGGCGGCCTTGTTGTAGGCAATCCGCTGCGCCGGCACCAGCAAGGTCGTGATCGCGTCGACCAGGGTGGACTTGCCCGAGCCGATGTCACCGGTAAGCAAACCATTGCGTCGATCGAGCTGCAACGTCCACACCCGCTTGTCGAAGGTGCCCCAGTTCAGCACTTCGAGCCGTTTCAGACGAAAGCCCGACAAGGTGTCATCGCCCACGAAATTCAGGCTGGGGGAAAGCGGCTCGTTCATTTCGCGTCGTCCATGGCCGTCGTGCCAGACAATTGCGCCTGGTAGGCGGCGAGTCGCGCGTCGAACTCGGCCAGCCACTGCGCATCGACATACGCCTTGAGGATGCGGCGCACCTCCCACACCGGGCCACTGGCGGGCTTCAGACGCCGCAGAAAGCCCAGCTCGACCACCTTGGTGATCTGCGCATCGATCTGGTCGACCAGCCGGGCTTCGTTGCTGCTGTCGGGCAGGAACACGCGCACCAACTCGACGATCTCCTCGCGTGTCAGCACCAGCCGCGTGTTGCCGCCGCCGGCGTCGAATTCCGCCAGCTTCTTGCGCAGCAACGCCAGCAGCAAACTGACCGGGAACGACAACGGGCGACGCACCACCAGACGGGGTAGCTGAGGGCTGGCATCCTCGTCCGCCGGTGCCGGGCGACTCTTGAGAAAGGCGTAGCCCTCGGCCTCATCCAGCACCAGATCCAGGCCCAACACGCCCACGTAGTCGCGCACTCGCACCTGCAGATTCAGCAGGCTGCCCCAGAGCCGCTCATCTCCCTCGCGATAAACGACACCCTTCAACAGGGTGATCGCCAGCGTCGAAAGATCGAACTGGATCGTGGTCGCGACGGAATCGGCATGATCCGTGGCCAGGCATTGCTCGTCGCCCATGCTTACCTCACGAACATTCTCATCTCACAAACAGGATGCGCGGCAGCCGGGCCTGCCGACGCAAGGCCGAACCATCGCGCGCGACCGCCTGCCAGGCAATCGGCTCGATGACGCTCTCGTCCACCACGGTCTTGAACGCTTCGCTGCCCAACTGCAGGTAGGCCACCAATTCGGCCAGACCTTGCTGCAATGCCTGTCCTTCGATCAACTCGCGCAGCGTGATCTGCCCACGCGCTTGCAGCGTTTGACGAATGTGGCGCACCAGGCGCGCCTTGTCGATGACGATCTGCTCGTACAACGCCGAAGGATCCACGTCATCATCGTCCTCCTGCAACGCGATGTCCGCGATCACTGACTTGAACGCCGGCGCATGCAACGGACGTTCCATCGCCAGGTCAATCGAGGCCGCGGGCTCGGCGATGGCCATGACTTCACCTGGCGGTGGCGCCTGTCGCAAGGCCAACGCCTTGCTCTCGATACCGTGCAGAATATCCATGATCCGGCGGTTCTCCAGCCAGGCCTGATCATCGAGAAAGCGCCGCAACTGCTGTGACAGCAGCGCCACCGTGCGTTGCGTGTGTTCGCCCGCCTCCAGCCAGTCGTAGTGCACCCGCCGGGTGCGGGCATCAGGTCTGAGATCGGCCACCGGCGAAAGGGACAGCACTCGTTCCAGCAGCTCGGTCAGTTCCTCCTGTCGACGGCTGGACATCAGGAAATCCCAGAAAGCACGAAAGCTGCGCCCCTGATCCGAATCGCCAATGGCGTCACGCTCGCCCATGATTTCTTGGAGCAGCGCCCCTTTCGAACCTTCCCACAGGGCAATCCGCTCGCGCACCCTGCGGTCCAATTGGCGGAAATTGGACTCCACTTCGCGGAAATCCGTCAGCAGCTCGCGGGCGAGCTGCATGAACTGCTGGAAGCGGTCCTTCACTGCCGCATCGTCGAGCAGAGGCACATTGCCGGCGATCACCTGCGCGATCTCGGCATCGATCTCGTCGCGCTTCCTGTGCAATTCGGCGATGCGCTTGGCCGGATCGGACTCGGTGCCTTCGCTCATCTGCTTGAGCAACTCGAACAGCGTGAGGAGCCGCGATTCCGTGCCCACGAAACTGCGCTCGGCGAGTTGGCCCAGCCAGGCAATGGCCTTCTCGGTGCCTGGCGTCAGATCGAACTGCGGCTCGTCGGTACCCGGTTGATAGAACTTGCGCAGCCAGCTCTTGTCCGAAGCGGCCCAATCGTTGAGATAGTCTCGCGCCGGCTTGGGAAAGCTGCCATCGCCAAGCTGCTGACGCAGGGCATACAGCTCATCTTCCAGTGCCTCGGCAAGATCGGCCGCCGCCATCACCCGTACATTGGACGCCACAAACGTCCTGTGCAGAAAACTCGCCACCAGCGCCGCGTGGTCAGAGCGCAGCAGCGTCCATGCGGGATGGCGGGTCCGCAGTGCGTCGAGCGTGGCGAAGTCCAGGGTCATGCTGCTCAGTCCATCGCACCGTGCGCGCCTTTTCGAGACCGCCCATTCGCGCTCACCATCACGCCGCCCATGGATTGATGACGGCTATACCGCAATCCACGAAATCCTTGACGTTGCGTGTGGCGAGACCCGCCCCCCGGGATCGGGCGATCGCCGCGATCATCGCATCGAATTGGCTGATGGGTTTACCCGCGGCTCTGCGGTTGGCGGCGATCTCGGCATAAGCGTCCGCCGCATCGCTGTCAAAACTCAGTACCTGTCCCGCCAGGTCGGCATCGAAGATGGATAGAACCGCGCTCAGCAGGCTCGTTTTGCGCTGGCTATCCGCAAGCAGGTGCAAGCCGTAGAACAATTCCCCTCGTGTAACCGTGGTGGTGAACAGCGCTGGCCGGGGCTGGGCTCCGAGCCAGGTCAATACACGCTCGTCAGGCGCCGGCCGAAGGGTTTCGGAAAGGACATTGGTGTCCAGGATGATCACACGCCGAACTCCGGCGGTTCGCGCAAGGGGCCGCGCTCTGGCAACGTCAACTCGATACCTTTCAAGGGCGCGATGCGCGCACGGATCGCCTCGACCAGGGTGGTCGCGCGTACCGGCTGGACAGACAGTGCCGCACGCAGAATATCGCGCGCCTCTTCTTCCATCGAACGCCCATGCATGGCCGCCTTCATGCGCAATCGGGCCTTCAGCTGATCATCGATGTTGCGGATGGTCATGGTCGTAGTCATTAAAATGTACTCGGATTAAGCATTGACTGCATTCTATGCATTGCTTGCAATTGCGGCAAGCCCTTGGCGTCCTCGAGGGCCGAGGGCGGGGTAAAACCCGGGTAGAAATCGAAAGATTGACGTTTTTGCGCCGCAGACGACTACAACGAAAGAGGTGGCACGCATCGCCGTGGACAACCCAGACATCGACCTGCAGCGCGCGCAACGACAGGCCCACCAGACAGGCACAGGTTTCGCCCTGGCAAGGCTGGCGTGGATGCCGTCGCCGCCTTGTATGGCGATCCAGCAGAAACCTGGAGCGTATGGTGCAAAGTCGGCGACAAAGGAGCGCAAGCCGTACCACCCTACGCAACGGAAGAGCCGGCAATTCAGGCCGTATCGCGCCGCGACTGCCGCGTCACCACGCTGGTGGCGGTGAGGTCGCCGGTGACGTTGCCCAGCGTGGCCAGCGCGTCGGGGAGGGTGTCGACCGCCAGCATCAGGCCCAGCGGGCTGAGCGGCAGGCCCATCGCCTGCGCCACCGGCAGGTTGGTGGCGATGAAGGTGACCTGGCCCGGCAGGCCGACCGAACCCAGGCTGATCACCACCGCGAGCAGCGCGCCGGCAAGCAGCTGCGCGGTGGACAGGTCGATGCCGTAGGCCCAGGCGATGAACACCGCCGAGGTCACATATTGCACCGGGCTGGTCAGGCGGAACAGGCTCACCGCCATCGGCAGCACCAGCGCGGCGACCTGCTGCGGATAGCCGAGCCGACGGTCGGCGCTTTCCAACATCGCCGGCAGCGAGGCCAGCGAGGACTGCGTGCTGACCGCCACCACTTGCGCCGGCACCAGCGCCAGCGCGAACCGGCGCAGCTTCTCGCCGCCGAACACCACCGCCAGCGGCAGCAGCATCACGGTGACCGCCAGGTACAGCAGGCACTCGACCAGCACGTATACGCCGAGCGCGCTGAGCATCCCTAAGCCCGAGCGAGCGCACACGGAAAGGATCAGCGCGAACACGCCCAGCGGCGCGATCCACAGCACCCAGCGCACGATCACGATCATCGTATCGCTGATCGCCTGGAAGAATTCCATCAGCAGCGCGCGCCGCGCCGGCGCGATCCGGGTCAGCGCGAAACCGAGGAACAGCGCGAACACCACCAGCGGCAGCATCGCGCTCTGCGCCGCGGCCATGACCGCGTTGTTCGGCACGATCGCCACCAGCGTGTCGATCCAGTTCGGCGCCGCCTGCGCGGCCGCGGGCACGCTGGCGTGGTCGAGCGCGGTGATCAGCGCCGGATTGTGCGGGAACAGCGCGAACACCAGCGGCGCGGCCAGCGCGGCGAACAGCGCGCCGCCGGTCAGTACCACGATGAACACCACGATCGCGCGTCGCGCGATGCGGCCCGAGGCGGCCGCGTCGGTGGCGGTATTGACGCCCACCACCACCAGCGCCAGCACCAGCGGCACCACCGTCATCTGCAGCGCGTTCAACCACAGCTTGCCGATCGGCTGCGCCACGTTCGCCACCTGCAACGCCACGGTTTCGTCCCAGCCGGCCAGCAGCAGGCCGATCAGCGCGCCGGCGGCCAGCCCGGTCAGCACCCGACTGGTGGCACTCACTGCGCAGGCTCCGCGGTGACCAGCGCCGGCAGCCGCCACGACGCGCGCAGGCGTTCGTACTCGGCCTGCGGCAGCAGCACGAACACCGAGTGGTCCTGCGGCTTCAGCCAGGCCAGCAGCCGCTGCATCAGCGCCGGCGTCATCGCGGTGCAGCCGGCGGTGGCGTCGGCGGGCGACTTCCACAAGTGCGCGAAGATGCAGCTGCCGCCCTGCGGCGCCGCCTGCGCGTTGTGCTCGATCACGAAGCCGAACCGGTAGCGCTGGTCGCCGTTCGCATGCAGGTCGCGCCGCATCGGTTCGCTGGAACCCTTCACCGCGTCGGCACCGACCACGTTGGCGTCGACGATGCGGTTGTACTGCGCCGTGCCGCTGACATCCATGCACCAGTCGGTGGCGGTGAGCGCGCGGTACGGCAGCGCGGTGGCCGCGTGCGCGGCGTAGCCGAACGCCTCGCCGATGCGGAACACGCCGGCCGGGCTGCGGTTGTCGCCCTCGTGCTTCACCGGGCCGCCGGTCTGCGGCGCGTTCAGGCCCAGGCCCCAGCCGGCGCCGTTCTTGCCGATGGTCACCGGTGCGGGCGCGACGACTTCCCGCCAGGCATCGCCGTGGCGCTCGAAGGCGCGCAGCTCGCCCTGGTCGGCGTTCCAGTCGGCGGTGGTGACCACGATCATCTGGCGGGCGTTCTGCCAGCGCGCGCTCGCGTCGCCGGCATGCGCGGCTCCGGCGAGCGCAACGGCAAACGTCAGCAGGGCAAGGGTGCGGCGGCGAACAGTCATCAGCTTTTCATCCGGCAATTCTTCATCACGCAACATGAGCCCGCTTGCGGGTGGTGCTTCTGCGAATCCCGAATCCCGAATCCCGGCTCAAAAGTATCGCCCGCAAGCGGGCTCCTACAATTCCCGATTCCCCATTCCCGGCCCTCACGGCTCCAGCATCAGCTGGATGCGGTCGAGGTTGGCCAGCAGCTGCGCGTGGCGATCGTCGTGGCCCTCGCACAGCTGCACGAATACGCCGTCGAGCAGGTGCTGCAGCGCCGACTGGTACAGCAGCGGCTGGACGTACGGCAGCTCGTCGTGCGCCGACACCACCAGGGCGAGGTCGGCCAGTGCGCGCAGCGGGTTCGCTGTGTGCCGCGTCACCGTGATCACCTGGCCGCGGCGCTCGCGGAAGTAGCGGGCGATCTTGCACAGCGCCGGATGGTTGCCGTGCTCGGAGAACACCAGCAGCACGTCGCCGGCGCTGGCCGCGGAGACGTTCGCGGTCATCCGTGCGGTGTCGAAGTTGTGCACGGTGAGGATGCCCAGCAGCGACAGCTTCAGCGCAAAGCCGCGCGCGTGAATGTCGTCCTCGCCCAGCCCGATGATGAACACCTTGCCGGCGCGGCCGGCCTGCTCGATCGCGTCGGCCACGGCTTGCAGGATTTCCGGCGGATTGATCAGCCGGGTCGCCTCTTCCGCCTCGGACTTGCGCCGCCACAGGTTGCCGGCGGACGAGCCGCCGCCTTCACCGCCGCTCGCCTCCGCGACCTGCGGCGTGTCGCCGTTGTCGGCGCGCGCGATCGCCTCGCCGACCGAATACTTCAGGTCCGGATAGCCCTTGAAACCCAGCTTCTGGGTGAACTTGACCACGCTGGACTGGCTGATCCCCAGCGCATTGGCCAGTTGCTGCGAGGAGTAGTCGCGCAGGAGTTGCGCGTTTTCGAGGATGAAGTCGGCGATGCGCCGCTCCACTGCCGACATCTGGTCGCGTTCCGAACGGATTTTGACCAGCGGCGACATCAGGCTTCGATCCTCTCCAATCCGCGGATCTCGCGGATGCCCAGTCCGGGGGCGTCCGTCACCGAGATTTCCGACTCGTTGAAGATTACCCCACCGTCGACCGGATTGAACTGGCACAGCGACGGGCCGTCCAGGTCGATCTTGGTGATCACGTTCGACTTGGCCACCGCCACGTGCACCGCGGCGGCCACGCTGATGCTGGTTTCCAGCATGCAGCCGATCATGCACTCGATGCCATGCATGCCGGCGATATCGGCGATGCGGATCGCATTGGAGATGCCGCCGGTCTTCATCAGCTTGATGTTGATGATGTCGGCGGCGCGCAGGCGGATCAGCTCGATCACCTCCATCGGGCCGAACACGCTCTCGTCGGCCATCACCGGCGTGTGCACGCGCTCGGTGACGTAGCGCATGCCGGCCAGGTCGCGCGCCTTCACCGGCTGCTCGATCAGCTCCAGCTTGATGCCGGCCTCCTCCAGCGTCTGCAGCGCGTACACCGCCTGCTTGGCGGTCCAGCCCTGGTTCGCGTCCAGCCGCAGCAGCGCGCGCCCTTCCACCGCGGCGTAGATCGCCTTGACCCGCTCGATGTCGACGCCGATGTCCTTGCCCACCTTGATCTTCAGCGACTCGAAGCCGCGCTCCACCGCGGAAACCGAGTCGGCCACCATCTTGTCGATGTAGTCGACGCTGATGGTGATGTCGGTGGTGATCACCGGGTCGCCGCCGCCCAAGAGCTTGTACAGCGGCGCGCCGTAGAGCTGGCCCCACAGGTCGTACACCGCGATCTCCACCGCCGCCTTGGCGCTGGTGTTCTTCTCCATCGAAGACTGGATCAGCTGGGTGAGGTGGTTGAGGTTGGCGATGTCCTGGCCGATCAGCCGCGGGGAGATGTAGTGGCGGATCGCGTCGATGATCGAGCCGTGGGTGTCGCCGGTGATCACCGCGGTGGCCGGCGCCTCGCCGTAACCGACCTGGCCCGTGTCGGTATGCACCATCACCACGATGTCCTCCACCGTGTTGACCGTGCGCAGCGCCGTCTTGAACGGGGTCTTCAGCGGCACCCGCAGCATGCCGAACTGGATGTCGGTGATTTTCATGGGCAAGCCTTCATGGAATCTGTGTCCTTTTTCTTCTTGGTGCAGGCGCGCTCAGTGGCGGATGCGCACGATGCTGGTCATGCGGTCGACAAAGGTCTGCTGGTCGTTGAACAGCATCGGCAGCAGCGGCGTCACCGACACCGCGTTGAGCTTGACGTGCGCCTTGCTGCCGTCCGCCTTGCGGTAACTCATGCCGCCCACGTCGTGGATCACGTAGGGCTGGCCGTGCAGCTGGCCGATCACCATCATCACGTGGCCGGGGATGTAGACCAGGTCGCCCACCTGCAACGCATGCGCCGCCTTGAGGCGTTCTTCGCGGCTGTCCTTCGCGGTGAACGCGCGGCGTTCCAGCGCCGGGCTGATCGCCTGCTTGCTGGTGTTGCGCGGCATCTCGACGCCCATGCTGCGGTACACGTCGGAGACGAAGCCGCTGCAGTCGCGGCCGTCGTAGGCGTGGCCCCAGCCGTAGCGCTCGCCGAGAAACTTGAACGCCTGGCGGATCAGGTTGGCACGGGTCAGTGGCAGGTAGTCGGCGGCGGTATCGGTGTTCTTCTGCAGCAGCGCCGGGCTGAACCCCAGCGAGCCATTGGCCTGGCGCAGCGGCAGCTCGAGCACGTGCGCGGCGTACGGCGTCTGGCCGTTGACCGGCTGGTCCGGCGCCAGGCCGGTCGCCAGCGGCACGCGCGTGCCCATGTCCAGCGGCAGCTGCGATACCGCCGGCTGCTCGCGGGTGAACACGGTGCGCTCTACCGCGCCGGTGATCACCCGGTACGGCGCCTTGTCGGCGTAGCCGAACACTTCGGCCGCGCTGCCTTCGGCCACGTTCTCCTTCTCGGTCCAGGCGGCGTAACGCGGGCTGACCACGAACAGCCACTGGCCGTCGGCGCTGGCGTGCACGATCGCCACCGGCGTGCCGGGAAACTCGGCGCTTTCCTGGAAGCGGTCGATATCGGTGTCGCCCTTCTCGCTGAATACGCGCAGCGTGGTCGGGAACATGCGCAGCGCGGCGCGGCGCACCACCAGGCCGTAGCGCGTCGGCTGCTGCGCGGGAATCGCATCGAGCGCGAGGTTGCCGACCACGGCATCCAGCGTGGCGGCCGGTACCGGCCGACCGTCGACGTCGAACAGCGGACGGTCCGGCCGTTCGGACAGCGCCTCGATCCAGCCAGCGACCTGCTCGCGGCTCAAGGTTTTCGGCAACGCGCGCAGGCCGTGCATCGACGGATCGAGCTGCAGCAACTTCGCGTTCTGCGCCTCGATCGCGGCGCGGTCGAGGATCACCCGATCGGGCTCGGCCTGCAGGCCGATCCAGAATGCGGGCGTGAGCTGCGCCTCGCCGACGCCGAGCACGCCGGACGGCGGCACGGTCAACGCAGCGTTCGCCTCGCGCGCCTGCAGCGGGGCGCCGGCGAAGGCGAGCGCAAGCGCGGTGGCGGCAAGCAGGGGGATTCGCATCGTCTTGGTCCTATGTTGAAACCGCATCACCCGCCCGCCAGCGTGGACAGGATCGTCGCCACCAGCAGGCCGAAACCGGTGCCCAGGATGTAGCCGAGCAGGGCCAGCAGGATACCGACCGGTACCAGCGCGGCCGAATAGCTGGCCGCCAGGATCGGCGTGGCCGCCACGCCGCCAATATGCGCCAGCGAAGAGATCCCGCACAGGTACAGGTCGAAGCGGAACAGCTTGGCGCAGCCGATCAGCAGCACCGCATGGATCGCGATGATGGTGACGCCGCACAGCAGGTACAGCGGGGCCGCAGCGATGCCCTGGAAGTTGCTCTGCGAGGCCAGCACCGCCACCACGCTGATCAGCATCGCGCTGGAAATCGTGCTGGCGCCAGGAAACTCCGCCAGTGGCGTGTGCGCCACCACCAGGCCGAAGCCGGTGGCCAGCAGGATGGCCCAGGTGGTCGCGCTGATCATGCCGGACACCGGCAGCCAGTTGGCCAGCCAGCCCGACAGCGCCGCCACCGCCAGCGCCATGCCCAGCCACAGCAGCACGCTGTCGTAGGTGGTCGGCGCCTTGGCCTTCACCGGCTCCAGCGGAGTGTCGCCGCTGGATTTTGCCCGGGTCCAGCGGTTGAACGCCGGCGCCAGCCGCGCCACCGAGAACAGCACCACCACCCACATCGAGTAGCCCAGCGCATCGGTCAGCAGCGACATCGCCAGGTACGTGTCTGACATGCCGATCGCCTGCTTCACCGCGATCATGTTCGCGGTGCCGCCGACCCAGCTGCCGGAGAGCGCGGCCAGCGGCTGCCAGTCGTTGCCGGGCAGCCAGTGGCGATAGATCAGGTAGGTGCCGATGAAGGCCACGAACAGGCTCAGCGAGGTGCAGGCGAACACGCCGAGCACGCGCGGGCCGAGCCGCCAGATCGCGCGCAGGTCGCAGTTGATCATCAGCAGGAACAGCAACGCCGGCACCAGGTGCGAGACCAGCATCGACTGCGCCGCCTTGATCTCCGCGTTGACCTGCCACAGCCCGGACACCGCCAGCGCGGTGACCAGCAGGTAGGTCAGCACGATCGGCGGCAGCACCGAAAACAGCTTCCAGCCGAAGCGGCGTTCCATCGCCGGAAACAAACCGGCGACCAGCAACATCAGCGCCAGGTAGGGCCAGACCGTGTGGATCACATGCATCCCCTCGTGGATCGTTCGCGGGCATTCGCAGGCTGGCTGGTTTCCACCATCAAGGAATAGCTGATTCTTACATGCTTCAATTGAAGCATAAATTATTGACCGGCATTTGCAAGCGTGTTACACAGCGGTTTCAGGGGATTCGTTGCGGGGACGTTTGTCGATGGATACGTTGCTACCTGTCGCACCCAAAGTACGCTGCCATGCACGTGGCCTGCGCGTCGCCGCGTCCCTGCTCGCCCTGCTGCTCGCCGCGCCGTTCGCGTTCGCCGCCAACGGCCCCGGCGGCAAGGCGGTCACCCCCATCATCGCCCAGATCGACGCCGGCCACTTCAAGGCGGCCGACGCGGCGATCACCGACGCCCTGGCGCAGCCCGGCCTGTCCGCCGACACGCGCCACGCGCTTGCGTTCCAGCGCGAACGCATGCGCCGCATCCTGCTCGACTTCACCCTCGGCGCCGACGAGGTCAAGGCGCGCGTGCGCAAGCAGATTCCCGACCTCACCGACGCCGAGTTCGCGAAGTGGAACGCGGCCGGCCTGTTCGAGCACCAGCTGATCGACGGCCGCACGCTGTACTTCAAGCGCTCACCCGGCAACCTGTTCCGGCTCAGCCCCGAAGCGGTGGCGCGGCGCGCCGTGCAGACGCCGATCGGCGACGGTCCGATGGAAGCGCTGAACGACCACCAGCGCGCGATCTACCAGACCGCGCTGGCCGAACACCGCAGCAGCGTGCTGCCGCGGCGCCTGCGCATGACGCAGACGCTGACCGTCGACGCCGACGCCGTGCCCGCCGGCGAGACCGTGCGCGCGTGGATTCCGTACCCGCAGGCGGTGCCGGGCCAGCAGGAAGACATCCGCTACGTGGCCAGCGT
Organism: Rhodanobacter sp. OR92; assembly: GCF_000427545.1. Classification (NCBI taxonomy): domain Bacteria; kingdom Pseudomonadati; phylum Pseudomonadota; class Gammaproteobacteria; order Lysobacterales; family Rhodanobacteraceae; genus Rhodanobacter; species Rhodanobacter sp. OR92. Next base: position 526,400 of record NZ_KE386556.1, on the reverse strand, counting down.
GCCGGCCACGCACCAGATCGCACCCGCGTCGGCGCCGCAGCGCACGGTGTACCTGGAGAAGCCGGCCGTGGCCGGACAGAAGACGGTGTTCTCGGTCACCTACGAGCTGACCCTGTTCGCGCAATACCACGCGATCGACCCGGCCAGGGTCACGGCAGAGAAGATCACGCCGGAACTGGCCCCGTTCGTGGCCGAGCGCGCACCGCATATCGTGTTCACCGACGCGATGCGCGCGTTCTCGCGCAAGGTCGTGGGCGAGGAGAAGAACCCGTACCGCATCGCGCAGAAACTGTTCGCCGCGGTCGACCAGATCCCCTGGGCCGGCGCGCGCGAGTACTCCACCATCAGCAACATCAGCGACTACGCGCTGCACGCCGGCCACGCCGACTGCGGCCAGCAGACCCTGCTGCTGATGACCCTGCTGCGCCTGAACGGCATCCCCGCGCGCTGGCAGTCCGGCATGGTGTATTCGGACGACGGCAGCCGCTACAGCAACATCCACGACTGGGGCTACCTGTACCTGCCGCCGTACGGCTGGGTGCCGATGGACGTCACCACCGGCCGGCTGCACCGGGCGGCGGGCGACGACAAGGCGCTGGAGTGGTTCTACCTGGGCGGCCTCGACAACTGGCGCATCGCCTTCAACGACGACTACGGCCGCCGCTTCCAGCCGTCCAAGCGGCAGTTCCGCTCCGACGACGTGGACTCGCAACGCGGCGAGGCCGAATGGCGCGGCGGCGACCTCTATTTCGATCAACTGGATTACGGCTTCGACTGGCAGGTCCTGCCAGCGGCGCAGGGACGCAGCGGCAACTAACCGGCAGCTTTTCATAAACATGGCATCGACGGCGTCGATGGGGAGATGGGGAACATGAGCAACACCCGGACATTGCGCAGGACCGTGCTCGGCACGGCGCTCGGACTGGCGCTCGCCGCCTTCGGCGGCCCGCAGGCGTACGCGGCCAACAACGACGGTTCGGTGGCCGGTCGCACCCAAGCCGGCGCCACCGTGGTCGTGACCAATCCGGCCACCGGCCTGACCCGCACGATCACCGCCGACAACGACGGCAACTACCGCTTCCCGTTCCTGCCGGTGGGCCAGTACACCATCAGCGCCAGCAGCGGCGGCCAGCCGGTGGGTCCGGCGCGCAACGTCACGGTGGCGCTGGGCACCACCACCACGGTGGACCTGGGCGCGGCAAACGCGACCAGCCTGGCCACCATCAACGTCACCGGCTCGGTGCTGCCGGTGATCGACGTCCGTTCCACCGAGTCGGCCACCATCGTCTCGCGCGCCGACCTGGTGCGCCTGCCGGTCGACCAGAACGTCACCTCGGTGGCGCTGCTGGCGCCCGGCGTGGTCAAGGGCAACGCCGCCTTCGGCGGCATTTCCTTCGGCGGCTCCTCGATCGCCGAGAACGCGTTCTACGTCAACGGCCTCAACGTCACCGACTTCTACAACCGCAACGGCTTCTCCGAAGCGCCGTTCGCGTTCTACGACCAGTTCCAGGTCAAGACCGGCGGCTACTCGGTCGAGTTCGGCCGCACTACCGGCGGCGTGGTCAATGCGGTGGCGCGCTCAGGCACCAACGAGTTCAAGGGTGGCGTGGAGATCACCCTGGAGCCCGGCAACTGGCATTCGCGCGCCGACGATCACTATGACGCCAGCGGCCACCGCTACCTCACCGCCAGCCGCGACCAGGACTCGCTGGTGAAGACGAACATCTGGGCCTCCGGCCCGATCGTCAAGGACAAGCTGTTCATCTTCGCCATGTACGAGGCCCGCGGCAGCAGCCCGCGCAACACCAACAACGCCGGCACCACGCTGACCTCCAACAACTCGGATACCGGCTTCTGGGGCACCACGATCGACTGGAACATCACCGACAGCAACGTGTTGCAGCTGATGGCGTTCTCCGACAAGAACAAGAACACCGGCGACGTCTACAGCTACGACTACGACACCAGCACTATCGGCACCCGCACCAACAAGGTCTTCACCGATACCGGCGGCAAGAACTGGGCGCTGACCTGGACCAGCTACCTCACCAACGACCTGTCGATGAAGCTGATGTACGGCCGCAACGAGCGCGAGGCGTTCACCCGCTCGCAGCTGGACATCGACTGCAACTACGTCTCGGCGAACAATGCGTTCCGGGCGATCCACGATCCGGGCGTGCAGCTGGGCTGCACCAGCAGCTCCACCGTGTACAAACGCAACGACACCCGCAAGCAGGCCCGCGCCGACTTCGAGTGGACGCTGGGCGACCATCTGCTGCGCTTCGGCTACGACCACGAAAACGACACCTCCGACTACAACCGTCACTACGCCGGGCCGGGCGCGTACTACTACAACCTGTACGCCGCCAGCGCCGGCTCCACCATCTCCAACGGCGGCGTGGTGCCGGCCGGCTACGACGCCTACGTGCGCGCACGCCGCTACGAGATCGCCGGCACCTTCACCACCAAGAATGCCGCGTACTACATCGAGGACAACTGGCAGGTGACACCCAGCCTGGTGCTCAACGCCGGCGTGCGCAACGACAGCTTCGACAACCAGGACGCCGCAGGCCGCAGCTACATCAAGATGAGCCGGCAGATCGCGCCGCGGCTGGGCTTCTCCTGGGACATGAAGGGCGACGGCAGCACCAAGCTGTTCGGCAACCTCGGCCGCTACTACCTGCCGGTGGCCAACGTGATCAACATCAAGCAGGCCGGCGGCCTGCTCGACGAGCGCACCTACTACGCGTTCGACGGCTGGGAGTACAAGACCCTCAACGGCGTCGAGTACGCCGTCCCGAAGCTCGGCCCGCAGATCGGCCCGGTCGACAATTCGCAGGGCGACGGCACCGTCGGCGACCTGCGTTCCGAGGTCGACAAGAACATGGATCCGGTCTACCAGGACGAAGCGATCCTGGGCTTCCAGCAGCTGATCACCTCGCAGTGGTCGTGGGGCGTCAGCGCCACCTACCGGCGCCTGCACAACGCGATCGACGACATGGAGATCAGCGCCACCACGCAGTGCGGCGAGAACGGCTACATCGGCTGGGTGATGGCCAACCCTGGCAAGAAGGTCACCGTATGGGGCGACACCAACTGCGACGGCACCCCTGACGGCTACCTCACCGTGGACACCTCCAAGGAAGGCTGGGCGATGTATGACGCCCAGGGCAACTACCTGGGCCAGCGCGGCTGGGTGAAGCCCAAGCGCACCTACGCCGCCGTCGAACTGCAGCTGAACCGCGCGTGGGACGAGAAGTGGGCGATGAACGCCTCGTACACGATGTCGTGGAACCGCGGCAACGCGGAAGGCCCGGTCAACTCGGACACCGACTTCGACGACACCGGCCGCACCGAGAACTTCGACGACCCGTGGGTGAACCTGGGCGGTGACGGCTACCTGCCGAACGACCGCCGCCACCAGTTCAAGCTGCGCGGCACCTATGCGCTCACCCCGCACTGGCAGCTCGGCGCCGACGTGAACGCCGCCTCCGGCGGCCCGATCACCGGCTTCGGCGTGGGCAACCCCTACGACGCCACCAACTACCACAGCTACTTCATCTGCGTGCAGAACTGCGCCTCGCCGGTGTCCGAGAACCGCGTCTACGAACGCTCGCCGCGCGGCAAGTACGGCCGCCTGCCGTGGACCTTCACGCTCAACGCCGGCATCAGCTACATCCAGCCGTTCGATGGCGGCGAGTTCCGGGTGAAGCTGGCCGTCTACAACCTGCTCAACCAGAAGCACACCACGGCGGTGGATCAGGATCTGCAGACGTCCATCTCCAATTCCACCAGCGACACGTTCCGCCAGCCGCTGGGCTTCCAGTCGCCGCGCTTCACCCAGCTGACCATGTCCGTCAACTTCTGATCGTCCTCCCCCGATCGCGGCCCGCGCAACTGCCGGGCCGCTCTTTTTTTGCGGTTTCACCGCAGCAGCAACGGCACCAGGCCATGTCCACGCCAACAACCAGCCGCCCGACGACGACGGCAACTGCCACGCAGGCGGACGACGCCCACCGCCACTTCGACGGGGTCGACCTGCAGGCCCTGGCGCAGCGGATTGGCACGCCCCTGCATGCCTACTCCGCCAGCGCGATCCACCAGCGCATCGGCGAACTCCAGGCCGCGTTGACCGGCCTCGACGCCACCATCTGCTTCGCGGTCAAGGCCAACCCCAACCTCGCCATCCTGCAATTGATGGCGAACGCCGGCGTCGGTGCCGACATCGTCTCGGTCGGCGAGCTGCGCCGCGCGCTCAACGCCGGCATGCCGGCCGAGCGCATCGTGTTCTCCGGCGTCGGCAAGAGCACCGACGAGATCGCCGGCGCGCTGAGCGTCGGCATCATGCGCTTCAACGTCGAATCGCTGGACGAACTGCATACCCTGCAGCGGGTCGCGCAGGCGCAGGAAACGACCGCACGCGCCGCCGTGCGCATCAACCCCGACGTGGACGCGCAGACCCACGCGAAGATCTCCACCGGCAAGTCGGAGAACAAGTTCGGCGTCAGCATCGACGAGGCGCGCCGTTGGTTCGCCGAACGCAGCCAGCTCACCCACGTGCAGCTCGACGGCCTGCACGTGCACATCGGTTCGCAGATCCTCAGCGTCGAACCGTTCCGGCTGGCGCTGCAGCGGGTCGCCGCGTTCTGGCGCGAACTCGAGCAGGCCGGCCATCCGGTCAACAGCATCGACGTCGGCGGCGGACTGGGCGTGTGCTATCGCGCCGGCGTGGACCAGCCGGTGGCCGCGGCCGATTACGTCGGCGCGATCCGCGAGGCGCTGGCCGGCTTCCGCGGCCGCCTGCTGCTGGAACCGGGCCGCTACCTGGTCGCCGAGGCGGGCGTGCTGCTGACCCGGGTGATCCGCGTCAAACCCGGCATCGAACGCACGTTCCTGGTGCTGGACGCGGCGATGAACGACCTGCAGCGGCCCAGCCTGTACGACGCCTGGCACGACATCGTGCCGGTAGCGGACGAGCCGCGCCCGATGGCCACCTACGACATCGTCGGCCCGGTGTGCGAGACCGGCGATACTTTCGCCCGCGCACGCGAACTGCCCGAGTGCGCCGCCGGCGACCTGTTGCTGATCAAGGCCACCGGCGCGTACGGTACGTCGATGGCCTCCACCTACAACTCGCGGCCGCTGGCCGCCGAGGTACTGCTGCAGCGGGGCCGCTACGCCGTGGTGCGGCGGCGCCAGCACTTCGAGGACATGATCGCCGGTGAACAGCCGGCCCGGAACTGGGAAACGCCATGAACACGACTGTCCGCCTCGCCCTCCTCGCCGCCTTGAGCGTCGCCGGGACGCTGCCCGCGCAAGCACAGCAGGATCCGCCGATCACCATCGACACCCATGTCGACATCCCGTTCAACTACATGGGCGAGCCGCGCTTCGACGTCGGGCACGATACCCGCCTGCTGGTCGACCTGGGCAAGATGGAGCGCGGCGGCCTGAACGCGGCGTTCTTCGTGGTCTGGGTGCCGCAGCACCAGCTCGACGCCGCCGGCTACGCCAAGGCGGTGCAACAGGCCAGCCAGAAATACGACGGCATCGGCCGCATGCTGATGATGTATCCCGACCGCATCCGCCTGGCCACCACGCCCGAACAGCTGCTCGCCAACCACAAGGCCGGCCTGCTCTCGGCGACGATCGAGATCGAGAACGCCTACTCGCTCGGCCACGACATCCACCGCCTCGACGCCGCGTTCGATCGCGGCGCGCGCTCCGTCGGCCTGGTCCACGTCGGCAACAACGACCTGTGCACCAGCTCGCTGCCCGATACCGAGCATGGCGAGCCGGCGATGAACGGCGCCGGCGACAAGGGCATGAGCGACTTCGGCCGCGCCGTGGTGAAACGCGCCAACCAGCTCGGCATGCTGGTCGACATCTCCCACGCTTCGGACAACTGCGTGCGCGATGCGCTCAAGCTGTCCAGCACGCCGCTCATCGCCTCGCACTCCGGCGCCCGCGCCGTGCTCGACCACCCGCGCAACCTGCCCGACGACCTGCTGCGCGCGATCGCCGCCAAGGGCGGCGTGATCGACGCCGTGGCCTACAAGGAATTCCTGAAGAAGGACCCGGGCCGCGAGGCCGCCGAAAAGAAACTGCAGAACGCCATCGCCAAGCAGGCCGGCGAGAAGGAGTACGACAGCGACAGCGACGACTACCGGCCGGAGATGGAAGCCGGCATGGCCGAGATCCAGAAAAAATACCCGCTGGCCACCCTGGACGACTACGTGAAGCAGATCCGGCACATGGTGAAGGTGGCCGGCATCGACCACGTCGGCATCGCCTCCGACTTCGACGGCGGCGGCGGCATCACCGGCTGGAAGGACGCCGGCGAAACCCGCAACGTCACCGCGGCGCTGCGCCGCGCCGGTTTCAGCGACGCCGACATCGCCAAGCTGTGGGGCGGCAACCTGCTGCGCGTGTGGGGTGAGGTCGAGCGCCATGCGCAGCGCTGACGCAGCCGCCGTTGACGCATTCGTAGGTTGGGGTGAGCGAAGCGAACCCCAACAAATTCCGCCGCACCGAGAGCATGTTGGGGTTCGCTTCGCTCACCCCAACCTACGTGGACGCCGTTGGCTCTTCGCCACCGCGCTGGTCCTGACGGCCGCCAGCGCCCACGCCGGCACAGCAACACCTGAAACCAGGGCGCTCGACAAGATCGTCGACGCCACCATCGCCCGCTATCACCTGCCCGGCATCGCCGTCGGCGTGATCGAGCACGGCCAGGTCGTCTACGTGCGCACCACCGGCGAGACCGTCGCCGGCTCCGGCCAGCCGATCACCCCGCAGACGCTGTTCAAGATCGCCTCCAACAGCAAGGCGATGACCACCGCCCTGCTCGGCCGGCTGGTCGACCAGGGCAAGTTGCGCTGGGACGATCCGGTGACGAAGTACCTGCCGCAGTTCCGCATGAACGATCCGTGGGTCACCGCGAACATGCGCGTGGCCGACCTGCTCACCCATTCCAGCGGCCTGCCCGAAGGCGGCGGCGACCTGATGCTGTGGCCTGAACCGAACGCGTTCACCCGCGCCGACATCATCCACGGCCTCGCCTTCATCAAGCCCGGCTACAGCTTCCGCGCGCAATACCAGTACGACAACCTGCTCTACGTGGTGGCCGGCGAAGTCGCCGCCGCCGCGGGCGGCGCGCCGTACGAAACGCTGATGCGCCGCGAAGTGTTCGAGCCGCTGCACCTGGACCGCTGCCAGGTCGGCGCGTGGAACCGCGACACGGTGGGCGACGTGGCCACGCCGCATCGCCGCGAGGGCGGCCACAACGTGGCAATACCCGAGGACGCCGCGATTCCCGCGATCACCTCGGCCGCCGCCGGCGGCATCCGCTGCGACCTCACCGACATGCTGGCCTGGGCGCGCAACTGGCTGGTGCCCAGCACGGCGCAGCTGAAGTGGCTGTCGCCGGTGCAACGCGGCGTGCTGCAGGCGCCGCACATGCTGATCCCCGTTTCCGAGCAGCGCCGTGCCTGGGACAACACCCATGTGATGGCCTACGGCCACGGCTGGCGCATGGCCGACGTCGACAGCCAGTGGCTGGTCTGGCACACCGGCACCTTGAACGGCATGTATTCGATGCTGGCGCTGCTGCCGGACCGCAAGAGCGGCTTCGTGTTCATGATCAACGGCGAGGCGGACGATGCGCGCACCGTGCTCGGCGAAATGCTGGTCAAGCACTTCACCGCACCCGACGAACCGCGCGACGTGAACTGGTATGCCGACGCGCTGGAGCGGCAGGCCGCGCAGCGCCCCGCCGGCTCGACCGCCCCGGATACCTCGGCGCAACGGCCGGCCACCACGGCGGAGCTGGCCTCCTGGACCGGCGAATACCGCGACCCGTGGTTCGGCGATGTCTCGTTGTGCCCGCGCGACGGCAAGCTGCGTTTCGCCGCCGCGAAGTCGCCCACGCTGACCGGCACGGTGATGCGCCTGGGCGACCGCTACCTGGTGCATTGGGACAGCGGCGAGCTGGACGCGTGGCTGGATTTCCACGCGGCCACCGCCAGCCAGCCGATCACCTTGCGCATGGCCAAGCTCGACCCGCAAGGCGATTTCAGCTCCGACTACGAAGACCTGGCTTTCCAGCGTCGTGGGGGTTGCCACCGATGATTATCTCGACCCGCCGTCCCCTGCTCCTGCTCGGCTTGCTCGTCGCCCTCGGCGCCACCGGCCGCGCCCATGCCGCGGAGCAACCGCCCACCCTGTCGCCGGCGACGACTGCCGCCGCGGCCAACCTGGTCGATATCCGCAGCCTGGTGCCGGACATGGCCGAGGACATCAAGTACGCCGGCAGCGACAATTTCGTGGGTGCGCCGGTGGACGGCTACCTGGCGCCGAAGTGCCTGCTGCTGCGCCCGGTCGCCGAGGCACTGGCGCGGGTCGAGCACGAACTGCGCACGCAACACCGGCGCCTGAAGATCTGGGATTGCTACCGCCCCGCCCGCGCGGTGGCGCACTTCGTGCGCTGGGCGCACGACCTCGACGATCAGCGCACCAAGCCGCAGCACTACCCCACGCCGGACAAGTCGAAACTGCTCGGCGACTACATCGCGCCGGTCTCCGGCCACAGCCGCGGCGCCACCATCGACCTCACCCTTGAGCGCTGCGCCGCCGACGGCAAGCGCTGCGAAGCGCTGGACATGGGTACCGACTTCGACTTCTTCGACGTGCGCGCACACACCGACGCGCCCGACGTCACCGCGCAGCAACACGCCAACCGCCAGTTGCTGCGCGACGCGATGCGGCGCGAAGGCTTCCGCAACTACCCGATGGAGTGGTGGCACTACACGCTCTCGCCGGAGCCGACGCCGCACACGATCTACGACGTGCCGGTGCAATGACGGCACCACGAACAGGGGGGATTCCGCCATGCCGAAACTGCTTGCTGGCCTCGCACTGACCTTGCTGCTCGGCGGCTGCGCCAGCGGCATCAAGCCGGTCGACCCGATCGACGCACTGATGCAGCGCTATAGCGGCGACGTCCCTGGCGCCTCGCTGCTGGTGCTCAAGGACGGCAAGCCGATCGTGCGCCGCAGCTACGGCCTGGCCAATCTCGAGGACGAAGGCAAAGCCACGCCGGCCACCAACTACCGGCTCGCCTCGGTGAGCAAGCAGTTCACCGCCACGGCGATCCTGCTGCTGGCCGAAAGCGGCCGCCTCAAGCTCGACGATCCGGTGCGCCGCTGGTTACCTTCGCTGCCGGAAACGACGGCCGCGGTCACCCTGCGCCAGTTGCTGACGCACACCGGCGGCCTGGTCGACTACGAGGACCTGATTCCGCCCGGCACCAGCGGACAGGTCAGCGACAACGACGTGCTGCGCCTGCTGTCCGCCACGCCGAAGACTTATTTCGCGCCCGGCACGGCCTACCGCTACAGCAACTCCGGCTACGTGCTGCTCGGCCTGGTGGTGGAGCGCGCCTCCGGCATCAGCCTGCCGCTGTATCTCCGGCAGCACATCTTCCAGCCGCTGCACATGGACCACACCTTGCTGTATGAGCGCGGCGGCCCCGAGGTGGAAAATCGCGCCTACGGCTACAGCGAAGAAAACGGCGGCTGGACGCGCACCGACCAGAGCGTCACCAGCGCCACCCGCGGCGACGGCGGCATCTATTCCTCGATCGACGACCTGGCCAAGTGGGACGCCGCGCTGTACGACGACCGCCTGCTCAGCGCCGCCTCGCGCAAGCTCGCCTTCAGCCCGCACGTGAAGGTCACCGGCGAGCCGTACGAGGCCAGCTACGGCTACGGCTGGCGCATCACCGGCGACACGCTGTGGCACTCCGGCGAGAGCATCGGCTTCCGCAACGTGATCGTGCGCTGGCCGAAGCAACGCCTCACGGTGATCCTGCTCAGCAACCGCAACGAGCCGGAACCGTACCGCACCGCGCTGGCGATCGCCGCGCCGTACCTGCAGTGATGGAGCAAGGAGCCGTCAGCGATGCGTGATCCGTTCGCCCTGCCCCGCCAGCTGCGCCGCGCGGCCCTGCTGGCGCTGCTCGCGCTGCTCGCCGCCTGCGCGCCGCTGCCGCCGCGCAACCCGCTGGCGACCTGGGTGCCGTCGCCGAACCACGACATCCGCCGGCCGGTGCTGATCGTGCTGCACTACACCCAGCAGCAGTCGGTGCAGCAGAGCCTGGACACCCTGCGCACGGCGAACAGCGGCGGGCCGGTGAGCTCGCATTACCTGATCGGCGCCGACGGCCACATCTACCAGCTGGTGGCCGACCAGTTGCGCGCGTGGCATGGCGGCCCCGGGCACTGGGGCACGATCACCGACATCAATTCCGCCTCGATCGGTATCGAACTGGACAACGACGGCGCCACGCCGTTCGCGCAACCGCAGATCGACAGCCTGCTGCGCCTGCTGACCGACCTCAGCACACGGCTGCACATCCCGCGTACGCAGATCATCGGCCACGAGGACCTCGCCCCCGGCCGCAAGGACGACCCCGGCCCGCGCTTCCCGTGGCGGCAACTGGCCGACGCCGGCTACGGCCGCTGGCCGCGCGGCGCACTGATCGATCCGCCTAGCGGCTTCGACCCATGGCTGGCGCTGGCCGCGATCGGCTACCCGCTGGACGACCGCGCCGCCGCGGTACGTGCGTTCCACCATCACTTCCGCGGCATGCAGGGTGACGTGCTGGACGATGAGGACCTGCGCATCCTGTACAACCTCGCGCTGCAGATCACAGCCAGCGACAAGCCAGGCCCAGTTCCGCAACCGGACTGATACCGAAGCGTTCGCCAGCCCCAAACCACATACCTCCGCGGGAGCCACCGGTTCCCATCGACGCTCTAGAACCGCAAGCTTGCTCCCAGATTGAAAGACCGGCCATATCGGTTATAGCCCTGCGACAGCAGCGGGTTGCCGTTGATGCTGTAGGTCTGCGCATCGTCCAGCAGGTTCTGCCCCTGGAGGCTGATGCTGAACATGTCGTTGATTTCGTAGGTCACGTGTGCGGTCAACCAGGTGATCGCAGCGGCCTGGGTGTTGTAGCCGGTGCCGATTACGTTGATCGCCGTGACGAAGCCATCGGTGCGGACCGCGTTGGCGCCCAGCGACCATTTGCCCTTCTCGTACATCACGCCCAGCGAATAGGTCGCCGGGGCGATGCCCTCGAGCGGGCGTTCCTCGCCATTCACCCAGCTGCGCGACCAGTTGCGGGTGTACTGGGCATTCACGCCGAAACCGCTTTCCCAGAAGTGCTGCAGGCCGGCCTCGAGGCCTTTGACCTTGGCGTAATCGCCGTTGATCGGACGCATGACGTTGAACAGGTAACCCGGTACGCCGATGTCCTGGCCCGGCTCCCAGCTGGTGGTGATCTGGTTCTTGATGCGCTTGTAGAACACGGCCACGTTGGCGATGGAATGGTCGGCGAAGTACCACTCCAGCGACATGTCTCCCTGCGCCGCGCTATAGGGCTTCAGGTGCGCATTGCCGCCGTAGACCTGGGTGAACTCGCCCCACGACACGCTCGCGGTGGTGTTGGTCGGCGCGAGCTGGTCGACCGGCGGGCGGGCCATGGTCTTGGCCGCACCCAGGCGCAATTGCAACTGGTCGGTGAAGTGCCAGGTGAAATTCGCCGAAGGCAGCAGGAAGGTGTAGTCGGCGTTCTGGACGACCGGTGTCGGGGCAGCGTACGTTGCCGTGTAGTTGAACGCGCCGTTCTTGGTGATGTTCAGGATCTTGGCATCCCAGGCCTGGGCCCTGGTGTTCGTCTTCACCAGTCGCACGCCGATGTCGCCGTCCCAGCGGTCGCCCGACATGTCCGCCTGCACGTAGAAGGCATCGGTCTTCTCGCGAACCCGGTAGCTTTGCAGCGGGTTCCATTTCGGGCCGGCCAGGGCATAGTTGTACGGCGTGCCGTCCGGACGCAGGTGGCCGTCGTAGGCCTGCAGCCGGGCCAGGTAGTTGGGCACGTCGAAGGCCACGAAGCTGCGCGGGAAGCTGCTGTTCACGTCATCCATGAAGTGCGGCAGGTGGAAGCTGTGCGAGATCACTCCGGCGCCCAGGTCGGCCACGTTGATGGCATTGTTTCCGGAGTAGTAGTCGGCGCCGCCGTTGAGGGTGTTGTTGATCAGGTCGCGCGACTTCCTGCGGTCGGTGCGGGTCGCGCCAAAGCGCAGGCGGTCCACGCCCCAGCGGCCGACCAGCAGGTTGCCAGCCACCGTGCCACCGGTGATCTTGTCCTCGATGTTGTCGCCGCTCAACTCCATGTAATGCGTGTTGAAGTCCGACTCGGTGAACTGGCCGTTGGCCAGGCCCGTGGCAAGGTTGCGGCCGTCGTTGAACTGGACATCGACATTGGGCACCGCATTCGGGCCCAGGGTGATGCGGGCGGTGTTGGGCAGGTTCATGCGCAGGACGGCGTAGGTGTCCTGGCCACCGGAGTGGCGCTTCGAGGTGGAGCGGTACAGATCGCCGGTCAGGGTCAGGTCGGGGGTGACCTTCCACTCGCCGTTGAGGCCGTAAAGGTCGGTGTCGACCACGCGGTATTCGGTCTGGTTCAGCAGTTCCGGATTGAGCCGCAGTTCCGGATCCGGGTTGTTCATGGTGAAGCCGGTGACGATGCCGTTCTGCACGGTGATGTCGGACCAGCGGCCCGGCGCGAACAGCGGATAGTAGGATTGCTGGTAGGCCACGTGCGGCGAGTCGAGGCGGGTTTTCAGGCCGTCCAGCACGATGCGCACGTTGTCGCTCGGATGCCATTCGAACTTGCCGGAGAAGGCGCTGCGCTTCTTGTCCTCCATGATCGAGCCAACCCGGAACTGGCCCGGGGCGATCAGGCCGTATTCGTTCGGATCCAGTACGCCGTTGCCGTTGGGGTCGATGTTGCCGCCCCAGGCGTTGCCCCACCAGTTGGGATCGTTGGGATCCGGGTTCCGGGTCCAGCCGCCATCGTTGCCGGCAATGTCGGTGCGATCCTTGCGATGGGCGTAGACCACGCCCAGCAGCACGCCCATGGTGTCGTTGGCGAAGGTGTTGCTGTAGGTGGCCGAGAGCTTGCTTCCGTTGAGTTCGGACATCAGGTTGCGATCGCCTTCCAGGCGCACGATGCCGTGCTGGCCCTTCTGGTCGAATGGACTGGCCGAGCGCAGATTGACCAGGCCGCCGATGGCCCCTTCGGTCAGTGAGGCCTGAGCGCCCTTGATCACGTCGGCGCCACTGATCACGTCGGCCGGCAATACATCGAAGGCAAAATCGCGGCCGGCGCCGTCGGTGGCCAGGATGCGTCCGTTGAAGGTGGTCAGCGTGAACTCCGGGCCCAGGCCACGTACGCTGACTCTCTGCCCTTCGCCACCGGCAGTACGCGAAATGGACACGCCGGTGATGTGGCTGAGCGAATCGGCCACGTTGTCGTCGGGGAACTTGCCCAGCTCGAGCGCGCTGATCGAATCCTGCACGGTACCGGCGTCGCGCTTGAGTTCGGTCGAGCGCGCCAGGCTGGCGCGCACGCCGGTGACCACCACCGCTCCCAAATCGGTCACGTTGTCGCGCGTCTGCGCCGTTTTATCCGACGGTGACGTCTGCGACTCTTGTGTTGTCTGCGACTCTTGCGTTGCGGGCGCGCTGCCTGGCGTGGCTTGGGACAGGGCTGTCGCAGGCATCAGCAGGGCAAACGCAACTGCATAAAACAGTGTGTTTCGGTGTAGGGGCGCGGTATTCACTGGCTCTCCTCCAGGGGCTAGGCGACGGACCTGCTGACTAAACAACGAAACCGAGCCTATATCATGTTTCGTTATACATCAATAGCGAAATACAACGAAATACGGCATAATTTGGACACCCGCAGGAATCCCCCCATGACCGCCACCCGCGACACCAGTCAACGACGCCTCCAGATCAGCGAACTCGTCCGCCAGCATGGCAGCGTCCAGGTCACCAGCCTTGCTCACCGCTTCGGTGTGAGCGCGCAGACCGTGCGCAAAGATCTTCGTTATCTGGCCGAACGCGGAGTCATGGCGCGGGCCTATGGCGGGGCGATCGACAGTGGCGTGATGAACGGTGCCTCGGCCGAGCCCAACTACGAAGCGAAATGCACCACCCACCTGGATGAGAAACGTCGCATAGGCGCTTGCGCCGCGGCACTGATCAAGCCCGGAGACACGGTCGTCATCGACTCGGGTACCACGGCCATCCAATTGGCCGAAGCGGTTCAGGACATCGACATCACCGTGGTCACCAACGACTACGGCGTGCTGACTGCGCTTGCCCCCAAGAACAACATCACCATCGTCATGCTCGGCGGGGAGCTGCGACGCCGCAGCATGGCGTTCTATGGAGGGCTGACCGTCGAAGCGCTGGACGCGCTGCATGTAGACAAGCTGTTCCTCGGCGTGGATGGCTTCGACCTGGAGCGCGGCATCACCACCCATTACGAGCCCGAGGCGCTGCTCAACCGCAAGATGGTGGAGACCGCCCGCCTGGTCATTGCCATCACGGACAGCTCGAAGTTCGGCAAGATCTGTCTGCATCGCATCATCCCCGTTGCCGCGTTGAACATGCTGATCACGGACACCGGTGCGCCGGAGGAAATCATCCAGGCCAGCCAGCAACTCGGTTTCGAGCTGAAGCTGGCGTAAGCCCTTCAGTCGACCGGCCTGGGCACAGCAAAGACGCGCACGGCGTTGGCGTAGTAGATCTTGTCCACCACCGCGCGCGGCAACGCGAGACCCGGCACATCGGCGTCGATCATGTCCACCCGCTGGGTTTCGCCGGTCGCCAGATAGCGCCAGTCGGAGCTCCATACCCGATGCGCCTCGCGCCTGAATTCCGCGGGATCGGCGTCCGCGGCAAAGGTCAGGTCGGTGCCGTACAGCACCCGGTCCTGGTAGCGGATGAAGAAGTTCCTCACCTTCTCGCGATCGCGCACCGACTGGTATTGCACCTGGCTCATGCGTGCGGCCATGTCGACGGTGGCGTTGGGGAAGCGGTCGAGGAACGCGGCGATCCGGTCGACGTCGTACTCCAGGCTGGCCAGGTGCGCGCCGACGAAGCGCAGCTTCGGATGCGCGGCGACGAAGCGGTCGCGCTCGCGCATCAGCTCTTCGTAGCTCGGCTGATCCGGGTGCAGGTACATGTAGTACTGCGGATGCTTGCTGAAGTACTCGCGGTCGTTGTCGGTGGTCATCTGGTCGAGCGGCAGCCAGCAGTTGCGCGGCTCCCCCTGGTGGTCGATCAGGGCCACGCCGAGCGCGCGGACCTGCTCGGCCACGGGCGCCAGGCCCGGATCGTCGAGCATGATCAGCTTGCCGTCGGCGTTCTTCTCCACCAGTCCCACGTTCTTCCAGATCTTCACCGCGAGCGCCCCCTTGGCCACATCCCGGGCCAGGCTCGCGTTGACCCGTTCGGTCCAGCCCGGCGTACCGAAGCCCTTCATGGAAAACGTGGTGGCCCAATGGAAATGCTGCGGATCCTTCGCTGCAAGGGTCAGGGCGATGGCGTGCTGCCGTTCCAGGCTGGGGAAGTCCGGATAGTCGACGTTGATCGACAGCAATTCGAAGCCGTCCGCGCGGGCCTGCTCGAGGAACGCCGTGTTCGGGTTGTTGGCGTGGACGTGGGCGTCGTATTTGCGCACACGGGTGAAGTCCGCCATGGAATAGCTGTGCGCAACGGCGGCGGTGTCCGCCGTTTTCGACAGAGGCGAAGTGGCGGCAACGGAAAGTGAGATCGCTACCGCGACCAGGCCCATCATCATGCGGCGGAGCACCATGCTCATCTTATCACCAGTAATATAACGAAACTATTTCACACCATATCGAAACGAAACGCTTGCAGCAATACCTGGAACTGACGCAGAATCGGAACAACACCTCGACTGGAGCCCATCATGCCCCCGATTGGACGACGCACCGTATTGAAGCTCTTTGCCGGCAGCGTGGCGGGTGGCGTGGCCTGGGCCTCCCTGCCGAAGGCGCTGGCAGCTCCGCTCCGCGGCAGCAAGCGCGCCAGCGGGGATGGCGGTGCCGGTGTCGTGGTCCGGGACGCGGTCCTGGCGATTGCGTTCGACCGCAAGCTGCACACCAGCCTCGTGACCCACGGCAAGCCGCTGACGCCCTATCAACCCAGCGAAAGCCTGTTGCTGACCGACGGCTCGGTCGAGGACTTCGCCATCACCGGCCACAAGGAACAGCCGATCACGGACGCGCGCCACGGCACTGGCCGTCAGTCGATCACGACCGGACGCTCCAGCCGCCACCTCGAGAAGGAGGTGGCGGTGACATTCTTCGACAACCTGCCCGGCATGGCCGTGGTGCAGACCCGCTACCGCAACCACGGTACCGCCGCCTTGCAGGTCGCCGGCTGGCGCAACGCCGCGCATGAACTGGACGACGCGCCCGGCGGGTTCTGGACCTTCGCCGGCGCGACCCACACCGACCGCCGCGACTGGGTACGCCCGCTTGCCGACGGGTTCGACCAGCGCAACGCGCTGGGCATGGACTCGTCCGACTACGGCGGCGGCATCCCGATGGCCGATATCTGGCGCCGCGACGTCGGCCTGGCCGTCGGCCACGTGGAACCGGTGGCGCGTGCGCTGGACCTGCCGGTGCACAGGACCGCCGACGGCGCGCACATCGCGGTCGAGTCGCCGCAGGCCTCCACCCTGGCCCCGGGCCAGACGCTGGTCACCGAACGCACCTGGCTTGCCGTGCATACCGGCGACTATTTCGCGCCGCTGCAGCAGTACCGGCAGTACATGCAGGCCGAGGGCCTCGTCGCGCCGCTGGCGCCGGAATCGGCCTTCGCGCCGGTCTGGTGCACGTGGGGCTACGGGCGCGACTTCAACATCAAGCAGATCATGGACACCGTGCCCAAGGCCCGCGAACTGGGCTTCGGGTGGGTGGTGCTGGACGATGGCTGGCAGACCAACGAGGGCGACTGGCGCATCGACACGCGCAAGTTCCCCCGCGGCGACGCCGACATGCGTGACTTCACCGCGAAGGTGCGCAGCCAGGGCATGCATCCACGCCTGTGGATAGCGCCGCTGGCCGCCGACCCGGGCAGCGACGTGCTGCACGACCACGTCGACATGTTGCTGCTGGACAAGAACGGCGCTTACCAGACCATCACCTGGTGGAATGCGCTGACCCAGTGCCCGGCTTACCAGCCGACCATCGATTACTACGTGGCGCTGGTGAAGAAGGTGATCGGCGACTGGGGCTTCGAGGGCATCAAGTTCGATGGCCAGCACCTCAACGCCGTGGCGCCCTGCTACAACCCCGCACACAAGCATGCCCATCCCACTGATTCGGTCGAGGGACTGGCCACGTTCTGGAGCGCCATCCACCGGGCCGCGCACGAGGCCAACCCGCAGGCGGTGGTCGAGCTGTGTCCCTGCGGCACCGTCTTCGCCTTCCACAACCTGCCGGCCACCGACCAGTACCCCGCGTCCGATCCGTTGTCCTCGTGGCAGGTGCGCAGCAAGGGCAAGACCATGAAGGCGCTGATGGGCTCCCGCAGCAGCTATGCCGGCGACCACGTGGAACTGTCCGATGGTGGCGACGACTTCGCATCCACCGTCGGCATCGGTGCGGTGGTCTCCTCCAAGTTCACCTGGCCAAGGGACACCGAGCATCCCGCCGAACCCCTGCCACCGGGCGGCTACAAGCTCACCACCGAGAAGGAGATGCTCTGGCGCAAGTGGGTGGCCCTGTACAAGCAGCACATGCTGCCCAAGGGCGAGTACCTGGGCACGCTGTACGACATCGGCTTCGACAAGCCCGAGGCGCACGCCATCGCCAAGGACGGAGCGATGTACTACGCCTTCTACGCCGAGAGCTTCAATGGATCGGTGCAACTGCGCGGCCTCGGCGCCGGCCGCTACCGCGTGCGCGATCTGTTCAACGAGGTCGACCTGGGCGAAGTGGCGGCGTCCGACGCGACGCTGCGGGTAGCGTTCAAGCGCTTCGTGCTGCTGCGGGCCACGCCGCTGGCGGCTCACGCATGAGCACTTCGGTGATCGATGCCGCCGCCGCGCCAAGCCGCCGTCCGTGGCTGGCTTTTGCCCTGGCGACCGTCGCACTGTGGGGCGTGTGGGGTGCGTTGTCGCCGCTGTCGTCGCAGCACGGCTTCCCCGACACGCTGGTGTACTGCGTGTGGGCGCTGACCATGATTCCGCCGGCGCTGTACATCCTCTGGCGCAGCGGCTGGGTGCTGGAGCGTTCGCCGCGCGCGGTGATCTACGGACTGACCATCGGCCTGCTTGGCGCCGGCGGACAGATGCTGCTGTTCCACACCCTGACCATCGGGCCGGCCTACTTCGTGTTCCCGATCATCGCGTTGTCGCCGGTGATCACCATCGCCTTGTCATTCCTCCTGCTGCGCGAGCGCACCGGCTGGACGGGCACGCTGGGCATCGCGCTGGCGCTGCTGGCGCTGCCGATGATGGACCTGTCGTTCGGCGGCGGCACGAGCGGAGGACTGGGCTGGTTCCTGCAATCGCTGCTGATCATGCTGGCCTGGGGCCTGCAGGCCTACTTCATGCGCCTGGCCAACAACACCGTGCGCGCCGAGAGCATCTTCTTTTACATGACCCTGGGCGCACTGCTGCTGGCGCCGGTGGCGCTGGCCATGACCGACTGGGCGCAGCCGGTCAACATGGGCCTGGACGGACCGTGGATGACCGCGGCGATCCAGCTGCTCAACGCCGTCGGCGCGCTGACCCTGGTTTACGCCTTCCGCTACGGCAAGGCGATCGTGATCGCGCCACTGACCAATGCCGGCGCCCCACTGGTGACTGCCGTGCTGGCATTGCTGTTCGCCAGCGTCGTGCCGGGCCCGCTGAAAATGGTTGGCCTGGTGCTGGCCCTGATCGCCTCGCTGCTGCTGGTGCTCGAACCCGAGCCCGAGCGCGACTCACCCGCTCCACTCCCCTGAATGGATTCGTCCCCATGGATGTTCTGCTCGACCTCATCGCGCGACACAAGCAGGGACACGCCAGCGGCGTGACCTCGATCTGCTCGGCGCATCCCATCGTCATCGAAGCCAGCCTGCGCCACGCGCAACGCAGCGGGCAGGCGTTCGTGCTGTTCGAGGCGACCTGCAACCAGGTCAACCAGGACGGCGGCTACACCGGCATGACGCCCGCCGACTTCGTCGCCTTCGTCCACGCCATCGCCGACCGCGTCGGCTTCGACCATGCGCGCATCGCTTTGGGCGGCGACCACCTGGGGCCCAACCCGTGGACGTCGCTGGACGCCGCAGCAGCGATGGACAAGGCCGAGGTGATGGTGGGCGCCTATGTGGCCGCCGGTTTCCGCAAGATCCACCTGGACTGCTCGATGGCCTGCCGCGGCGATCCCGAGCCGCTGCCGGAAGCCGAGATCGTGCGCCGCGCGGTGCGCCTGTGCCGGGCCGCCGAAGCCGCCCACGCCGGGGCGGGCGACGAGGCGCCGGTGTACGTGATCGGCACCGAGGTGCCGGTACCGGGCGGTGCGACCGAGTCCATCGATGGCCTGGCCGTGACTAAGCCGCAGGCCGCGCTGGCCACGATCGAGGCGCATCGCCAGGCGTTCATCGCCG
The DNA here is from genome assembly GCF_000427545.1 of Rhodanobacter sp. OR92. Classification (NCBI taxonomy): domain Bacteria; kingdom Pseudomonadati; phylum Pseudomonadota; class Gammaproteobacteria; order Lysobacterales; family Rhodanobacteraceae; genus Rhodanobacter; species Rhodanobacter sp. OR92. The sequence goes on along the minus strand of NZ_KE386556.1, from coordinate 506,855 downwards.
CGGGACTGGCATCGGCCTGGCAGCGGGTGATTGCCTCGGTGGTGCAACCCGGCGTGGAGTTCGACCACCACGACGTGGTGGACTACCAGCCGCAGAAAGCGCATGAGCTGAGCGAAGCCATCACCGGCGCACCGGGCATGGTGTTCGAGGCGCATTCGACCGACTACCAGACCCGCGATGCCTTGGGATCGCTGGTGCGCGACCACTTCGCCATCCTCAAGGTCGGGCCTGGCCTGACCTTCGCCCTGCGCGAGGCATTCTGGGCACTGGATGCGATCGAGCAGGAGTGGATCGAGGATGCCCGCCGCGCGCGCCTGCGCGAGGTGGTGCTGGCGCGCATGCGCGAGCAGCCCGGTTACTGGCAGCGCTACTACCACAGCCGGGACCATGCGCTGACCGTGGACCTGCAGTACAGCCTCAGCGACCGCATCCGCTACTACTGGCCCGACCCGGCGATCGAGCAGGCCCGCCAGCGCCTGTTCGACAACCTGCGCGCGAACCCGCCGCCGATCCCGCTGATCAGCCAGTTCCTGCCGCATGCGCTGCACGCCCTGCGCATCGGCAGCGCGACGCGCGACCCGCTGTCCCTGACCATGGCACACGTCAGTGCCGCACTCGACGACTACCACCATGCATGCCATGACCATGACACCCACTGAGTACCTGGGCCTGACCGAGCCCGACCTGATCGCCACCGGCGCGATCTGGACCGCGCGCGAAATCGAGCAGCAACCGCAGATGCTGCAGCGGACCCATGCCCTGGTGGCCAGGCTGCACGCGAAGATCCGGGCCTTTGCCGCACCGCTGATCGACAACCCTGCCGCACGGGTGATCCTGACCGGCGCCGGCAGTTCCTCCTATATCGGCCAGTGCGTGGCGCCGCTGCTGAACCGTATGCTGGCCGCGCGCGTGGACGCGGTGCCGACCACCGACATCGTGTGTGCCCCGTCGTTGTACCTGGACCCGGAGCAGCCGCTGCTGCTGGTTTCCTTCGGCCGTTCCGGCAACAGCCCCGAAAGCCTGGCGGCGGTGGAGCTCGCCGAATCGCTGGTGCGCGAGGTGCGCCACCTGCTGATTGTCTGCAACGCCGACGGTGCGCTGGGCAAAGTGCCAGCGGCCAACGCAATGACCCTGCTGCTGCCGGCCGAGACCCACGACACCGGCTTCGCCATGACCTCCAGCTTCAGCTGCATGATGTACGCCGTCGTGGCCGCGCTACTGCCGGCCGGCACCATGGATGGGCGCATCGGCGCCATCGCCGGCGCCACCGGACGGGTCATCGGGGAATCACTGCCGCTGCTGCACGAACTGGCGCTCGGCCGGTACGATCGTGTCGTCTATCTGGGCAGCGGCGTATTGCAGGGTTTGGCCCGCGAGGCGTCGCTGAAACTGGGCGAGTTGACCAACGGCGCGGTGGCGACCTGCTTCGACTCGCCGCTGGGCTTCCGCCACGGCCCCAAGACCTTCATCACCGGGCGCACCCTGGTGATGGTTTTCGTGTCCAACGACGAACTTACCCGCCGCTACGATCTGGATCTGGTGGACGAACTGCGGCGCGACGGGTGCGCGACGCGCATCGTCGAGGTGAGCGCACGGCCGCGCACGGCGTCGGGCGCCGACGGCATCACGGTGCCCGCGATGGCCGGCGCCGTCGATCTGGACCTGCTGTGGCCCTGCGTCGCCATCGCGCAGATCCATGCCTTCCTCCGCGCACGCGCCATGGGCGTGGCCCCCGACAATCCCAACCCCGCGGGCGTGGTGAACCGCGTCGTCCAGGGCGTACGCCTGTACGTGACGAACGCATGAATCCGGTGGCTTACCTTGGCGTGGACGGCGGCGGAACGAGGACCCGCTTTGCCCTGATCGACGGCGACGGCCGCTTGCTTGGCGAGGCGGAGCTCGGCACGACTTACCATCCCCATGTCGGCCTGGATGGCGTGCATGCCGTCCTGGCTGAAGGCGTGGCCAGCGTGCTCGGCGCAGCCGGCCTGACGCTGGCCGACATCGGTTACGCCTTCTTCGGACTGCCCGCCTACGGCGAGGACAGCCGCGCCACGGCACAGCTGCAAGCATGTCCCGCGGCGGTCCTGGGCCACCATCGCTACGCTTGCGACAACGACATGGTCTGCGGCTGGGCCGGCTCGCTGGCCTGTACCGACGGCATCAACATCGTGGCCGGCACCGGCTCGATCGGCTACGGCCAGCGCCGCGGCATCGCGGCGCGCGCCGGCGGCTGGGGCGAGGCGTTTTCCGATGAAGGCTCGGCTTACTGGATCGCCATGCGCGGGCTCAACGCCTACTCGCGCATGAGCGACGGACGCCTGCCCAAGGGTCCGCTGCACGCCATCCTCAATGCACATTTCCAGCTCGACAACGACCTGGACATCTGCGCCCATGTTTACGGCGGCAAGGCCTACGCCCGCGGCGAACTGGCTCAACTGTCGTGCCAGGTGGCGGAGGCCGCGCGAGCCGGCGATGCCGTCGCCGCGAACATTTTCCGCGACGCCGGCCAGGAACTGGCTCGAATCTGCGACACGCTGCGCCTGGCGCTGCGCTTCGAAGCGGACGAACCCGTGCCGGTTTCCTGGTCCGGCGGCGCGTTCAATGCCGGCGAACTGCTGCTGGCGCCGCTGCGCGATGCGCTTTCCGCCGCCAGCCCGCATTTCGACATGCGGCCCCCGCAGCACGTACCTCACTACGGCGCCGCACTCTATGCGGCCATGCTCGCGCACCATCCGGTGCACGCAGCGCACGGGGTTTCCACTGCCCCTTGATCGAGGTCGGCCTGGGGGAGCTACAGCCCCTTCGCCGCCTGCGCCACCGCGCGGAACAGCGCGCGGCCCTTGTTCATGGTCTCTTCCCACTCGGCGGCGGGGTCGGAGTCGTAGACGATGCCGGCGCCGGCCTGCACGTGCAGGCGGCCGCCGTGGATCACCGCGGTGCGGATCGCGATGGCGGTGTCGGCGTCGCCCCACCAGCCGATCCAGCCGATCGCGCCGCCGTAGATGTTGCGCTTGTACGGCTCCAGCTCCTGGATGATCTCCAGCGCGCGCACCTTCGGCGCACCGCTGAGCGTACCGGCCGGGAAAGTGGCCTTCAGCACGTCCATGTAGCTGAGCCCGTCGCGCACGGTGCCCTGCACCTGCGACACGATGTGCATCACGTGCGAGTAGCGCTCGATCGCGAACGAGTCGCTCACTTCGACGCTGCCGGTCTCGCTGATCCGGCCCAGGTCGTTGCGACCGAGATCGATCAGCATCACGTGCTCGGCGCGCTCCTTCGGGTCGGCCAGCAGCTCGGCTTCCAGCGCCTGGTCTTCTTCTTCCGTGGCGCCGCGCTTGCGCGTGCCGGCGAGCGGGCGCACCACCACCTTGCCGTCCTTCAGCCGCGCGAGGATTTCCGGCGACGAACCGACGATCTGCGTTTCGCCGAGGTCGACGAAGTACATGTACGGCGAGGGGTTCAGCGCGCGCAGCGCGCGGTACACATCGACCGGCCGCGCGTTGAAACCCACGCTGAGCCGCTGCGACGGCACCACCTGGAAGATGTCGCCGGCGCGGATGTATTCCTTCGCCTTCTCCACCATCGCCTCGAACTCGTCCTTCGTGAACGAGGACTTGAAGTCGTCCTCGTCCAGCGCGATCGACTGGGTGAGCTGCGGATACGAGGCACCGCCCTGACGCAGCCGGTAGACCAGCGCGTCGAGCCGCCGCTGCGCCTCGGCGTAAGCCTGCGGCTGCGAAGGATCGGCGTGCACGATCAGGTACAGCCGGCCCTTGAGGTTGTCGAATACCGCCACTTCCTCGGCCAGCATCAGCAGCACGTCGGGCGTGCCCAGCTCGTCGGCGCGATCCCACTGCGCCAGCCGCGGCTCGATGTAGCCAATCGTCTCGAAGCCGAAGTAGCCGACCAGGCCGCCGCTAAATGCGGGCAGCTGCGGCAAGCGCGGCACGTCGTACTGCGCGCGCAGGTTTTCGATTTCCGCGAGTGGGTCGTCGAGATGGCGGCGCTCGGTGACCTCGCCGGAGTCCTCCACTTCGAGCTCATGCCCGCGCAAGCGGTATACGCGTTTCGCCGGGAGGCCGATGATCGAATAGCGCCCCCAGGTGGCGCCGCCCTCGACCGATTCGAACAGGAAGGTGTACGGGCCGTCAGCGAGTTTCAGGTACACCGACAACGGCGTATCGAGGTCGGAAAACACCTCGCGCACCAGCGGGATGCGCGTGTGGCCCTGGGCAACCAGCGCGTCGAATTCGTCTCGGGAGATCACGTGGGACCCGTACTGTCAAATGGAAGCGTAAACGATAGCAGGGTGGTCACCGGCTGTCTTGCGCTTACCGAAAAATTCAATCTGAAGTTTGTCTGTTAATCCGCGCCACTTGAATTTTGTAAGCACTTGCCTACATATCAACGAGCCAAATTTTCCGCGCCTATCATGTAGGATAGGTCATGTCGGCATCCGACAACAAACCTCTCAAAACTTAATGCGGGAGAACAAAGGAATGGGAAAAACCATATTTTTCACAGGACTTTTCGCACTATCCATACTTCCCCTCTCAGCAAACGCGAGCGTTACAGCAACAGTATGCAATGCATGCGGCCCAGCCGATCTTCGTCAGGAGGCACTCGATGAAGGCAACGGAGATCACTATTTATATGACTTCGTAAATCAAAAAATAACACATTACAATATATCTGGCCTGACACCAAGATTAACTTCTACCGGCATGACTTTGACTGCAACGTCGACCTATATTACGATAGTGCCCATCGACTCGGCGACACAATCGGTATTTAATGCCGTTCAGAATTTTTATGTGTCAAATCATGATAGCGTGTACGCAACCGCCAAGGAACAGGTTAGCGTCAGCATTAACCAGACACAGTTCGGTTTGAATGCACGGCACTCGAGGCTTACCGCAATGAGTGGCACACGCCCCATGACTGCCTTTGATATGGTTCAAGTGCCGGTATATCGGCAAATGGCAATTGACACACAGACCAGTTTTTCACACCTTGACGCTTACCCGAATGTCGTTCGTGCTGCCGCAGGCACTGTTTTGAATGTGGTAAATGTTGTACCCTTCGTTAAAGTCCCAATTATTATGGATATAACCCTCGAATTTCCCGATCACAGCACCTCGGTGATACGATATAATTTCAATGAACAGAAATTCGAGTACATTGAGGGATCCTCCAAAGACGGCGTCGGCAACCCCATTCCAGAAACGCCACAAGAGGTTTCGGGCGGAGGGAGCAAGACTTACATTTTCCCCGCGGGTCCTAATGGAGCAGCTGCTGGATCTGCGCAGCTAACAAATCTGGAAAGAATGGGGATCAGGACTCCCGTTGCCATATATCACTCCGGCTGGACGCTGGCATGCAGCAATGTCTCCAATGAGCTCCCACGCTGCGAGGCATGGCCTCTCTGAGGGCGTTTGCAGCTGGCCGTAAAGGCTAGCTATTTCATGGGCAAAAGAAACCGGATGGTATCGCCGAGAGCTTAAAAGCATCAACGCCATAAATGGCTGAGCTGGAGAACATGGTGATAATTAGGGCTATTTTCTTTTTCGCATTATCAATCGTGAGCTTTGGATGGTTATCATCATCCGGCAAGCTGGATCTTTTGCACGCCACCCTTGCGGGACTGTTTTTTTGTTCACTTTTTGTCGTAAGTTACCTGATGGCCAAGCGATGCAAAAAGCTATCGACGACAACTGTAAACGTGATCGCCTCAAGGATGTTCTTCGCCTGCATGGCAATAAATATTGCCAATACTTTCGTACCGTTTTTCAAAATCTTTTCTGCTTAAAATTTTTTTCGTTGCCCGGAAAAAACTTCTGCCGGCCAACTTAAGCGGATCCCTTCATGAAGCAGTCTGCTTGATCAGCTGCATAACCTGCTGCGCGGCATGCTGCACAGCACCAGCGAGAACGCCACGCCGCTGCCGTCGTCGAGGTTGCGTGCACTGGCCACGCCGGCGTGGCGTTCGGCCACCAGCCGCACCACGTACAGGCCCAGGCCCAGGTGCGGGGCGCCGCCGGGGGTGGTCTTGTCACGCAGGCTGACCAGCGAATCGAACAAGCGGCCCTGCATCGCCGCGGGCAACGGCGGGCCCTGGTTGGCCAGCTCGATCTCGGCGCCGTCCGGCGCGCCGCGCAGGGTGAGCCGCAGCCAGCCGTCGGGCGGGGTGAACGACAGCGCGTTGTCGAGCAGCTTGTCCAGCGCCTGCGCGACCAGCTCGGGCGCGCAGTGCAGGTGCAGTGGCGCGTCGGGCAGCATGCAGTCGAGCCGGCGCGCGCCGATCAGCGGGCGGTAGGCGTCGGCGCAGCCGCGCACCACTTCGCGCAGGTCGACGTCCTCGGGTTCGGCCGCGGCGATCGCGCGCTCCATCCGGCTCGACTCGCTCATCGCGCGCACCAGCGCGCCGAGCCGTGCCACGCCGTCACGGGCGCGGGCCAGGTACGGCTGCGCCTCGGCCGGCAACGCGGCATGTTCGAGGTTGTCCAGCGAGGATTTCACGATCGCCAGTGGCGTGTTGAGTTCATGCGAGAGCTTCGAGGCCAGCGTGCGCAGGTAGTCGGTGTAGCTGCCGACCACCTCGAACAGCCGCTCGAAGCTGCGCGCCAGGTCGCCGATTTCGTCCGGCGCGTCGGTCATCGGGAATTTCCCGCGCTCGAACAAGCCGTCCAGACGTCCGTCGTTGAGCTGCGCGTGCTCGGCCGCGTTGCGCAGGCGACCCAGCCGCAGACTGAGCCGGGTAGCGAACAGCAGCAGGATGCCGCCGGCCACCAGCAGCACGCCGAAGCTGGTCAGCAGCAGACCGAACAGTGCGCGGTTGGCCAGCAGCGGCACCGTGCGGCTGGCCTGCTCCAGCAGCAGCACGCCGTCGACCTGGCCGGCATGTTCGATTGGCACCGCGGCGGCCAGCACCACGCTGCCGCGCTCCTCGCCGCTGCGCCAGACCGACACCGGCTTGCCGATGCCTGCCGCGGCGACTTCGCGGGTATCCAGCCGCGGCACGTCCTGCGCCCACAGGTTCGCATCCTCCAGCCGGGTCGCCAGCAGCGAACGGTAGACCAGCGCGGCGAACCAGCCCGGCTGGCCGTCGCTGCCGGGCGCCGTGTTCAGGCGGCCGCTGCGCGCCAGCAACCAGCCTTGCGGCGCCAGCACGCGGGCCTGCACGCGGTCGGGCACCAGCTGCGCCAGTTCGCCGGAAAGCTTGTCCGAGTAGCTGAGCAGCGGCCGCGCATCGGCGGCCAGCCGGTCGCCGCCGGCCGCCGCGTCGTACACGCCGACGCCGAGCGTGCGCAGATGCAGCCCGCGCGGCAGGCGCAACTCGACGCGATAGCCGCTGCCGTCCTCCTGCCATTGCGCGGTGATCAGCTCGGGCAGGCCGTCGACCGGCGGATCCAGCGGCCGCGCCGTGAGCGGCCCCGGTGCCGCGCTGGCCAGCAGGTAGCGGCGCCGGCCCTCCGCATTGCCCAGCGCGAGGATCAGGTGGTCGGCGGCCAGCGCGTTCGCGTCGTCGGCGTCGGCGCGCGTGCGCCGGGTGGCGCGCACGTCGGCGTACAGGCACAGCCCGTCGTCGTCCGCGGCCAGCAGCAGCTTGCCGCGCGCGCCCAGCGACTGGCTCCACGGCGTCAGCGGCGCCCAGTCGTCGCCGTAACCATCGATGGTGATCGGTGAGGGCGCCGGCTGCACGTACCAGCCCCGGCCCGATGTCGGCGCCACCGCACCGGTCACCACCAGGCTGCGCGCCACCGCATTCGCCGACGCCAGCAGCGCCTGTGCCTGGCCTTCGCGCAGCAGGGTTTCCATCTGCCGCACGTACAGCCAGCCGGCGACCGGCAGCGCCAGCGTGCACAGCGCGACCAGCAGCAGCTTGCGGCGCAGGGTCATCGGAACCGGCGGTCAGTGGCCATGCGCGGGCGGCGCCCCGACATCCTTCATCCAGCGCGAGGCCACCACCACGCGCATGAAGTCGTCGAGCAGCGCGCGGCGCGACGGGTCGGCGTCGTCGAACGCCATCGACCAGCTCAGCCGCACGCCACTAGCCGCGCCCGGATCGCAGAACACCAGCACGTCGTCGACATGGTCGCTGCCCTGGTAGACCGAGGCCTCGCACGGCATGGCCGGGTGCCGCACGGCGAAGCCGGATACCTTGCCGGCCGGGTCGTGCTGCAGGTAGCGCTGGCGGTCGGCCTGCACCTCGTCGGCCAGCGCGGGCAGCTGGCGCGGCCACACGTTGAGCACCATCACCCGCTGCGGCTTGCCGCTCCATTCGCCCTGGTACAGCACGGCGTTGACGCCGATCGCGCGCGCATAGGTGCAGCAGTCGCGCGTCCAGCCGGCCGGCGTGGCGACGCTGACCGCCCAGGCCGGTGCGTTGCCGTCGCGGGCGCCGCGCGCCAGCACGTCGTCATCCTTGCCGGCCGCCTGCGCCAGCGTGGCGAACGCGCACAGCAGCAAGGCCAGCCCGATGCGCCGGCTCACGGTTTCCACCGGTAGCCGACGCCGTGCACGGTCTCGATCGCGTCGAACTCCGGCGCCACCGCGATGAACTTCTTGCGGATGCGCTTGATGTGCGAGGTGATGGTGGCGTCGTCCACGACGAGTTCCGCCTCGCGCATCAGCTGGTCGCGGTTCTTCACGTGGCCGGGGAAGCGGATCAGCGTGTGCACCATCCAGAACTCGGTGACGGTGAGCGGCACCTCCTCGCCGTTCCAGCTGATCCGCATGCGCTCGGACTCCAGCTTCAGCGGCCCGTGCTCGATCACCGTCTCGCTGGACGCCGGCACCTTCAGTGATTCGATGCGGCGGAACAGCGCAGCGATGCGCGCGGCCAGCTGGTGCAGGCTGGTGTCCTTGCTGAGGTAGTCGTCGGCGCCCAGTCTCAGCCCCGAAATCACGTCGAAATCCGAATCGCGCGCGGTGAGGAAGATGATCGGCAGCGTGGCCGACTTCGCGCGCAGCTCGCGGCACAGGTCGAAGCCGCCTTCCGGCTCGTCGCCCAGGCCGATGTCGATGATCACCAGCTCCGGCAGGCGCATCGCGAACGCGCTGGACGCTTCCCGCCGCGAACCGTAGCCGCGCGCGTCGTAGCCGAAGCGGTTCAGTGCCTCGACGTAGTTGGCGCGGATCAGCGGTTCGTCTTCGACGATGGCAATGCTGCGGCCCATGGCGCGCTCCCTGTGGTGGTGCGCGCAGCGTGCTATGCGAATCGCGCGTACGCAAGCCGCGCGGCACGGCTGCCCGCGTTTTGCCATACGGCGACAGCCGCTCGGCCCGATTGTGCCGGCGCCAGCGCCCGCGCCGGCGGTTTGATGTGCCTCAAGCCATCCGCAGGACGTTCAACGATGCCGCAGCTCCCATCCCCCGACCACGATCCCAACGCCGAATTGCACGGCTTCGAGCCGCTGCGCGCCGTGCTGGCGATCGGCGCGCTGCTGCTCGGGCTGCTGCTCAGTCTTTGAGGTGAACGCCATGGACCAACCCGGTCGCGACCCATCCTCGTTCAATCCCTTCTCCGTGGAAGGCGACCGTGCATCCGGCACGAAGGGAGTCGTGCCGGATGCGGGGCAAGAGCCGGCCGATCCCGACTGGCTGCCGCTGTAGCTGCCGCGCCACACGCATTCCGTCCCGCATGGTGGCTGCCTTCCCCTCCCCGCGAGGGGATTTTTTCGACCGGAACCGCGTCGCAGCGGGCTTCGGGCCGTTCAGGAATCTCCCGGGAACCAAACCGGAACACCCCGGTCAACATTACTGATTGGTACCGTTCCCCTTGCCGTGGAACGTGCCGGCACGATGGCCGATCCTCCCTGTGAAGCGGTCGTGCCGGCACACCAATCAATGGTGTTCCCTCTCACGTCTCCGATGACGTTTTGTCCCGACGCAGCCGTTCACTGCGTCGGGATTTTTATGCCCACGTGCCCCGCGGCGAGCGCCGCCGACGGTTGACGCTCAGCCGGCCGCCTTGCGCACGACGAGGGAGTGCTCAGCCGAGCGCCTTGCGCATGGCGGCGGGAATGCTCAAGCGATCGCCTTGCGCATGGCGGCGGGAATGCTCAGGCGATCGCCTTGCGCATGGCGGCGATCTCGGCGCGGTAGTCCGGCGCGTGGAAGATCGCCGAGCCGGCCACGAAGGTGTCCGCGCCGGCCGCGGCGATCGCGCCGATGTTCTGCGCGGTGACGCCGCCGTCGATCTCCAGGCGGATCGCGCGGCCGCTGGCGTCGATGCGCGCGCGTGCCTGACGCAGCTTCTCCAGCGCACCGGGGATGAACTTCTGTCCACCAAAGCCCGGGTTCACCGACATGATCAGGATCAGGTCGAGCTTGTCCATCACGTAGTCGAGATAGTCCAGCGGCGTGGCCGGGTTGAACACCAGGCCGGCCTGGCAGCCCGATTCCCTGATCAGGCCCAGCGTGCGGTCGATGTGCTCGCTCGCCTCCGGATGGAAGCTGATCAGGCTGGCGCCGGCCTTGGCAAAATCCGGCACGATGCGGTCGACCGGCTTGACCATCAGGTGCACGTCGATCGACGCGGTGATGCCGTACTTGCGCAGCGACTGCAGCACCATCGGCCCGATCGTGAGGTTCGGCACGTAATGGTTGTCCATCACGTCGAAGTGCACCCAGTCGGCACCGGCGGCGAGCGCCGCGGCGGTGTCTTCGCCGAGCCGCGCGAAATCGGCGGCGAGGATGGACGGAGCAATGACGGGGCTTTGCTTGCTCATGGCGGCAATCCGGTATGTCGGAGACGTGATTGTAGGAGCCCGCTGGCGGGCGATGCTCCTGCTCTGGTGCAACGGGGGACGTCAAGGCGAAAAAGCATCGCCCGCCAGCGGGCTCCTACTTGAAGCCGCGTGCTTCCTTGATGCGGTCGTACGCGGCGTTGATCTCGCTGGCGCGCGACTCGGCGCGTTTGCGCATGTCTTCGGGCAGGTCGCCGAGGCGATCGGGGTGGTGTTCGGAGATCAGCTTGCGGTAGGCGCGCTTGATCGCGCGCTCGTCGGCGTTGCGGTCGATGCCGAGCACCGCGTACGGGTCCGGCCCCTGCGGCGCGCGCTGCGGCGGCACGTAGCCGCCGCCGGTGCCGTAGGCGTGGCCGCGCGACCCGCCGGGGCCGGCGTTCCACGCGTAGCCCTTCATCGCCATCAGCGCCATCAGCTCCATGTCGCTGATGCGCAGCGCGAACGCCAGCTGGCGCAGGATCGACATCTTCTCCGGCGGCGGGTTGCCCTCGGCCAGCACCGTCTCGATCACCACGTCGAGCACCGGGAAGGCGTGGTCGCGGCGCAGGCCGACCCAGTTGCGCAGCGCGGCGATGGTCTGGGTGACGTCGAACTCCGGCTGCTTGCCGGCGTTGAAGCTGGCCACCGCCTGCCGACGCTGCTCGGCGTCCAGGCCCATCCGCGTCATCAGCCGCTCGGCGATCGCAATCTCCTGCTCCGACACGCGGCCATCGGACTTCGCCACCGCGCCGAGCAGGGTGAACAGCGGGCCGACGAAGCCGCCGGCTTCCGGCGTGGCGTGCTTGCGCTGGCTGTAGCGCATGTTGTCGAAGATGAAGCCGATCACCGCGCCGGTGATCGCGCCGGGCAAGTGGCCGACCAGCAAGCCGAAGAAGGCGAACCACAGCGTGTAGGTGTAGCTCATGGGTTCCCCTGCGGCGCTTGTGCGCTGTACCAGCGCGCCAGTGCATCGAGTTCGACATCGCTGACCGGGCCGATCGCGGCACGCATCACCGGAATGTTGCGGCGGCCGTCGCGGTACTGCTTCAGCGCATCGCGCAGATAGTCCAGCCGCTGCCCGGCCAGGTGCGGCACGCCCGGCATGCCGGCGTGGCCGTTGGCACCGTGACAGGCCGCGCACAGACCCAGGCGGGCGGGCTGGGCCGGTGCTTGGGCGCGGAGCGGGAGGGCAGCGAGCAGGCACAGCGCCGCGATCAATGGAATGCGCATCGGCAACAGATGGGGCCAAGGATCGCCAATTCTAGCAGCGCGCCCGGATTTCCCGAGACGGCGTTTCCGGCGCCACGGCCGCAGCGGCTAGAATGGGCACTTCGCCACCACGTGGAACCCGCCGCCGTGCCCACCACCCTGCCGCAATCGAACCTGCCCGGCCTCGAGCTGATCCACCGCGGCAAGGTGCGCGACGTGTACGCGTTGTCCGGCGAGCGGCTGCTGATGGTCGCCACCGACCGGTTGTCGGCGTTCGACGTGGTGATGCCCAACCCGATCCCGGGCAAGGGCGAGATGCTCACCCAGATCTCCAACTTCTGGTTCGGCAAGACCGCGCACCTGGTACCGAACCACCTGCTCGACGTGCCACTGGCCGAGGTGCTGCCGCCCGGCACCGACCTGAAGCTGTACGAGAAGCGCACGGTGGTGACGCGGCGGCTGAAGCCGGTGCCGGTGGAATGCATCGCCCGCGGCTACCTGATCGGCTCGGGCTGGAAGGACTATCAGAAGACCGGCGCGGTATGCGGCATCGCGCTGCCGGCCGGCCTGAAGCAGGCGCAGCAGCTGCCCGAGCCGATCTTCACGCCGTCGACCAAGGCCGCGGTCGGCGACCACGACGAGAACGTCAGCTTCGACGCGGTGGTGGATGCCGTCGGCGCCGATCTGGCCCACCAGGTCCGCGACGCCACCCTGGCGATCTACCGCTGGGCCGCCGCCTATGCCGCCGAGCGCGGCATCATCCTCGCCGACACCAAGTTCGAGTTCGGCACTGATGCGAACGGCAAGCTGTACGTGATGGATGAAATGCTGACGCCCGACTCCACCCGCTACTGGCCGGCCGATCAATACCAGGTGGGCATCAGCCCGCCCAGCTACGACAAGCAGTTCGTGCGCGACTGGCTGGAGGCGCAGGGCTGGAACAAGACCGCGCCCGGCCCGGTGATTCCGGACGAGGTGATCGCGCGCACCGCCGCCAAGTACGCCGAGGCGCTGCAGCGGCTCGCCGGCATCCGGCTCGACTGAAGCTTCCACCGGGGGAACGCCATGCGCAGCATGCAGGACTGGCTCGACAGCTACAGCGGCGACCACCAGAACCCGACCAACCAGGTGTTCCACTGGTGCTGCGTGCCGCCGATCGTGTGGTCGGTGATCGCGCTGCTGTGGGCCGTGCCGGTGCCGCTCAGCCGGCTGCGCCCCGGTTCCTGGGCCGTGCTGGTGATGGTGCTGGCGTTCTACTGGTACTGGCGGCGCTCGCACCGGCTGGCGCTCGGCCTGCTGCTCGTGTTCGCCTTGCTCGGCCTGTTCACCAATTATCTGTACTGGCGGCTCGGCGCCGCGCCATTGTGCTGGCTCGCGCTCGGCGTGTTCGTGGTGGCCTGGATCGGCCAGTTCATCGGGCACCAGTTCGAGGGCCGCAAGCCGAGCTTCCTCACCGATCTTTCCTACCTGCTGATCGGCCCGGCCTGGCTGATGGCCAAGCTGCTGCGCAAACTGGGGTTCAAGCAAGTCACATGACCACCGTGCTTACCGTGATCAGCACCCTGCTGTGGTGGGTGCTGTACAGCAGCATGGCTGCGCTGGTGTTCGCCCTGCTCGGCTGGTCCGTCCTGCGCTGGACCGAACGCTGCGCGGTGGTGTTCAACCGCATCTACCTGGCCTGCCTGCTGTGGGCCATGGCCAGTCTGCTGCTGGTGGTCGGCGTGGCCGCGTACGAAGGCCGCCTGCATCCGCCCTACCCTGCGTTGCTGAGCTCTGGCTTGCTGCGCGTCGCGCTGGTGCTGGACATGCTGCTCGGCGCCATTTTGCTGTGGCGGCTGGTGCCGCGCGTCGACGCCCGTCGCATCCGTCCCGGCAGCGCCTGCATGGCGGCCGCGGTGATCATGGCGCTCGGCTTTGGCGTGGCCACCAGCCTGGCCTGAGCGCCGGCTCGAGGCGCGGGGGGCGGATCGCTCCGCCCCCGCGCAAGCTCACGCGTGGGCCAGCATGCCGCCGAAGAACACCGCCGCCAGCGCAGCAAGGATCACCGCCAGCACGATGAAGATCACCAGGTAGATCAGCTGCACCACGCAGGCCTTGCCGTAGCCGATCTGGCTGCCGTTCTGCGCCAGCAGCAGGTAGTTCACCACCGCGGCGCCGACCAGGAACTGCACCAGCAGCGACAGCAGCCCGCCCGCGCTGCCGTGCGTGACCATGCCCACGAGCACCATCGCCACGGCCGCCGCGATCCAGGTCAGCACCACCGCGCCCAGCGCGCGCAGGTAGGACGGCATGTAGCCGACCACCAGCCGGAACGCCACGCTCAGCACCAGCGCCGCCAGCAGGATACCCACGACGGCCATCACCACGATCGCGAACAAGCCCATGCCGGCCAGCGCGGCCAACGTCGAAGTACCCATACAACCCCCTAGTCAGTGGAAGGAAAACCGCCCGGCGGCACCCCCGTGCCGTCCGCTCTCCCCGGCGGTGGCGCCAGCCTAACCGATAGCCGCGCCGGCGTCTGCCGCGGTGCCTGCGTTCAGCGCCGATCCCGCACCTGCTCGTTTGCCGCACGCACCGCCTGCACGAACCCGCCGAACGGAATATCGGTGATCCCTACCAGCCCGAAGTGACTGTTCTCGCCGTCGAGCAGGCGGCCGGTGACCGGTTGGTCGGCGTAGTCGAACCAGTGCGCGCCGACGATGTTCGGATCACTCGCGGCGGCGGCGACGAACTTCGCGTAGGCCTCGCCGCGCTGCTGCTCGTTCCACACCGCCACCGGCCCGGCGCCGAACGGGCCGCGGTCGGTGGAACCGAAGGCGAATTCGCCGATCAGCACCGGCTTGTCCAGCGCGCGGAGCACGGCGAGGTCGAGGCCGTGCTGCGGCAGGTCGGCGTAGACGTTGAAGCTGACCACGTCGCAGTACTGCGCGCAGGCGGCGACAGCCTCGGGCGTGCGCACCGCGAAGCGGCCGCCGAGGAACAGGTGGTGTGGGTCGTGGTGGCGGATCGCTTCGGCTACCGTGCGGAAATAGGCGTCGGCGTAGCGGCGTAGCCACGCGCTGTAGTCGCGCGCGATCGCCGGATGCGCTTCATCCGGCGCGGGCGCGGCGAAGCCGGTGGCGTCGAGCGTGTCCCAGGAGGCGAGCGCGATGCCCCACGCCGCGGCCAGTTGCGCCGGCGTGCGGTACTTCGCCTTGAGGTCGGCGATGAAGGCCCGCTTGGCGGGGCTGCTCACCGTGCCAGCCAGCGTGCCCAGCGCCAGGCCCCAACGGCCTTGCGGACCGCTGCCGGCCCAGGCCAGTTCGTTGTCGGCGAAGTAGCCGAGCAGCCACGGATCGTCGCGCACGCCGGCGCTCGCTGTCGCCGCCGCCCGCTCCGCGGCCTGCGCGAAGCGCGGGTCGAACGGGTCGGGCATGCGGCCCCAGTAGTCGTATCCGCTCGAAACGTTGGCGTAGTCGCCGGCGATCTCGATCGAGCGCGTGTATGGCAGCCGATGCGCCTGGCCCAGCGCGTCGTCGCTCCAGTTGCCGAGGGTGTTGAAGCCCCACGCCTGCAGCCGATCCAGCGCGCGACGGCGCCATGCGGCCAGCCAGTCGCGGCCGTCGACGCGATACAGGTTCGCCGCGTAGAAGTCGAACCAGCGGCCGTGGTTGTAGTCGATGCCGCGGCTGGCGCCCTGCTCACTGCTGCGGCTGTCGTCATGACCGTAGAACGCCGCCCATTCGCCGCGGCTCGGCGGCAGATCGCGGAACATGAACTCGCGGCCCTCGACGTAGCTGCGCCCGCCGTCGGTGATCACTGCGTTGACGCCGAGCGAGAAGAACGCATGGCCGTCGGGCGTCACCAGCTGCCAGCGGCCATTGCGCTTCTGCGTGCGGAACCAGCCGGTGCGATCGCAGCCATGGACGTCCAGACGTCCGCCGTAGGCGTCCCGTTCCGCGCTCCGCACCGTAGCCGGCCGCGCCTGCACCGCCGCACGCAGCGCGGCGTCGGTATCGATCTTCTCCGGCCAGTCGGCGCGAGTGAACTGGCCGTAGCGGTCGACGATGCCAGCGTAGGCTTCGTGCCCGCTGGCCGAACCCGGCGCCACGTCGAGGCGACCGAACAGCAGGGTCTGCGCGGTCTGCGGCGTGGGCACGCCGAGCCGGATCGCGCGGACATCGCGCAGATCCAGCGCACCCTGCACCGTGGTCGCCAGCAGGGTCGGCCGGCCGTGGTCGTCGAACGGCATCGGCGGCCCTGCCTGCATGCCTTCGCCGCGCGGCGAGGTCGCCGGCAGCGGCACCACCAGCGTCTGCGCCGGCCCGGCCGGCACGCCGACGGTCGCCTGCAGGCGCTGGTTCGCCGCGCCGTCGACCGCCACCTCGAGCGTCACCGCCCACGGCATCGCGTTCTGCACGCGCAGGCGCAGCTCGCCCTGCCCCGACCAGTCCCATGCACCGCCTGCCGGCGCGATCGCGATCTGCGGGCGTGGCGCCGGCTGGAACACGTAGCGCTGCTGCGCCACGCCGTCGCCGGCGTGTTCGGTGCCGCCGGCACGTTGCACGTGGTCGAGGCTGATGCGGGCTCCGGCATCAGGTGCCGCCAGGTCGGCCACGCCCGGCATGGCCGAGGCGTGGCAGGTGCCGAGGCCGCCCAGGCACAGCCAGATCCACGCATGGCGTTTCATCAAAGGCATCCTCTTGCGAACCGGTCTTGCAGGGCAGGCGCCGCCCGCCCTGCAAGGCGGGGGCTTCACGCCGACTGGCGGTGCATCCAGCGCTGCCAACCGTAGTACACCGGCACGCCCAGCGCGATGATCGCCAGGCTCATGCCGGCGTCGCCCGGCGCGTGGATCGCGCTGGTCACGATCACGCCGAACACGGTGATCACGAAGATCAGCGGCAGCAGCGGGTAGAACGGCACCCGGTACGGCGCCGGGTCGTCGATGAAATGCTTGCGGTACCAGAACAGCGTGCCGATGCCGAACACGTGGCCCAGCCACTCGCCCACGGTGGTGTAGTTGAGCAGCTGGTTGAAGCTGCCGGACAGGGTCAGCACCACCGCCCAGGCGCCGAGCAGGGCCAGCGCGATCTGCGGCGCGCGCGTGCGCAGATCGACGCGGCCGGCGGCCCGGAAGAACACCCCGTCCGCGCCCATCGTCTGCAGCACGCGCGCGCCGCCGGCGATGGCGATGGCGCAGTAGCCGAAGGTGGAGCAGGCGATGCCGACCGCGATCACGGTGGCGCCGGACTCGCCGAACATCCGCCGCATCAGGTCCGCCGCCGGTGCCTCGCTGGCGGCCAGGCCGGCGTGGCCCAGGCCCGCCAGGTAGGCGTAGTTGGCCAGCACGTAGCAGATCACCACGCCGGCCATGCCCATGCCCAGCGCGCGCGGCAACGTGCGCTGCGGGTTGCGCACTTCGCCGGCGAGGTCGTTGAGGTAGTGGAAGCCGCCATAGGTGAACAGCACCGGCAGCAGCGCGCCGGCAAATGCCCACGACGACACCGGGTAGGTGGTGTCGCGCGCCAGCGCCAGGCCCAGGTGGCCCTGCGCCAGCACCAGCCCGCTGACCACCAGCAGCGCGACCGCAGTCAGCTTCAGCACGGTGAAGATGTTCTGCATCCACGCGCCGGCGCGGATGCCGAACAGGTTGATGCCGACGATGAACACGATCGCGCCGACCGCCACCGGCTTGACGTAAAGCAGCGGCGGCAGCCCGATCGCGGTGCAGAAGTAGTCGGCGAACATGGTGGCCACCGCGGCCACGCTGCCGGGGTAGTTGATGAGCGCCATGGTCCAGCCGAACAGGAACGCCGGCAGCAGGCCGAACGCCTCGCGCAGGTAGACGTAGATGCCGCCGGCCTGCGGCCGCCGCGCGCCCAGTTCGGCGTAGCACAGCACGCCGGCCAGAGTCAGCAGGCCGCCGATCGCCCACAGCAGCAGCACCTCCGCGCCGGACGACGTGTGGCGCGCCACCGTGGCCGGAGTGAGGAAGATGCCTGCCCCGATCACGCCGCCGATGACGATCATCGCGGCGTCCCAGGTGTTCAGGCGACGGGCATAGGCATTGGCAGGTTCGGTCAGCATCCGGCTACCTTGCCATTGTCGATGCCGTTTCCACCAGTCCCGCGCGGCATGCCCTCGGGCCTGGCGACATGCCATGCGGCAAATTGACAAGTCGCCGCCGCGCCGGAAGACTGTGCCGGTTCGTGGCGCGGCGATTTCAGCCGCGCCGTCGCCGCCGAGGGGTGCTGCAGCGGGCCATGCCCGCCACGCTCGGCCGGCGACTCCATGGCAAGGGCGCCCTTTCCGCTATTGGAGGTGTCGCCATGTCCACTCACGCTGTCACGCGCCGGCTCGCCGTCGCCACGTCCGCCGACCATCCCGCCATCCAGCCCGACGATGCCCATCTGGCGGCGTCGCTGGAGCAGCTCGGCGTCCGGCCGGTGGTCTGCGTGTGGAACGACCCGGCGCTGGACTGGTCGGCGTTCGACGCGGTGCTGATCCGCACCATCTGGGATTACTTCAAGCACCACGCGGCGTTCCTCGACTGGCTGGATCGGCTCGACCGCCTCGGCATTCCTACCATCAACGACAGCGCGCTGCTGCGCTGGAACAGTGACAAGCGCTACCTGCTCGAACTGGCGCGGCACGGCGTGGCGATCATTCCCACGCGACTCGCAACGGCCAGTGCGCTGCCCGGGGCGCTGGCGGCAATGAGCGGGCAGTCGGTGGTGGTCAAGCCCAACATCAGCGGCAGCGCCTGGCGCACGCTGCGCGGCACCGCCGGCGACGCGGCGTTCGCCGCCGCGGTGGCGCAACTGCCGCGCGGCCACGACTACCTGGTGCAGCCGTTCGTGCCGGAAGTGGTCAGCGACGGCGAATGGTCGCTGCTGTATTTCGCCGGCGCATTCAGCCACGCGGTGATCAAGCGCCCGGCCGCCGGCGACTACCGCGTGCAGGGCGAGTACGGCGGCAGCGCCGAGCCGGCGCAGCCCGATGCCGCGATCCTGGCCGCGGCCGACCGCGCACTGGCGGCAGTGGCCGCGATCGGCCATGGCGACCATGCCTACGTGCGCGTCGACGGCGTAGTCAGCGGCGGGCGTTTCCTGGTGATGGAGCTGGAGCTGATCGAGCCGTTCCTGCACCTGGCCGCACACCCTGCCGCCGCCGAGCGGCTGGCCCGGGACGTGGCCGCCCGGCTGTCGCCGGCCGCGCTGGCGGACGCCCGCTGAGCATGGCTGACCCGCACGCTCCCGCCGGGTCGTCCGCGCGCTGGCTGCGCCTGCTGTCGTGGTCGGGCTCGCTGGCGGCGTTCGCCCTGGCGCTGTGGCTGCTGCATCGCTACCTCACCCACCTCAGCTGGCACGACGTGGCAGCGGCCTGGTCGCAGTTGCCGGGTTGGCGCATCGCGTGTTCCGCCGGGGCGGCGCTGCTCAGTTTGGCGATGCTGGCGATGTTCGACGTGCTTGCTGCGCGCACCGTGGTGCGCGAGCGCATCCCGGCGCAGCTGGCCGCGTTCGCCGGCGCGGTCACCCAGGGCATCTCGAACACGCTGGGCTTCCATGCGATCACCGGCGCCGCGCTGCGCTACCGCATCTACGCCACGGCCGGACTCGGCGCCGGCGACATCGCGCGCATCGTGGCGCTGGCCGGGTTCGGCGTGGGGCTGGGCTTCACCGTGGTGACCACCGGCGCGCTGTGCTGGCAGCCGGAGATCACCCGCGGCTGGGGCCGCTGGCCGGGCGCGGCGCTGCTGCTGGCGCTGCTCGCACTGCTCGCCTGGCTGGCCCGCCCGCGCACGCTCGCGCTGGGGCGACTGACGCTGGCCTTGCCGAACGCGCGCATCGCCTCCATGCAGATGCTGGTCGGCGGCGTGGAGATGCTGGCCGCGCTCGGCGCGCTGTACGTGCTGCTGCCGGCGGCGAGCGCGCCGCCGCTGGTGGACTTCCTGCCGATCTACGTGGCCGCCGTGCTGGCCGGCATCGCCAGCCATGCACCGGGTGGGCTGGGCGTGTTCGAGACGATCATGCTGGCCTCGTTTCCGCCCGCGGCGCGCGCCGACCTGCTCGCCGCGATCCTGTGCTATCGGCTTACCTACACCGCGCTGCCGTTCGTGCTGGGCAGCGTCGCGCTGGCGGTGTTCGAGTGGCGCCTGCGGCGCTCGGCGCGGCATCGCTGCTGACACTTTCCGGCGGCCGCGGGTTCTAGAATCCATGCATCCCACCACGGTCGTCCGCGTGCCCGCTCCGTCGCGCAAGATCCTCCACGTCGACATGGACGCGTTCTACGCGTCGGTGGAGCAGCGCGACGACCCTTCGCTGCGCGGCAAGCCGGTGGCGGTGGCCTGGCGCGGCGCGCGCTCGGTGGTGTGCGCGGCCAGCTACGAGGCGCGCGTGTTCGGCGTGCGCTCGGCGATGCCGGCGATCCGCGCCGAGCGGCTGTGCCCGCAGCTGATCTTCGTGCCGCCGGATTTCGTGCGCTACAAGGCGGTGTCGCGGCAGGTGCGCGAAATCTTCGCGCGGCATACCGAGCTGATCGAACCGCTGTCGCTGGACGAGGCCTACCTCGACGTCACCACGACGAAAAGCGGCCTGGGTTCGGCCACCGCCACCGCCGAGGCGATCCGCGAGGCGATCCGCGAGGAAACCCGGCTGACCGCGTCGGCCGGCGTGGCACCGAACAAGTTCCTGGCCAAGATCGCCTCGGATTTCCGCAAGCCCGACGGCCTGTTCGTGATCCGCCCGCAGCAGGTCGAGGCGTTCCTCACTCCCCTGCCGGTCGGCCGCCTGCCCGGCGTGGGCAAGGTGATGGAGGCGAAGCTGGCCGCGCTCGGCATCGCCACCGTGGGCGAGCTGCGCGCGTTCGCGCAGGCCGAGCTGGAGCAGCGCTTCGGCCGCTGGGGCCGGCGCCTGCACGAGCTGGCGCAGGGCATCGACGAGCATCCGGTACAGCCGCAGCGCCCCACCTTGCAGGTTTCGGCCGAGGATACGTTCGAACACGACCTGCGGCTCGACGAACTGGAACCGCACATCCGCCAGCTCGCCGAAAAGGCCTGGGCCGGCCACCAGCGCGAGCACGGCCGGGTGGCGCGCACCGTGGTGCTGAAGCTGAAGACCGCCGACTTCCACACGCTGACCCGCAGCCTCACCCCGCCAACGCGGCCGATGTCAGCCGCCGAGCTGGCCGACATCGCCTGCGCGTTGCGCGAGCGTGTCGAGCGCCCCGCCGACAGCCGCTACCGCCTGGTCGGCGTCGGCCTGGCCGGCTTCGTCGACCGCGACAGCTACCAGGCGCAGGCGGATCTGTTCGAGGCCTGAGTCGATGTACGAACGGGCAGCCCCGTGACGCGATCCACACGCAATTTCTTGCGAATATCCGCCATTCATCCTGCCGCTCGGGCACGGCCCTATCGTAACCAGGCCATGCGCCGCATGGCCCATCCCAACCGAGGTTACGTACGTCATGACCAAGACCATCAACGCCGTCCTGATTGCCGCCGCGTTTGCCCTGCCGATTTCGTTCGCCATCGCCGCTCCGCAACACGGTGCGGGTGGCCACACTCCCCCCAGCGCTCCGTCCATGCACACGAACCAGGACGCGCATGGCGACGCCGTATCCGACGCCGTGCACACGGCAAAGGCCGACGACGCCAATGTCGGCAAGACCGTCAGCCCGGTCGCCAACAGCAAGAACAAGGGCGAGCATAAGGCCAAGGGGCATTCCAAGACCCACCAGCAGCACTGAGCATTCCGCACACCCATGCGCGGCGAGGGGCCGGATTGCAGGATCCGGCCCCTCTGTCTTGTCCGTCATGCATCGGCCGCCGCGGGTTCGCCCGGAAGAAGCGCGTAGCGCATCACGCCTGGCGTTCGCGGCCGAAGCGCGGCAGGTTCCAGTGGTAGCGCAGCGACGCGAAGCGCAGCCCGAAACAGAACAGGATCGGCAGCCAGGTCGCCCACACCGCGGGCCAGTGCAAGTATTCGCCGAGCACCGCCAGCGCGGCGCCGGCGAGCGCGGCCAGCGCGTAAATCTCCTGCTGCAACACGATCGACACGCGCGCCAGCAGCACGTCGCGCGCCATGCCGCCGCCGATCGCGGTGACCATGCCGAGCAGGATCGCCACCTCCGCGTTGTGGCCGAACAGCAGCGCCTTGTGCGCGCCGTACACCGCGAACAGGCCCAGCCCCATCGCGTCGAACAGGCGCACCGGATAGGTCAGCCGCTCCACCCAGCGATAGGCCACCACGGTAAGCAGCGCGGCGACCACCGCGGTGAGCAGGTAGCGCCAGTCGGACAAGCCCGCCGGCGGGACCGCGCCGATGCACAGGTCGCGCACGATGCCGCCGCCGCAGGCGGTGATGAAGGCGATCGCCAGGATGCCGAACAGGTCGAGGTTGCAGCGCCGGGCCGCGGTCGCGCCGCTGATCGCGAACGCGAACGTGCCGGCCAGGTCCACCAGGTTGAACAGCAGTTGCTCGTTCATGCCGCCGACTCGCTTCCTTCATGGCGCGCCGACAGGGCGGCGGTTCCGCCGCCGAATCTAGCCGATCCGCCGCGAAATCGCGAAGAACGCCAGGTTGCCCAGCCCGGTCGTGCCGGCCAGCACCGCGATCAGGCCGGGGGTGATCTCGTGCCAGTCGAACCACTGGATCAGGCCGAAGCCGATCGCCAGCGCCACCAGCACGACGCCCCAGCGCAGCGAGGAATGGCGGCGGCGCTGGTCCTCCTCGCGCAGGATCGAATTGACCAGCTGCTCCGAACCGCCGGCATTGACCATGTGCCGGCGCACCATGGCGTCGACGCAGACCTTGATCGAATAGGCGATGCAGACAAACAGGCTGATCGGGATGAGTTCGCCGAAGCTCATGGTGCTCTCCTTGGGAGTGTGGTGGCTGTCGGGAAGATAGATACAGCCGCCCCCGGGGTGGTTGCAGCCGCGCACTTGCAACCGCCGGGCGCCTGCGCGTATCCCTTGGCGCCATGGATGACATCCGCAGCAGCCCCGACCGCGAACTGGTCGACGCCGTGCTGGCCAAGCGGCCGGGCGCGTTCGAACGGCTCGTGCACGAGTACCAGGGGCTGTGCTGGCACATCATCCAGCGCATGGTGCGCAACCCGGAAGACGCGCGCGAGCTATGCCAGGACACCTTCCTGCGCGTGCACCAGTGCCTGCACCAGTACCGCGGCGAGAGCGCGCTGAAATCCTGGATCGGCCGCGTGGCGTACACCATCGCGCTGCGCCACCTGCAGCACAAGCGCATTGCGCTGGTCGACCATGGCGCCGACGACGGCTACGCACTGGTGGAGAATCTCGGCGACGGCTTCGACCTGGAGGCGGCCTGCGCGGACGAGGAAACCGCGCGGCACCTGCATGAGGCGATCGAAGCGTTGCCGCCGTTGCAGCGCACGCTGCTGACGCTGTACTACCTCGAAGAAACGACCATCCCGGAGATCGCCCGGATCACCGGCCTGGCCAGCGGCACCATCAAGAGCCACTTGTTCCGCTCACGTCTGCGCCTGCGCGGCGCGCTCGAAACGCGGACCGGAGTTGCAGCATGACCCAGCACACCGACGACCCCATTCCTCCTTTCGACGACCCAGCGCACGAGCGCGAATGGCTGGCGCAGGAACGCGCCATGCAGCGCGAACGCCTGCAGCTCGACCCCGCCGGCGACGACGCGCGCGGCCGGCGCTACCGCCTGATCGCACGGGCCTTGCGTGAGCCGTCACCGGAAGCGTTGCCGGCAGATTTCGCACGGCAGCTGGCCGCACGGGTTGCCGCCAGTCCGGCCCGGGCGGCATCCGGTACGCGTTTCGAATTCGTGCTGATGCTGGCGCTGGCGGCCGTGCTGGTGGTGGCCACGGGCGTCGTGGTGGCGATCTACGGCAGCACGTGGTTGCCGTCGTTCGCCGCACTGCTGCCGACCCCGCACGCACCGGCCACCCACTGGTTGCTGATGCTTGCCGGTTGTCTCGGCGCGTCGTGGCTGCTGGGACGGTGGCAGCGGCATATTCACGGCCCGACCGCCTGAATTCCCGAACCGGCCCGACACCCGGCCCAAGCCGGAGCCGGCCAATCCGCTACCCTTCGCACCTCGCCTGCCATCCCCGGAGACCGCATGCACCTCGAACTGCCGAAGGTTCGGCTGGAGTCCTTCAAGGACTTCGCCAAGCACTACCTGATGATCGTGCTCAGCATTCTCACCGCGCTCGGATTGGAGGCATGGATCGAGTACACGCACCACGCCCACGCGGCCGAAGCGGCCGGCGTGCGGATCGACGCGGAGATCCGCTCCAACCTGGATGCCGTCGATTCCTCGCTGGCGCAGGACGAACGGCAGGCGAAGCGGCTTGCCGCCATCCGCGACAACCTGCTGCAGGACTTCAAGACGCACGTGCCGGAAGCGGCGATCGCGCAGCACATCCAGACGCTGGTGGCGGCCAGGCACTTCAACCTCAACCTGAACTGGCCGACCCTGCGCCACGAGGCCTGGGACGTGGCCGTGGCTGA
Source organism: Rhodanobacter sp. OR92 (assembly GCF_000427545.1). NCBI lineage: Bacteria > Pseudomonadati > Pseudomonadota > Gammaproteobacteria > Lysobacterales > Rhodanobacteraceae > Rhodanobacter > Rhodanobacter sp. OR92. The sequence continues at coordinate 482,417 of NZ_KE386556.1, read as the reverse complement.
CCAGTCCGCCAGTTGGATCGACAAGCAGCGCATGCAACGCTACTCCGCCGCCTATGCCAGCCAGCGCGACGTCGGTGCCGGCCTGGGCGCGAACCTCACGCTGGTGATGGACGGCCCCCAGATGATCGACGCGATGACCGATCTCGAAGCCGGCAACGTGCAGCCACGCGAGTTCCTGCACGTGATCAGCCAGATGGCGACGATGCTGGATCAGGCCCGGCAGAATCTGCAGACGCTGCAGCAGCACTTGCGGGACGCGCTGCCCGGACAGACTGGCGGCAGTGCGGCGAGCCGCCCCTGAGCCGGGAAACCCCCGTTACAGCTCCAGCACCGCATCCAGACCGCGGTGCAGGCCGGTCAGCATGGACACCTTGCGGATCGCCAGCAACGCACCGTCCACGTAGGGCTTGGCGCTGCTGCCGGCGTTGTGGCGAATCGTCAGGGTCTGGTCCGGCATGCCGAAGATCGCCTCGGCACCGATCACGAAACCGGGCAGGCGCAGCGCATGCACCTGGCTGCCGGCCAGCGTGCCGCCGCGCGTCTCGCGCAGGCCGACCGTCTGCTCCAGCGGCACCTCCAGTTGCGGCTGGCGCACCTTGCCCATGCGCGTGGCCAGTTCGCGCACGGTGCCGCTGGGCGCATCCGGCTTGCCCGCGCTGGCGTAGTCGACGAGCTCCCACTGCGGGATCAGCTTGGCCGCCATCTCGGCGAACTTGATCAGCAGCACCGCGGTGAGCGCGAAGTTGCCGCAGGCCAGCACGCCACGCCGCCGCTCGCGCGCCAGTGCGTCGATCTGCGCGTAGTCCGCGTCGGTGAGGCCCGAGGTGCCGACCACCACGTGCGCGCCGTGTTCCAGTGCGGCGAGGATGTTCGCCTTGGCGCTGTCCGGATGGGTGTACTCGACGAACACGTCGCAGGCTTGCGTCAGCGCCTCGGCGGCACTGCCGAAGATCGTTGCATCGAGCCCGTCTTCGCTCAGCACGTCGCCGAGTTTCTGCCCGGCATGCCGGCGCGCCACGGCACTGACCAGTACAAGGTCATCGGCGGCGGCAATGCCGCGCGCCAGCTCCGAACCGGCCCAGCCGGTGGCGCCGGCGAGACATATCCTCAGCGACATGGGCACCTCGCGGGTCAGGCGCACGCCGCGCCGAAGCGCGGCGCGACGCTCACTTCTTCTTCGGCAGATACAGATCGGTGATGGTGCCTTCGTAGACTTCCGCGGCCATGCCGACCGACTCGCCCAGGGTCGGGTGCGGGTGGATGGTCAGCGCGATGTCGGCCGCCTCGCTGCCCATCTCGATCGCCAGCGCCAGTTCGGAAATCAGGTCGCCGGCATGCACGCCGACGATGCCGGCGCCGACGATGCGGTGGGTTTCTTCGTCGAAGATCAGCTTGGTGAAACCCTCGGTGCGGTCGATGCCGATGGCGCGGCCCGAGGCCGCCCACGGGAACTTGCCCACGCCGACCTTCAAGCCCTTCTCCTTCGCCTCGCGTTCGGTCACGCCGACCCAGGCGATTTCCGGATCGGTGTAGGCGACCGACGGGATCACCCGTGCGTCGAAATGGCTCTTCTGCCCGGCCACAGCCTGCGCCGCGACGTGCGCCTCGTGGGTGGCCTTGTGCGCCAGCATCGGCTGGCCGACCAGGTCGCCGATGGCGAAGATGTGCGGCACGTTGGTGCGCATCTGCGTGTCGACGTTGATGAAGCCGCGCTCGGTCACCGCCACGCCGGCCTTGTCCGCGCCGATCTTGTTGCCGTTCGGCGAGCGGCCCACCGCGACCAGCACGCGGTCGAACAGCGTGGTCTCGGGGATGCTGTCGCCTTCGTAGCCGACCTCGATGCCCTTCTTGGTGGCCTTGGCGCTGACCACCTTGGTCTTCAGGTGCACGCCCTTGAGCTTGTTGCCCAGACGCTTGGCCAGTGGCCTGATCAGGTCGGTGTCGGCGCCGGGGATCAGCTGGTCCATGAACTCGACCACGGTCACCGCACTGCCCAGCGCCGAGTACACCGTGGCCATTTCCAGGCCGATGATGCCGCCGCCGACGACCAGCAGGTTCTTCGGCACGTCCTTCAGTTCCAGCGCGCCGGTGGAATCCATCACGCGCTCGTCGTCCCAGGGGAACGCCGGCAGCTTCACCGACTGCGAACCGGCCGCGATGATCGCGTGCTCGAAGCGCAGCAGCTTCACGCCATCGGCCGTCTGGACTTCCATCTCATGCGGCGACACGAACATGCCGTTGCCCACCAGCGTGCGCACCTTGCGCTGCTTCGCCATCGTGGCGAGGCCGCCGGTGAGCTGGCCGACCACCTTGCTCTTGAAGCTGCGCAGCTTGTCGAGGTCGATTTTCGGTGCGCCGAATGCGACACCGTGCGCGGCCATCGCTGCGGCTTCGTCAATCACCGCAGCAGCATGCAGCAGCGCCTTGGACGGGATGCAGCCCACGTTGAGGCAGACGCCGCCGAGCGTGCCGTAGCGCTCCACCAGCACGGTGTCGACGCCGAGGTCGGCGGCGCGGAACGCGGCCGAGTAACCGCCGGGGCCGGAGCCGAGCACCACCAGCTGGCATTCGATGTCGGGCTTCTTCCCAGATGAAGCTGCCGCTTGCGGCACCTTCGCCTCCTCTCCCCCCCGGGGAGAGGATTGAGGTGAGGGGACGGGGCTTGCGGGGGGCTGGTTGCTCTTGGTCGCTTCTTCGTTGGAGCTGCCCGGTGACCCCGCACCCTCACCCCTGCCCTCTCCCGGAAGGGGAGAGGGGGACGATGAGTCGGCTGTGCCGACGGTTTCCAATACGGCGATCACCGCGCCTTCGGACACTTCATCGCCCACCTTGAGCTTCAGCTCCCTGATCACGCCGGCGGCGCTGGAGGGAATCTCCATGGTCGCCTTGTCCGACTCCAGCGTGATCAGGCTTTGTTCCTTCGCCACCGTGTCGCCGGCTTTCACCAGCACTTCGATCACCGGCACGTTGTCGTGGCCGCCGATGTCGGGAACCTTGATCTCGATCGTGTTCGCCATGGTCATCGCCTCCGTCAGAGCAGCAGCCGGCGGATGTCGCCGAGCTGGTTGGCGAGGAAGCTGGCGAAGCGCGCGGCGAGCGCGCCGTCGATCACCCGATGGTCATAGCTGAGCGACAGGGGAAGCAGCAGCCGCGGCGCGAATTCCTTGCCGTTCCACACGGGCTTCATCACCGACTTGGAGACGCCGAGGATGGCGACTTCCGGCGCGTTGACGATCGGCGTGAAGTAGGTGCCGCCGATGCCGCCGAGCGAGCTGATCGAGAAGCAGCCACCGGACATCTCGGCCGGGCCGAGCTTCTTGTCGCGCGCCTTCTTCGAGATCTCGGCCAGGTCGCGCGCCAGGTCGAGCAGGCCCTTCTTGTCGCAGTCGCGGATCACCGGCACCACCAGGCCATCGGGCGTGTCCACCGCGATGCCGATGTGGAAGTACTTCTTCAGGATCAGCTTCTCGCCCGACTCGTCGAGCGAGGCATTGAATTGCGGGAACTGCTTCAGCGCGGCCACCACCGCCTTGATCTGGAACACCAGCGGGCTGATCTTCAGGTCCCCGCCCTTATCGGACTTTTGCTCGGCGCCGAGCTGCTTGCGGAACGCCTCCATCTCGGTGATGTCGGCGTCCTCGTGCTGGGTGACGTGCGGGATCATCGCCCAGTTGCGCGCCAGGTTCGCGCCGGAGATCTTCTGGATGCGCGACAGCGGCCTCTCCTCGATCTCGCCGAACTTGGCGAAGTCGACCTTCGGCCACGGCAGCAGGTTCAGGCCGCCCACCGAGGCGGCGGCGCCGACCACCGGGCGCGCGCCGGAAGCGAGCGCGTGCTTGACGTAGGCACTGACATCCTCGCGCTGGATGCGACCGCCGCGGCCGCTGCCCTTCACCTGCTGGATGTCCACGCCCAGCTCGCGCGCGAAGGCGCGCACCGCCGGACTCGCGTACGGCGCGTCGCCGGGCATCACGATGTTGGCGTCGAACGGCGGGCGCGCCTGCGGCGGCACGTCGCCCTCGGGTGCGTTGTGCACGCCCTGGCCGGCGATCGGCGCGGGCTTCGGCTCGGCCGACGCGGGCGCCGTTGCGGGAGGCGCGGGTACAGACGCCGGGGCGGGAGCTGCCGGCGCCGGCGCCGCCGCGGGCTTGGCCGCGGCCGGCTCGGCGGCGGCGCCGTCGGTTTCGATGATGGCGATCACCGCGCCCTCGGAAACCTCGTCACCCACCTTCAGCCTCACTTCCTTCACCGTGCCGGCGAACGGCGCGGGTACTTCCATGGTCGCCTTGTCCGACTCCAGCGTGATCAGGCTCTGCTCCTTCTCCACCCGGTCGCCGGCCTTGACCAGCACTTCGATGACGGGAACGTCCGCGTGGCCGATATCGGGAACGCGGGCTTCTTTGAGGTCGGCCATGGTGACTCCTGCTGGCGATGGCGTGCCGCTCGGGGATGGCGGTCGCATACAAGACCTCAATCATAACGAAGGCACGCCCATTCCGTATGCCCGGATCAAGCGATTCCGCCGATTTTCCGGCCACCATGCGCAAGCGTATGCATGACCTTGAGCGCACGCGCGCCCCCGGCCCTTACCGTAGTCTGAGCCGCATGACCATGCCGCGCGCGCGGCGCCGGAAGACACCCATGCTGACGATACGCGACCTGTCGAAAACCTATGCCAACGGCGTCAAGGCGCTGCGCAGCGTGTCGCTGGACATCCCCAGCGGCATGTTCGGCCTGCTCGGCCCGAACGGCGCCGGCAAGTCGTCGCTGATGCGCACGATCGCCACGCTGCAGGACCCGGACGAAGGCGCGATCCGGCTGGACGGGATGGATCTGCTCGCCGACAAGCAGGCCACCCGCCGCCTGCTCGGCTACCTGCCGCAGGAGTTCGGCGTGTACCCGAAGGTGTCGGCCGAGGCGATGCTTGAGCACTTCGCCGTGCTCAAGGGCGTCACCGTCAAGGCCGAGCGGCGCGAGCTGGTGGAATCGCTGCTGCGCCAGGTGAACCTGTGGGACGTGCGCAAGCGCAAGCTCGGCACCTACTCCGGCGGCATGCGCCAGCGCTTCGGCATCGCGCAGGCGCTGATCGGCGACCCGCGGCTGGTGATCGTGGACGAGCCCACCGCCGGGCTCGACCCGGAAGAGCGCAACCGCTTCCTCAACCTGCTGGCCGAAATCGGCGAACGCGTGGTGGTGATCCTGTCCACCCACATCGTGGCGGACGTCACCGACCTGTGCTCGCACATGGCGATCATCGGCCAGGGCCAGGTGCTGCTCAGCGGCGAGCCGGCCGAGGCGATCCGCTCGCTGGAAGGCCGCGTGTGGCGGCGCACGATCGACAAGGCCGCACTGGACGGCTACCGCGCCCGCATGAACATCCTGTCCACCCGCCTCGCCGGCGGCCGCACCCTGCTGCACGTGCTGGCCGATGCGCTGCCGGAAGACGGCTTCGAACCCGTCGCGCCCGACCTGGAAGACGTCTACTTCGGCCGCCTGCGCGCGCAGGCCACCGCCCGCGCCGCCTGACACCAGCTGCCGAAACACGGACGGGAATACCGATGTTCTTCGAGATACTTCGCTTCGAACTGCGCCAGCAACTGAAGGCGCCGCTGTTCTGGATCGTCGCGGCGGTGTTCGGCGCGCTGGCGTTCGCGCTGGCCAGCACCGACGCGGTGATCGTCGGCGGCGCCAGCGGCAACGTGTTGCGCAACGCGCCGCTGGTGATCGCGCGGCTGCTCGGCGTGCTCACCGTGCTCAGCATCTTCCTGGTGACGGTGTTCGTGGCCGGCGCGGCGCTGCGTGATTTCGACAATCGCACCGCGGAGCTGTTCTTCACCACGCCGCTGAGCCGCGGCGCCTATCTCGGCGGCCGCTTCGCCGCCGGCTATCTCGCCGCGCTGGCGGTCATGCTGGCCTGCGCGCTGGGCGTCGCCGTCGGCGGCCTGATGCCGTGGATCGATGCGACGCGGCTGGGCCCGGCCAGCTGGCATGGCTACGCATGGGCGTTCGGCGTGATGGTGGTGCCGGACCTGCTGTTCATCGCCGCGCTGCTGTTCCTGCTCGCCACCACCACGCGTTCGCTGCTGGCCACTTACATCGGCCTGATCGTCTACTTCGTGCTGAACTCCGTCGTCGGCCTGCTGACCCGCGACGTCAACAATCATTTCATCGCCGCCATGCTCGATCCGTTCGGCGGTCGCACCCTGGCCCTGGTCACCCGCTACTGGTCGGCGGACCAGGCCAACCACGAGCTGCCCGCGCTGACGGGCGTGCTGCTGTTCAACCGGGTGCTGTGGAGCGCGGTCGGCGCGGTCATGCTGGGCGCCGCCGTAGCGCTGTTCCGCCCGAATCGCGAGGGCCTGCGGCTGCCGCGGCGCAGGAAGCGGGCGGAGCCGCCGCTGCTGCGCCCGCAGGCCGGCGCCGCCACGCTGGCCCTGCCGAAGGTGCGCCTGGCCGACGACCTGCGCGCGCACCTGCTGCAACTGCGCACGCAGTTCGTGTTCGACGCCCTGGGCGTGCTGCGCGGCGTGCCGTTCCTGATCATGCTGGCGCTCGGGCTGTTCAACCTGATCTTCGCGCTCGCGCTGTCCAGCCAGATCTACGGCACCGCCACCTGGCCGGTGACGCACCAGGTGCTGGAAAACGTGCGCGGCGGCTTCCAGTGGCTGCTCTACATCATCGTCACGTTCTACGCCGGCGAGCTGGTGTGGCGCGAACGCAGCCAGCGCTCGGCCGAAGTCAGCGACGCGTTCCCGGTACCGGACTGGGTGCCGCTGACCGCCAAGCTGGGTGCCTTGCTGGCGGTGATCGCGAGCTTCCTGCTGATCGGCGCGATCGTGGGCCTCGGCTGGCAGCTGGGCCACGGCTATACGCACCTGGAGCCCGGGCTGTACCTAGCCACGCTGGCATTGAATGCGCTCCCGTTCGTGCTGCTGGCAGTGCTGGCGCTGTTCCTGCAGGTGCTGTCGAACAACAAGTTCCTCGGTTACCTGCTGACCATCGTGTGGCTGGTGCTGAGCACGATCGGCTTCGACCTGCTGCACTGGGAACAGAACCTGTACAACTATGGCAACGCGCCGGAGCTGCCGTATTCGGACATGAACGGCTTCGGGCATTTCCTCCGAGCCGTGCTGTGGTTCGACTTCTACTGGGCCTGCGCCGCGGTGGCGCTGCTGGTGCTGGCGGCGCTGTTCTGGGTACGCGGCACCGAGCCGTCATGGCGCGAGCGCCTGCGCGAGGCGCGCGCGCGGCTGCACGCGCCGGCGAAGCTCGCGTTGGCGGCGGCGCTGTTCGCGTTCGTCGGCAGCGGCGCGTGGATCTACTACAACACCAACGTGCTGAACCACTACCAGAGCAGCACCACGAAGACGATCCAGCGCGCCGACTACGAGAAGAAATACGCGAAGTACAAGAACCTGCCGCAGCCGCGCATCACCGCGGTGAAGGCTGACGTGGACATCTTCCCGTACCGGCGCCGGCTGGAGATCCGCGGCCACTACACCCTGGTGAACAAGCACACGGCGCCGATCAGCGAGCTGCACGTGAACTTCGACGACAAGTTCGCCGTGAAGTCGCTGGACTTCGCGCCGCACGATACGGTCAGCGCAGACAAGGAGCTCGGCTACACCATCTACCGGCTGAAGACGCCGCTGGCGCCGGGCGCGTCGATGGCATTCGATTTCGACCTGGTATACGCGCCGAAGGGTTTCGCCAACAGACCGGAAGGCGAGTTCCTCGTGCACAACGGCACGTTCTTCAACAACAGCGTGATGCCGCAGTTCGGCTACCAGACCCAGACGCAGCTCACCGACCGCAACGACCGGCGCAAGTACGGGCTTTCCGCCGAGGTGCCGCGGATGCCGAAGCTGGGCGACGAGAAAGCGCGCGCGAACACCTACATCAGCAACGACGCGGACTGGATCAGCTTCGACACCACCGTGTCCACCGCGCCCGACCAGATCGCCATCGCGCCGGGCACGCTGCAGAAGGAATGGACCGCCAATGGCAGGCGCTATTTCCACTACACCATGACGCAGGACGGGATGGAGCAGCCGATGCTGCCGTTCTTCTCGTACCTGTCGGCGCGCTACGCGGTGAAGCACGAGACCTGGAAGGGCGTGGACATCGCGGTGTACTACAACCCGGCGCATGCGTGGAACGTGGACCGCATGATCCAGGGCGCGAAGGATGCGCTGGACTACTACGACGCGAACTTCACGCCCTACCAGTTCAAGCAGCTGCGCATCCTGGAATTCCCGAACTACGCCAGCTTCGCGCAGTCGTTCGCCAACACCATCCCGTACTCCGAGTCGATCGGTTTCATCGCCGACCTGCGCGACAAGACAAAGATTGACTACGTCTACTACGTCACCGCGCACGAAGTGGCGCACCAGTGGTGGGCGCACCGGGTGATCGGCGCGAACATGCAGGGCTCGACCATGCTCAGCGAATCGCTGGCGCAGTACTCCGCGCTGATGGTGATGAAGCACAAGTACGGCGCCGACCAGATGCACAAGTTCCTGAAGTACGAACTGGACGGCTATCTGGCGGGGCGTGCCACCGAGAAGCTGGCCGAGGAACCGCTGGCGAAGGTGGAGAACCAGCAATACATCCACTACAAGAAAGGCTCGCTGGTGTTCTACGCATTGCAGGACTACGTCGGCGAGGGCACGCTGAACGCGGTGCTGAAGCAGTTCCTGCTCGACAAGGGTTTCCAGCAGCCGCCGTACACCACCTCGCAGGAATTCATGGACGCGCTGGGCAAGGCGCTCGACCCGAAGTGGCAGCCGCTGCTGGACGATTTCTTCTGGAAGATCACCCTGTTCGACAACCGCCTCACCGACGCCACCGCGAAGAAGCTGCCGAACGGCAAGTACGAGGTGACCCTGCAGGTGCACGCCGGCAAGGTCCACGTCGACGGCACCGGCAAGGAAACCGCGGCGAAGCCGGACATCCCGATCGAGGTGGGCGTGTTTGCCGCATCAAAGGGCGACGGCATGGACGGCAAGCCGCTGTACCTGGAAAAGCGTCTGCTGCCCGACGGCGACAGCACACTCACCGTCACCGTCGATGGCAGGCCCGCCGTGGCCGGCATCGATCCCTACAACGAGCTGATCGACAAGGTCTCCAGCGACAATCGCCGCGCGGTCACGCTGCCTTAGACTCCGTCGGGCCCGGGGGTGCCGCGCACCAGGGTGACCTGCTGCGGCCCTGCCGGAACGCTGATCTGCTGCGCGTCGATCCGCCGCTTGATCGCGTGCAGCAGATCGGTCTGCGCGTCCCAACCGTCGCTGACGAGGGTCCAGCCGCGCAGCACCAGGTTCACCGTCTGCACGCTCAGGCCCTCGATCCACACGCCGGGCGCCGGGTCCTTCAGGATGCGCGGATCCGCCGCCATCAGCTGCATGATGGTGGCCATCACCCGCTCGGCGTCATCACGGTAGGCGATGCCGAGCTTCAGCTCGAAGCGCCGCGTGCCACGGCGATTGAAATTGACGATGGCGTCGCCGCCGATCTTCGCGTTCGGCAGGATCGCCTCGCGGTTGTCCGGCAGGATCAGCTGGGTATGCATCAGGTTGATGCTCTGCACGGTGCCCTCGGTACCGCCGGCACTGACGTAGTCGCCGACCCGGAACGGCCGGAACAGTACCAGCAGCACACCCCACGCCAGGTTGCTGAGCGAGCCCTGCAGGGCCAGCCCGATCGCCAGCCCGGCGGTGCCGAGCGCGGCGACCAGCGGCGCCGACGGCACCCCCAGCACGCCCAGTGCGGTCACCACCAGCAGGACCACCAGCACGCCGTAGATCAGGTTGCGCAGGAAGCCGCTGAGCGTGGTATCCAGATTGGCCCGGCCCAGCGCCGCCTGGGCGAAACCGGCCAGCCGGCGCGCCACCCACATGCCGAGCAGCAGCACCAGCAGCGCGCCAAGCAGGCGCAAACCGAGCTGCACCGCCTGGTCGGAGTAAGTGGACACCGCGCGGGCTGCCGCCGGCACAACCGAGACATCGAACATGGCCTGCCTTCCGCGAAAAACCGCAGGCAAGCCTAGCAGGAGAGTCGCGGCAACCGCGCCGCCGGCGACGCGGACGCCATCGCGAACGGCTAGAGCCGGCGGTCCTCGATCTCGCTGACCCGGCCGTCGACGATCGTCACCACGGTGACATGATCGCCGCGGCGGTAGCGCCACTGTTCGCCACCCTGATTCTTGTCCACCGCACGGGCGCCGCCGCGACGACTGCCGTGACTGTGCGGCTTGCGTGTGTGCGATTTCGAAGTGGGTTTGCCCAGCAGCTCGACTACCCGCTCGCGGCTGTCGCCGGCGGTGAGCACCTGGCTGCCCACGCGCAAGGTGCTGGACGCCTGCACGGCGGCACTGAACGCGAACAATGCAACGACGAGACGAATGCGCATGACCTGCTCCCTGGCCGGGTTGGAATTCCGGAATCTCTGGCTGCTTCGCGGCGGAAGCCGCCTCAACGCTGGCGGTCGTCGATGTCGGCGACCTTGCCGCCAATGATCGTCACGACGACGACATGGCCATTCTCGCGGGTGTATTGCCAGCGTTCGCCGAGATACGCGCCGAACGTGTTTTCCACCGGCTCCTTGAGGGCCGGCACGCCCAGCAGGGCGACCGCATGCGCCGCGGTATCGCCTACCGTCAGCACCTGCTGGCCGATGCGCAGGGTCTGCCCGGCCTGGGCGGTCAGGCTGAACGCCAGCAACGAAATCAACCATGGATGACGCATGACATGCTCCCTTGCGGCGAGTCGCCTCAGAAACCGGCACCGGGCTGTGCCAGGTAGAGTATTTCCTCCGGCGTGCTGGAACGTCCGAGTGCAGCGTTGCGGTGAGGGAAGCGGCCGAAGCGCACGATCACCTCACGGTGGCGCCGAGCATAGTCCAGATAATTTTCGAGCTGCCGGTGCTGTTCCGGTGCAGCATCCGCCAGCAAAGCCTCGAACAACGCCACCGAACGCTGCTGCAGCGCGATGTTCTCGGCATGTTCCAGCGGCAGGTAGGCAAACACGCGCTGCACGGCGGGCAGTTGCCGGTCATCACTGCGGGCAAGGCCCGACAAGGCCACACGCTGTGCGCTGGCGTCCGCCGCCCAGGCGCGCGGATCGTCGCGATACAGATTGCGCGGAAACTGGTCGAGCAGGATCAGCAACGCCAGCCAGCCCGGCGGGGTCGCCGCCCAGTCGTCCAGCCGACCGTCGGCGGCAGCCCTCGCGGCTTCGCCGAAACGCTCGCGGATCTGCGCATCGAACCCGGTGTCGGCGGCAAACCAGTGTGCGGCGCTCGCCCCGGCGAACCAGAAGTCGAGGACATCCTGTGCAGTCGCGCGCATCGGCCCCCCCGTTCAATAGCGTGCTGTACCGCCCAGACTGTGCATGTCCAGATGGATGCCGCGCAAGCGCGGCAATTGCCGGCGCAGGACCAGCACCGCCTCGGCGGGGGCCGCGGCAATGGCTTGCTCGAAGCGGTTCAGCAGCCCGCTCTCGTCGTGCGCCAGCACGTGGATCCAGGCGCTGTCGCGGCGTGCGGCGGTACGCACCAGCCAGCCGGCAAGATGGCGGCGCACGGTTCCGCGCCAGCTGCCGCGCCGGCACGGCCTGCCGCCGCGGTCGCGTAACTGCGCCTGCAGGTCGGCGATCAGCAGGTCCAGCGTGTGCACGTTGTCGTTCAGCACCATGCGCAAGCCCGGTTCGCACGCCGTCGCGGCATGCCGATACAGCTGGCGCAGGTCGATGCTGCGCCGGATCAGGGCATTGCAGGCGGAGACGGGCAGGTACTGCGGCATGCGGGATCGGCGATCGGGGGCGGTGCGCCATCCTCGCGCCAGCCCACTTAGCCGGAGATTAACCCCGCGCGACGCCCCACCCGGCGGTCAGCTGGCGGCCAGCCTCGTTCACGGCCCGACCTGCAACAGGTCCAGCGGCTGCCCGCTGCCGCCGCGCACACCCTGCTGCAAGGCCGCCAGCCGCTGGATCGACGGGCACAGCGCCTCGACCTGCGGGCGCAGCACCTGCAGCCGCGACTGCAGGCGCGGACGCAACGCGGTGGTGAGGTCGGCGGCGCGGTCGCGCAGGCTGGCGGCGGCCTGCAGGTCGCCGGCCAGCGCGGCGTTGATCGCCTGCTGGCCGAGGTCGGCCGCCAGCAGCGGCAGCAGGTCGCCGGCGATCTGGTTCATCGCCTGGTTGGCGGCGTCGCCCTGCCAGTCGTGGGTGCTCTGGCTGACCGAGATGCGCCGCTTCAGTTCGGCCGCGTGCGCGTCAAGGCGGCGGGTGAATTCGGTACGTGTATCGGCGCCCAGGCCCATGCCGCCGGCCTCCTCGCGCAGCGCCTGCGCGGCGATGTCCACGCCGTTGCGTGCCACCGTGCGCACCCGCGGCGCCAGCGCGCGCAGGTCGCGCTCGAACAAGGCCAGTCGGTCCTCATCTTCCGCATTCAGCTTCACCGCGGCGCCGTCGGTGCGCAGCGTGCCCTGCTGCAGCTCGACGTGGAACGGAGTGGGCGCCGGCCGATCGAACAGCAGGCTGCCGGGTTTCAGGGTGACGTCATAGCTGCTGCTGGCGTGGCAGGTCGCCGCCAGATCCTGTGCATGCACCGACCACGCGGCGAACAGGGACAACAGCAGAACGGGCAAACGGAGCACGTGCATGGACAGGATTCCCGAAGACAGTGTGCCCAGCGATAACCGCCTACTGGCCAACCCATGCTGAACGTGGCTCTCGCTCCGAAACGCGAACGCGCAGCAAAACGGGGCGCTCGCGGCAACACGGGACGGCTCAGGCGCCACCCGGTGGCGTGATCAGTCGCAGGCCACCCTTTTCGAGTGGATGGATGCCTCCGTCCGGAAGCGCATCCGCGCTGCCGGACAGCAGCCGTGAGTCGTCAATCCAGGGCACCAGTTGCCTTGGGCCGGGCACATAGGGCCGCCACTCGCCGTAATCGTCGCCCCGGATCTCGCCGAGCCTCCTCAGGTTGTACGTCACGGGCACCCGCGCTACCCAGTACTGGTCACCCACGTGCCTGCCGGACGTCGGCAAGTTGAAGGTCCACTCGCGCGCCGCCGCCAGGGCGGAGTTGGCGAGCACCTTGCGCCACCGCTCCATTTCGTGGTCGCTGGCCACCATCACCAGGTTGACCTGTTCGGCCTCGGCCTTTTGCACCCGCCCCTGCCGCCCCACGCGCAGCACCAGATAGACCGTGCCGGATACGTGGGCCCGCACCGCCTGGGGCGGATACGTCGGCCGCACCTGATCCTTGTAAGTGATGGATTCACCCGGCACCTGCTGCCCGAACTGGGTACCGCTGATGCCGACCGAGTAATCGTCGTCACCCACTGGCTTGGCGACGAGGCGCAGGCTCATCGTCGCCTTGGCCGCCACCGGCTTGCCGTCGAGCAGGGTGGGCTCGAACTTCCAGTTCGGAATGTTCTTGGCAAGCAGCCCGGTCACCACGGACGGCAGCTTCTCCACCTTGTCGATGACATAGCTGCGGACGCTGCCGTCCGGTGCCACCACGATCGTTCCGGTAAGCAGCATGCTTGCCTGTACTCGCTTGCGCACCGCGGCGGGCCCGGCAGCCAGCGCGGCGCCCGACAGCAATACGCAGAACAAACCGATCGGCCAATGCTTCATCCCTGTCCCCTCAGCGTGAGCCTCTCGCGCAGTCTAGCGCCAGCAGCTACAACCGTCCGCGACGCCGCGGACGGAATTGCGCGCGTACCGTCGACCGGCCCAGTTGCCAGGCCAGCCACAACAACAACGGGATCGCGGCGGCCTTGAGCGCCAGGCCGACCTGCCAGATGCGTTCGGCCCGTGCGATCATCCACAGCGCGACCTCGCCCAGTTGCGGCTGCGCCAGCGCATGCTGCCTGGCGGTATCGAAATCGCCCGCTTGCTGCAGCATCAGCGCCGCCGTCACCAGCGCCCACGCGGCCAGCAGCACGGCCAGCAGCTGCAGCACGGGGCGCGCCCACGCCTGGCGCAGGATGCAGCCGGCGCAGGCCACGATGACCAGCAGGGCGGCCGCCAGGTAGAGGTATTCGGCATGCCGCAGGTACTGCACGAAGCCCAGCGCGGCAAACAGCAGCAGTACCCACGGGCCGACCGCCCACGCCGCGAAACGCCGCGCCGGCGCGGGATCGTTGCGCACCGCCGGCGACATCAGGCGGCCGCCTTCGGGCTGGCCGGAACGCGCGGCAGGGGCGGGGCAAACAAACGGCAAAGACGACGCATCGCGGATGCTCCACTCGGGCAAGAGGCACGGCTGCAGGCTGCGAAGTTTACGCGCGTCCATGAAGAAGAGCGCCGTGCGGCGCCCTTCTTCGTCACCCCGGTGCGATCAGCGTTTGCTGATGGTGAACTTGCCGATCGAGACGCCCAGGTTCACGCCTTCGCCGGTGCCGGACAACGCCAGCGAGGTGGTGCCCTTGGTCAGCACCTGCGCGCTGCCGCTCTTCACCACGCCGGCCTCGGCGCCGGCCTGCGCGTAGTCACCGTAGACGTCGGCGATGTCGTGCACCTTGCTGATCTCGCCCTTGCCGTTGTCGATGTGGTACTTGCCGGCGGTGAGGCCGCCACCGACCACGGCGATCTTCACGTTCGCGCGCTGGCCGTTGTCGCAGGTGATGGTGCCGCTGCCCTCGGCGTGCTTGTAGATCAGCGACCAACCGGACAGGTTGTACACCAGATCGCACTTCACCGAGGCCTCGGCGGCCCTTGCGCTGCCGGCCGGCAGGGCGGTTACGGCGCCCGCGCAGGCGATTACCAGGGCAGCCATTCCAAACGTACGCTTGATCATCGTCGTCTCCTTCGCTTTCTGCGGGTGGGGTTCGTCATGCGCTGCGGCTGCGAGGTGGGGCGGCAGCCGCGGCGGGGTGAGCGCAGATTGTGCAGGGCGGCGTGACAGCCGCGTGCAGAAGCATGACTGTCCGTTCAGGCTTTCGCCGCTGAGGCGGCGGTAGCGGCGCGGCGCGCAGACCGGCACCCGGCGCACCGGGAGCGGCCCCGCGGTTGTGGCGCGGCGGACGCCCCGCATAGACTCGGCACGACGCTGCGGCCGACGAGGCGAGGGAGCACCATGGTCAAGTATTCGCTGGTCGGTTACGACGGCTCGGATGCCTCCCGCCGCGCGTTCGAGTTCGCGGTCGAGCTGGCCCGCTGCAGCCACGGCCGGGTGCGCGTGGTGTCGGTACTGCAGGTCACCGAAGGCGGCGCCGACGCCTGCGCCCTGATGATGGCCGACAACGGCACCGAACGCGCGCAGGAACTGCTTGAGGAGCTGACCGCGATCGTGCCGGAGGCGGCCGACCTGATCGACGTCGAACTGACCCTGGGCAGCCCCGGCGACGTGCTGCTGAGCCAGATCGAACAGCACGGCGTGGACCACATCGTGATCGGCCATACCGAGCGCGGCGCGCTGGCGCGCTGGCTGCTCGGCTCGGTGTCCGGCAACGTGCTGGCGCGCGCGCACGTGCCGGTGACGGTGGTGCGCTAAGTCGGCCGACGTTAATCCGCCACTGCGGCCAAGCCGTATCCTGTGTCATCTTGCCGTCATCTGCGGACAGGCCACCAGCCGCCGCAGCCATCGCCGCACGGGGACATTCGCCTTGAATCCATCCACCGCCCTGCCCTGGACCCTGGAAAGCATCGACCTCGAGCGCATCGAGCTCGCCCGCGTGCGCCACGACGAGGATCTGTTCTTCCTGCTGTGCAGCTCGTCCTTCGTCGAAAGCGGCTCGGACCTCTACGCGCGCAACCTGGTCGACCATTTCGCCGACGACGAGGAACTGGGCGCCTGGCTCAGCCAGCACTGGGAGCACGAGGAGCTGCAGCATGGCCGTGCGCTGGCCGCCTACGTCAGGAAGGTCTGGCCGGAGTTCGACTGGGACAAGGGCTTCGCCGCGTTCTGGAACGCGTACGCCGCGGTGTGCACCGCCGAGCAGCTGGAACCCTGCCGCGGGCTGGAGCTGGCCGCGCGCTGCGTGGTGGAAACTGGCACCGCCAGCCTGTACCGCGCGCTCAACGACATCACCGACGAACCGGTACTGAAGCAGCTGACCAACCACATCAAGAGCGACGAGGTTCGCCACTTCAAATATTTCTACCAGCACTACCGACGCTACCGCGAGCGCGAAGGCTTCGGCCGCTACCAAGTGTTCCGCGCGCTGCTGCGCCGGGTCAATGAGATCAAGAGCGAGGACAGCGACATCGCGCTGCGCCACGTGTTCAACCAGTGCTACCCGCAGCACCAAGGCAACGAGGCCGAATTCCGCCGCCTCAGCGACCGCGCGCAGGGCCGGCTGCGCCGGAACATCCCGGCCGCGATGACGGTGAAGATGCTACTCAAGCCGCTGGACCTGCCGCCGCGCCTGCAGAGTGCGCTGGAAAAGCCGCTGGCGAAGATCACCGAGAAGCTGTTCCTGCACTGACCGACGCCGGCATGGCCAGCGTCGGCGCGTGACTCAGTGCGCCGCGGCGGGCGGCTGCCCTTCGCGCGCCGCGCTCTCGATCTGCCGCTGCTGCTGCTGCGCGAGCTTCAGGCTTTTCACCTCGACCGGGCGGATCTGCGTGATGGTGCAGGGAACGTTGTGCCGCCCGGTGAGCACCTTGTCGAAGCCCACCATCACCTGGTTGAGGTTGGAGGTGAGCCCGATGCTGTTGACGAAGCGCAGCTCCTGGCAGCCGCCGAGGTCCAGCAACCAGGCCTTGTTCGGCTGCGTGTAGACGGCCAGTTGGGTGTCGCCGAGCGGCTCCCACGAGTACAGGCTGAAGAAGCGGAAGCTGCGCACCGGCGCGCCGGCCGCCGCCGCATAGGCGGCCTGGCGCTCGCTCATGCGCTGGGCGTAGGGCACGCTGGAGCAACCGGCGCACGACAGACCAAGCAGCAGTGCGCCGGCAGGGATCAGGGGTGACTTGGGCATAAGGCGGCCCTCGATGGAGACTTTCCTGTCCAGACGCACGGACGCCGTTTCGGTTGACGCCGCCCGGCGCGGACAGGCTACTTCTTGCTGCCCTTGCCCACGGCGACCCACTTTGCCGGGTCGAAACCGCCCACCTCGTAGACCAGGGTCTGCTTCTTCTCGCCGTCGACCAGGGTGACGCCCATGCCGATCTTCTTCGCCTTGCGCAGCATCGCGATGAACGCGTTGTCGTCGCGGATCATCAGCGCCGGCTCGCCGGTGGACGGCGCGAACGCCTTGATCCGCACCGGTTTGCCGTCGACCGTGGCGGCGAGGGTGCAGTTGCCGCGGCAGACGAAGCCGGGCTTGCTGCCGTACAGGAACACGCTCTGGCCCCACTCGGTGTGCCGGCGCAGCACCAGCCGCACGCGCTCGCCGTCAGCCGGCTGGCTGTTCTCGATGGTGGCGGTGGACTGCGTGCCGCCGGCCATCGGCGCCACCTGGTACAGCCACAATGCGGCCAGCCGGCTCTTCTCGCTGGCCGCGGTGTAGCGCTGCTCGATCGCCGGCAGGGTCTTGTGCACTTCCTTCGCGGCGTCGCTGTCGGGATAGCGCTTGAGGATGTCCTTGCCCATCGACACCGCCATCTCGTCGTTGCCGATGCGCAGCAGCTGGCGGTAGGTGTCGAGGTTGCGCGCCGCGTCGGCCGCCTGCGCCTGAGCCTGCTGCTGCTCCGCGGTCGGCGCCGGCGCGCCGCCCTGCGGCGAGCAGCCGGCGAGCAGCCAGGCGGCGCAGAGAGCCAGCCGGGCAAGGCGGGGAAAAGCGCGGTTCATCGGCGGCATACCTGGCGGGAACAGGCCGCTAGCTTGGAACGATCCGCGGTCGCCACGCAACCGCACCAGCTCAATCCGCCTGGCCGAAACGCTCGCGCAGCGCGGCGCGGTAGCGCCGGCTGCAGGGGATCTTCGCGCCATCGCGCATCTGCAAGCGTGCGTCGCCGCTTTCCAGCGGTTCGATCTCGACGAGGTAATCGAGGTTGACGAAATGGCTGCGGTGCACCCGCACGAAGCGCGCCGGGTCCAGCCGTTCCTCGATCCCGGCCATGGTGGCGCGCAGCGGATAGTCGCGCCCGCGCACGTGCAGGTTCACGTAGTTGCCCGAGGCCTGCAGCCACTCGATCTCGCTGGCGTTGAGCAGGAACTCCTTGCCCAGCTTGCGCACCAGGAAACGCTCTGGCCGCTCCACCGGCTCCACCGGCGTGCCCTCGTCCGGCGCAGCCAGCAGTTTCGCCTCGCCCTGCTGGCGCAGCCACCACAGCCGGTACAGCACCAGTGTGCCGACGATCAGGAAATAGGTGCGGATGTCCTTGAGGTATTCGTAGCCGAAGTTGAACCACCACGCGCCGAAATCGTAGTGCGCCCCGGCCATGGCATAGGCCAGCGTGCGCAACGCGATCATGCCGCCGACGTGGATCAGGCTGAACGGCAGGCTGGCCAGCAGGTGCAGCGGCAGGTGGCGCCGCCAGGTATCGAAGCGGATCGGCCAGCGCCGCTCCACGGCGATCACCGCCGGCAGCAGCGCCAGCAGCACCAGCGCACTGCTCCACTCCCACACCCACGGCTCCCAGCCGGCCACCCGGCCGGCGTGGTCGATGCGCGAGTCGATGCTGTTGAAGGTGGCGTTCAGCGCGACGAACAGCAGCCAGGCCGTCACTTCGAGCGGCCGCCGCCAGCGCTGGTAGAAGGTGTAGCCGCGGGTCGTGGTCATGCGACGGATTCTACGCAACTCGTCCCCGCGGCTCGCCCCTGCCCGCCGCGATTCGTCACAGCGGCCTGGCCAACGGTCACTTGCGCCACGACGGGGGAGCGCTCGCCACGGCAGTCTGGCGGTCACTTTCCCCACCTGTGGAGTCGCCATGAACCGCCGCCACGACATCGACGCGCTGCGCGTGCTCGCCTTCGGCCTGCTGATCCTGTACCACGCCGCGATGCTGTACGTGGCCGGGGCCGGCTGGGATTTCCATCTCAAGAGCAGCCACACCACCGAATGGCTGCAATACCCGATGCTGTTCCTCAACCGCTGGCGGATGGAGCTGCTGTTCCTGGTCTCCGGGCTGGCGGTGAACTTCATGCGTCGGCGTGGCAGCCTCGGCCGGCTGGCCGGCAAGCGCAGCCTGCGCCTGCTGCTGCCGCTGGTCTTCGGCATGCTGGTGGTGATCCCGATCCAGCCGTACGTGCAGGGGCTGGCCAATCATCTGGTCGCGCCGGGCTTCGGCCATTTCCTGCTGCGCTACTGGAGCGGCGGCCCGTGGCCGGCCGGCGCGTTCACCGGCTGGCAGTACGGCTTCACCTGGAACCACCTGTGGTACCTGCCCTATCTGTGGGTCTACACGATGCTGTTGCTGGCCCTGCTGCCGCTGCTGGAATCGCGCCCGGGCCAGCGCCTGCGCGGGGCCTGCCTGAAGTTGCGCGGCGCGCGCCTGCTGCTGTTGCCCGCGCTGCCGTTGCTGCTGTGGGCTTCGTTGCTGGCCAGCCGCTATCCGGTGACCGGGGCGCTGTGGGGCGACTGGTACGCGCATGCGATCTACGCCACGGTGTTCCTGTACGGCTACCTGCTCGGCACCGACGCCGGCCTCTGGGCGGAACTGGCACGGCTGCGCCGGGCGTCGCTGCTGACGGCACTCGGCTGTTTCGCGGGCTACCTGCTCGGCATCCAGACCCTGCCGGACGATGCCGCGCTGCCGCTGGTGCTGACGGTGCGTGCGCTGCACTACCTCTACCTGTGGAGCGCGATCGTCGCCGTGCTCGGCTGGGGCCATGCGTATCTGGATCGTCCGTTCCGCTGGTTGCCGTATGCGCGCGAGGCGGTCTACCCGTGGTACGTGCTGCACCAGAGCCTGCTGTTGCTGTTCGCCTGGCAGCTGATGCCGCTGCGGCTGGGGCCGGTGGCCGAGCCCGCGCTGATCCTGCTCGCCACCGTCGGCGGCTGCGCGCTGCTGCACGAGTTCGTGATACGCCGGGTGCGCTGGCTGCGGCCATGCTTCGGCCTCGATCCGGCACCGGCGCGGGCTCCTGCGCCGGCCATGCCGCCACGACTGGCCGACGACCTGGCCTGAACCCGGAGCCCGCGGAACAATCCGGCGGTTGTCCGCGGTCGCTCAGTTTTCGCTCGCCATGATCGAATCGACGTGTTCGACCCGCGCGATCTGATCGAGCCAGACCTGCCGACTCCACGCCGGCACGTCGGGGCGTTCCAGTTTCACCGTGGCATTGATCCCTTCGCGCTCGTCGGCATCACGAAACATCTGCACGTTCGGTCGCGTGACGACCACGCCGTCGCAGCTGCTGCCGTCCTTGAGCAGCAGCACGACGTGGCCATTGGCCGGCAATTCCCCGATCAGCGATTCGAGCCGCCGGATGCTGGCCGGGTCGGTATAGACACGTTCCGCCGCTCTGCCCATGGGATTCGCCTCGCGTGATGGGAGCGGCCGCCAGCTTGGTCGACAAGGCGGCAAGCGCGCGTCAATTCACCCGTCCGCCAGCTGAACGGAGGCACCGGGCCGCCACGAGGTCCGCCGCCTGCCGCCATCGGCAACGTCACCGGGAAGCTGCTGCGCGGGCCGCACCGGCAGCGGCTATGCTGCGAGGGCGTCTTTCGATGTCCGCCAGCGCAGGGAGCCGCCGCGTGATCACCACCTCACCCACCGAATTCCTCGACGCCTGCGCCGCCCTGGCGCCGCTGCCGGAGGCCGCCGCGACCGCGCGGGCGGCGTTCCTGGTCGCGCCGGCCGGATTCGCGCTGGCGCAGGAATCGGCGCGCGACAACCGCTACATGGACCTGAGCCGCACGGTCGACCCGCTGCGGGCGCTGGCCCAGCACGGTGCGCTGGCACAGGCGCTGCGCGCGGACGTGCCGGTGATCACCTTTCCCGGCGACCCGGCGACGCCCGACGCGGTGTTCCCGAACAACGTGTTCGCCACCGCGCCGGGGCGGCTGATCGTCGGCCGCATGTGCCACCCGGTGCGCCAGCGCGAAGCCGCGCGCGCCGACATCCGCGCATTCTTCGGCGACCTGCTCGGCTACGACGAGATCGACCTGTCCGGCTGCAGCGGCCTGGTCGCCGAGCTGACCGGTTCGCTGGTCATCGACCGCGTCCGCGGCATCGGCTACTGCGGCCTCGGCGAACGCTGCAACCTGGCCGGCGCCGAGGCCATGCACCAGGCGTTCGGCCTGCGCCTCACCTACTGCTTCGAGTTGGCCGAGTCCGAATACCACACCAACGTGGTGCTGGCGCTGCTGGCCAGTCGCGCCGCGATCATCGCCGCCGACGGCTTTCGCGATCCGGCCGCGGCGCAGGCGATCGCGCAGGCTTGCGGCGGTCGCGCGATCTGGCTGAGCCCGGCGCAGAAGCAGGCCTTCGCCGGCAACGCGATCACCCTGTCCGACGAACGCGTGTGGATGAGCGCCGGCGCCGCCGCCGCGTTGACCGACGCGCAGCGCGAGGCGCTGGCCAGCTACGGCTTCGCGCTCGATGCGGTGGCACTGGACGAGATCGAGAAAGCCGGCGGCAGCCTGCGCTGCTGCGTCGGCGAGATCTACTGAATAGCCGATCCCGGCGAGAGTCCGCGGGATTCGCGACGGCGCATCGCCGGCCGACATCCTTGTGCAAACGAAACGCGATGGAACAGCCCATGATCGTCGTCCACCACCTCGACAACTCGCGCTCGCAGCGCATCCTGTGGCTGCTGGAAGAGCTTGGCGTGCCGTACGAGCTCAAGCGTTACCGGCGCGACCCGAAAACCATGCTGGCGCCGACGGAATTGCGCGCCATGCATCCGCTGGGCAAGTCGCCGGTGATCACCGATGGCGAACTCACCCTGGCCGAATCCGGCGCGATCGTCGAATACCTCGCCGACCGCTACGGCGCCGACAGCCTGATCCCCGCGCACGGCACGCCCGAGCGGCTGCGCTGCAACTACTGGCTGCATTACGCCGAGGGCTCGGCGATGCCGCCACTGTTGCTGAAGCTGGTGTTCCGGCGGGTGGAAAGCGCACCCGCGCCGTTCTTCGTGAAGCCGGTCGCCAGAAGCATCGCGCGCAAGGTGCAACGCAGCTTCGTCGACCCGCAACTGAAGCTGCACCTGGACTACCTCGAAGGCGAGCTGGGCAAGCACGCGTGGTTCGGCGGCGACGCGTTCAGCGTCGCCGACATCCAGCTCAGTTTCCCGCTGGAGGCGTTCGCCGCGCGCGGCGGGCTGGACGAGCGCCACCCGCGGCTGTGCGCGTTCCTGCGGCAGATCCACGCCCGCCCGGCATACCAGCGTGCGCTGCAGCAGGGCGGGGAATACCGGCTCGGCTGAACGGTTCGCGCCAGCGGGCGGCGCTGTTTACGCCTCGCTCACGACGGCGCTGGCACGCTGTGCCACCGGGCCGTCGAGGAGAACACCGATGCGCAAGCACGATATCGAACGCCAGCTTCGCGACGCCGGCGAACAGGTGCACCGCTACGCCGACGGCGCCAGCGAGCGGGCGCACACCCTGTACGACCGCGCGCGCGACCTGCGCGCACGCTGGGGCCAGCGCGGCGATGCCTACGGCCGCCGGCTGTCGCATACCGCCGAGGATCTTGCCGACGAGGCGAACTACCACTATCGCCGGCTGCGCCGCCAGGTGAACCGCCACCCGCTGGCCACTGCGGCCATCGTCGCCGGCACCCTCGGCGCCTTCCTGCTGCTGCGCCGCGCCTTCCGCAGCGACGACGACGAGTGACCGCCGGCGCCGCGCGAAGCGCCGCACGCGGCGCTTCGCCGGCAACCCGCAGGCACCCGCCGCCGACGGGTTGCCGCCTGGCCGTCTGCCGGCCGTGCCGCCGCTGCTAAGCTGGATCACCGCCCGCAGCCGGCCGATCCATGCGCTCGAAAGACCTCTCCTTCCACCACCCGGTGGCGTTCTGGCTCGGCTGCACCGCGGTGATCGCCGGCGTGCTGGCACACCTGCCGATGCTGGCGATGGCCGCGCCGATGCACTTCCGCCTCGCCGGCATGCCGATGGACAACCTGATGCTGGTCGGCATGGCGCTGGTGCCGCTCGGCGTGCTGCTCGCCGGCTATGGCCTGATGCCGCGGCTGCAGCAGATGCGGCGCACGCTGCACCCCGATCGCGAGCCATTGCCGTTCCACGCCGCCGACCACGTGCCGCTCAACCGCGAACACTGGAAGCTGGTCGGCGTGCTGACCGTCGCGCTGGCGGTGGACGTGATGAAGCCGGCCACGATCGGTTTCGTGATGCCGGGCCTGTCGGCCGAATACGGCATCAGCGGCGCGACCGCCGGCTGGCTGGCGCTGTCGGCGCTGACTGGCACCGTGGTCGGCTCGATCGTGTGGGGCCGGCTCGGCGACCTGTTCGGCCGCCGCGCGACGATCCTGCTGTCGGCGCTGATGTTCATGGGCACCGCGATCTGCGGCGCGATGCCGGCGTTCGGCTGGAATCTGGTGATGTGCTTCATGATGGGCGCCGCCGCCGGCGGCATGCTGCCGATCACCTTCACCCTGATGGCCGAGACCATCCCGACCCGCCATCGCGGCTGGCTGCTGGTGGCGCTGGGCGGCGTCGGCAGCTCGGTCGGCTACCTGCTGGCCTCCGGTGCCGCCGCGCTGTTCGAGCCGGCGTGGAGCTGGCGCGCGCTGTGGTTGCTCAACCTGCCCACCGGCGCGCTGATCATCCTGCTCAACCGCTACATCCCCGAGTCGCCGCGCTTCCTCGCCCTGGCCGGGCTGGAGGAGCAGGCGCGCGCGGTGCTGCAGCGCTTCTCCGGCGGCGCGGCGGCGGTGGCCGTCGCGCCTGCCGGCGACGCCGCCCGCGCGCGGTCGCCGGCGGCCGCGCGCATCGGCCTGCGCCAGTTGCTGCGCGGCCGGCATGCGGCGATCAGCTGGGGTCTGATGGTGTGCGCGGTGGCTTGGGGCCTGGCCAACTTCGGCTTCCTGCTGTGGCTGCCGGCGAACCTGGTGGCGCTGGGCATCGACGCACAGGCCAGCGCCGCGCTGCTGGCGCGCTCGGCGATCATCGCCCTGCCCGGCATCGCCCTGGTGGTATGGGCCTACCAACGCTGGAGCAGCATCCGCAGCCTGGTCCTGTTCATCGCGCTGACCGCGCTGTCGCTGCTGTTCTTCTTCGCGATCACGCTGGCCGACCTGCGCTCGACGACGCTGACCATCGTCGGCACGGTGGCGTTGCTGCTGAGCATCAGCGGGGTGATCGCCACGCTGATCCCGTACGCGGCGGAGATCTATCCGGTGCACCTGCGCAGCACCGGCGCAGGGCTGATCGCCGGGGGCTCGAAGTTCGGCGGCATCCTCGGCGCACTGGTCGGCGTGGCCGGCCTGTTCGAACACTTCATGCTGTCCGCGCTGATGCTCGCGCTGCCGATGATCGCCGCCGCCTGGCTGCTGGCGCGCAGCGGCATCGAGACGCGCGGCCATGGGCTGGAAGCGATCCAGCACGCGCTGTCGGAATAGCCGCAAAGGAAAGCCGCCTCGCGGCGGCTTTCCCTGACCTTGGCGCCGGGCACCCGATCGCTCACACCGTCAGCGGGTTCGGCTTGTCCGGGTCGAGCTTGTACTCGCGGATCGCGCGCGCCACGTCCTTGGCGTTGACCTTGCCTTCCTTCGCCAGCGCGGCCAGCGCGGCATGGGCGATCCAGTAGCGGCTCAGCTCGAAGAACTCGCGCAGGTGCTCGCGGGTGTCCGAGCGGCCGTAGCCGTCGGCGCCCAGCGCGGTGAAGGAGCGGCCCTCGGGCACGAACGCGCGCACCTGGTCCACCACGCCGCGCACGTACTCGCTGGCGGCGATCACCGGGCCGTCGCGGTCGGCCAGGCACTGCGTGACGTGCGGCACGCGCGGCGCCTTGGCTTCCGGGTGCAGGCGGTTCCAGCGCTCGCAGTCGAAGCCGTCACGCGACAGCTCGCTGAAGCTGGGGCAGGACCACACGTCGGCCTTGACGCCGAAGTCGGCCTCCAGCAGCTCGGCCGCGGCGACGGCCTCGCGCACGGAACCACCGGCCGCCATCAGCTGCACGCGCGGCGCACCGTTCTTGCCCTTGCCCTTGGCGGCGCCGGCTCCCGAATCCCGGAACAGGTACATGCCCTTGACGATGCCGTCGTAGCAGCCCTCGGGCATGTCCGGGTGGGTGTAGTTCTCGTTGGTGGTGGTGATGTAGTAGAAGACGTCCTGCTGCTCCTCGTACATCTCCTGCACGCCGCGATGCAGCAGCACCGCCACCTCGTAGGAGAAGGTCGGGTCGTAGGCGCGGCAGTTGGGCACGGTGCCGGCCATCAGCTGCGAGGCGCAGTCGGAGTGCTGCAGGCCCTCGCCGGGGAAGCTGGCGCCGGCGGTGGCGCCGATCAGGAAGCCGCGCGCGCGCTGGTCGCCGGCGGCCCAGATCAGGTCGCCGACGCGGCGGAAGCCGAAGAACGAGTAGTAGATGAAGAACGGCAGCATCGGCTGGTTGGACACCGAGTAGCTGGTGGCCGCGGCGATCCACGCCGACACGCCGCCGGCCTCGGAGATGCCCTCCTGCAGCACCTGGCCGTCCTGCGCCTCGCGGTAGTACAACAGCTGGTCGGCGTCCTGCGGGCGGTACTTCTGGCCGAACGGCGCGTAGATGCCGATCTGGCGGAACATGCCTTCCATGCCGAAGGTGCGCGCCTCGTCGGCCACGATCGGCACCACCCGCGGGCCGAGCTGCTTGTCGCGCAGCAACAGGTTCATGCCGCGCACCAGCGCCATGGTGTTGGAGATCTCGCGCTCGCCGGTGCCGGTGGTGATCTGCGCGTAGGCGGACAGCTCCGGCGCCTTGCACGGCACGTCGGTGCGGCGGCGACGCTGCGGCAGGAAGCCGCCCAGCGCGCGGCGACGCTCCAGCATGTATTCCACCTCGGCCGAGTTCGCGCCGGGGTGGTAGTAGGGCACGCTGTCGAGCTTGTCGTCGGCAATCGGGATCTGGAAGCGGTCGCGGAAATGGCGCACCGCGTCGCCGGTCATCTTCTTCTGCTGGTGGGTGGGGTTCTCCGCCTCGCCCGAGCCGATGCCCATGCCGTAACCCTTCACCGTCTTGGCCAGGATCACCGTGGGCATGCCCTGGGTGTTCACCGCCGCGTGGTAGGCGGCGTAGACCTTGTGCGGGTCGTGGCCGCCGCGGTTGAGCCGCCAGATGTCGTCGTCGCTGAGGTTGGCGACCATCTCGCGGGTCTGCGGGTACTTGCCGAAGAAGTGCTCGCGCGTGTACGCACCGCCGAACGCCTTGCACGCCTGGTACTCGCCGTCGACGGTTTCCATCATCAGCTTGCGCAGGATGCCGTCGTTGTCGCGCGCCAGCAGCGGATCCCAGTAGGAACCCCAGATCACCTTGATCGCGTTCCAGCCGGCGCCGCGGAATACGCCTTCGAGTTCCTGGATGATCTTGCCGTTGCCGCGCACCGGGCCGTCCAGGCGCTGCAGGTTGCAGTTGATCACGAAGATCAGGTTGTCCAGCCCCTCGCGGCCGGCCAACGCGATGGCGCCGAGCGACTCGGGCTCGTCCACCTCGCCGTCGCCGAGGAAGCACCACACCTTGCGGTCGGACTTGGGCACCAGGCCGCGGTTTTCCAGGTAGCGGAAGAACTGCGCCTGGTAGATCGCCTGGATCGGGCCCAGCCCCATCGACACCGTGGGCATCTGCCAATAGTCGGGCATCAGCCACGGGTGCGGGTAGGAGGTCAGCGAGCGGCCATGGCCGACCACGTCGGCGCGGAACAGGTCGAGCTGATCCTCGCTGATGCGGCCTTCGATGAAGGAGCGCGCGTAGATGCCGGGGCTGATGTGGCCCTGGTAGCCGATCAGGTCGCCGGGATGCTCGGCGCCGGGTGCGCGCCAGAAATGGTTGAAGCCCACGTCGTACAGCGTGGCCGAGGAGGCGAAGCTGGCGATGTGGCCGCCCAGCGAGCCGGGCTTGCGGTTGGTGCGCACCACCATCGCCATCGCGTTCCAGCGGATCAGCGAGCGGATGCGCCATTCCATGGCCGCGTCGCCCGGGCTCTTCGCCTCGTTCGCCGGCGCGATGGTGTTGACGTAAGCGGTGGTCGGGTCGAACGGCAGGTGGCCACCCGAACGGCGGGTGGTGTCGACCATCTTCTCCAGCAGGAAATGCGCGCGCTCGGTGCCGTCGTGATGGATCACCGCGTCGAGCGAGTCGATCCACTCGCGGGTTTCGGTGGGGTCGATGTCCTGGTTGAGGATATCGTCGAGCTGATCCATGAAGATTCTCCGCGGCACCGTTGCAGCGCCCATGCTTGAAGGGGGACATCCCGCCGCCGGGGACCTCGGCGGAATCGACGTCCAAGTCTAGCGGCTGGACCCGGGAGCCGCCAATTCGGCGTCCATGCGCTGACGGATGGCGATCGCGACCGCGACGGGCCGACGCACGCCGGCCCGCTCAGCCGGTGTGGCGATTCGCCGCGCGGATCTGCGCCTCGACGCAGGCCACCGCGCTCATGTTCACCACCCGGCGCACGGTCGACTGCGGCATCAGGATGTGCGCCGGCTTGGCCACGCCCATCAGGATCGGCCCGATCACCACGCCGTCGGAGAGCATGCGGGTCATGTTGTAGGCGATGTTGGCCGCATCCAGGTTGGGGAACACGAACACGTTCGCCTTGCCTTCCAGCCGCGAGTGCGGGAACAGCTTCTCGCGCAGCGCGGGCACCAGCGCCGCGTCGGCCTGCATCTCGCCTTCCACCTCCAGCCGCGGCGCGCGGGCGCGGATCAGCTCCAGCGCCTTGCGCATCTTCTTCGCGCCGCAGGTGTCGCGGCTGCCGAAGTTGCCGCCGGACAGCAGCGCGATCTTCGGCACGATGCCGAACAGCTTCAGCCGGATCGACGCCTGCAGGGTTGCCTCGGCGATCTGCTCGGGACAGGGGTCGTCCTGCACGTGGGTGTCGAGGTAGAAGAAGGTGCCCTTGTCGGTGGACACCGCGGCCATCGCCGACGGTTCGACCACGCCGGCATCCAGGCCGATGATGTCGCGGATGTAGCGCAGCTTGCCCTGGTACTGGCCGACCAGGCCGCAGATCATCGCGTCGGCCTCGCCGCGCTCGACCATCAGCGCGGCGATCGCGGTGGGCCGCGAGCGCACCACCGCCTTGGCCATCGACGGGGTCACCCCGCGGCGCTCCATCAGCCGATGGTAGTGCCGCCAGTAGTCGTCGAAACGCGGATCGAAGTTGATGTTGCAGATCTCGATGTCCACGCCCGGGCGGATGCGCAGGCCGGCGCGATGGATGCGCTTCTCGATCACTTCCGGGCGGCCGATCAGAATGGGCCGCGCCAGGCCTTCGTCGACCACCACCTGCACCGCGCGCAGCACGGTCTCTTCCTCGCCCTCGGCGTAGACCAGCCGGCACGGCGCGGACTTGGCCCGCTCGAACACCGGCTTCATCAGCAACCCGGTGCGGAACACGAAACTGGTCAGCTGGTCGTTGTACGCCGCGAAATCCGCGATCGGCCGCGTCGCCACGCCCGACTCCATCGCCGCCCGCGCCACCGCCGGCGGCAGCTGGATCAGCAAGCGCGGGTCGAACGGCTGCGGGATCAGGTAGTCCGCGCCGAAGCTCGGCGGCTTGCCGCCGTAGGCGCGCGCGCTGACGTCCGACGACTCGCGCCGCGCCAGCGCCGCGATCGCCTTCACGCAGGCGATCTTCATCGCCTCGTTGATCACCGTGGCGCCCACGTCCAGCGCGCCGCGGAACAGGTAGGGGAAGCACAGCGCGTTGTTGACCTGGTTCGGGTAATCCGAACGGCCGGTGGCCATGATGCAGTCCGGCCGCACCGCCTTGGCGTCTTCCGGGGTGATCTCCGGGTTCGGATTGGCCAGCGCGAAGATGACCGGCCGCGTAGCCATGGTGGCGACCATCTCCGGCTTCAGGATGCCGCCGGCCGACAGGCCGAGGAACACGTCTGCGCCCTCGACGATCTCGGCCAGCGTGCGCGCCCCGGTGTCGCGCGCGTAGCGCTGCTTGTCCGGGTCGAGGTCGGTGCGCTCGGTGTGGATCACGCCATGGCGGTCGAACGCC
Organism: Rhodanobacter sp. OR92; assembly: GCF_000427545.1. NCBI lineage: Bacteria > Pseudomonadati > Pseudomonadota > Gammaproteobacteria > Lysobacterales > Rhodanobacteraceae > Rhodanobacter > Rhodanobacter sp. OR92. The sequence goes on along the minus strand of NZ_KE386556.1, from coordinate 453,404 downwards.
AGGATGTGTTCGGGTTTCACGCCCAGCGCCACCAGCATGTCGAGACAGGCAATGCCCGCGGCGCCGGCGCCGGTGGTGGCCACGCGGATGTCCTCGATCTTCTTGCCGACCACCACCAGCGCATTGATCACCGCGGCACCGACGATGATCGAGGTGCCGTGCTGGTCGTCGTGGAACACCGGGATCTTCATCCGCTCGCGCAGCTTGCGCTCGACGATGAAGCATTCCGGCGCCTTGATGTCTTCCAGGTTGATGCCGCCGAAGGTGGGCTCCAGGCTGGCGATGATGTCGACCAGCTTGTCCGGGTCGTTCTCGTCGATCTCGATGTCGAACACGTCGATGCCGGCGAACTTCTGGAACAGCACGCCCTTGCCTTCCATCACCGGCTTGGCCGCCAGCGGCCCGATGTTGCCCAGGCCGAGCACGGCGGTGCCGTTGCTGATCACCGCGACCAGGTTCGAGCGCGCGGTGTACTCGGCCGCCGAGGTCGGATCCTCGACGATCGCATCGCAGGCCGCGGCCACGCCGGGCGAGTAGGCCAGCGACAGGTCGCGCTGGGTCAGCAGCGAGGTGGTCGGGGTGACCTTGATCTTGCCGGGGCGCGGCAGGCGATGGTATTCGAGGGCAGCAAGGCGCAGTTCTTCGGGGAGGCTCATGAGGTGCATTTGGTCGATGAAGGGAAGTCGCCGGCCGCGGCGGACGACTTTCCGTGATGTTAGCACCGGGGCGGCCTGCGCCGGCCCGGAACGGCGGCCCTAGACGCTCGCCAGCAGCTCGTTGCCGTGCACCCGGTTCAGCTGGATGCCGTTGATGAAGACCGAGAACGCCAGCTTGCCGGCCAGCCCGTGCACGTGCTGCATCCACGGCGGCAGCCAGCGCGGCGGCAGGATCGCGCCGGATTCGAAGTGCGGCTGCAGCGCAATCACGTCGTGCAGGGTCAGCTTGCCGGCGAACAGGTGGCGCAGCAGGTCCATCCGCCGCTGTTTCAACGCCAGGCGGAAGAAGGTGTGCACGGTGAGCAGGCCGGACAGGTAGACGTTGTCCTTGGCGAACGCCGCGCCGCCGCCCAGCGGCACGCCGCGGAACACGCGCTGGGCCGAATGGAAGCTGTCCGCCGCGCTCTGGCCGCAGGCGCTGAAATATTTGTAGACCTCGACGAAGTCGGCGCCGCCCAGCGCCATGTCGATCGCCAGGATGCGCAGGCTGATGCGCTTGAGCCGGGTGATGTCGATCGCGCCGGACATCAGCTCGGCGAACACGGCCAGCCCTTCCTGGGTCGCGGTGACCCGCGGCGAGGTGCGCGCCAGCGAGGCCAGCAGCGGTTGCCGGCGGCCGTTCAGCGCGGTCAGCGAATGCACGAACGCCTCGTGCGCCAGCAGCTGGTGGCGGTCGTAGGCGCTGAAGCTGGCGCCGCCGCGCAGGCGGATGCGGGTGGCGCCGGCGGCCGCCTTGGCGGTCAGCTCGGGGTCGACCTCGACGTTGATCGTGCCGGCACCGAAGAACTCGTCCAGGGTGGCGGCCAGGTCGCCGCGCAGCACGTCGGCCGGCACGTTCACGCAACTGTCGTCGGCCAGCAGGTCCGCGCCCAGCTCGTCGGACAGCTCGACGAAGTAGCGCGCCGCGTCCAGGTTGCTGCGCTGGCTGCCGGGGATGACGTCGTCCGGCCGTCCATACAGCGCGATCGACGGCGCAGTGACGCCGGCCGTGCCGACCGACTCCAGCATCTCGGCGGCAATCCGCCAGGATTCGGCAGTGCGGCGCAGGTAATCGCCCAGCGGGTCGACCTGCGCGCCCTCGGCCGCGGCCAGCTCGATCGCCGCCAGCTCGGCGCGCGCCGCGGACAGGTCCGGCCGCGCGTAGCTCACCTGCGGCAGGGCGAAGCGGCCGCTGGCGTAGTCCGCGATCATGCGGTCCTCCAGCGACGCCGGCCACGCCACCGTGGGCAGGATGCGGATGCCGCGCACCGCCGCCAGCAGGCGCTGGTCGAGCGCGGCGTAACGCCGCAGCTCGGGTGCGACGGTGCCGTCCGCCGCGCTCATCGCGCGGCTCCATGCGACGCGCCGGAACGACCGCGCGACCCGGAACCTGACGACGACAACCGGCGCATGCCTGCCCTCCGCTGCAACGATGCCGCGATACTAGATGCTTTGGCGCGCGGCGTCCGCACGCGGGAGCGCCGCTCTTACTCCCGCTCGCGCTGCCCGCGATGGCCGTGCGGACGTTCGATCGGCCGGCCGCCGCGCTGGCGACGCAGGCGCGCCTCCAGGGTGGCCGCCTGCTCCTCGCGCTCGTCGTGCAGCTTGAGGAAATTGCGCCAGCGCCCGGGCGTCAACTCACCGCTGGCCAGCGCGGCCTGCACTGCGCAGCCCGGCTCGCTGCCGTGGCCGCAGTCGGCAAAGCGGCATTGCCCGGCCAGCGCCTCGATGTCGGCGAACAGGTCGAGGTTTTCCTCGCCGGTCAGCTTCAGCTCGCGCATCCCGGGCGTGTCGATCAGGCAGCCGCCTGAGGGCAGTTGCAGCAGGGCGCGGTGGGTGGTGGTGTGGCGGCCGCGGCTGTCGTGGCTGCGCACCGCGGCGGTGGCCATGCGCGCCGTGCCGAGCAGGGTGTTGGTGAGGGTCGACTTGCCGGCGCCGGAGGAACCCACCAGCACCGCGCTGTCGCCCGGCTGCAGGTACGCGGCCAGTTGCGCCACGCTGGCCGGGTCCTTGCTGTTCAGCGCATGCACCGGCGTGCCGGCGGGCAGCCGTGCGCGCAACGCGTCGATCTGCGCGGCGGCGTCCTCGCGCGTATCCAGCTTGCTCAGCAGCACCACCGGCTGCGCGCCGGAGCCCTCGGTCAGCGACAGGTAGCGCTCGATCCGCGCCGGGTTGAAGTCGCCGTCCAGTCCGGTCAGCACCAGCACGTAGTCGATGTTGGTGGCAATCAGCTGCCGTTCGTAGCGTTCGCCGGCCGCCGCGCGCGATAGCACGGTGCGCCGCGCCAGCACCTTGACGATGTGCGGCGGCCGACCGGGCGCAAGCTCGACGAAATCGCCGACCACCGGCCGCGCCGCCGGGTCGAGGCCACGCTTGAGGAAGTGCCCGTCCGGCTGCGCACTGAACAGGGTCTCGCCGTCATGCAGCTCGTAGCCGGCGCGATGCTGGGCCACCACCCGCGCCAGTCGCAGGCCGGCGCCGGGCAGCGCATCGCCGCGCCAGCCGATCCGGCGCAGGCGTTCGATCGGTTCGGGTTCGCTCATCGGGAGGGTCGGTCGGCACGGTCCGCCGATTATGCCTTGCCTGAAGATTGCCCGACGATGAACCGGGAACCGGCCCAAACGGCGCTCGCGCTGCACTGCACCACGCTGCTAGCATCAAGCTGCCTGTCGACACCGACCTCCCATCCTCATGCAAAGGACACCAGCGTTGGCCCCGATCACACCCAGCGCGCACCTGGCGGACGTGCGCTACGAAATCCGTGGCGCGCTGACCCGGCGCGCACGCGAGCTGGAGGCTGCCGGCCTCGACATCATCAAGCTCAACATCGGCAACCCCGGCCGCTATGGCTTCGCCACGCCCGCGCATCTGCGCGAGGCCATCGCCGGCCACCTGCACGACAGCGAGGCCTACGGCCACGAACAAGGCCTGGAGCCGGCCCGCGAGGCGATCGCCGCGCAGCAGCGTGCACGCGGCGCCCAGGGCGTCGAGCCCGAACGCATCTTCATCGGCAACGGCGTCAGCGAACTGATCGACCTCTCCCTGCGCGCGCTGCTGCAGGACGGCGACGAGGTGTTGCTACCCAGCCCCGATTACCCGCTGTGGAGCGCCGCCACCATCCTCAACGGCGGCCAGCCACGCTACTACCGCTGTCTCGCCCGCGACGGCCACCTGCCCGATCCGGACGAGATCGAGGCGCTGATCACCCCGCGCACCCGCGCGCTGGTGCTGATCAATCCGAACAACCCGACCGGCGCGGTCTATCCGCGCGCGCTGCTGCAACGGCTGGTGACGATCGCGGCGCGGCACCGCCTGCTGCTGCTGTCCGACGAGATCTACGACGAGATCCTGTACGACGACGCCGTATTCCAGCCGCTGGCTGCGGTGGCCGGCGAGGTGCCCTGCCTCAGCTTCGGCGGCCTGTCCAAGGTGCATCGCGCCTGCGGCTACCGGGTCGGCTGGATGAGCCTGTCCGGCGACTCCGCGGGCAGCGCGTCCTATCGCGATGCGCTGCAGTTGCTGGCCGCGCTGCGCCTGTGCGCGAACGTCACCGCGCAATGGGCGGTGCTGCCGGCGCTGCAGGACGCGCCGACGATCGGCGCGCTGACCACGCCCGGCGGGCGCCTGCACGAGGCTCGCCGGATCGTGCTGGAAGGCGTCGCCGCCAGCGACTACCTGGAACTGGTGGCCCCGGACGGTGCGCTGTACGCGTTCCCGCAGGTGCGCGCCGACCGCCTCGCCAGCTTCGACGACGAGGCCTTCGCGCTGCGCCTGCTGGAGGAGGAATCGGTGCTGGTGGTGCCCGGCAGCAGCTTCAACGTGCCGGGCAGCCGCCACGTCCGGCTGACCCTGCTGCCGCCGCCGGCGCAGTTGCGCGAGGTGTTCGTGCGCATCGAGCGGGTGCTCTCGCGGATGGCGCACGAGCAGTCGCCCAGCCCCGCCGTCGCGATGGCCTGATCGCATGCCGACCTGGCTCGCCCTCGGCGACTCCTACACCATCGGCGAGGCGGTGGCCGCGCACGAGCGCTGGCCGGCCGTGCTGGCGCAGCGCCTGCGCCAGGCCGGCGTGCCGCTCGACGTGCCGCAGCTCGTCGCCGTCACCGGCTGGAGCACCGACGAGCTGGTGCAGGGCATGGACGCCGCCACGCTGGCACCGCGCTACGAGTTGGTGACGCTGCAGATCGGCGTGAACAACCAGTACCGCGGGCGCCCGGCCGAGGATTACCGCGGCGAGTTCGCCGGCCTGCTGGCGCGCGCGATCGCGCTGGCCGGCGGGCGCGCCGCACGCGTGGTGGTGGCGTCGATCCCCGACTGGGGCGTCACCCGCTTCGCCGCCGAGCAGGGCCGCGACCGCGCGCGCATCGCCGAGGAACTGGACGCCTACAACGCGATCGCCGGCGACGCGTGCCGGCGCGCCGGCGTCCGTTTCGTCGACGTCACCGCCATCTCGCGCCGGCACCCCGAACTGCTCGCCGACGACGGCCTGCACCCTTCCGCCGCGCAGTACGCGCTGTGGGCGGCGGCGATCGAGCCGGCGGCGCGCGCGGCACTTCGTTCCTAGTCGCAACGGCGCTGCAACCTTTTAGCCATCGCACGGTGACGTGGCGATCGCACACTGGCGCCCCGGGCCACCACCGGGGACCGTGCCATGAACAGCTTCCATTGCCGCAGCGCCTTCATCTCCGATGTGCACCTGGGCACGCCGGACTGCAAGGCCGCCTACCTGCTCGACTTCCTGCGCCGGCTGCGTTGCGAGAAGCTCTACCTGGTCGGCGACATCATCGACCTGGAGGCGCTGTCCCGGCGCCACTGGTGGCATGCCGAGCACAGCGCGGTGATCGCCGAGGTATTGGTGCTGGCGCGTCGCGGGGTCGAGGTGGTCTACATCCCCGGCAACCACGACGCGCCCATGCGCGGCCTGCACGGACAGCACTTCGCAGGCGTGCGGATCGAGCTGGACGCCGTGCACGTCGGTGCCGACGGCCGCCGCTACCGGGTCAGCCACGGCGACGAGTTCGACCCCGAGCGGATCGGCCGCCGCTGGATGCTGCAGCTCGGCGAGGCGATGCACCGGCTGATCTGCTGGAGCAATCGCCTGCTGCATGCGCTGCGGCGGCGGCTGCAGCTGCCGTACCTGCCGCTGTCGATCATCGTCAAATCGCACGTGGGCAGGGCGCTGGCGTATATCCGCGCCTACGAGCAGCGCGTCGCCGCCGATGCGCGCGAGCGCGGTTTCGACGGCCACATCTGCGGGCACATCCACTTCGGCCACGTGCGCGAGCTGGGCGGCGTGCTCTATCTCAACGACGGCGACTGGGTCGAGCACTGCACCGCGCTGGTCGAGGACCATACCGGCGCGATGGAACTGATCCACTGGAGCGAGCAGGCCACCGCGCTGGGCCGGGCCAGCCGCGAACTGGTCTGGCCCTCACCCGCCGCCGTGCTGGCGCTGGCGCCGCTGGCCGCCCGCCGGCACGACCTGGGTGAACTGCACCGGGCCGCTTGAACGGACCGCCTTGAAGGCCGGCGGGAACCCCGCCTGTCGGGGGCGGCGTATCATAGTCGCCTTCCCTGCCGGAGTTATTCCCATGTCCCTCGACAGCGCCACCCGCGAACGTATCGAAACCCTGCTCAAGGACCACCGCGTGGTGCTGTTCATGAAGGGCAACCGCAGCCAGCCGATGTGCGGTTTCTCCGCCGCGGCCACCAACACGCTGAACGAGCTGCTGCCCGAATACCACACGGTCAACGTGCTGGACGACCCGGAGATCCGCGAGGGCATCAAGGCCTACGGCGAGTGGCCAACCATCCCGCAGCTGTACGTGGAAGGCGAGCTGGTCGGCGGCGCCGACATCATCCGCCAGATGTACGGCAGCGGCGAGCTGCACCAGCTGTTCGGTCTGGCTGCGCCGGACCGCACCCCGCCGGACATCACCATCACCGATGCCGCCGCCGAAGCGATCCGCCAGGGCACCGCGAACGCGCAGGGCATGGCGCTGCATCTGGAGATCGGCCCCGACCACAGCGCCGGCTTCCAGCTGGCAGCGGCCGGCGAGCACGACATCGTGGCCACGGCGAATGGGCTGCAGATCCACTTCGATCCGGCCAGCGCCCAGCGCGCCAAGGGCATCGTGATCGACTGGGTCTCCACCGTGCAGGGCGAAGGCCTCAGCCTGAAGTTTCCCGGCGCCGTCGAGATCAAGCCGCTCAGCGTGCAGCAGCTCCAGCAGCGGCTGGCCGCCAACGACATCACCCTGATCGACGTGCGCCCCGCCGCCGGCCGCGCCATGGCCGCCCCGCTGGCGCAGGCCCGGGTGCTGGAAGAGGAAGGCTACGAGAGCTTGGCTGGCCTGCCGAAGGACACCGCGCTGGCCTTCATCTGCCATCACGGCATATCCAGCCGCGACATGGCCGAACGCTTCGCCGCGCACGGTTTCAGCAACCTGCACAACGTGGAAGGCGGCATGGACGCGTGGGCCGGCGAGATCGACCCGGGCGTGCCGCGCTACTGAGCGCCATCGCACCCGGCTGACACAGGAAAACGGCGCCTTGGGGCGCCGTTTTCGTGGAGCGGATGCGGCGCCGATCAGGCAGGGTCGGCGGTCACCGCGCACGACGCGTTGAAGTCGCCGATGGCTTCGACCAGGTCGGTGACCGCGGCCTGCTCCGCCTCGCTCAGGTCGGGGTTCCAGCTGTCCAGGATCAGCACCACGCGGGTGAACTGGCTGCGGTTCCAGGCCTCGTGCTCGAAGGTGTCGTCGAACGTGACGCAGCTCCCCTCGCGCCAGGAATGGATCTGCCCGCCCACACGCAGCGCACAGTCGGACGGCACGATCAGCGGCAGGTGGGTGACCAGGCGGGTGTTGGTCACGCCGCGGTGCGGCAGGATATGCGTGCCCGGGCGCAGCACCGAAAACAGCGCTTCCGGCGCATGGTCGCGGATGCGCACCAGCGGCACCGCATCCAGCACGGCGCTGGTGCGCGGGCAGGCGGCGCAATGGTCCTCGTAGCGGTCGCCGTGGCGATGGAAGAAGTAGGCATCCCATGCGGCGGCGTGGCCATCCGACCCGCGCAGCATCGACTGCGCCTGCGTGGGGTCGTCCACGCCGAGGAAGGATTCCAGCACCTGCTCGCCGGCCAGCACGGCCAGCAGCTCTTCGCGCACCGCCGCGGCAGCCGCCTCCAGCGTCTCATGCCAGGGAAAGCGCTCGCGCGGGTAGAACGGCTGGCTGGGTATGTCGGGAAAATAGAGGAACAACGGACGCTGGCGCGGATCGGTCGACGGCATCGGCTCCAGCCCGAGATGGATCGCCAGCGCGCGATCCACCCGGCGCAGCTCGGAGCGACCGTAGCGTTCGCGCAGCGGCTCCAGTGCCGCGTCGAACAGCCGCTGGCGCCCGGCGTTGGCATAGTTCATCGCATACTTCACCAGCTCGCGCAGGCCCGGCGCGGTGGTGGCGTCGCTGAGCCAGCGGCCCTGCTCCTGCGCACTGCGCACGGCCATGAAGTAGGCGGTCAGCGCCTGCTCCGCCCGCCCCAGCTGCTCCAGCGCGATGCCCAGTCGCAACCGCGCCAGGAACATGCTCGGCGCCGCCGCCAGCGCCCGCTGAAGGTGGCTGGCGGCGGCCTCGAAGTCGCCGCTGGCAAGATGCACGCTGCCCAGTTGGTGAGCCACGCCGGGATGATCGGGATGCGCCCGCTCGGCCCGGCTCAGCAGCAGTATCGCCTGCGGCGCGTTGCGCCGGGCCAGCTCGCGGTCGGCCAGGAAGACCAGCGCGTCGACGTCATCGGGCTCGTGCTCGAGCAATTGCCGATAAGAGGATTCCGCCGCCGCCATCTGTCCGCCCTGCAACTGCGCGCGAACGGTCTCCCGCAATGACGACACGGGGTCGGGCGTAGGGGAAACGCTCATCGATGGTGCTCCGCGGGTTGTGCCATGCCACTGCCGCCCGCACCAAGCGGACCGTGGTCGAACAGGCATAATAGCCGTTCGCGGCGCCGCCGCACCCACCATGCCTCACGGAGCCCGGATGTCGGCACGATTGCACGGCCTCACCCCTGACCTGACGCGGGCCGTGTCCGCCGTCGCGCGAGCGCTCGACGAAGGTCGTCTCGATGCCGCGATCGCACACATCGGCCCCTTGCTCGCCAGCCAGCCCGACCACCCCGAGGTGCAGCGCCTGCATGCTGGCATCCTGGGCATGCGCGGGCACCATCAGGAAGCCATCGCCCTGATGCGGGCGGCGCTCGCCCAGCACCCGGACGACGCGACCTATCTGAACACGCTGGCCACCCTGCTCGGCCAGGCCGGCGAATACGACGGCGCCATCGATGCCCTGCAGACCGCCTGCCGCCTGCAGCCGGACATGGCACTGGCCTGGTACAACCTCGGCGTCATGCTGACCCGCAGCGTACGCAACGATGAAGCCGAGGCCGCCTTGCGCCGCGCCGTGGATCTCGATCCGGGCGCCACCGACGCGCGCGCCTTGCGGGCGGACCTGCTGCGCATGCGCGGGCAACCATCCGAGGCCGCCATCGAATACCGCCGCGTGCTGGCCGAACGGCCGTGGGCCGGCATGGCATGGTGGGGGCTGGCCGACCTCAAGACCATGCGCATGGACCAGGCCGACATTGCCGCCATGCGAGCTGCACTGCGGGAACCGCGCGCCTCCGAGGACGATCGTATCGCGATCGGCTTCGCGCTGGCGCGCGCGCTGGACGACCAGGGTCGATACGCCGAATCGCTGCAGGCGATCGCCGCGGCGAACGCCATCGCGCGGCGGCGCCAGCAGTGGAACGCCGCCGGCTACTCGGCCGCGATCGACGCCCTGGCGGCGGCCTTCGATCCGCCGCCGGCCGGCGCGGACGAGCCCGGCCTGGGCCACGAGGTGATCTTCATCGTCGGCCTGCCGCGATCCGGCTCCACGCTCACCGAGCAGATCCTCGCCTCGCATCCGCAGGTGGAAGGCACCGGCGAGCTGCCGGACCTGCCGCAGGTACTGGCCGAGGAGTCGCGCCGGCGCGGGCAGCCGTTCCCGCGCTGGGTGCCGCAGATGCAGCCTGCCGACTGGTCGCGACTTGGCCACCGCTACCTCGAACGCACGGCCCACTGGCGCAAGCAGCGTCCGCGCTTCACCGACAAGCTGCCGAGCAACTGGATCTACGCCGACGCCATCCGCGCCATGCTGCCGGGGGCGCGCATCATCGGCTGCCGTCGCGACGCGCTGGAGACGTGTTTTTCCTGCTACCGCCAGCGCCTGGACAACAACGAGTACAGCCGCGATTTCAGCGACCTGGCCAGCTTCTGGCGCGACTGCGACCGCAGCCTGCAGCGGCTCGTCCAGCGCCATCCCCAGGCGATGATGGTGCACGACCATGAAGCGCTGCTGGCCGAGCCGGAAGCCCGCATCCGCGCCCTGCTGGCCTTCTGCAACCTGCCGTTCGACCCCGCCTGCCTGCGTTTCCACGAGAACGCGCGCGAGGTGCGCTCGCCCAGCGCCGGCCAGGTACGCCAGCCACTGCGCAGCGACACCGCACACAGCACGCGCTACGGCGCCCTGCTCGATCCGTTGCGCACGGCGCTCGAGCTGCCGCCCTGGCAAGACTGAGCGCACGCGCGGACGCAAGATGACGCCGACCATGCCTGCACCTCCGGATGAACAGCTGGCGCTGCAAGCCGCGCAGGCGCAGGTCCTGCGCGGCGATGTGGCCGCCGCGGCGGGTACGCTGGAAGCGGCCATCGCTGCGCATCCCGCATCCGACGAGCTGGCGCTGGCGTTCGCCGGCCTGGCGATGCAGCGTGGCGATCGACCCGGCGCCGAGCTGCGTCTGCGGGGCATCCTGCAGCGCACGCCGGGCCACTTGCCCGCCGCTTTCATGCTGACGCGCCTGCTGCGCGAGCAGGGCCGGATGGTCGCCGCCGGCGAGGTCCTGACCGGTGCCTGCACGGCCGGCGCGACCGGCATGGAGCAGCGGATCACCGCGGTGGAACTGCTCGACGACTGCGGCCGCCAGGCGGAAGCGCTGCGGCTGTGCACGGACGCGTTCGCCCACGGCCTCGACGATCCCCGCCTGCGCGCACACGCCGGCGCGCTGGCCTCGCAACTGGGACGTTTCGACGAAGCCCGCCGGCACCAGCAGGCGGCGCTGGCCGGCAGCCCGCTGGCGCTGGAATGGCACGTCCCGCTCGGCCTGGCCGGGCTGCAGCGGTACCGCGATCGGCAACACCCGGACCTCGCGCTGTTCGAACGCGGCCTGGCCCGCGGCGACCTGAGCCCGCACGCGCGCAGCGGCCTGCTGTTCGCGTTGGGCAAGGCCTGCGACGACCTCGACGAGCATGCCCGTGCCGTTGCCGCCTGGGCCGAGGCCAACCGCATCGTGCGCCAGCATCACCCATGGAATCGCAAGTCATGGCGGCGCAGCGTGGAAATGCGGCTGGCGCGGCCAACGCCACCCGTCCAGTCCGGCGAAGATCGCGCCTGGACGCCTGTCTTCATCGTGGGCATGCCACGATCCGGCAGCACGCTGCTGGCCGAACGGCTCGCCTGCCACCCGGCGGTACGGCATCGCGGGGAGCTGCCCTGGCTGCCGACCCTGGCGGCGCGCCTGGACGCCATCGCTGCGGAGCGCGAGCGCGCCGCGCAGATGCCGCTGGCCGCCGCGGCCTACGCCGCCCAGCTGGTGCAGGACGATGCCCCCGCCCGCTGGTACATCGACAAGCAGCCGCACAACGACATGCACGTGGACCTGATCCTCGCGCTGTTTCCGCAGGCGCGGATCATCCACTGCCGCCGCAACGCCCGGGACACCGCGCTCTCGCTGTGGATGCAGTCGTTCCATCCCGGCACGCAGGACTTCGCCAGCGATTTCGCCGACATCGCGGCGGTCATCCATGGCTCGCGGCGGCTGATGGCGCACTGGCAGCGGCGCTACCCGGCCGCCGTGCGCGAAGTGCGCTACGAGGAACTGGTCGGCGATCCGGATGGCTGCATCGGCGCATTGGCCGACTGGCTTGGACTGCCCGCTGCCATCGCGCCCGCGGCACCCGACCGGGAACGCGCGATCAGCACGGCCAGCCTGTGGCAAGCCCGGCAACCCGTGCACACCCGCTCGGTGCAGCGCTGGCGCGCCTACGCCACGCTGCTGCCGGAGCTTGCACGGATGGCAGGCGACTGAGGATCAGCCGGCGCCGGCTTCGTCGGCGTCCGCGACCGAATAGCCCCAGTGCCGCAGCATCGGATCGAGGATCGGCAACGCCGGGGCCAGCGCCTCGCGGTAGCGTTTCCAGCGATCGAGCCCCTTGCGGTTCACCGGCTGGGTAACCTGCGCATAGCTCGGCGTGGCGATGAAGCCCTTGTCGCGCGCGTGGCGATCGAAATGCAGCAGCGGCGCGGCATCCTCCAGGCCGAGGAAATCGGCGATGCGCCGCGTCTGCGCAGCCGGGTCGGCCACCAGGTCCTCATAGCGGGAAACGAACACGTTCGGCTGGAACAGTGCCACGTCGTGCAGCCAGCATTCCATCGCGGTCACGTAGGCAGTGGCCAGTTTCTCCATCGAAGCGCACGCCACCGCCAGCACGGCGGCACGGAAGTTCTGCATGTAATTGCTGACCAGCACGTCGCACGGATGGCGCAAGGCGAGGATGAATTTCGCCTCGGGAAACAGGCGATAGATCAGCGGCAGCCACAGCATGTTCAGCGGATTCTTGTCGACCAGCTGCGCGCTCCAGCGCCGCCGGACCTTGGAGCAGACCAGGCTCACGTAGCCCTTGCGCAATTCATCGCACGCATGCTGGTCGAGCTTGTACAGATCCTGCGGCACCACGATGCCGTGGTCGGCCAGCTGGTCGGAAAGAATCGTGAAGAACGGCCGCTCGTCCATCGACTGCAGCGCCGGGTGGGCATCGAGCATCAATTCCAGCAGGGTCGTACCCGAGCGCGGGAAGCCCACGATGAACACGGGCGAGTTCGCGCTGTCGGGTCCCTGCAGCACCGGCCAGCGGCGGAACTCCTCGGCGCCGATACGTTCCACCGCGGCCGGAAGCACCGGCGCGCCCGGATCGAAGCGACGCGGCGCGTTGTGCTTCAGCTCCTCGATCTGGCGCGCGTGCGCCTCGTGCAGCGCCGCGATCGCGCCCGGGTAATCGCGCAGCTTGTCGCAGGCCTCGGCCAAGGAGAAGAAATGCGCGTAGTCGTCGGGCGTGCGCGGTCCGGCCTGCTGGAGCAGCCGCCGCGCCTGTTCGGTCTGTCCGCGTCGCAACGCAAGTTTCGCGCGCTGGTGGACGATCTCCAGCTGCGCCTCGGCATCCAGCGCCGGATGATCCCGCTCCAGCTGGTCGAGCAGGGCCGCGCTGCCGTCGAGGTCGTTGACGCGTTCGTAAACCGCGGCCAGCAACAGACGCGCCGGCAGATGGCCGGGCGTGCGCGCCAGCAGTTCCTCCAGCAGCACGCGGGCGATGTTCGCCTCGCCGAGTACCAGTTGCAGGTCGGCGAGTTCCAGTTGCAGCGGATCGTCCAGCGCGGTCCAGTCGCGCCAGGGACGCAGCAGCTCCTCCGCGCGCGAGTCGCGGCAGGCCGAACAGGCGCGCGCGGCATGAATGCGTACGGCCGGCGCTGCCGGGTCCAGCGCGTGGGCGCGCAGCAAGGTGTCGCGGGCTGCCTGGTAATCCTTCCGCTCGAGCTGCAACAGGCCCAGGTTGATCAGCTGCTCCCCGTTGTCCGGCGCCAGCGCGATCGAGCGCAGGTAAGCCTGCTCGGCCTCCTGCACGCGCCCCGCCTCACGCAGCGCGGTCGCGTAATTGCCCCAGTGCAGCGAGTCGTCGGGATGGTTTTGCGCCAGCGCCGCATAAACCTCCAGTGCCTCGGCCAGCCGGCCCTGCTGCTGCAGGCCGATCGCGAGGAACAGGGCGAGGTCGGGGTCGTCCGGACGCTCGCTCAGGGCGGCCCTGGAAAGGCGCTCCACATCGGCCGGCCGGCCGCCTTGCAGGGCGCTGAGAATGTCGTTGATCACGTGAGAGGCAACTTTCCAAAAAAAAAGAGCCGCGCGGGTTGCCCGCGCGGCTCGTCAGCTTCAGCTACTCAGTGCTGTCCAGTCAATCAGAACGACACCGTCACGCGAGCCCAGTAGTAGCGGCCCTGCAGGTCGAAGTCGCTCGGATCGGTGTTGGCGTTGAGCGTGTTGTTGGCGTACAGGAACGGCGGCTGCTTGTCGAACAGGTTGTTCACGCCGACGTCGATACGGGTGTTGAGCGGCTCGAAGTTGTAGCCGAGCGACACGTCGTTGTAGATCGTCGCACCGTACTTGAGCACCACGCCCGGCAGGCCCTGCACCGGGTTCGTGTCCTGCGACGGGCTCTTCGAGCCGTTGCGGAACGCGCCGATGTAGCGCATGCGCCAGGAAGCACTCCAGTCGCCCAGGTTCCAGTTCACGAAGCCGTTGCCGCGCCAGCGCGGGAACAGGCACACGCCGCCACCGCTGGGGCAGGTCGACGCCTGGCTGGAGCCGAACGGCATGAAGTGGCCGGCGTCATGGAACACCGTGTTGGCATTGGTGCCCGGCGCGGTCTGCTGGTCGTAACGCGACATGTAGGTCGCATCCAGGCCCACCACGAACTTGCCGAACGAGAACTCCGGCAGGCTGTAGCGACCGGAGAAGTCGACACCCGCCACGTCCGTGCGGCCCAGGTTGCCGGTCGGCTCGACGATCTGCGCGATCTGGCCGGGGTTGGCACTGCTGGCCGGGAAGCGGGTGATCAGCGGGCAGTACTGGGTGGCGCCGTTGTAGCAGAGGTCGAGCACGGTCTGCGCGCCGATCGAGGAGATCGTGTCGTTCAGGTACAGGTGCCACGCGTCGGCACTGAGCGACAGCCCAGGCACGTAGCTCGGCGAGTAGACGAAGCCGAGGTCGAACGACTTGCCCTTCTCCGGCCCGAGCGGGAAGCCGGCGTACTGCGAGCCGGAGGAAATGCCCTTGATCTGCTGGCCGAGCGCCACGTCCTGGTTGACGAAGCTGCCGTTGGTCGGCACGCCCACGCAGGCCGGATTGGCGGCGGTGATGCCGTCGCAGGGGTCGCTGCTGAGCTTCGGTGCGTCGCTGATCGGCGCGCCGAAGACGTTGCCGATGGTCGGCGCGCGGAACACCTCGGACATCGTGCCGCGCAGCAGCAGGTCGGTGATCGGGCGGTATTCCACCGCGAACTTGGTGTTGTTGGTGCTGCCGAAGGTGCTGTACTTCGAGTAGCGGTCACCGATGGTGACGTTCAGCATCTGCGCAAAGGGCAGGTCCGACAGGATCGGTACGAATACCTCGGCGTAGGCCTCCTTCACGTTGTAGCCGCCACGCAGCGGCGAGCTGCACTGGCTGCCCAGGGTGCAGTTGCCGGTGGCCGGGTCGATCAGCAGCAGCGGATCGATTTCCGAACGGGTGTATTCCTTGCGGTAGGAAGCGCCCGCGGCCAGCTGCACGGTGCCGGCCGGCAGGTCGAACAGGCCGCCGTTGACGTCGGCCGAGTAGACGCGCTCGATCGCGAAGTTGTTGCTGATCGCCGGCACCGCGGCGGCCTGCAGGGCCGCCACCGAGTTCGGGTCGAACAGGTTGAACGGGTTGAACGGCGTGCAGCCGGAGGTGATCGGAGCCGTCGGCGTGCCGCAGGTTACCTTGCCGGTTGCCGGATCCAGGAACGACGGACCCAGGTCCGCGTTGATCTTCTGCTGGTTGGACAGGCCGCGGGTGATGGTCTGCTGCGAGAAGTGGCCATAGCTCATGCCCACGTCCCAGTTCCAGTCGTGGTTCAGCAGGTTGAAGTCACCCTTGAAACCGGTGTGGATCTGGTCGGTGGTGGTGCCGAAGTTGGCCGAGCGGTTGCCGGCGGAGACCAGGCGCGCGCGGTAGTCCAGACCGGCCCCCGAATACTCCTGGCCGAACGGGTTGTAGTACGCATCCTTGGAGATCACCGCACCGTAGATCGAGCCCAGCAGCGCCGGGGCCAGCTGGAAGCCGGAGCTGGTCTTGTTGTGGTACGCGTCCATGTAGGTCTGGACGTGGTCACCGAGGTTGTAGGTACCCTTCAGCCACAGACTGGTGCGCTCCTGCGGGGTCTGGATCAGGTTGACCGTCGCGTAGTTGTACTTGTCGGCGTTGGTGAAGCAGTGGTAGTCGGTGGCGATGTTCTGGCCGCTGGCACCCGGGTTCAGTGCCACGTTCTTGCAGTTGTACTGCCCCGGGCCGGTGCCCCGATACTGGCTCGGCAACTGGACGCGGCCGTAGGCCGGGAAGCTGGAACCGCCGACGTAGCTGTAGATCGGGGTCTGGCTGCTGCCGTAGATCGACACCGCGTTCTTGGAGAAGTCGCGGTTCTTGGCCAGCACGGCTTCGGTCTTGTTGTAGTCGACGCCGCCCATGATGCTGCCCTTGTCGGACGTCTGGCCGAACGTGAAGGTGTAACCCTTCGAGCGACCGTCCGCATGGCCGGACTGACCGTAGTTCACCGTGAACTGGGCACCCTGGTAGTCCTTCTTCAGGATGAAGTTGACCACGCCGCCGATGGCGTCGGAGCCGTACACCGAGGAGGCGCCATCGGTCAGCACTTCGATGCGCTCGATCATGTCGGCCGGGATCGAGTTCGGATCGCCGTTGATGATGCGCTTGCCGTCGATCAGGATCAGGGTGCGCTGGGCGCCGAGGCCACGCAGGCCGATCGAGGAGCCGCCGGTGCCGCCGCTGTTGTTGACCTGTGGGTTGATGTTGCCGCCGGTCACCGCCGGCAGCTGCTGCACGATGTCGCCCAGCGTCAGTTTGCCGGTGGCCTTGATCTGCGCGGCATCGATGGTCACGACCGGGTTGGACGTTTCCAGGTCCACGCGGCGGATGTGCGAGCCGGTGACCACCACCGTCTGCAGTGTCTGCGCCTTCTCCTGGCTGGGTTTGGTGGTCGTGTCCTGACTGCCCGTGTCCTGGGCGAAGACCGTGCCCGAGGCACCGACCGCGATGACAGCACCCAGCGAAAGCGCGAGGCGGACTGCCGAAGAAAGTTTTGTGACCCCAAGTTTCATTTAAGACACCCTCCAGTTAATTATTGTCATGGGTCAGAACCCGACTTGAATTCTGCCCAGAAGCACAATCCAGCCTGTTGTCAGACCCGTGGACTTCAGACTCACGAACCCCAAACCGGGCCGATACTAACAGGCAGATAACACTTGTGTGAACCCATATCAAACGCACACCCTGTCCGGGTGGCCCAATGACTGTTCTGCGCGTCCTGCGGTTTGGTCGATCATTCGCCCACGCTGCCGGCCCTCCGACGGCTACTTTATTACTTTGCGTTTACGTATTGTCAACATTCTCAATACGAAACTTTTTGCACTTCGGCACGCAACCACCCCTCCGACGCCCACCACCGCCAGCGACGGCTGTCCGTGGCAAGGGGCCGCCGAGGGCGGTGTCCGAAGCTGGTCGGTTGCCCTGACGGCAGAATCCGACACGGCAGCCCCCGGCAACCGTCCCTGATGGCACAACAACCCCGCAGCGTGATGCCGAGTTCGGGCCGAGCGCCCCGTTGCCGCATCCGCGAGGCTCAGTCCGTCTCGACATCCGCCTCGAAGCGCAGGTGTTTCACGCTGCGCCCGTTGCGGCGCACCAGCTTGAGCGCCTCGATGCCGATCTTGATGTGCGCCTCGACGAACCGCGAGGTGATGGTGCGGTCGCTCGCTTCGGTCTTCACGCCTTCCGGGATCATCGGCTGGTCGGACACCAGCAGCAGGGCGCCGCAGGGAATCCGGTTGGCGAAGCCGGCGGCGAAGATGGTCGCGGTTTCCATGTCCACCGCCATGCAGCGGGTGCGCCGCAGGTAGGCCTTGAAGGTGTCGTCGTGTTCCCACACGCGCCGGTTGGTGGTGTACACGGTGCCGGTCCAGTAGTCGTGGCCGAGGTCGCGGATCATGGTGGAAACCGCGCGCTGCAGCTGGAACGCCGGCAGCGCCGGCACTTCCGGCGGCAGGTAGTCGTTGCTGGTGCCCTCGCCGCGGATCGCGGCGATCGGCAGCACCAGGTCGCCCAGCTGGTTCTTCTTCTTCACGCCGCCGCACTTGCCCAGGAACAGCGCGGCCTTCGGCGCGATCGCGCCGAGCAGATCCATCATGGTGGCCGCGTTGGGGCTGCCCATGCCGAAGTTGATCAGGGTGATGCCGTCGGCGGTGGCGTTCGGCATCGGCCGGTCGCGGCCCTGCACGTCCACCCCGTGCCACTGCGCGAACAGCTCCACGTAATGACCGAAGTTGGTCAGCAGAATGTGTTCGCCGAATTGCTCCAGCGCCGTGCCGGTGTAGCGCGGCAGCCAGTTCGAGACGATTTCCTGTTTGCTTTTCATCAGAGCTCTTGCCCGAATCGCGTTGCCGGCGACGCCACGCCGGCGGGATGCCAGATCAGTGGCGCCATCTTAGGGCCTGTTCGTCCACGCCCGGCGATCATGCCGACGCGCCGGCTTGCCGCCGTGCGGATGCCTCGTCGCCCCCGGCTTGCGGCCGCCGCCGTGCGACCATCGGACAAATGCCCGATCACGGCCAGCATGCTATGTTCCTCCTGCCATTGATGATCGGGGGGTCACGTGATGAGGATGGGCCTGGCAATCGATGCATCCTGCGATCTGTCGCAGGAGTTTCTGCAGAAGCACCGTATCGCGATCATGCCGATCACCGTGCGGGTGGACAGCGAGGTCTTCATGGACGACCGCAAGCCGGCCGAGATCCAGCGCTTCATCGATCGCCGCCTGGGCAGCCGCAGCCACTCGGCGGAGACCGAGCCTTGCCCGGTGGAAGAGGTGCAGAAGCTGTTCCTCGAGAAGCTGGTACTGGAACAGGACTGCGTGTTCTGCCTGACCATCACCGCCACCCGCAGCCCGATCAACGAGCACGTCAACAAGGCCAGCTTCGCGATCCTGAAGAACTACCGCCAGGTGCGCGAGAAGGCCGGCGTACCCGGACCGTTCATGATGCGCGTGGTGGACACCGGCAACGTCTTCACCGGCGCCGCCCCGGCCGTTTACGAAGCGGCCCGGCTGATCGCCGCCAACGAGTCGCCGTCGACGATCCGCGAACGCCTGGTGCACATCGCCAGCCACAGCTACGGCTACATGCTGCCGCGCGACCTGATCCACCTGCGCAACCGCATCAAGAAGCGCGGCGACCGCAGCGTCAGCCTGCTCAGCGCGGTGGTCGGCACCGCGCTCGACATCAAGCCCATCCTGCGCTGCTTCCGCGGCGAGACCAGCCCGGTCGGCAAGGTGCGCGGTTTCGACCAGGGCGCGGAGGCGCTGTTCGGCTACGTGACGCGGCGGGTGCGCGCCGGCCTGATGGTGCCGGTGGTCTGCGTCAGCTACGGCGGCGACCTGGAGGTGCTGCCCCACTTGCCGGGCTACATCGAGCTGCGCCAGGCCTGTGCGGAATGCGGCGTCGAGCTGATGGAGGCGCCGATGAGCATCACCGGCATGGTCAACGTGGGCGAAGGCGCGGTGACCGTCGGCTTCGCCGCCGAGGAGCACGAAGCGGAGTTCTGAGGCCGCCGCTCAGAAGCCGTAGTTCAGGAACCCGCCGTCCACCGCCAGCACCTGGCCGGTGACGTAGCTGGCCGCCGGCAGGCACAGGAAGGCGATCGCGGCGGCCACCTCCTCCGGCTCGCCGATGCGCTTCAGCGGCGTGCGCTCGAGCACCTCGTCCAGATAGTCGGCGTCGGCCAGCGCCGGGTCGGTGCGCTGGGTGCGGATGTACCACGGCGCCACCGCATTGACGCGGATGCCGTCCACCGCCCACTCGGCGGCCAGGTTGCGGGTGAGCTGGTGCAGTGCCGCCTTGCTCATGCCGTAGGGCGCACCGGTGCGCACGTGGGTGATGCCGGAGACCGAGCCCACGTTGACGATCGCCGCGTTGGCGTGCTGCACCAGCTGAGGGTGCGCCAACCGGCACATCTCGAACGCGGAGAACAGGTTCTGCTCGAAGATCGCGCGGTAGTCGTCCTCGCGATAGTCCAGCGTGGCGCCGGGCTGGTTGCCGCCGGCGTTGTTGACCAGCAGCGACACCGGCGCGCCGAGGTCGGCGATCCAGTCGAACACCGCCAGGCGTTCCTCCGCCTCGGCCAGGTCCGCGCCGAACGCCAGCACCTCGACGTCGGCGAATTCGTCGGCCAGCTCCACCCGCACCTGCTCGAGGTAATCCTCGTCGCGCGCCACCAGTAACAGGTCGGCGCCGAGCCCGGCCAGCTCGCGCGCGGTGGCGTAGCCGATGCCCTTGCTGGCACCGGTGACCAGGGCGGTGTGACCGTGCAGTTGCCAGGCGTCGAGGCGGCTGTTCATGGGTGCAGCTTAAAGCCCGCGGGCGATGCCTTGCCAGCGACCGGGCGCGGCGGGACACTCGACGCATCGACCCCGCGCGAGAACCGCCATGAAGCCGCTGCCGCTCCTGCTCTGCGTCCTTGCCCTCGGCGCCTGTTCCAGCAAGCCGCCGGAACCCCAGGCCAAGCCGGCGGCGACCGACACCGCCACGCCGTTCGACGCGCTGAAGGCGGACGAGCAGCGCGCCAAGGACGTGCAGAAGACGGTCGACAAGCAGGCCGAGGAACAGCGCAAGCAGATCGAGGCGCAGGAGCAGTAGGGGCTACCGCCTCAGCGCGGGCTGCACAGGCAGTCCGCGTAGATGTTCGGCGTGCCGGCCTTCGCGTTGCGCAACAGCTGCAGCTCCGGCGCCAGCGCGGGCAGCTGGGCGAACCAGGCCGGCAGGCGCACGCCCCACGACTGCAGCAGGTGCACGCCGGCGCCCTGGTTGAGGCCGATCAGGAAACGCTCGAAGCCGCCCAGCGGCGCCTCCACGTAGCGCACCGGATAGCCCTTGCCCAGCCTGGCCACGCTGGCCGCCTCGGCGACGGCAGCCTGCAGCCCACCGAGCTGGTCGACCAGGCCGCGCTCGAGCGCCTGCTGGCCGGTCCACACGCGGCCCTGCGCGATCGCGTCGATCGCCTCGTAGCTCTTGCCGCGCGCCTTCGCCACGTTGCCGACGAAGTCGCGGTAACCCTTGTCGATGATCGCCTGGATCACCGTGCCGACCTTCGGATCGAGCGGACGACTGATGTCGAACGCGCCGGCCATCGGCCCGGTGCCGACGCCGTCGCTCTGAACTCCGAGCTTGGCCAGCGTGTTCGGCACCGTGTAGTACATGCCGAAGATGCCGATCGAGCCGGTGATGGTGTTCGGTTCGGCGTAGATGCGGTTCGCATTCATCGCGATCCAGTAGCCGCCGCTGGCCGCCACGTCGCCCATCGACACCACTACCGGGATGCCCGCGCTGCGGGTCAGCTCGATCTCGCGGCGGATCTGCTCGGCCGCATACACTTCGCCGCCGGGCGAGTTCACCCGCAGCACCAGCGCCTTGGTCTTGCGGTCCTCGCGTGCGCTGCGGATCAGCGCCGCGGTGGATTCGCCGCCGACCGAACCGGCCGCGCGCTTGCCGCCGGCGATCTCGCCCTCGGCCACCACGATCGCCACGCCGGGCGCGAACGCATTGACGGCATGCGGCACGCCGGCCGCGTAACGGGCGAAGTCGACCTGGCGGAAACTGTGGCCTTTGCGGTCGGCCGGGATGCCTTCCTTGCGCATCATCGCGATCAGCTCGGCGCGGGTGGCCAGGCCGTCGACCAGGTGCTGGTCCAGTGCCAGCCGGGCCAGGTTGCCCTGGGTGCTGGCGATGTGCTGCGGCAGGTTGTCGATGTCGTCGCGCAGCGTCGCCGGGTCCAGCTTGCGCATGGCCGCCACCTCGACGAGGTAGCCGTCCCACAGGCCGCCCATCCAGTAGCTGTCGGCCTGCTTGGCCTCGGCCGAGGCGTGATCGAGGATGTACGGCTCGGCCGCGCTCTTGAACTCGCCGACGCGGAACAGGTGCACGTCGACGCCGAGCTTGTCCAGCAGATCCTTGTAGAACAGCCGGTAGTTGGCCAGCCCGGTGATCATCACGCCGCCCTGCGGGTCGACCAGCAGGCGGTCGGCATGCGCAGCGAGGTAGTACTGGCCCTGGTCCAGGTTCACCGCCCACGCCACCACCGGCTTGCCCGCCGCGCGGAAGCGGTCCAGCGCCGCGCCGACCTCGCGCAGCGCGGCAAAGCCGCCGCCCTGCAGCTCGTCCGGCAGCAGCAGGATGCGGCTGATCCGGTGGTCCGTCGCCGCCGCGTCGATCGCGCCGACCAGGTCGCGCAGCTGCACCTGCTTCGGCTGCTCGCCGGACAGGCCGGCCAGCGCGCGCTGCAGCGGATCGATGCTGTACTGCTCGACCAGCTGCCCCTGCGGCCGGATCACCAGCACGCTGTCGTCCTGCACCGCGCGTTCCATCCGGCTGCCGGCCACGCCGGCGGTCACCAGCAACAGCAACACGAACAGCACGCCGAAGAACACCAGGTTGATGATCACCAGCCGCAGCAGGTTGATGCCGCGCCCGAGCGTGCGCAGGAAGGCCCAGAAACCGTGGCGGCGGGGCGGTGGCGGCGGTGGCAGCGTCATGTGGGTATCCGGATATCGTCGGGGCAAGCGTAGCCGGTCAGGCCGACGCGGTCATCGGCAGGTGACCGCGCCAGCGCTGTTTCCACGCGCTGCGCCAGAAGCGGGTGAACAGCATCGCGGCGGCCACCGACAGGCCGGCGATCAGGCCGATCCACATGCCGCGCGCACCCATGCCGTGGTGGAAGGCCAGCCACCAGCCCGTCGGCATGCCAACGATCCAGTACGCGAACAGGGTAATCGCCATCGGCACGCGGGTGTCCTTGAGGCCGCGCAACGCCCCGTTGGCGGCGACCTGGACGCCGTCGGAAAACTGGAACAGCCCGGCCAGCATGATCAGCTGCGCGGCCAGCGCGATCACCTTCGGCTCGTGCGTGTACAACGACGCGATGAAGTGCGGCAGGCCCAGCATCAGGCCGGCCGAGAAGATTTGCGTGACCAGGGTCAGGCCGATCCCGCAGAAGCCGGCATAGCGCACGCCGCGCTCGTCGCCGCGGCCCACCGCGTTGCCCACGCGCACGGTGATCGCCATCGCCAGGCCGAGCGGGATCATGAAGAACAGCGAGGCGATGTTGATCGCCACCTGGTGGCTGGCGATCACGTCCTCGCCCAGCGTGGCGATGATCAGCGCGGTGGCCACGAACAGCCCGGCCTCGGCCAGCAGGGTCACCGCCATCGGCAGGCCGATATGCACCAGCTGGCCGATCCGGCGCAGGTCCGGCCACTGGAAACGGTCGAACAAGCCCAGCCCGCGGTAATGGCGCCGCAAGACCACATAGACGCCGAACGCCAGCATCTCCAGCCACAGCACGATCGCGGTGGCCACGCCGCAACCGTGCGCGCCCTGCGGCGGGATGCCCAGCTTGCCGAACATCAGCACGTAGCCCAGCGGCACCAGCAAGACCAGCCCGCCGAGGCTGAAGTACATCGACGGCCGGGTCAGCGACAGGCCTTCGGACAGGCCGCGCAGCGCGAAGTAGCAGGTCAGTGCCGGCGCCCCCCAGCTGATCGCCAGCAGGAAGCGCTGCACGTCGTGGCGCAGGCTCGCGGTCACCCCGATCAGCTCGATCAGCGGCCCGGCGTGGCGCACCGCGAACCACAGCAGCGCGCCCATGCCCAGCGCCAGCCACAGCGCCTGCTGGAACACCGTGCCGACCTCGCCGCGGCGCCCGGCGCCGTCCAGCTGCGCCACCGACGGCGGCACCGCCATCATCATGCCGATGCCGCAGACGATCGCCAGCGACCAGATGCTGGCGCCCACCGCCACCGCGCCGAGCACGTGCGCGCTGACGTGGCCGGCCAGCACCGCGTCGATCACGTTGCTGCCGACCGCGGCCAGCTGCGCGGCGATCAGCGGCAGCGCGAGGCGCACGGTGGCGCGCACCTCGTGCAGCAGATGGGCGCGTTCGGGACGCAAAGATTTCATGGGCACAGCGGACTCCAGGGCCGGCCATTCTACCTGAGCCATTCGTCACGCCCGCCGAGCCGCCGCCGTGTGCGAAGATCGCCCGCTGCACCGGACGGGAACCGCGATGAAGCAGCTGACCAGCTACGAAGGCCTGCACTGCGCCAACTGCGGCGCGACCATGCAAGGCGAGTTCTGCCACCAGTGCGGCCAGTCGATCCACAGCGTGCTGAAGCCGATGCACCACATGGTCGAGGAAACCGTCGAGACGGTGCTGCACATCGATGGCCGCATCGTGCACACGCTGCCGCCGCTGCTGCTGAAGCCCGGCTTCCTCACCCTGGAATACTTCGCCGGCCGGCGGGTGCGCTACATCGCGCCGTTCCGGCTGATGTTCGTGCTGTGCCTGCTGTCGTTTTTCGTATTCCACCTGGCGATCGACCAGGTCGCCGACAAGATCCCCGCGAACGGCCATCCCCTGGTGAGCGTGGACAGCCGGGCGATCGAGACCGCGGCCAGCCCCGCCGAGGTGCGCAAGGCGCTGCAGGACGAACTGGATGGTCTGCAGCGCGCCCGGGACACCGGCGTGCTGCCGCCGAACGTGCTGGAGCAGGCGCGCGTCGGCGAGCAGGAACTGCGTCAGGCAGCCAATCGGCGCCTTGCCGCACTCGGCGCGGCGCCCATGCCGGTAGCCTCGCTTGCCTCGCCGCCAGCATCCACGGTGGTGAAGGCCAGCAGCGACACCAAGCCGCGCGACGCTGCACGCAAGGCGTTCGAGAATGAATCGAAATCGGTCCGGATCGCCTGGCTGCCGGACGTGGCCAACGCGCGCCTGACCGCGCTGGGCCGCCAGTTCCAAAAGAACTGGCACGCCTTCAAGCATGGCGATCCGGCGGCCAGCGCCGAAGCGAAGCAGCGCATGATCAACGGCGTCTTCGGCGCACTGCCGCCGACCATGTTCGTGCTGATCCCGGCCTTTGCCATCCTGCTGAAACTGTTCTACGTATTCCGCCGGCGGCTGTACATGGAGCACCTGATCGTGGCCCTGCACAGCCACGCTTTCATGTTCCTCAGCCTGTTGCTGATCACTCTCGTCGGCATGCTGTCGACCTGGCTGCGACCGCATGCGGCGTGGACCGGCTACGCGCTGGGCTGGCTACAGGCCGCGCTGATCCTGTGGATTCCCGCTTATCTGCTGATCATGCAGAAGCGGATCTACCGCCAGGGCTGGCCGATGACCTTGCTGAAATTCTGGTTCGTCGGCTGGTGCTACGTCTGGCTGCTGATGTTTGCCCTATTGGTCGCTTTAGTGCTTGGTGTGGCCCACTGAGGCCGTTTCGCGGCTCCTGGCGCAGCGGGTTTTGCACAGCGTCACGGGCCTGTCAAGGCAGCCGGGGACGGTGCGTCAATTGTGTGAACCGTGACTGATCGGCATTTGCAGACCATTGACTGACAAGGACATTTTTACGTGACCAAAACCTCGTCAGAGTGTCAGAAAAGGCTTCACGGTGCGCTTTGAAGCACCCCTTCCCCGCTGCATCCACAGACTTATCCACAGCTATTGTGGATAAGCACAAAAACTCCCCGGGGATAGTCACTTACCCATGACTCCTCGATAGCCGGGCAGCAAGTTCGCGCAACTTGGCCGATCTGATCCACCTGCCATCGCAGCCATCAAAAACGCGGGCCGCGTGGAGGCGGCCGTTACACTGGCCTGCCACGAGGTAACCCATGCCTGCCGTTCTTCGCGTCGCCCTGCCGGTCCCTCTGCCAGGCCTGTTCGACTACCTGCCGCCGACGGTGGGCGCGGCCTGCGTGGGCAGCCGGGTGCTGGTGCCGTTCGGTCGCCACAAGCTGGTCGGCATGGTGGTGACGATCGACGCCGAGGCGGCAGTCGGCAGCAGCCGGCTGAAGCAGGTACTGCGCCTGCTCGACGACGGCGCGCTGCTCGACCCCGAGCTGATGCAGACCCTGGCCTGGGCCGCCGACTACTGGCTGGGTGCGCCGGGCGAGGCCTACGCCAATGCCTTGCCGCTGGCCCTGCGCGAGGCGAAGCCGCTGCCGCCGATCGGCGACGAATACTGGTCGCTCAGCGGCGCCGGCCGCAGCGCGCATGATGCCGGCAGCCGCCGCGGCGGCAGCAAGGCCTTGCTGGATTTGCTGGCTGCCGGCGCATTGAGTGCGCAGGAGTTGAGCGAGCGCCAGCCGGGCTGGCGCGAAGCGGCGCGCCGACTGGCCACGGCCGGCCTGCTCGAACGGAGCGAACGGCCGCCGCCCGATCGCTCGTCGCCGCCCTCGCTGGCGCCGCAACTCAGCGACGAACAGCAGCAGGCGGTGGTCACCGTCGGCGCCAGCCTCGGCCAGTACCAGCCGTTCCTGCTCGATGGCGTCACCGGCAGCGGCAAGACCGAGGTCTACCTGGCGCTGATCGAACAGGTGCTGGCGCAAGGCAGGCAGGCGCTGCTGCTGGTGCCGGAGATCGGGCTTGCCCCGCAGACCATGCGGCGCCTGCGCGAGCGGCTCGGGGTGATCGTCGAGGTGCTGCACTCGAACCTGTCCGAAGGCGACCGCGCGCGCGCCTGGCTGCGCGCCCGCGCCGGCAGCGCGCGGGTGATCCTGGGCACCCGCTCGGCGGTGTTCACGCCGCTGCCGCAGGCCGGCCTGATCATCGTCGACGAGGAACACGACAGCGCCTACAAACAGCAGGAAGGCTTCCGCTACCACGCCCGCGACCTGGCCCTGGTGCGCGCCCGCGCGCTTGGCGTGCCGGTACTGCTGGGCTCGGGCACGCCGTCGCTGGAATCGCTGGCGAATGCCGAGGCCGGCCGCTACCGCACCCTGCATCTGCGCGCGCGCCCCGGCGCGATCCGGCCACCGCAGGTGCAGATCATCGACATGCGCGCACAGCGGCTGGAGCACGGCATGTCGCCGGCGCTGCTTGGCGCGGTGGCGGATACGGTGGCGCGCGGCGAACAGGCGCTGGTGTTCCGCAACCGCCGCGGCTACGCGCCGGTGCTGCTGTGCCATGCCTGCGGCTGGCATGCCGGCTGCCCGCGCTGCGACCGGCCGCTGACCCTGCACGCGGGCCGGCGCCAGCTGATCTGCCATCACTGCGACTATCGCCAGCGCGTTCCCGCCGCCTGCCCGACTTGCGGCGCCGGCGACCTGAAGCCGCAGGGCCAGGGCACCGAGCGGCTGGAGGAAGCGCTGCTCGCGCAGTTCCCGCAGGTGCCGGTGCTGCGCGTCGATCGCGAAACCACCCGCCGCCGCGACGCGTTCGAACAACTGCTGGCCACGCTCCGGGACGACCAGCCGGCGATCCTGGTCGGCACGCAGATGCTGGCCAAGGGCCACGACCTGCCCAACCTCACCCTGGTCGCCATCGTCGGCGTGGACGAGGGCCTGCACAGCATCGACTTCCGCGCCGGCGAACGGCTGGCGCAGCTGGTGGTGCAGGTGGCCGGCCGTGCCGGCCGCGCGCGCAAGCCCGGCCGCGTGCTGCTGCAGACGCACCAGCCGGAACACCCGCTGCTGCGCAGCCTGCTGGCGCACGGTTACGCCGCCGCGGCGCGCGAGCTGCTGGCCGAGCGCCGGCTGATCCAGCTGCCGCCGTACAGCCATCAGGTATTGCTGCGTGCCGAGGCGCCGCAGCGCGAGCAGGTCGATGCGTTCCTCGCCGCAGCGCACGCCGCGCTGCCGGTCAACGACCAGTTGCAGATCGCCGGCCCGATGCCGGCGCCGATGCCATTGCGTGCGGGCCGGCATCGCGGCCAGCTGCTGCTGGAGGCGGCCAGCCGTCGCACCCTGCACGGCAGGCTGCGCTCGTGGCAGCTGGCGCTGATCGCGCTGCCGTCGGCACGGAAGGTGCGCTGGTCGCTGGATGTCGATCCGATCGACCTGTATTGAACCGGCTGGATGGAAGCGCGCTCAGCCCGCGTCCGGCTTCAGTGAGCCCGGCTTGACCAGCCAGCGCACCGCCAGCATGCCCAGTTCGTAGAGCAGGCACATCGGTACCGCCAGCATGATCATCGAGGTGATGTCCGGCGGGGTGATGAAGGCGGCGATCGCGAACGCGCCGACGATGGCATAGCGCCGGCTGCTGCGCAGCTTGTCCAGGTCGACGACGCCCACCGCGGCGAGGATCACCACCGCCACCGGCACCTCGAAGCACAGCCCGAACGCGAAGAACATCAGCATCACGAAATCGAGGTAGTGGGTGATGTCGGTCATCATCTCCACCCCCTGCGGCGTGATCGCGGTGAGGAAGCGGAACGCCGCCGGCAGCACCAGGAAATAGGCGAACGCGCAGCCCATGTAGAACAGCACCAGCGCCGCGGCGAGCAGCGGTCGCGCCAGGCGCTTCTCGTGCCGGTACAGGCCGGGGCTGACGAAGGCCCACAGCTGGTACAGGATCATCGGCATGCTGATGAACAGCGCCGCGTAGAAGGCCAGCTTCAGCGGGGTGACGAACGGGCTGGCCACCTCGGTGGCGATCAGGTGCGCGCCCTGGGGCAGCCGCGCCACCAGCGGCGCGGCCAGTTCCGTGTACAGGCGGTTGGCGAACGGCACCAGCGCCAGCAGCACCACCAGCACGGTGGCGCTGGCCTTGAGCAGGCGCGAGCGCAGTTCCAGCAGGTGCGAGAACAGGCCCTGTTGCAGGTCGACCTCGGGTTCAGGCGTGGCCATGTGGCGACTCCCGGGGCCCCGGCGCCGCCACGGCGGTATCGGCGAACAGGTCGCCGGTGGCGCGGTCCGGTTCCGCTGCCGCGGTCGCCGCCGGCGCGGCGGCGGAACCGGCGATCGCGGCGGACGGCTCGCCTGTCGCCGCCGCGTCAACCGGTGACGCGGCGTTCTGCAGGTCGCGCACCTGGGCCAGCGTGGCGTCCAGTTCGCCTTGCGCCGCTTCCGCCTTCGCCGCGGCCTCGCGCGCAGCGCGCTTGATTTCCTCGATCTGCAGCTCGCGCTCCACCTCGGCGCGCACGCCGTCCCAGCCGCTGCGCATGCGCCGCAGCAGGGCGCCGGCGGTGCGCGCGGCGCCCGGCAGCTTCTCCGGGCCGAGCACGATCAGCGCGATGAGCGCGAGCAGCACCAGCTTGCCGAAGCTGATCTCGATCATCGCCGCAACCTGCCCGTCGCCCGCGGCTTACTTCGCGTCGCTGGAGTCGCGCTGACTCTGCGTCGTGGTGTCGGCAGGGCTCGCCGGCGGATCGGCGCGCAGACGCTCCGCTTCCTTGCGCTTGGCCTCGTCCTCGTCGCCATTGAGGCCCTTCTTGAAATCCCGCATGGCGTTGCCGAGGTCGGAGCCGATGTTGCGCAGCTTGCCGGTGCCGAAGATCACCACCACCACCACCAGCAGGATTATCAGATGCCAGATGCTCATGAATTACCTCGAAAACGGACGAAGCCGGAAACCCGTCGCGCCGCGCGCGCCGGCCTTTCCGTATCAGCGTGAAGTGTACTCTTCGAGCCGGTCGCGAAAGTCGACCACCGGCGTCGGCACGTTGCTGACGCCACCCTCGAAGATGCGCCGCGGCGTGATGCCGGCGCCGTACACCGCAGCGTTCGCATCATAGTCGATGCGCAGGACCGATCCATCCAGCGCCACGCCGGCGAACAGGCCGCGGCTGCGCGAGTAGGAATAGATCTCGGCCTTCATCTGCGCGTCGGTGGAGGCACTGGCGGTGCGCCCGACCGGGCCGGCCGCGGCGGAGGCGTCGGCGCCGAGGGTGAACTTGCCGTTGACGATCGAATCCACGCCGCGCTGGGTGCGGAACACCAGGATCACGTCGGTCGAGGACACGCCGGCCTGGAAGCCCACGCTGCCGCCGGTCATGGTGATGAAGCTGGGATTGGACCAGGTGCCGTTCGGGCTCTTCACCGAGATCAGGCCCTCGCCGCGACGGCCGCCGAAGATGAAGCCGGCCTTGATCATGTCCGGGATCACCGCGATCGCGCGGGCGTTCTGCAGCAGGTCCTTCGGGATCGCCTTGTCCGGCGCCTGCATGATATCGTTCATCACGCGCACGGCGTTGGTGGCGCGCACCAGCGGCGGATCCTCGGCATGCACGGCCATCGCCGGCAACAGCAGGGCCAGGCTGGTCAGCAGCAGACGTTGCAGCGATGTCTTCAACATGGGGCAGCTCCACTCGGGTTCGGGGGATAGGCGCGGCGCCACGCGGTGCGCCGGGCTTGTGGCAGACTGCACGGTTCCAGCAGCCACGACTGTCACGATGCCACGCAGCAACCACTATACCGGCGTTGCCGACGATTCCGACGCGCCGGCCGTTCAGCCCGTTCAGGCTGGCGTGCTGCTGGTCAACCTGGGCACGCCGACCGCGCCGACCGCGCAAGCGGTGCGCCCGTACCTGGCCGAGTTCCTCGGCGATCCGCGGGTGATCGACTACCCACGCTGGCTGTGGTGGCTGATCCTGCATGGGGTGATTCTGCGTGTGCGGCCGAAACGTTCCGCGCACGCCTACGCGCGCATCTGGGACGAACGCGGCTCGCCGCTGCGCTACGGCAGCGAGGCGCTGGCCACGGCGCTGCAGGCCGAGTTCGACCGTCAGCGCCCCGGCACGCTGCGGGTGGCGCTGGCGATGCGCTACGGCGAGCCGTCGGTGGCACAGACGATCGAACGGCTGCAGCGCGAGGGCGTGCGCCGGCTGCTGGTGCTGCCGCTGTACCCGCAGTATTCGGCCACCTCGACCGGCTCGGTGATCGACGCGGTGGCCGATGCCTGCAAGCAACGGCGCTGGCCGCCCGAGCTGCGCTTCGTCAACGACTACCACGACGAGCCCGGCCACATCGAGGCGCTGGCCGCCGGCATCGAACGCTGGTGGGCGGCGCACGGCCGCGGCGAGAAACTGCTGCTGTCGTTCCACGGCATCCCCGAGCGCTACGTGCGGCTCGGCGATCCCTACGCGGAACAATGCCGGCGCACCGCGCAACTGCTGCACGAGCGGCTGCGGCTGGGCGAGAGCGAGATGATCGTCAGCTTCCAGTCGCGGGTGGGCCGCGAGCGCTGGCTGCAGCCATACACCGACGCCACCGTGCGCCGGTTGGCCGCCGACGGCGTGAAGAGGCTCGACGTGGCCTGCCCCGGCTTCGCGGTGGACTGCCTGGAGACGCTGGAGGAGATCGCGATGCAGAACCGCGACTTCTTCACCGCCGCCGGCGGCGAGTCGCTGCGCTACATCCCCGCGCTGAACGACAGCGCCGAACAGGTGGCCAGCCTCGCCGCGCTGGTGCGCCGGCACCTCGGCGGCTGGCCGGAAGCCGCCGCGTGAGCGCATCGGTCGAGCGCCGCATCGCGCTGCCCCACCTGACGCTGGCCGCGCAAATCTGGGGCGAAGACAGCCTGCCGCCACTGCTGGCGCTGCACGGCTGGCTCGACAACGCCGGCAGCTTCGCGCAGCTGGCGCCGCAGCTGGCCGCACGCTGGCAGGTGATCGCGCTGGACCTGCCCGGCCACGGCCATGCCGGCCATCTCGCCGCCGGCGCCGGCTACCACTACGTCGACCACGTGCAGGCCGTGCTGGCCGCCGCCGACGCACTCGGGCTGGAGCGCTACACCCTGCTCGGCCACTCGCTGGGCGCCGGCATCGCCAGCCTGGTCGCCACGGCGCGGCCCGAACGGATCGAGTGCCTGCTGCTGATCGAGGGCCTCGGCCCGCTCGGCGACGACGGCGCGCACACGCTGCAGCGCTTCCGCGAGGCGCTGGCGCCGCGCGAGGGCAACGGCAAGCCGCTGCGCATCTTCCGCGATGTTGCCCACGCAGCCGCCGCACGCAGCATGGCCAGCGGCCTGCCCGCCGAACTGGCGCGGCCGATCGTCGAGCGTGGCCTGCTCGAAGCCGATGGCGGCTGGCGCTGGCGCAGCGACCCGCGGCTGACCCGCCCCAGCGCCGTGCGCCTGGCCGAAACGCAGGTGCACGCCCTGCTGCGCGGCATCACGGCCCCCACCGCGATGCTGCTGGCGCGGCCCGCCACGGCTTACCTGCCCACGCCGATGATGCGCTCGCGCGCTGCCTGCGTGGCGGACATCACCGTCAGCCACATGGAAGGCGGCCACCACCTGCATCTCGAACATCCGGCCGACGTCGCCGCGTGGATCGACGCGGCGACGTGACGCATGCGCCTCAGGGCTGCTTCAACCCCAGCACGTCGAGCCCCTGCTCGAAGCGGATGTCGACCGGGATATGCGCCTGGTCGAGCCGCTTCAGGTCGCCGGCCAGTTCGGCGTCGACGGCGCCCATGCGGTCGGTGAGCTGCCGGGCGGCGTCATAGTCGCCGTCGCCCTGGATGGTCAGCAGCTTGGCCGACAGCGCGTTCATCGCCGCAGTCATCTTGTCGAAGTCGACGCGGTAGCGGCCGGTCTTCTCATCGCGGCTGAACGCGCCCTGCTGCTTGAAGAAATTGAAGCGCACCATGTTCGCCTTGGCGTGCGCGTCGGACGCGCCGAAACGTACCGAGCGCAGGATGCCGGCGAGGAAGGTGACGTAGTTGTCCATCAGCTTCGACTTGTCCAGCTCGCCCTTGTCGGCCAGCTTCGTCACCATGTACAGGCCGAGGATGTCCGCCTTGCCTTCCTCGAAGCTGGAGGCCTGGTCCTTCAACGCCTTGCGCACGGTGCCCTTGCCGTCGAGTGTTTCCTTGATGCCGAGACCGTGCGCCACCTCGTGGAACATGGTGTTCTGGAAGAACGCATCAAAGGTCAGGTTCTTCTGCTGGTCGTCGGCGATCAGTTCCTTCGCGATCGGCAGCATGATCTGGTCGAACTTCGCCTGCATCACGTTTTCCAGCTGCAGGCGGCGGGTGCCCTTCTTCAGCTGCACCTGCTCGTCGTTGGGCAGGTTGATCGCGATGGTCTTGGCGCCGACGTTGGCGTCGCCGCCGTAGTACACCGCGAAGTAGGCGTTGAGGTCGGCGTCGGAACCGGGCTTTTCCGCCTTGTACTTGTCGGCCACCGGCAACTCGCGCTGCAGCTCGGGCAGGTATTTCGCGAAGCGCGCCAGCTTCTTGCTCCAGGCCTGGTCCTTGATCAGCACGTAGGATTCGTAGCTGGCCTTGTAGCCGTAGAGCTGGTCTGCATAGGTCTCGATCGGGCCGATCACGAGGTCGACCGGGTTGGTCTTCATGTCCATCCAGGCGAAATCGCTGGCCTGGTAGTCGTCGCTCTGCAGCGCGTCGGCGCGCAGCATGAGGTACTTGCGGAAGCCGGCATCCTTCGCCAGCTTCGCGGCCTGGCGCAGCAATCCGGCGGCCTTCGCCAGCTCGGGCTTGTACGCCTCGTGGTAGGGCACGCTGATCAGCTGGCCCTGCGCGTCGCGACGCAGCAGGGTGTACAGCGCGGTCTTGTCCTTGAGGGTGGACTTCTCGAACTCGGCCTTGCTCATGTCGGCCGGGTAGAACTGCGCGCCGGCCGGGCGCACGCCGATGCCGTCGACGAACGGCTTGTCGTTGTCCAGCCGGTCCCACGGGCCGTAGTTGATCCCGGCGAACTCGCGCGTGGCGGGGTCGGCGATCTTCGCCAGCAATGCATCCTTGTCGCCCCACGCCTGCTTCCAGTACAGCGCGTTCATGCTGTCGGCCGCCTCGACCAGCAGCGCGATCATCTTCTTCTGCCGCGCATCGAACTTCGACAGGTCGGCACTGAGTTTCACCGTGGCGTAGTCGGCCAGGCGCTGCTGCACGGCGGCGCTGGTGCCGGCGTCGGCGGCCGACGTGGCGGGCGACGCGACGGCGGCGCTGGCGGTCGGCGCCGGCGCCAGCTCCTCCTTTGACACCGGCGCCGTGGCGGTGCTCCCCTGGTTCGAGGAACAGGCGGCCAGCGCCAACAGCAGGCACACGGGAAGCAGACGTCGGAGCATGGCGGTTCCTCGGCGAAGGGATCGCCCATGGTATCGCGCCGCACGTGCCGGCGGCGGTCGCGCCACGGATCGGGTGCGCCACGCCGCGGTTGCCGCGCTGGCCGGCGGACGCCGCCGAGCCAATGCACATGGCGCGCGGTCGCCGTTCGGCTATCGTGCCCCTCCCCTTGCCTCGCCACGCCCATGGTCCCGTCGCCACCTCCCTCCGCACCACGCCACCGGGCCGCGCTGGCGTTCATCTACGTCACCGTGCTGCTGGACATGCTGGCGTTCGGCATCATCATCCCGGTGCTGCCGCACCTGATCGAGCAGCTGGCCGGCGGCGGCATCGCGAAGGCGGCGTGGTGGGTGGGCATCTTCAGCACGGTGTTCGCCATCGTGCAGTTCGGGTTCTCGCCGGTGCAGGGCGCGCTGTCGGACCGCTACGGCCGGCGGCCGGTGATCCTGATTTCCAACCTGGGCCTGGCGGTGGATTTCGTGGTGCTGGCGCTGGCGCCCACACTGTGGCTGCTGTTCGCCGCGCGCATCCTGCTCGGCATGACCGCAGCCAGCTTCAGCACCGCCAATGCCTACGTCGCCGACGTGATCCCGAAGGAAAAGCGCGCCGCCGCATTCGGCATACTCGGCAGCGCGTTCGGGCTGGGCTTCATCATCGGCCCCGGCGTGGGCGGCTTCCTCGGCGGCATCGCGCTGCGGCTGCCGTTCTGGGTGGCCGCCGGCCTGGCGCTGTGCAACTTCCTGTACGGCTGCTTCATCCTGCCCGAGTCGCTGCCGAAGGAGCGCCGCACGGCCCGGCTCGAACTGCACAGCGCGCACCCGTTCGGCTCCCTGAAACTGCTGCGCCGCTACCCGCAGGTGCTCGGCCTGGCGGTAGTGCTGTTCCTGGTCTACCTGGCGCACTACGTGCTGCAGACGGTGTTCGTGCTGTACGCGGATTACCGCTATGGCTGGGGCCCGCAGGCGGTCGGCTACGTGCTGATGCTGGTCGGCGCCTGCGACGGCTTCGTGCAGGCGGTGCTCACCGGCAGGCTCGCGCCGCGCTTCGGCGAACGCCGCGTGCTGCTGGCGGGCATGCTGTTCGGCGTGGGCGCGTTCCTGGTGATGGGCGTAGCCGACGTGGGCTGGGCGTTCCTGTTCGGGATTCCGTTGCTGGCGCTGTGGGGGCTGGCGATGCCGCCGATCCAGTCGATCATGACCCAGCAGGTCGACCCTTCCGAGCAGGGTCGGCTGCAGGGTGCGATCGGCAGCCTGGGCAGTTTCGCCGGCATCTTCGGGCCGTATCTGTTCGCCCAGGTGTTCGCGTTGTCGATCGCGCCGTCTTCGTCGGTGCACCTGCCCGGTGTAGCCTTCGTGCTTTCCGCCGCGCTGATGCTGGTCGGCATGCTGGTCGCGGTTCGGGTGACGCGGCGGCCGCCGGTCGTCGTCCCTCCCGCCGAACCCACTCACCCACCACAGGAAGATCGTCCATGAGCATTTCGATGTACCAGGTCGCCGTTCCCGTCTGCGTCCGCGCCCTGGGCAATCTCGCCCACGTGCTGAAGAAGGGCGAGCAGCACGCCAGGTCGAAGAATGTCAGCGACGAGGTGCTGCTGCAGACCCGGCTGATCCCGGACATGCTGCCGCTGATCAAGCAGATCCAGATCGCCTGCGACATGGCGACCCGCGGCACCGCCCGCCTGGCCGGCGTGGAGCCGCAGAGCTTCGAGGACAACGAGACCACGCTGGAGCAGGCCTACAGCCGCATCGAGCGCTCGATCGCGTACATCAAGAGCTTCACGCCGGAACAGATCGACGGCAGCGAAACCCGTGCGATCCACCTGAAGATGCGCAACGGCGAGATGCACTTCGAAGGCCAGGCCTATCTGCTGCACTTCACCCTGCCGAACCTGTTCTTCCACTGCACTACCGCCTACGACATCCTGCGCGAGGCCGGCACCGACATCGGCAAAACCGACTTCATCGGCAACGCCTGACAAAGCGGCACGATGGGGGCCCGTGGGGGTCGCCATCGTGCCGGAATTGCCAAAGTGTGATGCACACCACATTCGACCGCCGCCCCGTGGCCTGCCTTCTGCTTGCAGGGAAGTGACACCTCCACCGTCCCCTCCCCCATTCCGAGCAAGCGTCATGGAACAGATCAAATGCATCATCGTCGGCGGCCCGCAGCATGGCCTGGTGCTCCGCCGCCCGTGGGACCGGCGCCGCCCGGCCCGGCTGTGCGTCATTGCCGCCGACGGTGAGCCGTGCATCGCCGCCGCCCGCCGGCACGACCGCAGCATGCGCCCGCACTACCTGCTGCTGCACCCGCGTGCCACCGGCGAACAGATCCTGACCATGCTGGCGGCCTGAACTGACGCATCGTGTCACCCCGGCGCCCCGCCGCGCAGGCGCCGGTGCCCGCCGGAAACCGGACACGATGTCGCAGGCCAGGCGCGCTTGTCGGCTGCGCACCGTCGCATCGACAATAGTCGGCCGGGCCCACGCCCACTCCAGCCGACCGACCGTTCCGGGCCTCCCATGCTGCGATTGACCGACCTCAGGCTGCCGCTCGACCACGGCGAGGCCGCGCTCACCGCCGCGATCCTCCGCCGGCTGGACATCGACGCCGCCGCCCTCACCGGCTGCACCATCGCCCGCCGCGGCTACGATGCGCGCAAGCGCGGCGCGATCATGCTGATCTACGCGCTGGACATCGACACCCCGCGCGAAGCCGAACTGCTCAAGCGTTTTGCCGACGACGCGCACGTGCAGCCCACGCCAGACACCAGCTACCACTTCGTGGCCAAGGCGCCGCCGCGGATCGAACACCGCCCGCTGGTGATCGGTTTCGGCCCGTGCGGCCTGTTCGCCGGCCTGATCCTGGCGCAGATGGGCTTTCGCCCGATCATTCTCGACCGCGGCAAGGCCGTGCGCGAGCGCACCAAGGACACCTGGGACCTGTGGCGCAAGCGCGAACTGCACCCGGAGTCGAACGTGCAGTTCGGCGAGGGCGGCGCCGGCACGTTCTCCGACGGCAAGCTGCACAGCCAGATCCGCGATCCGCAGCACCATGGCCGCAAGGTGCTGACCGAATTCGTCAAGGCCGGCGCGCCGGAGGAAATCCTCTACGTCAGCAAGCCGCATATCGGCACCTTCCGGCTGGTCTCGATGGTGGAGAACATGCGCGCCACGATCGAAGCGCTGGGCGGCGAGATCCGCTTCAGCCAGCGCGTGGACGACCTGCTGATCGACACCGACGCCGCCGGCGAACGCCACATCCGCGGCGTGACCCTGGCCAGCGGCGAACAGCTGCGCGCCGACCACGTGGTGCTGGCGCTCGGCCACAGCGCGCGCGACACCTTCGAGATGCTGCACGCGCGCGGCGTGTACCTGGAAGCCAAACCGTTCTCGATCGGCTTTCGCATCGAGCACCCGCAGTCGGTGATCGACCGCGCCCGTTTCGGCCCGCAGGCCGGCCACCCGATGCTGGGCGCGGCCGACTACAAGCTGGTGCACCACGGCAAGGGAAATCAGGGCGGACGCGGGCGCTCGGTGTACAGCTTCTGCATGTGCCCCGGCGGCACCGTGGTGGCCGCCGCGTCCGAACCGGGCCGGGTCGTCACCAACGGCATGAGCCAGTATTCGCGCAACGAGCGCAACGCGAACGCGGCGGTGGTGGTCGGCATCGAGCCGTCCGACTTCGCCGCCTACGATGACAGTGGCAGCCCGCTCGCCGGCATCGCCCTGCAGCGTGCGCTGGAAAGCCACGCCTACGTGCTCGGCGGCGAAAACTACAACGCCCCGGCGCAACGGGTCGGCGATTTCCTCGCCGGCCGTCCCTCGCGCGACTGCGGCGAGGTGCTGCCGTCGTACCAGCCGGGCGTGACCTTCGGCAGCCTCGACAGCGCGCTGCCCGACTATGCGATCGCCGCGATCCGCGAGGCGCTACCCGCGTTCGAGCGGCAGCTGCGCGGCTACGCCATGCCCGACGCCATCCTCACCGGCGTGGAGACGCGAACCTCCTCGCCCGTCCGCATCCAGCGCGACGACAGCCTGCAAAGCCTCAACACCCGCGGCCTGTACCCCGCCGGCGAAGGCGCCGGCTACGCCGGCGGGATCCTCTCCGCCGCCGTGGACGGCATCAAGGTGGCCGAGGCGGTGGCGCTGAGCATCGCCGGAAACTGAGACTCCGGCCGGCAATTGATTCGCCGCGTTGCGGCCATATTTCAAGCAGGTCCGCGCAGCCACGCTGTCCGCCTCACGAAAGGTATCCCGATGTCCACGCCCGTTCCGCTTCGCATCGACTTCGTCTCCGACGTGTCCTGCCCGTGGTGCGCGATCGGGCTGGCGTCATTGCAGCAGGCGCTGGCGAAGCTGGAAGGCGAGGTCAGTGCGCAGATCCATTTCCAGCCGTTCGAGCTGAACCCGCAGATGGCGCTCGAGGGCGAGGATGCGACCGAACACCTGGTGCACAAGTACGGCAGCAGCGCCGAACAGATCGACGCGAACCGCGCGGCGATCCGCGAGCGCGGTGCGGCGCTCGGCTTCGCCTTCAACATGGACCGGCGCAGCCGCGTCTACAACACCTTCGACGCGCACCGGCTGCTGCACTGGGCCGGGCTGGAAGGGCGCCAGCTGGCGCTGAAGCGGATCCTGCTGCGCGCGTATTTCACCGACGGCGAGGACGTGAGTTCGCACGACACGCTGGCGCGGCTGGCCGTTGAAGCGGGGCTGGACGGCGAGCGGGCGCGGCAGTTGCTCGAAGGCAGCGAGTTTGCCGACGAGGTGCGCGCGCAGGAGCAGTTCTTCACCTCGCGCGGCATCCACTCGGTGCCGGCCACCATCGTCAATGGCCAGCACCTGATCTCCGGCGGGCAGCCGCCGGAGGCGTTCGAGCAGGCGTTGCGGCAGATCGTCGCCGCCGGCTAGGCAGGCTCGGCCGCGCCGCGACTGCGGCCCGGCTCACGCGTCGACCGCGCGCGACTCCCGCCACTGCGCGATCGGCGCCGGGCGGCCGAGCAGGTAGCCCTGGCCCATCTCGCAGCCCATCGCCATCAGCGCATCGCGCTGGGCCGGCGTCTCGATGCCCTCGGCGATCACCTGGATGTTCAGCGCGCGGGCCAGGGCCAGGATCGCCGCCACCACGGTGGTGCTGGAGGTGTTGGCGCCCTTGTCCAGCTCCTGCACGAAGGCGCGGTCGATCTTCAGGATGCGCAGCGGCAGCGAGTGCAGGTAGCTGAGCGAGGAATAGCCGGTGCCGAAATCGTCCAGCGCCGCACCGATGCCGATCGCGCGCAGGCGCTCCAGCGTGGCACGCACGTATTCGGGGTTGTCCAGCAGCGCGCCCTCGGTGACCTCCACCACCAGCCGCGACGGCGGCAGCCCGATGTGTTCCAGCAACTGGATCAGGCGGCGGTCGAAATGCGCGTGGCGCAGGTGCAGCGCCGACACGTTCACCGTCATGAAACTGTCGTTGCGTTCGTGCTGCAGCAGCAGCCGGCAGCTGAGCTCGAACAGGTGCCAGTCGATCGTCTCGATCAGCCCGCTGTCCTCGGCGATCTTCAGGAAATCGCCCGGCCGCAACACGCCGCGTTGCGGGTGGTTCCAGCGCAGCAGCGCCTCGTAGCCGAGCGTGCGGTGGCTGCCGTCGAGCGCGCAGATCGGCTGGAAGTACGGCTCGAACTGGCCATGCAGCAACGCCTGGCGCAGCTCGCCTTCCAGCGCGAGCACGTCGACCACGGTCTGCGCCAGCCGCTCGTCGAACAGCTCGTAGCGCTTGCGCCCCAGTTCCTTGGCCCGGTACAGCGCGATGTCGGCGTCGCGCAACAGCTCGTCGGCCGCCGCGTAGTGGCCGTCGCCGATCGCGATACCCACGCTGGCGGTCACCTGCAGTTCCTTGCCGGCGACCGGCATCGGCGCGTCCAGCGCGTCCAGCACGCGCTGCGCCACGGCGGTGGCCGCCGACGGCAGGTCGTCCTGTTCCAGCAGGATCGCAAACTCGTCGCCGGACAGCCGCGCCACCAGGTCCGGGTGGCGCACGCAGCTGGACAACCGCTTCGCCACCTCCTTCAGCACCTCGTCGCCGGCCAGGTGGCCGAGGCTGTCGTTGATGATCTTGAACCGGTCCACGTCCAGGTACAGCAGCGCGCATTGCTGCTGCGGCTCGCGCCGCATCGCGGCCAGCACGCGCTCGATGCGGTCGCGCAGGTAGCCGCGATTCGGCAGCCCGGTCAGCGCGTCGTGCATGACCTGATGGCGCAGCTGGTCCTGCATGCGCTCGCGTTCGCCGATTTCCTTGCGCAAAGCCTGCGTGCGCTCCTCCACCCGCTGTTCCAGCTGTTCATAGGCGCGCTTGAGCGACTCGGCGGAGCGGCGCCGGGTGAGGCTGTTGGCGACCTGCGAGGCGACGAAGCTGAGCAGTTCCTGGTCGGCCGCGCCGTACACCACGTCGGCACGGTAGCTCTGCACGGCGACCAGGCCGATCACCTCGTCGGCCACGATCAGCGGCACGCCGAGCCAGTACATCGCTGGGGAATTCATGCGCCCCGGCGCGATCTCGCCGCGCCGCTCCAGTTCCTCGATGTCCGCGTTGTCCACCCGCAGCGCCCGGCCCAGGCGCAGCACGTATTCGCTCAGGCCGCGCGCCAGCACGCGTTCGGCCGGCGGCGCCAGCACTGCATCCACCGAATAGGGGAAGCTCAGCTTGCGGCCGTCGTCGGAGAGCAGCCCGATGAAGAAATTCTGCGCGTTCAGCAGTTCGCCCACCACCGCGTGCACGCGCCGGTAGAACGCGCCCTGGTCGATGTCCGCGGTGGCCAGCTCGGCGATCTGGAACAGTGCGGCCTGCAGGTGCTCGGCGCGCTGCCGCTCGACGATCTCCTGCTGCAGCCCGCGGTTCGCCTCGGCCAGCTGCAGCGTGCGCAGCTGCACCCGCTGTTCGAGTTCATCCTTGCCCTGCTTGCGCTCGAGCGCGGTGAGGATGTGGCTGCCGACGAACTGCAGCAGGGCGAGGTCCTCGTCGGTGAAGCCGATGTCCGGGCGATAACTCTGCACCACCAGCACGCCACACGGCTGGCTGCCGCGCAGCATCGGCACACCGAGCCAGTCGTGGCTGTCCGGACCGATCAGGGTCACCGGCCCGGCCACCTGGCTGCGCAGTTCCTCGGCGTCGCCCATGCGGGCCTTGCCATCGCTGATCACGTGCCAGGTCAGCGTGTGCTCGATCGCGCTCAATGGCAGGTCACGGCCGACCTCGAACAGGGGTGGCGACTCGACATCGACGAAATACAGGAAACGGATCGTGCTACGCGCGACATCGTGCAGCACGATGAAGAAATTCTCCGCGTACATCAGCGTGCTGACGATCGCGTGGATGCCGCGCAGCATGTCTGGCATGTCGCGCTCGGAACCGGCCAGGTCGGAAATCGCGAACAACGCGCGCTGGAGCGCCTCGGAACGTTCGAGTTGCTCGTGCGAATCCTGCAGCTCGGCCCATTCCAGGGCGCGCCGCAGGTGCTGGCCCGCAAGCCGCAGCGGCGCCTCCAGATCGTCGAAAAAACCGCCGGCCGCCGGTTCGTCCAGTTGCAGCAGCAGCAAGGCCGGCTGCGGCTGCACGCACAGGCGGACCGCCACGCGCGATCCGTCCGGGTGCCGGTGCGGGGCGGTCGCGCGAACGGCGCCGGCCAGCCATGCCTCATCCATCGCGGCCGGCAACGGCGGCACGCTGCGCCAGGTTGCGCCATCGTCCAGCCCCCACAACACGCAGGCGGCGGAACAGCCCGGCAAGGCCCGCGCCAGCTCGGCGATCGCGCCGGCCACCTCGTCCGGCGCATGCGCGGCGGTCAGCCGGGCCAGCCAGCCCAGCTGCAACGATCCCTCGTACGACATCGACCCGACGGCACCGGCATGCTTCATCGATGAGCTTCCCCCTTGCCCGGGCGTCCCCTCGCCGATCGGTCGAACCGCTCCTGCCGACCACATGGCGATGCCGGGCTGCCGCCAGCCTGCCTGCATGCGAGCGAACGCGCAATACCGATAAACTGCCGCCTGCCAGCCGGCGCCACGCTCGCCGCCGCCCTGCCCCTCGCGTCATCCGCGCCACAGGTTTCCGATCCACCGCATGCTCGCCGACACCACCAAAGACGCCATCCGCGCCGCCTACACGCGCCTGAAGGACGGCCTGCCGGATTTCCGTGCGCGCGCCTCGCAGGGACGCATGATCGCCGAGGTGGCCAAGGCGCTGGCCACCGAGGGCGGCGTGGCGGTGATCGAGGCGCCCACCGGCACCGGCAAGTCGATGGCCTACCTGATCGCCGGGGTGGCGGTGGCGCGCTTCCAGAAGAAGAAGCTGCTGATCGCCACCGCCACCGTGGCGCTGCAGGAACAGCTGGTGCAGCGCGACATCCCGCTCTACCTCAGGCTCAACGGCATCGAGGCGAAGGTGGCGCTGGCCAAGGGCCGCGGCCGCTACCTGTGTCCGCGCAACCTGCTGATGGCGCGCAACAGCATCAACGACGGCGCACAGATGGGCCTGGCCGGTTTCGATGCGGATCTCGCGCTGTGGAGCAAGCCGCCGCAGGCGCGCGACAAGCAGGCGCTGGCCAAGCTCGGCGCCGCGTTCGACCGCAACGAGTGGGACGGCGACATGGACGGCGCGCCGGAGCCGGTCAGCGACCTGCTGCGGCCGATGATCACCACCAGCGCCGGCGGCTGCACCAACCGCAAGTGCGGCCAGTTCATGATCTGTCCGTTCTTCGCCGCGCGCCGCGCGGTGGACGACGCCGAGATCATCGTGGCGAACCAGGACCTGGTGCTGGCCGACCTCACCATGCCGGGCGAGGACGGAGGCGATGGCACCCCGGCCTGGGGCGGCGTGATCCTGCCGCGTCCGGACGAGACGCTGTACGTGTTCGACGAAGCCCACCACGTGCCGGGCAAGGCGATCGACCGCGGCGCGGCCGAGGTCTACATGACCGCCACCGTGCGCCAGCTGAGCCGGCTCGGCCGGCAGGTGCATGCGGCGTATTCGCTCACCGACAAGGAAAGCCTGGGCAAGCTCGCGCTGGATGCCGGCGACGCGAAGCTGCAGGAACTCAGCGACGCACTGGAGGAACTGGAAAAGGCCATCCGCCTGGGCTGGCTGCCCGACCCGGCCGAGACCGAACCGATGTACCGCGGTTCGCTGGGCCAGCTGCCCGAGCCGTGGGTGGAGCATGCGCGGGGGCTCGGCCTGCTCACCGGCGAGGTGCAGCGCTGGCTGGGCGCGGTGCGCCGCGCGGTGGTCGAGATGACCGACGGCGGGCCGACTCAGGAGGCGCTGTCGCGCGAGCTGGGCATCGCGCTGGAACGCATCGGCCGGCAGGCGGCCTGCTGGCGTGCCTGGTCAGCCGACGATCCGGATGACGCGCCGCCGCTGGCGCGCTGGGTCACCCTGGGCGCCGACCAGCAGCTGGTCTGCCACGCCTCGGCCGTATCCGCCGCCGGCCTGCTGCGCAGCGTGCTGTGGGGCAACGCCAGCGGCGTGCTGCTGACCTCGGCCACGCTGAGCGCCGGCGGCAATTTCCGCGGCTTCGCCGATGCGGTGGGCCTGCCCGACGACGCGGTGACGCTGAGCCTGCCCTCGCCGTTCAACCTCGCCGCGCAGGCGCGGCTGGAAGTGCCCACGATGCGCACACTGCCCGACGCGCGCGAGGCGCACGCCGAGGAGATCAGCGAGTG
The DNA here is from genome assembly GCF_000427545.1 of Rhodanobacter sp. OR92. Lineage (NCBI taxonomy): Bacteria > Pseudomonadati > Pseudomonadota > Gammaproteobacteria > Lysobacterales > Rhodanobacteraceae > Rhodanobacter > Rhodanobacter sp. OR92. The sequence continues at coordinate 410,213 of NZ_KE386556.1, read as the reverse complement.
GCTGGCCGACCACCTCGACTGGGGCGCCGGCAACCTGGTGCTGTTCACCTCGCGCGCCAAGCTCGACCGCGTGCTGCAGAAACTGCCGATCGCGCAGGTGCGCAAGGTGCGCGCGCAAGGTTCGCTGGGCAAGTCGCAGCTGGTGGCCGAGCATTGCGCCGACGTCGAGGCGGGCAAGGGCAGCACGCTGTTCGGGCTGGCCTCGTTCGGCGAAGGCCTGGACCTGCCCGGCAAGCTGTGCGAGACGGTGGTGATCACCCAGCTGCCCTTCGCGGTGCCCACCGACCCGGTCGGCGCCACCTATGCGGAGTGGCTGGAATCGCGCGGGCGCAACCCGTTCATCGAGGTCAGCATTCCCGAGGCCACGCGCCTGCTCACCCAGTACTGCGGCCGCCTGATCCGCAACGAAAGCGACTGCGGCCGCATCGTGCTGCTGGACCGCCGCGTGGTCACCAAGCGCTATGGCGCCGGCATGCTGAAGGCGCTGCCGCCGTTCCGGCGCGTCATCGAGAGAAGCGCATGATCCTCCGTCTGGCCGACTGTCCCCCGCAGCCGTGGAAGAACGGCCTGGGCCGCACCCGCGAAATCGCCATCGAACCGGCGGGCGCGGGCATGGACGATTTCCTGTGGCGGGTCAGCGTGGCCGAGGTGGACAGCGCCGCACCATTCTCCGCGTTCCCCGGCATCGACCGGCAGATCGTGCTGCTGGACGGCGCCGGCTTCACGATGACGCTGGACGACGGCCGCACGCATGCGCTGACCACGCCGTGCGCGCCGTTCGCGTTCCCCGGCGAAGCGCGGGTAGAGGTGGCGCTGGCCGGCGGGCCCACCCGCGACTTCAACCTGATGCTGCGCCGCGGCCGCGTGCGCGGCGGTATCGAGGTGTGGCGCGAAGCCGGGCCATACCCGACCGACGCCGCCACCGTGCTGGTGTACTGCGCCCGCGGCACGATCGATGGCGCCGACGGCACGCTGCAGGCAGGCGACGCCTGGCAGCGGTGCTCGCCCGCGGTGCTAACCTTGCGGCCGGGTGCGCTGGCGCTGGCCGTGCGGGTCGAGGCCGTCGCCTGACGGCTGTCACTAGGACGGCGGACGCCACGCCCGTACGCTTGTCACTCACCGTCCCCCGGAGTTTCGACCATGCCCGTGCTGATCCTCGGTCTCGTGTTGTTCCTCGGCGTGCATTCGCTGCGCCTCTTCGCCGACGGCTGGCGCAGCCGGCAACGGGCGCGACTGGGCGAGCTGCGCTGGAAAGGCCTGTACGCGCTGGTCTCGCTGTTCGGCTTTGCGCTGATCTGCTGGGGCTTCGGCCTGGCGCGCCAGCATGCCGTGCTGCTGTACGTGCCGCCGCTGGCCTTGCGTCACGCCAACGCACTGTTCACCCTGATCGCTTTCGTGCTGGTGGCTGCCGCCTACGTTCCGCGCAACCATCTCAAGGCGGCCTTCGGCCACCCGATGCTGCTCGGCGTAATGGTGTGGGCGTTCGGTCATCTGCTGGCCACCGGCATGCTGCACGACGTGCTGCTGTTCGGCGCGTTCCTGCTGTGGGCGGTGGCGCTGTTCATCGCCTCGCGCCGCCGCGACCGCCGCGAGGGCACGCGGTATCCGGCCGGCACGCTGCGCGGCAGTGCGCTCACGCTGGTGATCGGCGTGGTGGCCTGGGCGGTGTTCGCGCGCTGGCTGCACCTGTGGCTGATCGGCATGAGCCCGATGGGCTGAACAGCGGCCGCCGGGGGTGTCGGGAGTCACCCGCGCGGCGGCGCCGGCCTGCGCTACAGTGGGCGCCGTCCAACCCTTCGCGAGGATCACCGCATGGCCGCCTTCCTGCTCTGGCTGTTGCTGCTGGTGTTCTGCTGGCCGCTCGCGCTGCTGGCGCTGGTGCTGTACCCGATCGTGTGGCTGCTGTTGCTGCCGCTACGCCTGGTCGGCATCACGGTGAGCGCCGTGTTCGCCTTCCTCGGCGCGCTGCTGATGCTGCCCGCGCGCGTGCTGCGCGGGCGCCCGGTCTGAGCCGCGCCGACACGTGGAAAAACCGCACTCGCCCTCGTGCGAGCGCAACCGCGAACCGATCCTCGGCGTGCTGCGCGCGCATTTCGCCGACCGTCGGCGCGTGCTGGAGATCGGCAGCGGCAGCGGCCAGCACGCGGTGCACTTCGCCGCCGCGCTGCCGCAGCTGAGCTGGCAAAGCTCCGATCGCGCGGAAAGCCTGCCCGGCATCCGCGCCTGGCTGGACGAGGCGGCGCTGCCGAACACGCCGCCGCCGCTGGCACTGGACGTCGGCGGTGCCTGGCCGAGCGGCCCGTTCGACGCGGTGTTCAGCGCCAACACCCTGCACATCATGGCCTGGCCCGAGGTGCAGCAGCTGTTCGCGCGCCTGCCTGCGGTCACCACCGGCGATGCCGTGCTGGTGATCTACGGCCCGTTCAACGAGCACGGCCGCTACAGCAGCGACAGCAACGCCGCCTTCGACCAATCGCTGAAGGCCCGCGGCGCGCACATGGGCATCCGCGACGCCGAAGCCGTCGACGCGCTGGCCGCGGCGGCGGGCTTCGCGCTGGTCGACGACGTGGCGATGCCGGCCAACAACCGCTGCCGCGTGTGGCGCCGCGTGCACGGCTGAATCGCCGCCAGCACGGTACGCCTGCACAACCGCGCCGAACCGGGTACAAAGGCGGCATGAAGGCCATCGACACGTTGACCCCCTGTCCCTGCGGCAACCCGGCCGGTTACAGCCAGTGCTGCGGACCGCTGCACGACGGCGCACCCGCTGCCAGCGCCGAACAGCTGATGCGCTCGCGCTACAGCGCCTACGTGCTCAAGCGCGAGGACTACCTGCTGACCAGCTGGCATGCAGACACCCGCCCGGCCTCGCTGCGGCTGGCCGCGCAGCAACCGCCGCCGACCTGGCTGGGGCTGGAGGTGCGCCGCCAGCAGGCCCTCGACGACGACCACGCCACGGTGGAATTCGTCGCCCGCTACCGCCTCGGCGGCGGCCGCGCGCAGCGCCAGCACGAGACCGGCCGCTTCGTGCGCGAAGGCGGCCGCTGGTACTACCACGACGGCGAACTGAAGAGCTGAGCCTCAGAAACCCTGCACGCCGGCCGCGTGCAGGCGGACGGCTTGCGCGCGAACCGCGGGGCAGTCGAAGAACGCCACCAGCTGGTTCGCGCGCCCGGCGCCGATGCCTTCCATTGCCTGCCAGTCGCCGGCCGCGCGCGCGCTCAGGGCGGCCCAGTCGGGCAGTCCGGCCGCCACGCCGGAGGGCGCGCCCAGCGCCTGCAACCAGCGCGCGAACGGGCGATCGCGCGCCGCGGCAAAGCTGCGCGCCAGCGCCGTCGCACGGCTGGTGCCCAGGCCGGGCACGCCCGCCAGCTGTGCCGGCGTGAGCTCCATCCAGTCCAGCAGGCCATGCACCAGCCCGGCGTCGATCAAGGCCTGCCACGTCTCCGCGCCCAGCCCCTCCAGCTGCAGGCCCTGCCGGCCACCCAGCCACACCAGCCGCGCGCGGAACTGCTGCTCGCAGCCGGGCGTGGCCTGCCAGCAACTCAACGGGCCGTGCGCCTGCGGGTCGGGCGGCGTCACCGCAACGCGCTGCTGCGCGCGCCATACCACCGATTGCAGGCGCGGGATGGTCAGCCCGGCGAGCACCACCTCGACCTGGTCGCCGGGGCGGATGTCGAGCTGTTGCCAGCGCTTGAGAGAACCCACGCTGACTCGCTGCACGCGATGGTCGTCCAGCTGCACCGGCGCCAGTTCCAGCACCGGCGTGATGCGGCCGCTGCGCCCCACCGTGAAATCCACCGCGCGCACCTCGGCCAGCGCCGACGCGGCCGGGTACTTCCACGCCACCGCCCAGTCCGGCGGTGCCGCCGGCCAGCTCGCGGCCGGCGGCCGATGGCCCTGGCGCAACACCGTGCCGTCGGCGGCGAACGGCATGGGATGGCGATACCACCGCTCGCGCCAGTGCTTCACCTCCTCCAGCGTGGCCACCGGCTGCGTGTACGCCACGCTGTCGGCCAGCCCCATCGCCGCCAGCCCGGCCAGCCGCGCCGGCATGTCGGCCGGGCCGCTGGGCCAGTCCCACACGAACAGGCCGATCTGCGCGGCGCTGTCGGCATCCAGCGCCTCGCGCGCCAGCGCACCGGCCACCGCCGCGCGCGCGTTGGCGCCGCCGTCGTCGGCCTGCACGTGGCCGGGCAGGCGCCAGTACAGCTCGCCCTGCAACACCAAGCGTGCCGGCGCCTGCGGCAGCCGCTTCGGTATCGCGTCGATCAGTTGGGCCAGCGCCATCCAGTCCGAGCCGTGCAAGCCATCGCCGCGACTGGTCGCCTGGCGCAAGCGGCCGTCCACATACAGCAAGGTAACCGCCACGCCATCGGCCTTCGGCTGCACCCACAGGTCGCGGTCGCCGTGCGCGTGCATCCAGGCGCCGATCGCGGCGGCATCCGGCAACTTGGCCAGGCCGGTCTGCGCCACCGGTGCACGCACCCGGCCGCCGGCGTCGGCCAGCGGCGCCAGCGGCGCCGGTGCCTGCGCGGGGAAGCAGCGCCGCCACGCGGCAAGGCGCTGGCTGGCCTGGTCGTAGACCGCATCGCTCACTGGCGACTGGCCCTCGACGCGGTACCCATGGTTCCAGCCGTCCAGCCGCTCATGCAGCGCGGCGAGTTCCTGCCGCGCCCGCGCCGGCGGCCAGTCCGGGCAACCCGCCGCGTGCGCTGCACCGGCCATCGAGGCGAGCAGGATCAGCAACAGGCAAGTCGTGCGCATGCGACGCTCCGTTCCGTGGATGGCGTCGGCGAGGCTAGCGGCGAGGCCGCGCGACGGTCAGGCGGCGACGAGCGCGGCGGCACGTAGGCGCGAGGCGTCAGCCGATGGCGGTCGACCGCTCGCCGAAGCGCAGCAGCGTCTGGCCGTGGTAGCGGCCGTTCGGCCCGAAGCGGCGCTCCGCGATCACGCCGCAACCGTCGCGGTCGATCGCCACCACGGTGCTGGCGCGGGTGCCGTACTGTTCGCCGCGGATGAACGCCGACGACAGCAGACGCTCGCGTTCCAGCCCCACCCCGGTGTCGGGCAATTGCGTATCCGGCGCCTGCCGTTCATCGGCAAGCGCCTCGAACAACGGCGCGAAATCCGTGTCGTCGCCAGCGTCGATCCATTGCTGCAGCCGCTGCATCAGCGTACGGGTCTTCGGCCACGGCGTGTTGAAGTCGGCGTTGGACAGGCCGTGCACGCCCGGCGTCACTGCCTGCGCGCGCGGGTTGGGGCGGTTGCCGAGATAGAACGCCGCGCGCGCGTCGAAGGTGAGCAGGTTGAACGGCCGGTAGTCGGCAGCCGCGCGCAACAGCTGCTCCGCATGCGCCGCCGCATCGGCCTCGCCGCGCAGGTAGTCGCTGGCCAGCAGGCCGCGCGAGGCGCCGAGTTGCGGATCACGCGGGTCGCGCACGTTGGTCACCACGCAGCAGCGCCCGCCGTCGGCAACGCCCAGCCAGGTGCCGCCGGCCTCGAGATCGCGGCCGCCGACGATCGGCGCGTCGTCCCAGCGCGCCAGTGCCGCGCTGGGCCGCGCGTGGAACTCGTCACGGTTGCCCGCCAGCAGCAGGCGCCAGCGCGGATGCGACTCCCAGGCGAACGCGATCAGGCACATGCGCGAAACTTACGCCACGCAGGCCACCGCTTCCAGCGGAAGCTCGGCGAGCATCCGTGCGATCGAGCCGGCTGCCTCGCGCCCGTCGTGCACCGCGCGCACCACCAGGTCGGCGCCGCGCATGTTGTCGCCGCCGGCGAAGATCTTCGGGTGGCCGGTCTGGAACGGCAGCGCACCCGCGTCGCCGGCCAGGATGCGGCCGCCGGCGTCCAGCGCGATGCCATGTGTGGCGCACCACGCGGGCGGACTGGGACGGAAGCCGAACGCCTGGATCACCACGTCGGCACGCAGCTCGGTCTCGCTGCCCTCGACGTGCTGCAGCCGCGCGCGGCCGTCCGCATCGCGTCCCACCTCGGTACGCACCAGGCGCACGCCGCGCACCCGGCCTTGCTCGCCGAGCAGGGCCAGCGGCTGGTGATGGAACAGGAAACCCACGCCCTCCTCGCGGCTGTAGGCGATCTCGCGGCGCGAGCCGGGCATGCTGGCCTCGCCGCGTCGGTACACGCAGGTGACCGAGGCGGCACCCAGGCGCACCGAGGTGCGATTGCAGTCCATGCCGGTGTCGCCGCCGCCGAGTACCACCACGTGCTTGCCGTTGAGGTCGAGCGCCGGCGGCACCGGCTGGTCGTCGAGCAGGCGGTTCGCGTTGGCGATCAGGAACGGCAGCGCGTCGTGCACGCCATCGAGCTCGCGCCCGGGCAGCTCGCCGTCGACGAAGGTGTAGGCGCCGGTGCCGAGGAACACCGCATCGTAGTCGGCCAGCAGCCGCTCGAACGCGAGGTCGCGGCCGATCTCCACGTTGAGGTGGAAACGCACGCCCATGCCTTCGAGCACCGCGCGGCGGGTGTGGATCACCGTCTTGTCCAGCTTGAACGGCGGGATGCCGAAGGTGAGCAGACCGCCGATCTCGCGCTGGCGGTCGAACACGTCCACCGCGATGCCGGCGCGGCGCAACCGGTCCGCGCACGACAGCCCGGCCGGGCCGGCGCCGACCACCGCCACGCGGCGGCCGCTTTCCACCACGCCGGACAGGTCCGGCCGCCAGCCCTGGCGGAACGCCTCGTCGGTGATCGAGCGCTCGATGCTGCCGATGGTCACCGCGCCGAAGCCGCCCTGCTCCAGCGTGCAGGCGCCTTCGCACAGGCGATCGTGCGGGCATACGCGGCCGCAGATTTCCGGCAGCGGGTTGGTCTCGTGCATCAGCGTGGCGGCCTCGAACAGGCGCCCGTCCTGCACCAGCTTCAGCCAGTCCGGGATGTAGTTGTGCACCGGACAGGCGTGTTCGCAGTACGGATTGCCGCAGTCGAGGCAACGCTCGGCCTGGCCCACCGCGGCGGCCGGCGCGAAGTCGCCGCTGATCTCGCCGTAGCCGAGCACGCGGATCGCCACCGGCACCGCCTTGGGTGGCTGGCGGGGGAGATTGAGGAACTGGAACAGTTTGTCGCTCATGCCGCCCTCCGCAATTCGTCGGCCAGCGCGGCGAGGCTGGCCGCCTTCGGCTTGACCAGCCAGAAGCGCTGCAGCAGGCCGCGGAAATCCCCGAGCAAATGCCGCGCCCACGCGCTGCCGGTGAGCTCGGCGTGGCGCGCGATCAGGCTGCGCAGGTGCTGCATGTGGTGTTCCATGCCTTCGGGCGTGATGCGCACGATGTCGACCAGCTCGTGGTTGTAGCAATCGACGAAGTTGCGCTCGAGGTCGAGCACGTAGGCGAAGCCGCCGGTCATGCCGGCGCCGAAGTTGAGGCCGCAGGCGCCGAGCACGGCGACCACGCCGCCGGTCATGTACTCGCAGCAGTGGTCGCCGGCGCCCTCGATCACCGCCAGCGCGCCGGAGTTGCGCACACCGAAGCGCTCGCCGGCGCGGCCGGCGGCGAACAGCTCGCCGCCGGTGGCGCCGTACAGGCAGGTGTTGCCGAGGATCGCCGCGTCCTGGCTGGCGAACGGCGACTCGGCCGGCGGCCGCACCAGGATGCGCCCGCCGGCCATGCCCTTGCCGACGCCGTCGTTCGCCTCGCCGGTGAGCTCGATCTGCACGCCGCCGGCATTCCACGCGCCGAGGCTCTGCCCGGCACTGCCTTCCAGTTGCAGGGTGATCGGTTCGGGCATGCCGTGGTCGCCCCAGCGCCGCGCCACCGCGCCGGACAGCCGCGCGCCGATCGCACGGTCGGTGTTGGCGATGGCGTAGCGGAAGGTGCCGCCTGCGCCCAGTTCCACCAGCGGCGCGGCATCGTGGGCGATGCGCGTGGCCAGCGCCGCTTCGTCGCGCATCGGGTTGCGCGCCATCGTGCAGCCGCTGTCGACCGCGGTGCCGAGACCGTCGGCGTCGATCAGCCGCGACAGGTCGAGCTGCCGCTGCACCGGCGTGCTGCCCTCGGCCTGGCGCAGCAGGTCGCTGCGGCCGACCAGCTCGCCGAGGCTGCGCACGCCGAGCTGCGCCAGGTGCTCGCGCACGTCCTCGGCGAGCAGGCGGAAGTAATTCATCACCATCTCGGGCAGGCCGGTGAAGTGCTCCTGACGCAGCGTCTCGTTCTGCGTGGCGATGCCGGTGGCGCAGTTGTTGAGGTGGCAGATGCGCAGGTACCTGCAGCCCAGCGCGGCCATCGGGCCGGTGCCGAAGCCGAAGCTCTCGGCGCCGAGCAGCGCGGCCTTGATCACGTCCAGCCCGGTCTTCAGGCCGCCGTCGGTCTGCAGCCGCACGCGCCCACGCAGGCCGTTGCGGCGCAGCGTCTGCTGCGCCTCGGCCACGCCCAGTTCCCACGGCGTGCCGGCGTACTTGATCGAGGTGAGCGGGCTGGCGCCGGTGCCGCCGTCGTGACCGGAGATGGTGATCAGGTCCGCGCCGGCCTTGACCACGCCGGCGGCGACCGTGCCGACGCCGGCGTGCGAGACCAGCTTCACCGAGATCAGTGCGGTCGGGTTCACTTCCTTCAGGTCGTGGATCAGCTGCGCCAGGTCCTCGATCGAATAGATGTCGTGGTGCGGCGGCGGCGAGATCAGGCCGATGCCGGGCTTGGCGTAGCGCAGCCGCGCGATCAGCTCGTTGACCTTGTGCCCGGGCAGCTGGCCGCCCTCGCCGGGCTTGGCGCCCTGCGCGATCTTGATCTGCAGCACCTCGGCGTTGACCAGGTACTCGGCGGTGACGCCGAAGCGACCGGAGGACACCTGCTTGATCTTCGAACTCTTCTCGGTGCCGTAGCGTGCCGGATCCTCGCCGCCTTCGCCGGAATTGCTGCGCGCGCCAAGACGATTCATCGCGATCGCCAGCGCCTCGTGCGCCTCCGGCGACAGCGCGCCGAGCGACATGCCGGCGGAGTCGAAACGCTTGAGGATCGCCTCGACCGGCTCGACTTCATCGAGCGGCACCGGCTGGCCCGCCGCCTGCGGCAGCAGCAGGTCGCGCAAGGCAGACGGCGGGCGCGTGTCCACCTGTTGCGCGTAGCGCCGGTAGTCGGCCATCGCGCCGCTGCGCACGGCGACCTGCAGCGTGTCGATCACGTCGGGGTTGTACATGTGGTACTCGCCGCCGTGCACGTACTTGTAGATGCCGCCGGCGCGCAGCGGCTGCGCCTCGTTCCAGGCCTCGGCGGCGAGCAGGCGCGCGTCGTGCTCGAGATCGGCGAAGCCGGCACCGCCGATGCGCGACGGCGTGCCGGCGAAGCACAGCGCCACCACTTCGGGCGCCAGGCCGACGATCTCGAACAGCTGCGCGCCGCGGTAGCCGGCGATGGTGGAGATGCCCATCTTCGAGAGGATCTTCAGCAGCCCCTTGCGGATGCCGCGGCGGTAGCTGCGGCCGATCTCGCGCGCCGTGCCGTCGCCGCGCTTGATGTGGCCGTCGCGGCCCAGCTCGAACAGGCTCTGGTAGGCCAGCCACGGGTAGATCGCGGTGGCGCCGAAGCCGATCAGGCAGGCGAACTGGTGCGCGTCGCGCGCGGTGGCGGTTTCCACCAGCAGGTTGCACTGGCAGCGCAAGCCGCTTTCGACCAGATGCGCGTGGATCGCGCCGACGGCGAGCAGCGCGTGCGCCGGCAGCGTGTCCCGGTTCGGATAGCGGTCGGTGATGAAGACCATCCCGGCGCCGCCGCGTACGCCCTGCTCCGCTTCGCGGCAGAAGCGGCGCAGCGCCGCTTCCAGCCCTTCCTCGGGCCGGTAGCACAGGTCGATCTGCACGGTGGCGTCGACGAACTGCGGCAGCGCCAGCAGCTGGCGCAGCTTGCGCTGCGAGCAGATCGGCGAGTTCAGCAGGATCTGCTTCGCGTTGTCCGCCGACAGCTCGAACAAATTGCCTTCGCGGCCGAACTGGGTGACCAGCGACATCACCAGCCGCTCGCGCAGCGGATCGATCGGCGGGTTGGTGACTTGGGCGAAACCTTCGCGGAAGCGGTCGAACAGCGGCCGCACTTGGCGCGACAGCGCCGCCATCGGCGTGTCGTCGCCCATCGCGCCGGTGGCCTCAGCCTCGGTCTCGGCCAGCACCTTGAGCACGCTCTCGCGCTCTTCGCGGCTGAGGCCGTACAGCTTCTGGTAGCGGCGCAGCACTGGCGCCGGCAGCGGCTCGGCGGCGAGGCTGGGATCGATCAGGTCCGATTCGAGATAGCTGACACCGGCGCGCAACCAGTCGCGAAACGGCGCGCGGCTCTTGTTGATCGCATCGATGTCGGCGTCGTGCAGCAGGCGCCTGCCGGCGAAATCCACCGCCAGCATCTGGCCCGGGCCGAGCCGGCCCTTGGCCACCACGCGCGCGGCCGGCACGTCCCACAGGCCGGCCTCGGAGGCGACGATCAGCAGGTTGTCGTCGGACAGTGCCCAGCGCGCCGGGCGCAGGCCGTTGCGGTCCAGCGTGCAGGCGGCGTAGTGGCCGTCGCACATGACCAGCCCGGCCGGGCCGTCCCACGGTTCGCTGTGCAGCGCGTAGTACTCGTAGAAGCCGCTGAGGTCCTCGTCCAGATCCTCGCGCGCCGCGTACGCCGGCGGCACCAGCACGCGCATCGCGGTGAGCATGTCGAGGCCGCCGGCCAGCAGCACCTCCAGCGCGTTGTCCAGGCTTTCCGAGTCCGAGCCGTCCTGGCGCACCAGCGGGCCGAGGTCGGTGAGGTCGACCCGCGGCGAACGCAGCACCGCCTCGCGCGCCTGCATCCAGCGCCGGTTGCCGCGGATGGTGTTGATCTCGCCGTTGTGCGCGAGCAGGCGGAACGGCTGCGCCAGCCGCCATTGCGGCGTGGTGTTGGTGGAGAAGCGCTGGTGGAACACCACCGCATCGCTGGCCAGCGCCGGATGGTGCAGGTCGGCGAACACGTCGCGCAACCGGCCGGGCGCCGCCATCGCCTTGTAGCCGATCGCGTGCACCGACAGGCTCACCACGTAGAACTGCGGGTCATCCACCAGTGCCGCCTCGGCGCGGCGGCGCGCGCGGAACAGCGCGCGCTCGAACGCATCGTCGTCCATCCCGGGCGAGGCATTCACGAACACCTGGCGCACGCGCGGGCAGGTGGCGTATGCCAGTGGGCCGCAGGCTTCGGCATGGATGGTCACCTCGCGCCAGCCGGCCAGCGCCAGCCCGGCCTCGGCCAGCTGCCGCTCGAACGCGATCGCGGCCGCCTCGCCGCCAGTCGGGTCGAGGAACACCAGCCCGGCCGCGAAACGCTCGCCCGGCACGATACCGTCCGCCGCGGCCAGCGCGCGCAGCCAGTCCGCCGGGCGATGGATCAGCACGCCGCAACCGTCACCGCTGATGCCGTCGGCGTTGACGCCGCCGCGGTGGGAGAGTTTCGCCAGCGCCGCGAACGCGGTGTCGACCAGCGCGGCGCCGGCGCGCCCGTCGATCTGCGCCACCAGGCCGAAGCCGCAGCTGTCGTGCTCGAAAGCCGGGTCGTACAACGTCGCCGTGCCGCTTGCCGCCATCTCACCCCTCCGGGCTGCGCAGGCTGCCGCGATGCCGATGGCACCGTCGTTTTGCGCAGGAGCGGTTCCGACTAGAGCACAATTGTTGCGGCGCGTCAAAACATTTGTTTGGACGGCTAGACTTCCATCCACTGTCGTCGCCGGATGCAACCGTGGCGGGATCGGCGCGTCGAACGGCGCGCCCCCGCCGCAACCCTCGCCGTGGCCGGCGGCGGATCCGCGGCGAACCCGCGCCCGGCGTGCGGCACCGCCCGACACGCCCGTCTCGCTCCATCCGCTCCGCTCGGGGATAATCGGCTGCATGCCCAAACCCATCCGCTTCGCTGCCCACCCCGTCCGCTGCCTGATCTTTGCCGCACTGCTGGGCTGTCTGGCCGTCACTCCGCTGCAGGCGCGCCAGGACGGCACGAGCCGCAGCGAACAAGCCGAGGCGAAGCAGAAACTGGCCGAGCTGCGCCACAAAATGGAGGCGCTGGCCAGGGAGCAGGCCGACACGGCGGCCCGCCGCGACAGCGTCAACGCGGAACTGGCCAGGCAGGCCAACGCACTGGCCGGCGCGGCGCGCGCGGTGCGCCAGACCGATGCCGAGCTGGCGGCCAAGCAGCAGCAGCTGGACCAGCTGCAACAGCAGCGCGGCGCGCTGAAGCAGACGCTGGACAGCCAGCGCGCCGCTATCGCCGACCTGCTGCGCGCCACCTACGCGCTCGGCCACGGCTCGGACCTGCGCCTGTTGCTGGGCGACGAGGACGTGGCGCGCATCGCCCGTGCATTGGTGTACTCGAAATACTTCCAGCAGGACCGCGTGCAACGCGTGCAGCGGCTGATGGCCGACCTGGCCAAGCTGCAGGAGCTGGAGGACGCGATCACCGCCGAGCAGCAGGCGCTGCAGGCGACCCGCGCCCAGCGTGAGCAGCAGGCCGCCGCGCTGGCCCGGCAACGCGCCGCGCAACAGCAGCTGGCCGCCGAGACCGACGCCCGGTACAAAGACCAGGCGCAGCGGCTGGCCGCGCTGAAGCAGAACGCGCAATCGCTCAACAACCTGCTCGACAAGCTGCAGAAGGCGATCGACGAAGCCGCTGCGCGCGCCGCCGCCGAACGCGCCGCGACGGTCAGGAAACATCCCGGCCACCGGCCGCCGCCGCTCGCGGTCGGCGGCGCCGGCGCCAACATCCGCGGCAACCTGCCGTGGCCGGCCAGCGGCGTGGTCAACAGCTACGGCAACGGCGTGCTGATCAAGGCCGGCGGCGGCAGCGAGATCCATGCCGTGGCGCGCGGGCGGGTGATCTACGCCGGCTTCCTGCGCGGTTACGGCATGCTGCTGATCCTCAATCACGGCAACGGCTGGATGAGCATGTACGGCAACAACGAGACCCTGCTGCGCGAGGTGGGCGACCAGGTCGAGGCCGGCCAGGCGATCGGCACCGCCAGCCCGCCCACCGGCGTCAATACCGGGGTCTATTTCGAGCTGCGCAAGGCCGGCAAGCCGGTCGACCCGCGCAGCTGGCTGAGCCAGCGCCGTTGACGCGACCGCCGCCGCATCGCAGGCTAGCAACGAGTTAACGCTGAATTACCCCGGCATCTGGTTGTCTCATGCCTGACCACTTTTCCCGTCGCGCTCCGGCGCGGCGTTGCCTGCTGCACGGAGTCACACGCATGCGTCTTTCCCCTTCTAGCCCGCCGATCGGCATGGCGGTCCTGCTGCTGGCCGTTCCGTTCCTGCTCGCCGCGCCGGATGCCCGCGCGCAGAGCGCACCGGCGGCTGCCGCCAGCGTGGCGGCGCCGCCGGTCGACCTGCCGGCCACCACCAGCAGCGCCGACGCGCCTGCCGGCGCCCGTTCCGCCAACCAGGTGGATCTTGACGACATCCGCAACTTCAGCCGCGTCTACGAGGTGGTGCGCCAGGCCTATGTGGAGAAGGTTGACGACAAGACCCTGATGAAGGCCGCCATCACCGGCATGCTCAGCGGCCTGGATCCGCACAGCGAATACCTGGACAAGGACGGCCTGACCCAGCTCAGCGAGGACACCACCGGCGAGTACAGCGGCCTCGGCATCGAGGTGCTGCAGGTCGACGGCGGCCTGCGCATCGTCTCGCCGATCGACGACACCCCGGCGGCGCGCGCCGGCATCAAGCCGGGCGACAGCATCGTCAAGATCAACGGCAGCGTGGTCGACGCGCAGAACGTGGACGAGATGTTCAAGCAGCTGCGCGGCAAGCCGGGCAGCAAGATCGACCTGACCATCGTGCACCCGAACAGCGACAAGCTGATCGACCTGCACCTGGTGCGCGAGAACATCTCGGTCAGCAGCGTCAAGGTGCGCGAGCTGGAGCCGGGCTACGCCTACGTGCGGATCAGCCAGTTCCAGGAGGACACTGCCGGCGACCTGGAGAAGAAGCTGGGCCAGCTGATCGCCGAGCACGGGGCGCCGAAGGGCGCCGTGCTCGACCTGCGCAACAATCCGGGCGGCCTGCTCACCGCGGCGGTGGGCGTCAGCGACGACTTCCTCGATGCCGGCACCATCGTCACCACCCGTGGCCGGCTGCAGGACGCGAACATGAGCTTCAAGGCCCACCCCGGCGACCAGCTCGGCGGCGCGCCGATGATCGTGCTGACCAACAACGGCACCGCCTCGGCCGCCGAGATCGTCTCCGGCGCGTTGAAGGACAACCACCGTGCGCTGACCATGGGCCAGCGCACGTTCGGCAAGGGCGTGGTGCAGACCGTGCTGCCGCTGGACGCCGACCACGCGGTGAAGATCACCACCGCGCGCTACTACACGCCGAACGGCACCTCGATCCAGGCCGAAGGGATCAAGCCCGACATCGCGCTGGCCGACCTCACCGTGAACGAATCCGACCGCGGGCCGGTGCTGATCAGCTCGGAGGCCGACCTGCCGAACCACCTGGCCAACGAGAACGCCAAGGCCGGCGCCGACATCAACAACGACGGCAGCGCCGACGACGCCAAGCTGGCCACCAGCGACTACGCGCTGTCGCAGGCGCTGAACGTGCTCAAGGGCATGGCGCTGCGCCAGCCTGCCGCCGTGCGGCGCTGAACCGACGCCTCACCCCGTGCAGACACGAAAACGGCCCCGCGCGGGGCCGTTTTCGGTCGAGCCGTGATGCGCTGTTCAGGCCACCGCGGCGAACAGACCGCGCATCTTCTTCATCGCGTTCGCCTCGATCTGGCGAATCCGCTCGGCAGACACACCGTACTCGTCGGCCAGGTCCTGCAGCGTGGCCTTGCTGGCATCATCCAGCCAGCGGCGCTGGATGATGTCGCGCGAGCGCGGATCCAGATGGCCGAGCGCATCGCTCAGCGTCTCCATCTGGTTGTCGGCGTAGTCCTCGTCGGCCGCGTTCTCGTACGGGTCGGCGCCATCGTCGACCAGGAACGCCGCCGGGGCCGGCTTGGCGTCGTCGTCGGCATCGGCCGGGGCCTCGAAACCGATGTCGCGGCCGGACAGGCGCGATTCCATCTCGCGCACGGTCGCCTCGGGCACGCCCAGATCCTTCGCCACGGTACTCACCTCGGCCGCGTTCATCCAGCCCAGGCGCTTCTTGCTCTTGCGCAGGTTGAAGAACAGCTTGCGCTGCGCCTTGGTGGTGGCGACCTTGACGATGCGCCAGTTCTTCAGGATGAACTCGTGCATCTCGGCACGGATCCAGTGCACCGCGAAGCTGACCAGGCGCACGCCCTGGTCGGGGTCGAAGCGCTTGACCGCCTTCATCAGGCCGATGTTGCCTTCCTGGATCAGGTCGGCCAGCTGCAGGCCGTAGCCGCTGTAACCGCGCGCCACGTGCACCACGAAGCGCAGGTGCGACATCACCAGCTTCTTTGCCGCCGACAGGTCTTCCTTTTCGTTGTAGCGGCGCGACAGTTCCTGCTCCTCGTCCTGGCTCAGCACCGGGATGCGATGCACGGCCGAGATATAGGCGTCCAGGCTGCCGACGACGCTGGGCAGGTTGCTGGGGGTGATCGCCAAGGCTTGGGACATGGGTGGAACCTCCTGAACGACGTCAAAGTTTAGCACTCGGATAGTTGGAGTGCTAAAGCGCGAGTTGGTTCCGCGCTTTTGTAAACTGAATGGTACAGATATTTGTCACCCTTGTCCAGCGCCCCACCCCGCCGGCAAAGACTACCGACACGGCCTTCAAGCGGGCGTGAAACCGTCCCCCAGCGCGGCGCGAGGCGGCAGCGACCAGTCGATCGGCGCCTGGCCGTGCGCTTCCAGATAGCGGTTCGCCGCGGAAAAATGCCCGCAGCCGAGGAAGCCGCGGTGCGCCGACAGTGGCGAGGGGTGCACGCTCTTCAGCACGCAGTGCTTGCGGGTGTCGATCAGTTGCCCCTTGCGCTGGGCGTAGCTGCCCCACAGCAGGAACACGAGGCCTTCGCGCTCGCGGCCCAGCGCGTCGATCGCCGCGTCGGTGAAGCCTTCCCAGCCCTTGCCCTGGTGCGAGCCGGCGCGGCCTTCCTCCACCGTCAGCACGCTGTTGAGCAGGAGCACGCCGCGGTCGGCCCATGGCGTGAGGCAGCCGTGGTCGGGGCGCGCAATGCCGAGGTCGCGCTGGATTTCCTTGAAGATGTTTTCCAGCGACGGCGGCACCCGCACGCCGGGGCGCACCGAGAAGCACAGGCCGTGCGCCTGGCCGGGGCCGTGGTACGGATCCTGGCCCAGGATCACCACCCGCACCGCGTCGAACGGGGTGTGCGCGAACGCGGCGAAGATCTCCGGACCGGGCGGATAGATCCGCTTGCCGGCCTGCTTCTCCGCGCGCAGGAACGCCGCCAGCGCCTGCATCTCCGGGCGCACGAGGTAGTCGCCGATGCGCGCCTTCCACGACGGTTCCAGCCGGATCTGCGCCGCGTCGCTCATGCCCCGGCGGCGTGTTCGCGCAGGTGCCTGGCCACGCGCAGCTGGAACAGCAGCTTGGTCACCAGCAGTTTTTCCTCGACCGGCTTCTCGACCAGGTCGTTGGCGCCGGCCTTGATCAGCGCAGCCTGGTTGGCCGGGTTCTCGTCGCCGGTCATCACCAGCACCGGCAGCCGGCCCTTGCCGTAGCCGAACTCGCCGCGGACGTGCTTGAGCAGGTCGCCGCCAGTGAGCTCGCCCTTCAGGCTGACGTCGGTGAGCACCACGTCGGCGCCCACCTCGCCTTGCGCCCTCGAGGTTTCCAGCAGGGCCAGCGCATCTTCCACGCTGACCACGTGGCGCACGGTGAGACCGATCTTCTCCAGCATGCGGCGCGTCGCCAGCGCCACCACGCGGCTGTCCTCGACGTACAGCACCACGCCCTCGGCGGTGGCGTCCGGCCGCACGTAGCCGCGAATGAATTCGGCCAGCGCCTGGAAGCCGAGCGCCTTGTCGAAGTAGTCGGTGACGTGCTCGCCCAGCGAGCGGCTGTGCAGGCGCCCCTCGACGTCGCCGGACACCACCACGATCGGCACGTACGCCTGCGGCGCCGACTCGCGCACGAAGCGCGCCAGCTCCAGCCCGTCCATGTCCGGCAGGCGCAGCGCGACGGTGATGAAGTCGAACACGCCCTCGCCGAGCACCTGCTGCGCCTCCGCACCGCTGCCGCAGCCGACCACCTCGACCCCGGGCAGCTCGGCCTGCAGCACGCGGGTGATCAACTGGCGCACCACGCGCGAGCCGTCGACCACCAGCACCCGCGGTGCATCGGTCAGCAGACGGCCGCTGATATTCGTACTCATGGCTTAACTTACCCACCCGACTCGTGGCCGTCCTTCGCCGATGGACCTGCGGGTGCGTCCCCTGCACCCGTCGCAAACGGGGATAGTGCACCGGAGCGGGCACCGACGGCTGCGATTCACGTCACCCCGGCGCAAGGCCGTCATGCCGCCCGGCGCAATTGCCACGCGCTAACCAACCGCGCGCCGAGCCAGCCCAGCGCCGCGGCGACCAGCGGCACCGCCAGCAGCAGCCACAACGGCAGGCCGCCGATGTGGAGCTTGCCGTCATAGGCTTGGCTCAGCTGCGCCACCGGCGCGGCCAGCGCCAGCTCGATCGCCACCGCCAGCAACGCGGCCAGGACGCCGCTGAACAAGCCATACCAGATCCCCGCGTACAGGTAGGGCCGGCGCACGAACGCGCCACTGGCGCCGACCAGCAGCAGCACGCCGATCTCCTCGCTGCGGCTGGCGATGTCCACCCGGATCGTGTTGCCGACCACCAGCAGCGCCGCCAGCGCCAGCAGCGAAGCCAGCACCAGCACCACGCGGTTGCCCACGCCGAGCAAGGCATCCAGCCGCTGCCGCCAGCTGCCGCTGTCCTGCACCAGCTCGACGCTGCGCAACGTGCGCACGTCGGCCACCAGCTGCTCCAGTGCGTGCGCATCCACGCCGGCGCGCGGCTGCAGCTGCAGCACGTACGGCAGCGGGTTGTCGTCCAGCGTCTGCAGCGCACCGGAGAAGCCCTGCATCTGCGCCAGCTCGTCCATGCCCTGCTGCGGCGTCTTCACCGTCACTGCGGCCACTTCGGGGCGGTCGCCCAGTTGTCTGGCGAGCAGTTGCGCCTGTGGCGCGGTCTGGCCCGGCTGCAGGAACACGCTGATCGCCTGGCTCTGGCCCAGCGCGTTGCCGAGCTGCTGCACGTTGCCCAGCAGCAGGTAGAACGTCAGCGGCAAGGCCAGCGCCAGGCCCATCACCGCGATGGTGAGCAGGCTGCCGAACGGACGCGCGGCGAGCCGGCGCAGGCTGGACGCCGCGCTCCAGCGGTGGTGTTCCTGCCAGCTGGCGAAGCGGTTGCCGCGGCTGTGGACGTTGCGCGGCGGCGCATCCGCCGGCACGTGCAGGGTCTCGGTCGACGTGTTCACAGCACCTCCTGCGCGGCCAGGTCGGCCACCAGGCGGCCGTGATCCAGCACGATCACGCGCTTCTTCATGCGCTTGATCAGCGGCAGGTCGTGGCTGGCGATCAGCACGGTGGTGCCGACCTGCTGGAACTCGCCGAACAGGCCCATGATCTCCACCGCCAGCTGCGGGTCGAGGTTGCCGGTGGGCTCGTCGGCGATCAGCAGCGCGGGGCGCGCCACGATCGCGCGGGCGATGCCCACGCGCTGCTGCTCGCCGGTGGACAGGGTGGCCGGCAGCTGCCGCTCGTAGGCGAGCAGGCCGACCTTCTCCAGCGCGGCACGCACGCGCCGCGCGCGTTCGGCGCGGGCGATGCCGCCGATCACCAGCGGCAGCTCGACGTTGGCGAACACGCTGCGATCCAGCAGCAGGCGATGGTCCTGGAACACCATGCCGAGATGCCGGCGCCACTTCGGGATGCCGCTGTGGCGGATCTTCGCCAGACTCTTGCCGTCCACGCTGATGGTGCCGTGCGAGGGCCGCTCGATCAGCCCCAGCAACTTGAGCAGGGTGCTCTTGCCGGCGCCGGAATGGCCGGTGACGAAGGCCATCTCGCCGGTCGGCACCTCGAACGAAAGCTGCGAGAGCGCCTCATGGCCGCCTTCGTAGCGCTTGCTGACTTGGTCGAAATGGATCACCGCGCGTCCCCGAGCCTGCGTGTCGTCGTATCCGCGCAAGGATAAGGGAAGCCGGCCGCAAGATGCGGACTTCCCTGACCGCCGCGGGCCAACCCGCGGCGGTCGCGGCACTCAGCGGCCGGTGAACAGCCGGGTCAGGCGACGGAACAGGCTCGGCTTCTTCGGATGGGCGTGCTCGCTGGGCTTGCCCGAAGTCACCGCGACCTGCCGCGACGGCCGGCTGTGGCCGCTACCCGCGGACTCGGCCGCGTTGCGCTCGCGGGGCGGGCGACGCTCGCCGCGCGGTGCGCGATTGCCTTCGGCGACCGCGGGCTGGTGGCCGGTCGTCTCGACGCCATCGGTCGGCGCGCCTTCACGGCGACGATTGCGGCCGCCGCGACGGCGCCGCGGCTTGCGCGTCCCCTCGGCGGCCGGACCGGCATCTGCCCGCGGTGCCGCCTCGGTCTTGTGCACGCCCTCGGCAGCCGGCTGTTCGGCAGCGGCAACACGGCCGTCGGCCAGCTCCGGCTTGCGCTCGCGCGGCGGGCGCGCGGCGCCGCGGCTGCTTCCGCTGCGCTCGCCGCTGCGACCCGGAGCGCCGCTGCGGCGCGGCTTCTCGCCCGGCCGCGGCGCCACCACGTCGCCAAACGCGGCGCTGTCGGCGGCGGCGTTGGCGGCGAACTCGGGGTCGATCGCGTGCGGCTTCGGCATCACCAGCAGCTCCGGCTCCATCGCGCCGACCGGGATGCTCTGGCCGATGTAGGTCTCGATGTCCGGCAGGCTCATCGCGTACAGGTCGCAGGCGAAGCTGATCGCGTCGCCCTCGGCGCCGAGCCGCGCGGTGCGGCCGATGCGATGCACGTAGTCCTCGGCTTCGTGCGGCAGGTCGTAGTTGAAGACGTGGCTGACCGCCGGGATGTGCAGGCCGCGCGCGGCCACGTCGGTGGCCACCAGGATGTCGAGCTGGCCGTCCTGGAAGCGCTGCAGCAGCTTCTGCCGCTTCAGCTGCGGCACGTCGCCGGAGATCGCGCCGACCCGGCAGCCATGGCGCTTGACCCGCTCGGTGACGCGCTCGGCGGCAGCCTTGGTGTTGACGAAGATGATGCTGCGCGACGGCTTGTGCCGGTCGATCAGGTTCAGCAGCAGCGGCATCTTCTCTTCCTTGGCCGGGAAGTAGACGACCTGGCGCACCTTGTCGGCAGTGACGTGGTCGCTCTCCACCACCAGCTTCTCGGCCTCGTGCATGTGCTCGTAGGCCAGCTCCAGCACGCGGTGGCTCAAGGTGGCGGAGAACAGCAGCACCTGGCGCTGCTCGCGCGGCGGCAGCTTGCGGAAAATGAAGCGCACGTCCTTGATGAAGCCGAGGTCGAACATGCGATCGGCCTCGTCGATCACCATCACCTCGACGCTGTTGAGGCTGAACACGCCCTGCTTGTGGTAGTCGAGCAGTCGGCCCGGGGTGGCGATGATGATGTCGCAGCCGTCCTTCAGCTGCTGGCGCTGCTTGTCGTAGTCGACGCCGCCGTAGATCAGCGCGCTGCGCAGGCCGGTGTGGCGGCCGATCGCCTTGGCGTCCTTCTCGATCTGGATGGCCAGCTCGCGGGTGGGCGCGATCACCAGCGCGCGCGGGTCGCTGTCCTTGCGCTCGGCCACCGCCGGGGTGGTCAGCAGGTGGTTCATCAGCGCGACCAGGAAGGCGCAGGTCTTGCCGGTGCCGGTCTGCGCCTGGCCGGCAACGTCGCGCCCGGCCAGCGCCAGCGGCAGAGTCATTTCCTGGATCGGCGTGCAGCGGGTGAAACCGCTGTCGTCCAGACCCTGCTGCAGCAGCGGATGAAGATCGAAGTTGGCGAAGAAGGTGTCGGTGAGTACGGTTTGTGACATATGCGGATGGTTGACCTTGCCTGACGGCGGCGTGATGCGCTGCACCCGTTTCAGCGGCCGGGGTTCGGCGCGAAACGGTGCAGGACGGGGTGCGCGTGGCGCAGCGAAGCGTTCAATCCCGGGGTCGGCAAGGTCGCGCCGCGGCGTGCGACGCCGGATTTGACGGCGGTCCGACGGGCGGCTTGAACGGCCGCCCTTGAATCGTGCCCGGAGTTGCGCTGGAATGAGAACTCGCCGCCCTCTTCCTGCCCAACCCGCGCTTCGTGGGCGCCTGAGTGTAGCCGATGACGGGCCCGCCCGTCGTCACTCCTTGTTTTTCGGCCCCGGCCACCCCATTGTTTTCCACCTGCCAGTTCTGGCCCCCCCAGCCACGGAGATCCCGGTGAGCGACCTGATTACCCATGTGAACGACGACGCCTTCGACGAGCAGGTGCTCAAATCCGAAACCCCGGTGTTGCTGGATTTCTGGGCGGAATGGTGCGGCCCGTGCAAGGCCATCGCGCCGATGCTGGACGAGCTGGCACAGCAGTATCAGGGCAAGCTGCGCGTGGTGAAGGTGAACATCGACCAGAACCAGCAGACCCCGCGCGCCTATGGCGTGCGCGGCATCCCGACCCTGATGGTGTTCAAGAACGGCAAGGTCGAGGCGACCCAGATCGGTGCCGTCAGCAAGGGCCAGCTGACCCAGATGATCGACAAGGCCATCTGACCCCTTCGTTGCACACCCGCTGCCCACCGCCTGCCCGGCCCCGTCCGGCAGGTTGGCGAGGCTTTACGCCGGCACGCGGCGGGTGCTAGATTCATCGCGTCCGTCGGGACAGTCCTGTCCCCTTGCGCCTGCCGCGCGACGCACACCCTCCCTCCTGCAATTCAACGGCGCCCCGCGAGGATTGCCCGTGTCCGATACCGAAAACAGAACCCCGAACGACGCCCCGGGCGCCGACGCCCGCGCCGTGGCCGAAAACAAGCCCGAGCCGCGCCCCCGCGCGCCGCGCCGCACGGCCGCCGCGACCGCGGCGGCGAACGCCGAGAAGGCCGCCGTGGCCGACAGGCCGGTCGCACCGACGCCCGCCCCGGCGACGCCGGCAGCCGTGCCGGTGCAGGCCAGCCTGCCGGCCATGCCGGCGGAACCGGCCATCACGCGCCCCGCGCCGGAGCCGCGCGACTTCGCCGCACCGACCGGGCAGAACCAGAACCAGGACTCGCCGGCCGGCCAGAACCCCGGCCAGCCGCAGAATCCGAACCAGGGCCAGAACCCGAACGGCAGCCAGAACAACGGCGGCCGCGAAGGTCGCGAGGGTCGCGGCCGCCGCCGGCGCAACGAACGCGGCGGCAACCCGAACCAGCAGCAGGGGCGCCCGCAGCATCCGCGGCCGAACCCGAACGGCCTGCCGGTGGACGACGACAACGCCGACCCGGGCAGCAACGATCGGGTGATCAACCTCACCGAGCTGAAGCGCATGAAGGCGCCGCAGCTGCTGGAATTCGCCGAGTCGCTGGGCGTGTACGAAGGCGTCGCCCGCGCGCGCAAGCAGGACGTGATCTTCAACGTGCTCAAGGCGCACGCCCGCTCCGGCGGCGGCATCTGGGCCGAGGGCGTGCTGGAAATCCTGCAGGACGGTTTCGGCTTCCTGCGCTCGGCCGACGAGTCCTACCTGGCCGGCCCCGACGACATCTACGTCAGCCCCAGCCAGATCCGCCGCTTCAACCTGCGCACCGGCGACTACATCACCGGCCGCGTGCGCCACCCGAAGGAAGGCGAGCGCTACTTCGCCATGCTGCGCGTCGACGACATCAACGGCGATCCGCCGGAGGCGTCGAAGAACAAGATGCTGTTCGAGAACCTCACCCCGCTGTTCCCGCGCAAGGCGTACAAGCTGGAGCGCGGCAACGGGTCGAGCGAGGACATCACCGGCCGCATCCTCGATTTGATCGCGCCGATCGGCAAGGGCCAGCGCGGCCTGATCGTCTCGCAGCCGAAGTCCGGCAAGACGATGATGCTGCAGAACATCGCGCAGGCCATCCAGTACAACCATCCCGAAGCGCACCTGATCATGCTGCTGATCGACGAGCGCCCGGAGGAAGTCACTGAGATCGCCCGCACCGTGCGCGCCGAAGTCATTTCATCGACCTTCGACGAACCGGCCGTGCGCCACGTGCAGGTCGCCGAGATGGTGATCGAGCGCGCCAAGCGCCTGGTCGAGCACAAGAAGGACGTGATCATCCTGCTCGACTCGATCACCCGCCTGGCGCGTGCTTACAACACCGTGATCCCGAGCTCCGGCAAGGTGCTCACCGGTGGTGTCGACGCGAACGCGCTGCAGCGCCCGAAGCGCTTCTTCGGCGCCGCCCGCAACGTGGAAGAAGGCGGTTCGCTGACCATCATCGCCACCGCGCTGACCGAAACCGGCAGCAAGATGGACGAGGTGATCTACGAGGAGTTCAAGGGCACCGGCAACATGGAAGTGCACCTGTCCCGCCGCATCTCCGAGAAGCGCGTCTACCCGGCGATCGACATCAACCGCTCCGGCACCCGCCGCGAGGATCTGCTGATCGACCCGGACATGCTGGCCAAGATCTGGATCCTGCGCAAACTGCTGCACCCGATGGACGAGCTGGCCGCGATGGAGTTCATGCTCGACAAGATGAAGAACACCAAGTCCAACGACGAGTTCTTCAATTCGATGAAGCGCTGACAGGCGGGAATCGGGAATCGCGGGACGCGGCGATTCCGCCCGGTACTGGAACGGCGGCCACAGGCCGCCGTTTTCCCTCCCGTGCCCGTCTGATCCAGCTCAAGGCGGCACCCGGGCGATGCTGCTCCAATGCGGCTCCGACCCCGCATCCCACGACACCCCTTTTCGTCGCCTTGTGCCGCCCCCATAGTGTCGGCTCCCCCAGCGAGGCTTCGCCCGTGTCCATACCCAGTGCCGTCAAGAGCACCCCGATCCAGGGCCGCCAGCAACTTGCCGATTACCTCGCCGCCGGCGAGAAGCCGCGCGAGGCCTGGCGCATCGGCACCGAGCACGAGAAGTTCGGCTTCCGCACCGACGACCTGATGCCGCCGCCATTCGAGGGTGAGCGCGGCATCCGCGCCCTGCTCGAAGGCATCGCCACGCGCTACGGCTGGGACATTGCCCGCGAGGGCGAGACCCCGGTGGCGCTATCCCGCGACAAGGCCAACATCACGCTGGAGCCGGCCGGCCAGCTGGAACTGTCCGGCGCGCCGCTGGAAACCATCCACCAGACCTGCTGCGAGGTGAACTCGCACCTGGAGGAAGTGCGCTCGGTCGCCGACGGCATGGGGCTGGGCTTCCTCGGCATGGGCTTCCAGCCGAAGTGGCGCCGCGACGAGATGCCATGGATGCCGAAAGGCCGCTACAAGATCATGCGCGAGTACATGCCCAAGGTCGGCTCGCTCGGCCTGGACATGATGACGCGCACCTGCACCGTGCAGGTGAATCTGGATTTCTCCTCCGAAGCGGACATGGTGAAGAAGTTCCGCACCAGCCTCGCGCTGCAGCCGATCGCCACCGCGTTGTTCGCCGACTCGCCGTTCACCGAGGGACGTCCGAACGGCTATTTGTCCTACCGCTCGCAGATCTGGACCGACACCGACCGGGACCGCACCGGCATGCTCGACTTCGTGTTCGCCGACGGCTTCGGCTACGAGCGCTACGTCGACTACATCCTCGACGTGCCGATGTACTTCAGCTATCAGGACGGCCGCTACATCGACCTGGCCGGACAGGACTTCAAGCGCTTCCTCGCCGGCGAGCTGCCCACGCTGCCGGGCGTGCACGCGACCATGAAGGACTTCGCCGACCACCTCACCACCGCCTTCCCCGAGGTGCGCCTGAAACAGTACCTGGAGATGCGCGGCGCCGATGGCGGCCCGTGGAACCGGCTGTGCGCGCTGCCCGCGTTCTGGGTCGGCCTGCTCTACGACCAGCAGGCACTGGACGCGGCATGGGACCTGGTCAAGGACTTCAGCCGCGAGGAACGCCACGCGCTGCGCGACGGCGTGCCGAAGCACGCGCTGAAGCTGCCGTTCCGCGGCGGCAGCGTGCGCGATCTCGCCGAGGAAGCGCTGAAGATCGCCGGCCATGGCCTGAAACGCCGCGCCCGCCTCAACCGCCACGGCGCCGACGAGAGCGTCTTCCTCGAACCGCTGGTCGAGATCGTGCAGGCCAACCAGACCCCGGCCGAACGCAAGCTGGAGCTGTTCCACGGCCCGTGGCACGGCAGCGTCGATCCGGTGTTCCGCGAGTTCGCCTACTGAGGACGGTCAGGGCGTGGTCGTTTCCACCAACGACCACGCTACCGACTCGCCGGCGCGCATCGGCGTGCAGGTGGACCCGGCCAGCGGGTATAGGTCCGGCACCATCCATGGCGTGCGCTCGAGCGCGATGCGTTCCCGGTTCCGTGGCAACCGGTAGAAGTCGGCGCCATGGAAACTGGCGAACGCTTCCAGCCGATCCAGTCGGCCCGCCTGCTCGAACGCCTCGGCGTACAGCTCGAGCGCCGCATGCGCGGTATACAGCCCCGCGCAGCCACACGCCGTCTCCTTCGCTTCGCGCGGATGCGGCGCGCTGTCCGTGCCGAGGAAGAAGTGCGCGTCGCCGCTGGTGGCTGCCTGCAGCAACGCAACGCGGTGCGTCTCGCGCTTGAGGATCGGCGCGCAGTAGTTGTGCGGGCGGATGCCACCAGCGAACAACGCGTTGCGGTTGAGCAGCAGGTGATGCGCGGTGATCGTGGCCGCCACGTTGGCCGGGGCGCCGCGGACGAACTCCACCGCGTCGCGCGTGGTGATGTGCTCCAGCACCATGCGCAAGGCCGGGAACCGCGCCTGCAGCGGCAGCAGGTAGCGTTCGATGAAGACGCGTTCGCGATCGAAGATGTCGACATCCGGATCGGTGACCTCACCGTGCAGGAGCAGCGGCAGTTCGTGCTTCTGCATCGCTTCGAGCACCGCATGCACGCGCGACAGCTCGCGCACGCCCGAGTCGGAATTGGTGGTGGCGCCGGCCGGGTAGTACTTCACCGCAAACACGCTGTCGCTTGCCTTGGCGCGGGCGATTTCCTCGACCGGCGTGTTCTCGGTGAGATACAGCGTCATCAGCGGCCGGAAGCGTGCGCCCGCCGGCAGGCTCGCCAGAATCCTCCGGCGATAGTCCTCGGCCTGCGCCACCGTCGTCACCGGCGGCTTCAGGTTCGGCATCACGATGGCGCGCGCAAAACGCTGCGCGGTGTGGGCGATCACCGAGGCCAGCGCATCGCCGTCGCGAAGGTGCAGGTGCCAGTCGTCGGGGCGGGTGATTTCAAGACGCGTGGGTGTCATGGATTCCGGGCTCGGGTTGCGGTCGGAGATGACAATGGTATCGCGCCAGCGCGAAAGCTTGAGAGCAGAGCGGTCGATCGCCTTCGGCGACCGAGTCACTTTTCTCTTGCGTGGCCAAGAGAAAAGTAACCAAAAGAGAAGGCCACCCCGCTTGCGCGCCTTGCGGGCCTCCTGCCCGCAAGGTTCGCGGTCGTGTTACGGGGTTTGTCGACAGGGCATCCTGCCCTGACGCCAAACTGGTTCGCATCCATGCGAACCACCCTGCGGGCTTTTCCTCCACCCGCCCGCCGCTTCAGAGGGGACCCGGGTAGAGCAGCGGGCCATCGTGGCCCGCACTTTTTAGAAGAGCCAGATCAAGAGCAAGGCAATAGCAGAGCGATGCGTTGCTGTTGCTTTTCAGCTTTCCACCGAGTGCGGGCCACGATGGCCCGCTGCTCTACCGGGGTCCCTTGTGCGGCGGTGAGTCGGGGTCGACAGGCCGCGCAGCGGGCATCGGCAGGGATGCCGATGCCTTTTCGCACGGGCAGGATGCCCGTTCGATAAGCCTGGCCCCGGCTCACGGACTTGCCGGGCAGGAGCCCGGCAAGCGCCAAGCGGGGCGCTCTTTCTCTTTGGTTACTTTCTCTTTGAGCACGCAAAGAGGAAGTGACTCGGCCTCCGCAGGAGGACGAGAGCTTTTGCCTCTACAACGTACATTGGCTTACCGCAGAAACTGAGCCTGACCTCGATATCACTCCACATTCAAGTATTCAGTTTCTTACCACGAGTGAGCGAAGCCAGACGGGAATTTCATTGGTGAGCCACTCCGCTTCCTCTGGCACATCCCCTTTTGCAAATATCTTTACAACAAAGAGTTGTCCCCTAATGCGAATGTATGCAACACCAAGGCTCATGGGCGGTAACTTTGAGTTACCATCGATCTCGTATCTCCCCCTCGTCACAATGGCAAAGCAGTTGGTCTCGTCCACCAAGATGCGATCGCCGTTTGTATCAACCAATTTACTGTCTTCCCCCTTGGCCTTCATATAGGCATTGGCGTGCCATATTTCCGCAGGGCCGAAGAAGCTCTTGCGCATGTCTCCCACCAAGGCTGCAAATGTGTCGGGACTAGCGAAACGAAGTTTGTCATCTGTGGGTTGAAGAACAACGGCATAGTGGCGCTTCTCTGGTCGCTCCCCTTTCTCTATCTTGTTGATATCGGAGAGTGCCAGGTAAGCATCCACAAATCGAAGGGCATGGTTACTTGCGGCATTCGAAAAACTGGCCGTTGCGGCAGGACTTTTTGCCACTGACACAAGACCCCGCGGAGGAGAAATTGTCGTGCCTTGCGCCGCCGACGAAGTATCCGACGCCTGCACCGAGTTGAAGGCGACCGAGGTCGCAAGTAGAAGAAGACAATAGATGAGATTCATAGCGCGCATGACACGTCCCCTGCGTATCGATTGGTAGTAGCAACGGTGCGGATAAGTCAAACCGCGATAACTGAATGCGAAGCCTTGCTAGCTAGTTTTCAAATTGTATCGATCAACTCTGTCTGACCCCAGCGTTGGCTGGCTGGAAAGGTTCGCCATCGAAAGCAGACATTGCAAACTGGCCACACCTACTTCCCGTCGCGCAACCACCGCGCCGCGTCAATCGCGTAGTAGGTAAGAATCGCATCCGCCCCCGCCCGCTTCATCGCGGTGAGCGCCTCCAGCACTACCGCCTTCTCGTCCAGCCAGCCGTTCTGCGACGCGGCCTTCAGCATCGCGTATTCACCCGACACCTGGTACACGAAGGTCGGCGCGCCGAAGGTGTCCTTCACCCGGCGCAGCACGTCGAGATACGGCAGGCCGGGTTTCACCATCACCGCGTCGGCGCCTTCGAGCAGGTCCAGCTCGACTTCGCGCAGCGCCTCGTCACTGTTGCCCACGTCCATCTGGTAGGTGTGCTTGTTGCCCTTGCCGAGGTTCACCGACGAACCGACCGCGTCGCGGAACGGGCCGTAGAACGCGGAGGCGTATTTCGCCGAGTAGGCGAGGATGCGGGTGTGGATGAGGCCGGCTTCTTCCAGCGCTTCGCGGATCGCGCCGATGCGGCCGTCCATCATGTCCGACGGCGCCACGAAATCCATGCCCGCCTCGGCCTGGGCCAGCGACATCCTGATCAGTGCCTCGACGGTGGGCTCGTTCATCACGTAGCCGTGCTCGTCGATCAGGCCGTCCTGGCCGTGGGTGGTGTACGGGTCGAGCGCCACGTCGCCGATCAGGCCCAGCTCCGGGTACTTCGCCTTCAACGCGCGGGTGGCGCGATGCATCAGGTTGTCCGGGTTCCACGCCTCGCTGGCGTCGAGCGACTTCACGTCGGCGCCGGGCGAGGGGAACAGCGCCAGCGCGGGGATGCCCAGCCGCACGCATTCGCCAGCCAGCGCCAGTAAGCCGTCGATGGACAGCCGCTCCACCCCCGGCATCGACGGCACCGCCTCGCGCCGGCCCTCGCCCTCGATCACGAACGCGACCATGATCAGGTCACTCGGCAGCAGGGTGTGCTCGCGCATCAGCGCGCGGGAGAAGGCGTCGCGGCGCATGCGCCGCATGCGGGTGGCAGGGAAGCTCATGGCGGGGTCTCGCGGAACGGTCTGCGGGGGATTTTACGCCGTGCGGCCGGCAAAACACTGGACTAACTGCCGTGACGCCGGCAGGCTTGGCGCTTCACGCCGCCAGGAAGTTCCATGAGCCAGCCCAGCCACGCCCCCACCCTGCTCGTCGATCTCGGCGGCACCAACGTCCGCTTCGGGGTGGCCGATCCTTCGCGCGACCAGCCTTTGCTGGCCGACAGCATCCGGCGCTACCGCGTGGCCGAGCACGATTCGCTGGTGGCGACCGCGCAGCAGTACCTGGCCGACACCGGCCTCAAGGTAAGCCGCGCCATCGTGGCCGCGGCCGGGCGCATCGTCGACGGCGAGACGGTGAAGGTCACCAACAACCCGTGGGCGATCTCGGCGCAGCAGACCGCCGCCGCGCTGGACCTGGAGTACGTGCACCTGGTCAACGACTTCGCCGCGCAGAGCATGGCGGTGACCTTGCTGCAGGGCGACGACCTGGTCGACGTGGGCACGGTGCCGCGCCCGGTGGTGGGCGCCGAGGCGGAGCAGACCTTCGCCGTGGTCGGTCCGGGCACCGGCCTGGGCGTCGGCGGCCTGCTGGTGCGCGGCGGCCACTGCAGCGTGCTGCAGACCGAGGGCGGCCACGCCGGCTTCGCCGCGCACACGCCGGAGGACATCGCCATCCTCGACTACCTCAACCACAAGTACGGCCGCGTCTCCAACGAGCGGCTGATCTGCGGCCAGGGCCTGGTGAACCTGTACGACGCGATCTGCCACATGGTCGGCGCGCAGCCCGAGGCGCTCAAGCCCGAGGACATCACGGCCCGTGCGAAGGACGGCAGCTGCTCGCTGTGCACGCGCACGGTGGAAACCTTCGCCGGCATCTTCGGCAGCGTCGCCGGCGACCTGGTGCTCACGCTCGGCGCCTGGAACGGCGTCTACCTCACCGGCGGCCTGATCCCGATCCTGCTGCCGTGGCTGGAACGCGGCCGCTTCCGCGAGCGCTTCGAGGCCAAGGGCCGCTTCCGCGACATCATGGAAAAGGTGCCGACCCAGGCGATCATGAACCCGGAGCCGGGCCTGCTCGGCGCGGCGGCGCTGGCGGTGCTGGAGTCGGGGCGCACGCTGCTGCCGCCGCGTTAGCCCGCGGGCCGGCGCGTATCCTGCCGAGGCCATGCGAGGAATGCGTATGCCCTGCGCCACCGTCGCCCGCCTGCTGTGGCTGCCGTGCCTGCTGGCGCTGCCGCTCGCCGCGCCGGCGCAGGATACCGGCGTCACCCGCAACGCGGCACTGGCCATCCCGGCCACGCCGATCACCTCGCGCACGGCGCTGGATGCCTATGTGCGCGATACGCCGCCTGAAAACTCGCCGCTGAACTGGCTGACGCCCGGCGCCCGGCGCCGCTTCCTCGACACCCTGGTGTACCGCGAGCACGGCCTGGGCGGCATGCGTCTCGCCGACCTGCGCTACGAACTCACCCGCGGGCAGGCCTATACCCTGCTGCGCCTGTTCGGCGCGCAAGACTACGCCATCGACCTGGATGCGCTGAGCGCGCCGCGCGCGGCCACGCACGACGACGCGGCAGGCACGCTGGAAGCCGCCTACGACCGCCTGCTGGCCGCCGCGGAGCACGCCGCCGCACCGGCGCAGGCCATCGCGCGCAGCTACGCCGCGGATTTCGCGCCGGCACAGACCGACGCGCAACGGCCCGCGCTCGGCGACCGCGACGCGGAGCTCCTGTTCCGCGCGGCGGCGCTGGCCTTCCAGACCACCGGCCGACCGGACTACCTCGCCGACCTGCGCCGCGATTTCGCCGAACTGGAGCGCCGCCGGCGTGTCGACCGTCCGCACGCCAGCGATCTCTACGACGCGTTGCTCGTCGCGCACCGCGACGACGAGGCGCGCACGCTGCTGGCCGCCCACCCCGACATCCAGCGCAGCCCGCCGCCGTCGATGCACACGTTCAGCCGCATCCGCAACGGCCAGCCCAGCCTGTGGGTGGTCACGCCGGGCACACGCACGCGCGAACTGGTGCGCTTCCGCTTCAACCTCCGCGCGCCGGCACAGGTGATCGTGCTGGCCTCGACCGGCTGCCATTTCTCCGCGAACGCCGCGCGCGACATCGAGGCCGATCCGCTGCTGCGCGACCTGTTCCGCGAGTACGGGCAATGGGTGGCTCCGCCCAGCGAGGTCACCGCGTTCGATGCCGTGCGCGAGTGGAACGAGGCGCATCCTGCACTGCGGCTCGGCATCGCCTACGACAACGCTGCGCTGCCGATGGTCGAGCGCGTCGAGACCCCGGTGTTCTACTTCCTCGACCACGGCACGGTCGTCGACACCGTGGTCGGCTGGCCGCCCGGCGGCAACCTCGACGCGATCCGGCGCGGCTTGCGCAAGATCGACCTGCTGCGCTGACCTGCCCACGGAGAAACCCATGCCCCGCCACGACACCGCCTTCCTGTTCGACCTCGACGGCACCCTGATCGACAGCGTCTACCAGCACGTGCTGGCGTGGAAGGAGGCGCTCGATCGCGAAGGCGTGGAACTGTCGGTGTGGCGCATCCACCGCAAGATCGGCATGAGCGGCGGCCTGTTCGCCAACATCCTGCTGCGCGAGACCGGACTGGAAATCACCGCCGAGCGCCTCGACCGCCTGCGCCAGTGGCATGCCGAGGCGTTCAACCGCCAGCACGCGCAGGGCTCGGTGCAGCCGCTGCCCGGCGCGCGCGCGTTGCTGGACTACCTCACCGAACAGCAGATTCCATGGGCGATCGCCACCAGCGGACGGATGGAGACCGCCGTGCCCAACCTGCAGACGCTCGGCGTCGACCCGTCGAAGGTGCCGGTGGTGACGCGCGACCAGGTGCGCCACGCCAAGCCCGACCCGGACCTGTTCCTTGCCGCCGCCGCACGGCTCGGCGTGGACATCCAGCAGTCGCTGGTGATCGGCGACAGCGTGTGGGACATGCTCGCCGCGCAGCGCGCCCGCGCGCTCGGCGTGGGCCTGCTCTCGGGAGGCTACGGCCACGCCGAGCTGCAGCAGTCCGGCGCGTTCCGCGTGTACGGCGATCCGGCCGATCTGCTGCGGCACATCGACGAGGTCGCCGCACGCGATTGAGCGGCCGCGTTGAACAATGCCGCCAGGCGTCATGAAAAATTAATCACCCGCGCACGAGCCCGCGGTAGGCTCGGCGGCAGTCGATCAAGGAGCCACCCATGCGCCGCCTCGTCGCCAGCCTGCCGCTTGCCCTGCTGCTCGCCGCGTGCGCGCCCTCGCCGGCGCCGCCATCGGACGGCAGCCGGCCCGCATCGACGAACGCCGTGCTCGGCTCGGCCGAATGGTACGCATGGGTCGATCAGTCGCTGCACATCGACGACGGCCACGGCCCGGCCCGCGGCTCGGACGCATGGAACCAGGCGGTACAGGACAAGCTGGGCCAGGAAGCGCCGCAGTCCAAGCCCGGCTCGCCGGAATGGCAGCAATCGGTGGACGCGCTGCTGCGCACGCGGTTGCCGCCGTCGTCGTGACGCGAGATCAGCCCGGCGCCAGCAGGGTGTCCAGGTCGCCTTCGTCGAAACTGAGCTTCTCGCGGCTGCCGCCGCCTTCGAGCACGGCGGCGGCCAGTTCGGCCTTGCGCTCCTTCAGCTGCTCGATGCGCTCTTCCACCGTGCCCGAGGTGATCAGGCGGAACACGAACACCGGCTTGTCCTGGCCGATGCGGTGCGCACGGTCGCTGGCCTGCGCCTCGGCGGCGGGGTTCCACCACGGGTCGTAGTGGAT
This sequence comes from Rhodanobacter sp. OR92, assembly GCF_000427545.1. NCBI lineage: Bacteria > Pseudomonadati > Pseudomonadota > Gammaproteobacteria > Lysobacterales > Rhodanobacteraceae > Rhodanobacter > Rhodanobacter sp. OR92. The sequence continues at coordinate 377,590 of NZ_KE386556.1, read as the reverse complement.
CACGGTGTCCGCCGCGGTGAGGTTCAGGCCCACGCCGCCGGCCTTCAGCGAGAGCAGGAACAGCGGCACCTCGCCGTTCTGGAAACGCTGCACCGGCTCGGCGCGGTCGCGGGTGTCGCCGGTCAGGGTGACGTAGCGGATGCGCCGGCGGTCGAGCTCGGCGGCGATCAGTTTCAGCATGCCGGTGAACTGCGAGAACAGCAGCACCTTGCGGCCCTCGTCGAGCAGCGCCGGCAGCATGTCCATCAGCAACTCGAACTTGGCCGACTCGTGCACGCCGCGCGCGGCTTCGAGTTTCACCAGCCGCGGGTCGCAGCAGACCTGGCGCAGCTTGAGCAACGCGTCCAGCACCACGATGCCGGAGTGCGCGATGCCGCGCTGCGCGATCACCTCGCGCAGTTCCTCCGCCAGCGACAGGCGCAGGCCTTCGTAGAGATCGCGCTGCCGCCCTTCCAGCACCACGCGGCGGGTGATCTCGGTCTTCGGCGGCAGCTCCTTCGCCACCTGCGCCTTGCTCCGGCGCAGAATGAACGGCGCGATGCGCAGGTTCAGCCGCTGCTGGCATTCCTCGTCGTGCTGCTTCTCGATCGGGATGCGGTAGAAGCGGCGGAACGCGCTCTCGTCGCCGAGCAGGCCGGGCACCGCCAGATCGACCTGCGACCACAGCTCGCCAAGGTGATTCTCCAGCGGCGTGCCGGTGAGGCAGACGTAGCGCGGCGTGCGCAGGCTGAGCAGGGCGCGGCGCGCCTGCGTGCGCGGGTTCTTCACCTGCTGCGCCTCATCCAGCACGATCAGCGCGAACGGCTGCTTGCGCAGCGCGACCACGTCGCGCGGCAACAGCGCGTAGCTGGTCAGCACGATGTCCTGCGCGCCGAGCTGGGCAAACTCCTCGGCGCGCTGCGGCCCGTGCAGGGTCAAGACGTGCAGCATCGGCGCGAAGCGGGCGATCTCGGACTGCCAGTTCGGGATCAGGCTGGTCGGCACCACGATCAGCGCAGGCTGGGTCAGCGCGCCGCCCTGTTTCAGCGACAGCAGATGGGTGATCAGCTGCAGCGTCTTGCCCAGGCCCATGTCGTCGGCGAGCACGCCGCCGACGCCGGCCTCGGCCAACGCGTTCAGCCAGCGCAGGCCCTCGCGCTGGTACGGCCGCAGCTCCACGGTGAGCCCGTCGGGCACCGCGTCGCTGGCACGCTCGGCGGCGTCGCGCAGGCGCGCAGCGAAACCGAGCAGCGGTTCGGCCGCCTCCAGCGTGCTGCCGCCGGGCATCGCCGCGACGAGTTCTTCCAGCCGGCCGGCCTGGACCCGCGGCAGATGCAGCTTCTGGCGCGGCTTCTCCAGGTACTCGGCCAGCGGCGCCAGCAGCCCGCGCAGTTCCTTCAGGCGCACCGGCACGCGCCGGCGCGCATCGACCGGCGCGTACCACACGGCGTCTTCCGGCTCGTTCGGTGCCGGACGCAAGTTCAACTGGTGCTCGGCCAGCGCCTGCGCCACGGCGGGCAGCAGGTTGTGCCGCTCGCCATCCAGCTCGATGCCGATCTCCAGGTCGAAGGCATGGTCGTCGGCATCTTCCACCGCCTGGCCGTACCAGTGCACCGGGCCTTCCAGCACTTCGAACGGGAAGCTCGGCGCGTACTCGACCTGGAAATTCTCCGCCTCGAGTTTCGGCCGCAGCGCCAGCCAGCGTGCCGGCGTGTTGACCTCCAGCGCACCGGCGTAGCCGGTGCCGGGAAACAGCCAGGCGTCGTCGGGCAGGGTTTCGGCCACGTCCCACGGCAGGCCTTCGGTATCCACGCCGGGGGTGAGTCCGGCGCGCTCGAGCTGCTCCATCGCGCTGAGTTCCTCGGCGCGGCGGCGGGTGATCTCGACCAGCTGCCCGTTGCGCACGCGCCGCACCAGCGGCTCGCCGCCACGGGCGGGCAGGCGTTCGCCGGCGTAGTCGAAGGCCAGCCGCGCATAGCCCAGCGGCGGCGTGCCGGCGGCCAGCCGCACGTGGCGGGTCAGTGCGTGCAGGGTCAGCACCGGTTTGGGCGCCAGCGCCGAGCGACGCACTTCATCGAACACCAGCGGCAACGGCACCCGCGTGGCCAGCCGACTGCCGGCCAGGCGGTTGCGCAGGCGGCGGCCGTGCTCGTGCTTCAGCGGCGGCAACTCCAGCCAGCGTGTTTCCTCGACCGCCGCGTCGAAGCGGCCCACCGTGGCGCGCTCGGCATCGAGGCACCACAGCCCGTCGATGCGCAGCAGGCGCTGGCTGTGCGGCAGCACCGGCAGCAGGCGCTGGCTGCCGTCCGGCTCCAGTTGCCAGTGCCAGTTGAGCGGGTGCGACTTGCCGCGCGACAGCCGCAGCCCGGCCAGGCCGCCGAGGAAACATGGCGCAGTGTCCAGGATCTCGGCCAGCAGGGTGTCGCCGACGTGGCCACCGAGGCGCGCGTAGCTGCGGCCCTTGCGCACGCTCTGCGGCAGACCCAGCATGGTCGCGGCCAGGCGCTGCTCGTGCGGCGGCAGCGGCGACTGCGCCAGGTGCCGGCTGTCCAGCGGCACCGGCCGCGCGTAGCGGCCGTGCTCGGCCACCGCCAGCAGCACCGGCGCCACGTCCAGCCGGGCGAAGGCGGCGCCTTCCTCCGGCATCACTTCCAGGAAGAAACCGAGCACGCCGTGCTCGTCGGCCACTGCCGGCTTCGGCGCCGCCAGCAATCGCCGCCATGCCTGCGGCAGGGCCTCGTCCTCGCCGGAAGGCGTGGCGGCGGCGTGCTGTTTCCCGTCCGGTTGCTGCATGCGCATGCGGTCCGTGGCGACGACCAAAACATTGAGCTTAGCAGCGCAGGGGCACGATGCGACCGCCGAAGGCGCGGGCGGCGCGCCGCCGGATCAGTCGGTGCCGAACAGGCCGTGCGGGTATTCCGGTTTCTGCTCGCGCGCCATCAGCGCCTTGAGCCCGTCCACCGGGGTGACCTCGCCGTGCAGCACCGCGCGCACGCCGGCGCTGATCGGCAGGTCCAGGCCGTGCTTGTCGGCCAGCCGCGTCACTTCGTCGGCAGTCAGGATGCTTTCCACCACCTGGCCGATCCGGCGCACCGCCTCGTCGATCGCCACGCCCTGGCCCAGCGCCAGGCCGAGCCGGCGGTTGCGCGAGAGGTCGCCGGTGCAGGTCAGCACCAGGTCGCCCAGGCCGGACAGGCCGATCAGCGTTTCCGGCCGCGCGCCCAGCGCCACGCCCAGGCGCAGCATCTCGTTCATGCCGCGGGTGATCAGGCCGGCACGGGCGTTCAGGCCAAGCTGCATGCCGTCGGCGATGCCGGTGGCGACCGCCAGCACGTTCTTCATCGCCCCGCCGAGTTCGGCGCCGAGCACGTCGCCGCCGGAATATGCGCGCAGGTTCGGCGCGTGCAGCAAGCCGGCCAGTTGCTGCGCGAACGCCGCGTCGTCCGAATGCACGGTGACCGCGCTGGGCAGGCCGGCGGCAACTTCCCTGGCGAACGACGGGCCGGTGACCACCGCCGCGGCGCGACCGGGCAGCCGCTCGGCGACCAGCTCGTGCAGGAAGCGACCGGTGCCCGGTTCGAAGCCCTTGGTCGCCCACGCGATCGCGGTGCCGGCGTCGAGCAGCGGCGCGATCTCGTCGAGCATCGCGGCGAACGCGTGGCTGGGCACCACGATCAGCACGATGCCGGCGCCGCGCACGGCCGTGGCCAGCTCGGCCTCGTAGGCCAGCTCGGCCGGCAGCTCGATGTCCGGCAGGTAGCGCTGGTTGCGACGGCTGGCCGCCATCGCCGCCAGCGCCGCGCGGTCGCGCCCCCACAGCGTGGTCGGCACGCCGTTGCGCGCGGTCAGCGCCGCCAGCGCGGTGCCCCAGGAGCCGGCCCCGAGGATGGTCAGCTTCGGGTTTTCAGCCATGGACACGGCTCAGCTGTTGAGCGTGGCCGGGGCGTCGTCGCCACCCATCATGCGACGCTGCTGCTCGGCGAACAGCGCGTCGAAGTTGATTGGCTGCAGCAGGAACGGCGGGAAGCCGCCCTCCAGCACCAGCGAGGAGATCACCTGGCGCGCATACGGGAACAGCAGGTTCGGGCAGTAGCTGCCGATGATGCCGGCATGATCCGTCTCGCTGAAACCGGCGATGCCGAACAGGCCGGCCTGTTCCACCTCGGCCAGGTAGGCGGTGCGCTGGCCGATGGTGCAGGTCAGGGTGAGGCTGAGCACCACTTCGTACAGGTCGTTGCCGAGGTCGGTGGCCTTCTGGCCCAGGTTCAGCTGTACCTGCGGCTGCTCGCTGTCGCCGATCTCCTGGAAGATCTGCGGCGCGTTCGGCGCCTCGAAGGAGACGTCCTTCACGTAGATCTTCTGCATCACCAGCTGCGGCTGACTGGCCTGGCCGTTGGCCTGGTCGTTGGTGATCTCTTGTGCCATCGGGGGTTCCTCGGGTCTGGGTCGTGTGTACAAAAGAGACTGATTGTTCCATACATCCCCGCAGCGCGCACGCCGGCAGACGCCGACGCGAGCCCGGAAGATTGCGCACGACCTTGTTTTTCTGCGAGAATACGCGGCTCGCCTCTGTCGACCCGGTGTTTCCGGGCGGTCCGCCACGCGGTACGGACCTCACGATCACGCGTTGCGACAACTCCAGCATCGCGTGGCGCATGGCGCCGCTGGGCCGATCACACCCTGGCCAACGGGTGTCAGTAAACCAAATTACGGAGGTCGTCATGGCCCGTGTATGTCAAGTCACCGGCAAGGGTGTGCAGAGCGGCAACAACGTCTCGCACGCCAACAACCGGACCCGTCGCCGCTGGTTGCCCAACCTGCATGAGCGTCGTTTCTGGGTGCCCAGCGAGAACCGCTGGATCAAGCTGCGCGTTTCCAACAACGCCCTGCGCACGATCGACAAGAATGGCATCGAGGCCGTGATTGCCGAGATGCGCGCCCGCGGCGAAAAGGTCTGAGGATTGAGCCATGGCTAACAAATCGCAAGACAAGATCCGCATGATCTCCTCGGCCGGCACCGGCCACTTCTACACCACGCAGAAGAACAAGAAGAACACGCCGGAAAAGTTCGAGTTCAAGAAGTACGATCCGGTCGTGCGCAAGCACGTGATCTACAAGGAAGGCAAGATCAAGTGACGTTCTGACCCGCCCGCGCTGCGCGCGGGCGGCTCTGTCAGAACGTCATCCCTGCGAAGGCAGGGATCGCTCTTGCTCTTGCCACTGCATCCGCAACAGCGATACTGATGCCTCCAGGAAAACCCGCCCTCGTGGCGGGTTTTCTTTTGCTCGGATGGATGGCGCGGCCGACGCGCCGCGGCAAACCCGTCGTCCATGTGGCCTTGCGCAAGGCCCGATGGATGACCAGCTTCGCTGTTGAAAAGCTCCTCCGGCCTTCGCCGGAATGACGAAGTTCGGAGATTATTCGAGCCTCCCCGCAGACCCAAATAAACAAAACCCGCCACGAAGGCGGGTTTTGTCGAACCGTTGTGCCGCCGGACGAATCAGGCTGTCGCGACGCTGTAGCCCTTGAGCCGCTGCGCGAACTCCTGCAGCGCGCGGATGCCGCTCTGCTCGGCCTCGACGATCCACTGCTGCAGGCCCTTCAGCGCCTGCTCGGCGCCGCGCTGCTCCATCAAGGCGGCGAGGCGGTTGCGGAAATCGCACACGGTCCTCAGCGTCGGGCGCCTGGCCAGCACGGCCTGCATGCGCTCGCGACCCTCGTTGTCCAGCCAGCGTCCGCCGTCGGCCAGCGCACGGCGCATGCGCCGCGGCATCGACTTGAGGCTCTCGCCGGCATGCTGTGCCTCGTCGCTGATGGTCGGCAGGATCACGCCGCGGTAGTAGTCGGTCATCGCCTGGAAGCGGTGGGTGAGCACCGCCTTCAGCGTGTCGGCGTCGGGCAGGCGCACGTTCGGACGTACATCGAGCGACGGCGCCACGCGCAGCACCTTGGCCAGGCCCACCGCGCGCAGACCGCAGATCGCCGCCCAGCCGATGTCGAACTCCCACTTGCGCAGCGCGAACTTGGCCGAGCTGGGGAACGCGTGATGATTGTTGTGCAACTCTTCACCACCGATCCAGAAACCCCACGGGACCAGGTTGGTCGCGGTGTCGGCGCTCTCGAAGTTGCGGTAACCCCACCAGTGGCCGATGCCGTTGACGAAACCGGCGGCCCAGAACGGGATCCACACCATCTGCACCGCCCACAGCAAGGCACCGATCACGCCGAACAGGGCCAGGTCGATCAGCAGCATCAGGGTCGGCCCCCAATACGGGTGCGCACCGTAGAGCTTGTGCTCGACCCAGTCGTCGGGCGTGCCGCGGCCGTACTGTTCCATGTCCTGTTTCGACGCGCAGGCGTCGCGGTACAGCGAGACGCCGTCCCAGAACACCTTCTTGATGCCGTAGATCATCGGGCTGTGCGGGTCTTCCGCCGTCTCGACCTTGGCGTGGTGCTTGCGATGCACCGCCACCCATTCGCGGGTGACCATGCCAGTGGTCAGCCAGCCCCAGAAACGGAAGAAGTGCGCCAGCGCCGGGTGGAAATCCACGCCGCGATGGGTCTGGCTGCGATGCAGGTACAGCGTCACCGTGAAGATGGTGAGCTGGGTCACGACCAGCATGTAGACCAGCATCTGGCCCCAGCTTGCGCCGGTGAGGCCGTTGATCAGGAAATCGAATACAGCGTCGAGCATGGAAAGCACCGGGTGAGGGATGGAGACAGTGTAAATTGTGGGTTTCCATACCCGCCAGCACGGCGAACCACGAATCATAGCAGCCGGTCAAGAGCGGAACGCTAAGGTGACGTTATCCGCGTCCGTGGCGCGCGCCTGTTGTTTAACGATGGGGGCGCCGTGACAATCACGCAATGACCTCGCCGCCTGCCGATTCACCCCCTGTCGTCCTGCGCCTGCGCCGGCTCAGCCGTCGCCGCGCCGGCCGCCCCGCCGTGCAGGATCTCAGCCTGGAGCTGCAAAGCGGCCAGGTGCTGGGCCTGCTCGGCGTGAACGGCGCCGGCAAGTCGACCACCTTGTCGATGATTGCCGGCGCGCTGCGCCCCGACAGCGGCGGCATCGAGCTGAACGGCGAGGATTTCCTGGAACACCCGGAAACGGCACGCACGCGGATCGGCTGGCTGCCGGAACGCGCGCCGGTGTGGGCCGAGCTCAGCGTCGAGGAGCATCTCGACGCGCACGGCCGCCTGCGCGGACTGCACGGCGCCGCGTTGCGCACGGCGCGCACCGCGATCATCCAGAGGCTGGAACTGCAACCGCTGGCCCGACGCGTGGCCGGCGTGCTGTCGCAGGGCCAGCGCCAGCGCCTCGGCCTGGCCTGCGCGCTGCTGCATCGCCCCGCCCTGCTGGTGCTGGACGAACCGGCCAACGCGCTCGACCCGGTGCAGGTCGCCGCGCTGCGCGCGTTGATCCGCGAGCAGGCCGCGGCCGGCACCGCGGTGATCCTGTCCACCCACCTGCTGGCCGAGGTCACCGCGGTGTGCGACCGCGTGGCGATCCTGCACGAGGGCGCGCTGCGCCACGACGGCCCGGTGCGCGCCGACGACCATGCCGCGCTGGAGAAAACCTTTTTCGGGATCGCGATGAACGGCAGCACCGCACCGGCACGCGCCGCATGAGCCACGCTTTCGCGAACACCGTCGCCGTGACGCGACTGGAATGGCGCCGGCTGCTGGTGCGTCCGCTGGCCTGGGTACTGGCGGCGCTGACCCTGGCCTGGCTGGCATGGAACTTCACCCTGCTGCTGGGCAGCTTCCTGGCCGGCCAGATCCAGCGCGCCGCGCTGCCGGACGGGCCCGGCTTCACCGACCTGGTCGGCGTGCCGCTGCTGGCCCAACTGGCCCAGCTGGCATTCCTGGTGGTGCCGCTGCTCAGCATGTCGACGCTCGCCGGCGAACGCCGCAACGGCACCCTGCCGCTGCTGTTCGCCGCCGGCGTGCCGGCCTGGCGCATCGTGCTGGGCAAGTACCTGGCGGTGCTGGGCTGGCTGCTGCTGTGGCTGGCGCTGACCCTGGCGATGCCGCTGGCGCTGATGCACGCCACGCACTTCGACTGGGGCAAGCTGGCCGCCGCCACGCTGGGCCTGGCGCTGATGCTGGCCGCGCTGGCCGCGATCGGCGTGGCCTGCTCGAGTTTCGCCTCGCATCCGGCGCTGGCCGCCGCCGCCGCGCTGGTGATCGCGCTGGCGCTGTGGAGCGTGAACCTGGGCGCGCAGCTGGCCGGCGTCAACGGCGGCGCGATCAACTGGCTGGCGATGAGCACGCACCTGCAGCCGCTGCTGCGCGGACTGGTCTCCAGCGCCGACCTCGTCTGGTTCGCGCTGCTGATCGTGCTGGCGCTGGCCCTGGCCACGCGCCGGCTGGCGGCCGACAAGGAGCGCAACTGATGGGCGCACTGTTCAGACGTCTGGACGGCTGGTTGTTCGCGCTGCTGCTGATACTCGCGGCCGCGGCTATCGGCTACCTCAGCACGCGCTACGCGCACCAGGCCGACTGGACCGCGAACGGTCGCACCAGCCTGTCGGCGGAAAGCCGCGCGGTGCTGGCCAGATTCGACGGCCCGGTGGAAATCGTCAGCTACGCGAACCCGCAGGGCAACCTGCGCCAGACCGTGGCCGGTTTCCTGCAGCGCTACCAGGCGGTAAAGAGCGACCTCACGCTGCGCTTCGTCGACCCGCAACTGGACCCGGCGAAGATGCGCGAGCTGGGCATCACCGTCGACGGCGCGCTGATCCTGCACTACAAGGACCGCGAGCAACGGCTGGACGAGCTGTCCGAACGCAGCCTCACCAATGCGCTGGAACGCCTGCTGCGCGGCAGCGACCGCATCGTGGCCTTCGTCACCGGCGACGGCGAACGGCGCGCCGACGGCCAGGCCAACGCCGACCTCGGCACCTTCATCACCCAGTTGGAAGCGCGCGGCATGCGCGCGGTGCCGCTGAATTTCGCGCAAGTGACCGCGGTGCCCGAGCACACCGACCTGGTGGTGCTGGCCAGCCCGAGCCTCGCGCTGCCGCCGGCCGCGGTGCAGGCACTGGTTGCCTACGTGCAGAACGGCGGCAACCTGTTGTGGCTGAGCGAGCCGTCCAACGACGACCTCGGCCTCGCGCCGCTGGCCGCCGCGTTCGGCGTGCGCGTGCTGCCGGGCGTGCTGGTCGACGGTTCCGGCGCCGCGCTGGGCGTGGGCGACCCGCGCCTGATCGCGCTGGGCAGCTACCCGCCGCAGGCAATCACGCGCGGCTTCACGCTGACCACGCTGTTCCCGCAGGCCTCCGCGCTGGCCCAGCTGAGCCAGGGCGATTGGGCGGTCAAGCCGTTCCTGCGCTCCGGCACGCAGAGCTGGACCGAGTTCCAGCCGATCGACAACAGCAAGCCCTCGGACATCCGCTACGACGCCGACGCCGGCGAGCTGAAGGGGCCGCTGGACTTCGGCTTCGCGCTGAGCCGGCTGTCGCCCAGCCCGGACAAGAGCGAGCAGCGCGCGGTGGTGATCGGCGACGGCGATTTCCTCTCAAACACCTTCCTCGGCAACGGCGGCAACCGCGCGCTGGGCGAGCGCGTGTTCGACTGGCTGCTGGGCGACGACAAGCTGGTCGAGCTGCCGCCGCGCGGTGCGCCGGACCGGCTGCTGGAAATCTCGCAGGCCGAGTTGAATGCGCTGAGCATCGGTTTCCTGGTCGTGCTGCCGTTGCTGTTGCTGCTGGCCGGCGGCCTGATCGCATGGCGCCGGCGGCGGCGCTGAACCATGAAACGCGCCGCCCGCCAGCGCCTGTGGTTGCTGCTTGCCGTGCTCGCCCTGCTGCTGCTCGCCGGCTGGCAGTGGCAGCGCGACGCGCGCCACGCCAAAGGAAATCTCACCACGCTCGACCCGGCCGCCGTCACGTACGTCGCGCTCGCCCTGCCCGGTGCGCCCGCCGAACGCTATGAGAAACGCGACGGTCACTGGTGGCGCATCGACGGCACGCCCACCCGGGCCGTCGACGCTCGCCTCAACGATCTCGCCGACACCGCCGCGGCGCCCGTACTGAGCTGGCGCCCGGCCAGCGATTTCGAAACGGCGAAGATCGGGCTGGCGCCGCCACACGCCGTGCTCACGCTGGACGGCCAGACACTGGAATTCGGCGAGGCCTCGGTCACCGGCCCGCAGCACTACGTGCGCGTGGGCCAGCGCATCGCGCTGGTATCGTCGCGCTACGTACCGCGCTCGCCGGCCACGGCGACCACCGCGTTGCACTGACCGCGGGATCACGCCTTGCCCGAACTGCCCGAAGTCGAAACCACCCGCCGCGGCATCGCGCCGTATGTGGTCGGCCGCCGCGTCACCGGCGTGATCCTGCGCCGGCCCGACCTGCGCTGGCCGATCCCGCCGGAAATCGGTGCGCTGCTGCCCGGCCAGCGCATCGACGCGGTGGAACGCCGCGCGAAATACCTGCTGCTGCACACCGCGGCCGGCAGCGTGCTGCTGCACCTGGGCATGACCGGCGTGCTGCGCGTGCTGCCGCCGGACGCCCCGGTCGGCAGGCACGACCACGTCGACATCGCGCTGGAACGCACGAGCACGCAGGCGCCACGCATCCTGCGCTTCACCGATCCGCGCCGCTTCGGCTGCCTGTTGTGGCAGCCGCCCGACACCATCCACGAGCTGCTGGCCAAGCTCGGCCCCGAGCCGCTGACCGATGCCTTCGACGGCGACCTGCTGTGGCATCGCTCGCGCGGCCGCACGGCGGCGGTGAAGCTGTTCCTGATGGACAACGCGGTCGTCGTCGGGGTGGGCAACATCTACGCCAGCGAAGCGCTGTTCCGCGGCGGCATCGACCCGCGCAAACCAGCCGGCAGCCTCTCGCGGGCGCGCTACGCGCGGCTGGCCGCCGAGGTGAAGCACCTGCTGGCCTGGGCGATCGAGCGCGGCGGCACCACCTTGCGCGACTTCCTCGCCCCCGACGGCGCACCCGGCTACTTCTTCCGCGAACTGATGGTCTACGGCCGCGCCGGCGAACCGTGCCACGTCTGCGGCACGGCAATCCGGCAGGTCGTGCTGGGACAGCGCTCGACGTTCTGGTGCCCGCGCTGCCAGCGCTGAACCGGCGGCTTACTCGGGCCAGCTGAACTCGACATGGGTGTTGTTGAACTCGGGGTCGTCGAGGCTGCCGCCCGGCTGCGCCACCAGGCCGTCGGGCAAACCTTCGACGTCGAGCTGCTGGCCGGCGCTGAAGTGCGCGCCCAGCGAGAGCAGTTCGACCAGCTTCTCGCACAGCACGCCGGCGCGGTCGAGGTCGCGCTCGGGCACGTGGCGCAGGCTGAGGTCGGGGCGGCCGAACTTGCGCATGCCGCGGGTGTGCACCCAGGAGCGGTCGCCGCCCTCGTCGCTGCGCAGGATCAGCACGTGGTGGCGCGGCGGCGCGCCGTCCTTGACCAGGTAGTGGCGGCGCCAGTGCGCGGCGTCGAACAGGGTGAGGATCTGCGGGTCGAGGATCGCCGTGCCGCCCACGTCGAGCATGCCGGCCAGCACGCCCAGCGTGTCGCGCAGGTAGTCGAGGCTGGCGCCGTCCTTGAGCACGCCGCGCACCACCAGCACCTCGGGCGCGATGCGCGCGGCCTCGTACGCCTCGGGCGTGTCTTCCCTGATCAGCCGGCCCAGCGCGCCGTTCAGCGGATAGCCCTCCCACTGGCGCAGCACCGCGTTCTGGAAGCGCTGGATCTCCACGCCTGCGGGCAGGCCGGGGCTGCCGTAGCGCGGCGACGGGATCAGCAACTCCGGCGCGAACTTGCCGAACACGTAGAACTGCAGCACCACCTCGTCTTCGCCGGGCTGCCAGTACGGCCGCGGCCAGCTGGCGGGGGGAGTGGCTTCGCTCATGCGGATTCCTCGGTGGCTCGGTTCATTCGCGCTCGCCCAGCGGCAGCACGCTCTGCTGCAGCTCGATGCGGCCGTGGCCCGCGCTGATCTTCTTGAACTCGGCGCGGCTCACCGAGACATAGCGTTCGTTGCCGCCGATCTCAACCTGCGGGCCGTCGGTGACGGCGCGGCCATGCTCGTCCACGCGCACCACCATGGTCGCCTTGCTGCCGGTATGGCAGATCGTCTTGATTTCCTGCAGCTCGTCGGCCCAGGCCAGCAGGTAGCGGCTGCCCTCGAACAGCTCGCCACGAAAGTCGGTGCGCAGGCCGTAGGCCAGCACCGGGATGTGCAGCTTGTCGACCACGTCGCTGGCCTGCCACACCTGCGCCCTGGCCAGAAACTGCGCCTCGTCGACGAACACGCAATGCAGCGGGCCGTGCGCGGCGATGTCGGCCTCGACCAGCGCCAGCAGATCCTCGTCACCGGCGAAGCGGCGCGCGTTCGCCTTGAGGCCGATGCGCGAGGCGACCACGCCTGCGCCGAAGCGGTCGTCCAGCGCCGGGGTGAGGATCAGCGTGCGCATGCCGCGCTCGTGATAGTTGTACGCGCTCTGCAGCAGCGTGGTGGTCTTGCCGGCGTTCATCGCCGAGTAATAGAAGTAGAGCTTGGCCATTGGAGCCGGGATTCGGGATTCGGGATTCGGGATTCGGGATTCGGGACTGGCAAGAGCGGCGCTGCGGCCAAGCCATGCTCCCAGTTTCTCACAGGCACCCGGTCGCGAGAGCTGCCGCTCTTCCTATTCCCTGTTTCCTGCTCCCTATTCCCCGCCCAAAGGCGCGCGCGCCTGGGCCAGCCGATAACGGCGCTCGGCACGGCTGCGGCGCCAGTCGCGCAGGCACAGGATCGCGTACACCAGCCTGAACAGCTGCAGCCGCCACAGCACCTTCGGCGTGTCGAACAAGTCGCCGGCCAGCATCGAGATCACCGCCTGCTCCAGCTGCCAGGTGTTGCGCGGCGAGCGCAGCATCTGCCGCATCACCGGCGCGTTGAAGCGGTGGATGAAGAACGCGAAGCGCGCCATACCCCTGCGCTGGCGCCGCTCCAGCCGGCGCAGCAGGGTCCGTTCGCGCCGCGGTTCGCGCAGCGCCGCATCGACCACGTCGGCCACCCGCTCCGCGCCGTCCATCGCCAGGTACACGCCGGAGGAAAACACCGGGTCGAGGAAGGCGAACGCATCGCCCACCAGCACCCAACCCGCTCCGCCCATGCGGCTCGCGTCGTAGGAGTAGTTGCCGGTGACATGCACTTCGTCGCCGATCAGCCTGGCCCGCTCGACGCGCTGCCACAGCGCCGGGTTGAGCCGCAGCGTGTCGAGCAGGAACTCCAGCGTGCGGCCCTTGCGCTGCTTGAGGTAATCCGGCCGGCACACCGCGCCCACGCTCATCACGCCGTCGGGCAGCGGGATCATCCACATCCAGCCGTGCGCGAAGCGGTAGATGCTGACGTTGCCGGCGTCCTCGCCATCGCGGCAGCCGGCACCGCGGAAGTGGCCGAAGATCGCCGCGCTCTGATGCTGGCGGCTGCGGCGCCGCAACTTCATCTTCGTCGCCAGCAGCGCATCGCGGCCGCTGGCGTCCACCACGTAGCGCGCGCGGATCGCGTAGTCGCGACCGTCGTCGGTGCGCACGTCCAGCCGGCTCTCGCGCGGGCCGCGCTGCTCCACCTGTAGCACCTCGTGCCCCTCGCGCGCCTCGGCGCCGCACTCGCGCGCATGCTGATACAGCATGCGGTCGAAATCCTGCCGCCACACCTGGTACGCATGCGGCGGGCTCTGCCCGATCGCGCGGGCGAACGCGTAGACGTTGTAGCCGCGCGCGTCGTCGGTCTCGAAATCCGCGCCGCGCTTGAACACGCCGAGCGCGCGCACCTTGTCCAGCACGCCCAGCCGCTCGAACACCGGCAGGTTCATCGGCAGCAGCGACTCACCGATATGGAAGCGCGGGTGGTGCGCCTTCTCCAGCGCGATCACCTTGTAGCCGCGGCGCGCCAGCAAGGCGGCCGCGGTGCTGCCGCCGGGGCCGCCGCCGATCACCGCCACGTCGCACTGCTCGATTTCCGGTTCCGCCATGCCGTTCCTCGCTGGCTGTCGTGCGGCCGATTATGGCCGAAGCCGGCGGGTGCGCCAGTAGCGCTCTGTTACCATCGGCCGCCGCCTCACGCCTCACTCGGTCCATGCTCAATCCACAACAACTGGCCGCCGTCGAACACTGCGACAGCCCGCTGCTGGTGCTGGCCGGCGCCGGTTCCGGCAAGACCAGCGTGATCACCCAGAAGATCGCCTACCTGATCCAGCGCCGCAAGCTGGCGCCGTCGAAGATCGCCGCGATCACCTTCACCAACAAGGCCGCGCGCGAGATGCGCGAGCGCGTGGCGAAGCTGGTCAGCAGCGAGGACGCGGCCGCGCTCACGGTGAGCACGTTCCACGCGCTGGGGCTGAAATTCCTGCAGATCGAACACGCCCGCGCCGGCCTGCGCCGCGGCTTCTCGGTGCTGGATGCGGACGACAGCGGCGGCATCGTCAAGGAGCTGGCGCCGAAAGGGATCAAGAACGACGCGCTGTTCGGCCTGCGCAACCTGCTCAGCCGCGCGAAGAACGGCGGGCTGTCGCCGGAGGAGGCGCTGGCCGCCGCGCGCAGCCCGCGCGAACTCGAAGCGGCGACCATCTACGACCTGTACCAGCAGCGCCTGGCCGCGTTCAACGCGGTGGATTTCGACGACCTGATCCGGCTGCCGCTGCGCATCCTGGAAAGCGACGCCGAATGCCGCGACGCCTGGCGCGAGCGCCTGCGCTACCTGCTGGTGGACGAGTACCAGGACACCAACGACGCGCAGTACCGCCTGCTGAAGGTGCTGACCGGCGAGCGCGGCGGCATCACCTGCGTGGGCGACGACGACCAGTCGATCTACGCCTGGCGCGGCGCCAATCCGGAGAACATCGACCAGCTCGGCCGCGACTGGCCGAACCTGCGCGTGATCAAGCTGGAACAGAACTACCGCTGCGGCAAGCGCATCCTGCGCGCGGCGAATGCGCTGATCGCGCACAACCCACACAGCCACGAAAAGAAGCTGTGGAGCGAGCACCCCGAAGGCGCGCCGATCCGCGTACTCGAATGCAAGGAAGCCGAGCACGAAGCCGAGCGCGTCGCCGCGATCGCCACCACGCTGGCCGAGAAGCACAAGGCGCGCTGGGACGACATGGCGATCCTGTACCGCGGCAACTTCCAGGCGCGGCCGCTGGAGAAGGCGCTGCGCCTGGCGCGGATTCCGTACCACCTCACCGGCGCCTTGAGCTTCCTCGACCGCGCCGAGGTGAAGGACCTGCTGTGCTACCTGCGCCTGCTGACCAACCCCAGCGACGACGCCGCGTTCCTGCGCGTGGTCAACGTGCCGAAGCGCGAGATCGGCGCGACCACGCTGGAGAAGCTGGGCCAGCTCGCGCAGTCGCGCCACTCGTCCCTGCTCGACGCCACCCGCAGCGACGGCGTGCTGCGCCAGCTCACCCCGCGCCCGGCGGCGGCGCTGGCGTCATTCGCCAATCTGCTGGACGAACTGCGCAGTGCCTCGCTGCACGAGAGCGCCGCCGACCTGGTCGAGCTGATCCTGAAGCGCACCGGCTACGCCGCGCAGATCGCCGCCGGCACGCCCGACGCCAGCGTGCGCGAGCGCAAGCTGGGCAACCTGCAGGAACTGGCCGACTGGTTCCGCGCGATGCAGAAAGGCGGCAACACGGCCGGCGACCTCGCCTCGCAGCTGGCCCTGCTCAGCCACACCGACCGCGACGAGCCGGGCAATGCCGTGCGCATGATGACCCTGCACGCGGCCAAGGGCCTGGAGTTCCGTTTCGTCTTCATCGTCGGCTGCGAGGACGGCACGCTGCCGCACGAGGGCGCGCTGGACGAAGGCCGCGTCGACGAGGAACGCCGGCTGATGTACGTCGGCATCACCCGCGCCAAGGAACTGCTGACGCTGTCCTGGTCGGCGCAGACCAAGCGCTACGGCGACATCCACCGCAACCAGCCCAGCCGTTTCCTGCACGAGCTGCCGCAGGCCGACCTGCACTGGCAGGGCAAGGACCCGGAAGCGGACAAGGAAGTGACCCGCGAAACCGCCGAGTCGCACATGGCGCGGATCAAGGCGATGCTGGCCGGCGGCTGATGGGCGCGGGATTCGGGAAAGCGTCGCCCGCAAGCGGAGACCTGCAACCGATGCGCGCCTACAGCAGGCCCTCCGCTTCCAGCTCGCTCTTCAGATACGCGTAGTAGATCGGTGCGGCGATCACGCCGGGCAGGCCAAACACCGCTTCCATCAGCAACATGGCCACCAGCAGCTCCCACGCGCGGGCGCGGATCTGGGTGCCCACGATGCGCGCGTTGAGGAAGTACTCGAGCTTGTGGATCAGCACCAGGAACACCAGCGCGGCGATGCCCACCCCCAGCGACACCGACAACCCGGCCACGGCGATCGCGGTGTTGGAGATCAGGTTGCCGAGCACCGGCAGCAGGCCGGCCACGAAGGTCGCCACCACCAGGGTCTTGGCCAGCGGCACGTGGATGCCCATCAGCGGCAGCACGCCGAGCAGGAAGATCGCGGTGAACAGGGTGTTGATCAGCGAGATCTTGACCTGCGCGAACACGATATTGTGGAACGCCTCCGCCAGCCGCCGGCAGCGCAGGCTCAGCATGGCCGCCAGCGGCCCCATCTGGTGCGCCGGGCGGGTGCGGCTGAGTGCCACGATCGCGCCCAGCACCAGGCCGATGATGATGTGCACGAACACCCGCACCGCGCCCTTGCCGGCCAGCTGCAGGGTGGCCGCGTGCTTGCGCGCCAGTTCGATCGCGCCCACGCGCAGGTCGTCGACGCTGTCCGGCAGGTTGTTGACCAGGATCGGCGGCAACTGCTGGCGCGCCTTCTCCACCAGCGGCATCAGTTGCTGCTGCCACAGCAGCTGCGGATTGCCGAGCTCGGCGTGGAACAGGCTGATCGCACCGAGGATCAGCAGGATCAGCAGACCCACCACCACCGCGCCCAGCAGTGCCACCACCACTACCCGCGCGCGGTCGCCGGAAATGCGCCGGCCGAGCAGCGGCACCATCGTCTGCACCAGCTCGAACACCAGCAGGCCGGCCAGCAGCGCCGGCAGCAGGTGGATCTCCACGACCAGCAGCAAGGTGGCGCCCGCCAGCAGGTAACTCGCGTAGCGGACGACCGCCGAAGGCGGACGCAGGGCGGGCAGGCTGGAGTCCATGCGAGACGAAACCGTGGGGAGCGGGAGTGCCAGTCTGTCAGCAGCCCGCCATGGCTGCCAGCCCTGCCACGGGGCTGTCGTAAACTGCGTTCATTGTTTCGCTTCGCTTGTTTTCCAAGGAACGCCTTCATGCGGCTTCGTCTTTCCACGTCCCTGCTCGCGCTCGCCCTGCTGGCCGGCTGCGCCGGCGCTCCCCGCCACCCTGCGGCCACGGCGACGCTCGCTGCGCCGGCCACGGCGGCAACCACGGTCGCCGCCAACGACAACCTCAACGCGGTGGCATGGAGCCAGACCGCGATCGAGCACGACCTGATCTACCTGCAGACTTACCGCGACGCCCAGGCGCGCCTGCTCGCCGCCATGAAGGACCGCCACTGGGACGCACTGGCCAAGGATGATCGCGTGGCGCCGGCCGGCGGCCTCCAGCCGGCGGTGGTGCTGGACATCGACGAAACCGTGCTGGACAACTCGCCGTACCAGGCGCGCCTGGTGCGCAGCGGCGGCGAATACAACGAGGCGGACTGGGCCGAATGGTGCCGGCAGGAAAGCGCGCGCGCGCTTCCCGGCGTGGTCGAGTTCACCCAGTTCGCCGCGAAGCACGGCATCGCCGTGCTCTACGTGTCCAACCGCGCCAGGGACCTGGACCAGGTCACCCTGGCCAACCTGCGCAAGGTGGGCCTGCCGGTCTTCGGCCCGCAGGCGTTCCTCGGCCTGGGCACCTTCGTCGAAGGCTGCGAGCAGGTCGGCACCGAGAAGGGCTGCCGGCGCCAGTTGATCAGCCGCAAGTACCGCGTGCTGATGCAGTTCGGTGACCAGATCGGCGACTTCGTGACGGTGCTGGCGAACAACGCCGCCGGTCGCCAGCGGGCGATGGCGCCGTACATGAACTGGATCGGCTCGCGCTGGTTCGTGTTGCCGAATGCAACCTACGGTTCGTGGGAGCCGGCGCTGTTCAACAACGACTGGAGCGCGCCGCCGGAGCAGCGGCGCCGGCAGAAAATCGATGCGCTACGCTACGAGTAGAAAATAGTGCTTATAAACAATGCGTTAGAACGCAAAAGAAAAGTATTGCCTCAGCTTTAACGAGCAAGTAATATTTCGTCCGCCAACACCTGCTGACCAGATCTTTCGCAGGCAAGGCCATTTCCCTTCCGGCTCTGCCGGATTTCCCCGCGAGGCCAACGCCCGCGGGGTTTCTTTTCCGGCCTCGCGAAAACTTGCGCCGCGCCCTTGTTTCGCGGCCGCCGCGGCCCTTACGCTGCGCGCTCACCCGCCCCGTGGCGCCTCCCCCGCCACCGCCTGCCGCGAGACCCCGCCGATGCGCCTGCCCTTCCTTCGCCACGCGATGCCGATGCTGCTTGCCGCGCTGCTGCTGGGCGCCTGCCACGGCAAGGACGAGGCGGCGCAAGCCGGCGGCAGCACGCCGCAAGCGGCGCTGCAGGCCTCGATCGACCTGCTCAAGGCCGGCGACTTCGACCGGCTGTGGAAGCACGCGCTGCCGCCGGCCGACTACGCCAACCTGCGCGCCGACTGGAGCCTGCAGCAGCGCGATGCGCGGCCGATCAGCGCCGCGGATCGCGCCCGTTTCCACGAGGCGATGCAAAAGCTCGGCGGGCCGGACGCGGCGGCCAGGCTTTACGCCGAGCTGCAGCCGAAGCTGGCCGCGATGGAACAGCAGTACAAGGACCAGTTGCCGATGCTGGTCAGCGTGGGCGAGGCCATGCTGAAGAGCGCCGTCGCGCAGAGCCGCACCCTCAGCGAAGCGCAGAAGACCCAGGCCGACGGCGTGCTCGACGTGCTGCTGCCGTGGGCCCGGCAGACGCCGTGGTTCGACCAGGCCCGGGCGCAGCAGGCGGTCGGCGTGGCGGTGGCGACCGCGCGCCGGCTGGACCTGAAAGACCCCGACCAGCTGCACGCGATGGATTTCGACGCGACCATGGGCAAGTACGCCGTCGCCTGGGGCGGCCTCAAGCGCCTGCTGGCGATCTACGGCCTGTCGGTGGACGACACGCTGGACTCGGTCAAGCTCACCCCGCTGTCCAACGACAACGGCCATGCCGTGGTGAAGATCGACTACACCCTGCTCGGCAAGCCGCTGTCGACCGAAGCGACCCTGGTGCAGGAGAACGGCCGCTGGTACAGCGAGGACCTGCTGCAGAACGCGCGCCAGTCGCACCGACAGCTGCAGCAGGCGGCCACCGCCAGTGCGCCCGCCAGCGCCGGCAGCGCCGTAACGAAAGACTGAACGACGCAACCGTTAGAATGGACGGATGCCCATGACTACCACCGCGGACTCCTCCGCCCGCCCCCGTGCCCCCTGGTGGTTCAACCTGGCCGGCCAGCTGCTGCAGCCCTGGGTGCGCATCCGCCGCGACCCGGCCGAGCCCGCGGCCCTGCTGCAGGCCGGCGTGCCGGTCTGCTACGTGATCGAGCGCGACGGCTTTTCCGACGCGCTGATCCTGCAGCGCGCCTGCCGCGAAGCCGGCCTGCCCAACCCGATGCGGCCGCTGGCCGGCACCCGCCGGCGGCGCTCGGTATTCGCGCTGGCACGGCGCGACGGCAGCCTGCTCGGGCGCAACCGCAAGCGCAACCCGAACGAAGCGCTGCGGCAGCTGGTGCACTCGCTGGAAGGCCTGCCCGACAGCGACATCCAGATCGTGCCGGTATCGATCTACGTCGGCCGCGCGCCCAGCCGCGACAGCGGCTGGTTCCGCGTGCTGTTCTCGGAAAACTGGGTGATGGTCGGCCGCTTCCGCCGCATGCTGGCGCTACTGCTGAACGGGCGCGACACGGTGGTGCATTTCTCCACGCCGGTGTCGCTGCGGCAGACGCTGGACGAATCGGGCGGGATCACCCCGGAGCGCTTCGCGCGCAAGGTCGCGCGGGTGCTGCGCACCCATTTCCACCGCATCCGCGCCGCGGTGATCGGACCGGACCTGTCGCACAAGCGCACCGTGGTGGACGCGGTGCTGAACGCCGAGCCGGTGCGTGCCGCGATCGCCGCCGCCGCGGCGAAGGAGAAGATCAGCCACGCCAAGGCCTGGCGCAAGGCGCACCAGCTGGTGCTGGAGATTGCCGCCGACTACTCGCATCCGGTGGTGCGCTCGGCCTCGTTCCTGCTTTCCAACTTCTGGAACAAGCTGTACGACGGCATCGCCATGCACCATTTCGACAAGGCCCGCGCCGCCGCGCCCGGCCACGAAGTGATCTACGTGCCCTGCCACCGCAGCCACGCCGACTACCTGTTGATGAGCTACCAGCTGCACGTGTCCGGTGTGGTGGTGCCGCACATCGCAGCGGGGGTGAACCTCAACCTGCCGGTGATCGGGCCGATCCTGCGCCGCGGCGGCGCGTTCTTCCTGCGCCGCAGCTTCCGCGGCAACGCGCTGTACTCGGTGGTGTTCAACGAATACGTGGCGCAGCTGATCGACCGCGGCGTGCCGATGGAATACTTCATCGAGGGCGGCCGTTCGCGCACCGGCCGCCTGCTGGCGCCGCGTGCCGGCATGCTGGCGATGACGGTGCGCGCGTTCCTGCGCGCGCCGCGCCGGCCGGTGCTGTTCCAGCCGGTGTACATCGGCTACGAGAAGCTGATGGAGGGCAAGAGCTACATCGGCGAGCTCAGCGGCCAGCCGAAGGAGAAGGAGTCGCTGCTCGGCCTGCTCAAGGGGCTCAAGGTGCTGCGCCAGCGCTATGGCCACGTGGCGCTGAACTTCGGCGAACCGATCGAGCTGACCCCGCTGCTGGACGCGGCCAGCCACGACTGGCGCGCCGCCGGCGCCGACCCCGAGGCGAAGCCCGAATGGTTGGGCGCGGTGACCGACCGCCTCGCCGAGCAGATCCAGGTCAACATCAACCGCGCCGCCGACGTCAACCCGATCAACCTGCTGGCGCTGGCCCTGCTGGCCACGCCGAAGCACGCGATGGCCGAGAGCGACCTGCTGACCCAGCTCGAGCTGGGCAAGACGATGCTGGAGGAGTTGCCGTACTCGGACCGCATCACGCTGACCCCGATGAACCCGGCCGCGATCATCGCCTACGGCGAGCAAATGGGCTGGATCCAGCGCGTGCAGCACCCGCTGGGCGACGTGCTCACCGCCACCGGCGAGCGCGCGGTGCTGCTCAGCTATTTCCGCAACAACGTGCTGCACCTCACCGCCACCGCCGCGTGGGTGGCGTGCTGCTTCCTCAACAACCGCCGCATGTCGCGCGCCTCGATCCTGCGGTTGGGCCGGATCATCTATCCGTTCATCCAGGGCGAGCTGTTCCTGCCGTGGGATACCGACGGTTTCGCCGAGCAACTGCAGGCCACCATCGATTTCTTCGTGCGCCGCGGCCTGCTCGAAGCGGTCAGCGATGGCCGCGTGCTGGAACGCAGCCCCGGCCAGGACGACGGTGCCTACCAGCTCAAGGTGATCGCGCGCAGCCTGATCCAGGCCTTCGAGCGTTACTACATCACCATCGCCGCGCTGGCCAAGAACGGCCCGCACACGATGACCGGCGCCGAGCTGGAGAACGCCTGCTCGCTCACCGCGCAGCGGCTGTCCCTGCTCAACGAGCTGACCGCGCCGGAGTTCTTCGACAAGGCGCTGTTCCGCGGCTTCATCCAGAAGCTGCGCGAACGGCGCATCGTGTGGACCGACGACGCCGGCAAGCTCGACTACGACGCCGCGCTGGAAGGCATGGTGCGCGACGCGCGGGTGATCCTCTCGCGCGAGGTGCGCCACTCGATCCTGAAGATCACCCCCGGCGGCAACGACTGGGAGGCGCCCGCCGCCGACGCCCGCGAAGGTGCCGACCAGGGCACCTACATCCCCGCCGACAGCGACGACGCCGCGCTGCACGCGCGCCACGTCGCCGCCGAGCAGCGCGAACACGAGCGGCGCAGCGGCAGCGATCGCCGCCTGCCCGACGCTGCCGAGCCGACGCCCACGCACCGCGACGCCGCCGAGTAGGATGGCCGCACTGCCGCCAGGGGAACCACCCATGTCCATGCCTCGCCTGCTGCTCGCCGTCGCCGTATCGTGCCTTCCGCTCGCCGCCGGCGCCGATGCGCCGCCCCTCGATGCGGCCGGCGGCCCGCAGCTCAACCTGATCGAATGCGCGCGCCTGCTCGATCCCGTGGCCGGCAGGATGCTGGGCCAGACCACGCTGGTCGTCGAGGATGGCCGGATCAAGGAGATCCGTCCCGGCGCCGTCGACCCCGCGCCGTACCGCAAGACAGCCGGCAGCTTGAGCGTCGCCAGGCTGCCGGACGCCACCTGCATGCCGGGGCTGATCGACTCGCACACGCACCTGACCATGCAGTTCGGCAAGAACTCCTACAGCGACAAGTTCCGCCTCAATCCGGCCGACCATGCGATCCGCGGCACCGTCTACGCGAAGCGCACCCTGTTGGCCGGCTTCACCACGGTGCGCAACCTCGGCGACGACGACAATGCGTCGATCGCGCTGCGCAACGCGATCAACGCCGGCCTGATGCCCGGCCCGCACATCTTCAGCGCCGGCAAGCCCATCGGCAGCACCGGCGGCCACGCCGATCCGAGCAACGGCTTCCGCTGGGATCTGCAGGGCGACCCCGGCCCGAAGGACGGCATCATCGACTCGCCCGCCGAGGCATGGAAGGCGGTGCGCCAGCACTACAAGGACGGTGCCGACCTGATCAAGATCATGCCCTCCGGCGGCGTACTGGACGAAAGCTCCAGCTCCGGCAACCCGCAGATGACGCTGGAGGAGATCCAGGCCGTGGTCGCCGCCGCGCACGACGACGGCTTCACCGTGGCGGCCCACGCACACGGCGCCGAGGCGATCCGCCGCGCCGTGCTCGGCGGGGTGGACTCGATCGAGCACGGCACCTTCATGGACGCGGCCGACATGAAACTGATGAAGGAACACGGCACCTGGTACGTGCCCACCATCATCGCCGGCCAGTACGTGATGGAGAAGGCGAAGCAGGGCTGGTATCCGCCGCAGGTCGCGCGCAAGGCCGAGGAAGTCGGCCCACTGATCCTGGACACCGCCGGCAAGGCGTACAAGGCCGGCGTGAAGATTGCCTTCGGCACCGACGCCGGCGTCTACCCGCACGGCGACAACGCCAGGGAGTTCGCCTACATGGTGCAGGCCGGCATGCCCCCGATGTTCGTGCTGCAGGCCGCCACCATCCATGCCGCCGAACTGCTCCATCAGCAGGACCGGTTCGGCCGCATCGCGGTGGGCCGCGGCGCCGACGTGATCGCCGTGCCGGGCAATCCGCTGGACGACATCACCGCCATGCAGCACGTCAGCTTCGTGATGAAGGACGGCGTGGTCTACAAGCAGGACGGCAAGCCGACGCTCTGACGCGCGGCTCGCCGGCAGCAACGCCTTGGCCGATGCCGAAGCCTTGAACCCCATTCCCTGTAACATCGCCCCAATGAACAATCAGCCCGAAACCCCACCTGGATCCACCACCCACTTCGGCTTCCGCGACGTGCCGGTCGGCGAAAAGCAGAAGCTGGTCGGCCAGGTGTTCACCTCGGTCGCGAAGAACTACGACCTGATGAACGACCTGATGTCGCTCGGCATCCACCGGCTGTGGAAGCGGCATTTCGTGGCGGTCAGCGGGGTGCGTCGCGGCGACCGCGTGCTGGACCTGGCCGGGGGCACCGGCGACATCGCCGCGCTGCTGAAACCGGTGCTCGGCGACGCAGGCGAAGTGGTGGTCGGCGACATCAACGCGGCGATGCTCGGCGTCGGCCGCGACCGCCTCACCGACCGCGGCCTGGTCGCCGGCCTGCGCTGGGCGCAGCTGAACGCCGAACGCCTGCCCTTCCCCGACAACAGCTTCGACGCGGTGACCATGGCTTTCGGCCTGCGCAACGTCACCGACAAGGACCAGGCGCTGGCCGACATCTGCCGCGTGCTCAAGCCCGGCGGCCGCGCGCTGGTGCTGGAGTTCTCGCGCGTGCAGAGCGAGCTGTTCGGCAAGCTGTACGACTTCCACTCGTTCAAGGTGCTGCCGAAACTCGGCCGGCTGTTCGCCGGCGACGCCGACAGCTACCGGTACCTGGCCGAGTCGATCCGCAAGCATCCCGACCAGGCCACCCTGAAGAGCATGATGGAGCGCGCCGGCTTCGGCCGCGTCGAGGTGCGCAACCTCAGCAACGGCATCGTGGCGATCCATCGCGCGTACAAGTTCTAGAGCCGCCCTGATCCAGATCAGTGGCGCGCCGCGGCGCGCGGCGTATGTTGGGCGCTCCCTTGACTGCGAGCACTCCCACCATGTCCATCGATGCCGTTGCCGAACAGAACGTCCACCTCTTCGACGCCCGCGGCGTGGCGCGCCGCTTCCGCCATTCGGCGATCTTCGGCGCCATCGGCGCGCTGCGCGGCGGCGAGACGATGCGCTTCGTCAACGACCACGACCCGATCCCGCTGATCGCCCAGCTGCGCGAGCGCCTGGGCGACAACCTCACCGTGACCTATCGCCAGCGCGACGCCGATGCGGTGGTGATCGACTTCGGCATCACCGGCCTGCCGGTCGAGTGAGCGGCCCCCGCGCATGAACTACCCCGCGTTCTACGACCAGGCCCCGCGCATCCGCATGCGCGACCCGCTGGCGGCCTTCCTCGGCGCCGCCGACGACGGCCTGCTGGAATACGCCTATGTCGATGCCGTGCGGCTGGCCGGCCATTCCTGCCCCACCGTGGCCGGCGCCTGGCTGATGGCGCGCACGGCATTGCGTGCGCTGTATCCGGGCGAGCCGGCCGAGCGCGGCGGCGTCACGGTGCGCATGCCGGCCGCCGAGGACGAAGGCGTCACTGGAGTGATCGCGCAGGTGCTGACCCTGGTCACCGGCGCCGCGGCAGGCAACGGCTTCCACGGTATCGGCGGCCGTTTCGTGCGGCAGGCACTGCTGGGCTACGCGGCCTCGTCGGGCGCCGGCGCGGTGCAGTTCCGCCGCCGCGACAACGGCACCGCCGTGGCAGTGGAACTGGACCTGGCCACGGTGCCGGCGGCACCGAACCTGCGCGAGCTGATGGTCGGCGCGCTCCACCCCGAGGCCACCGCGGAGCAGCGCGCCGCATTCGCGCAAGCCTGGCAGGGCCGCGTGCAGCGCTTGCTGCTGGACCACGCCGACGACCCGCAGGTGCTGCAGCTCACCCGGCTGAACTGAGCGCCGCTCAGGCGTCGATGATCAGCAAGGTGCCGCTGCTGCCCGGCAGCACCGCATGCGGCACGCCGGCCGGCACCATGCAGAGCTGGCCCGCCGCCACGGTGACTGCCTCGCCCGCCACGTCCAGGCGCAATTCGCCTTCGAGGACCAGCAGGCCCTCGGCGTACGCATGCGTCTCGTCCGGATAGGCTTGCGCATCCATGCGCAGCAGCTTGAGGCTGGCATCGCCCACGCGCGCCAGCCGCTGCGACCGCCAGGTCTGTTCCAGCTGCGCGGCCTGCTGCGCCAGGTCGAATAGATGACCCATCACGCGTCCCTCAGCATTGCTCGCACGCCTCGACCGGCGCGGCCGACACCGGCGCGGCACGCCGCCGCGCATTCGCCAGCACCACGCCGCCGACGGTGATCGCGCCGCCGACCAGGATCAGCGCGTTCGGCACCTCGTGCAGCCACAGCCAGCCGATCAGCAGCGCGATCGGCGGCGACAGGTAGATGAAGCTGCTGACCCGCGAGGCCGACGCGCGATTCACCGCCATGTTCCACGCCAGATAACCGACGAAGGTCGGCGCGATACCCAGCCACAGCAGCGCGCCGATGTGCGCCCACGACGCCGTCAGCAGCGCCTGCGGCAAGTGCCAGCCGAACGGCAGCGCGGCGAGCGTGCCGGCGAAGAACGCGAACGCGGTGACGCCGAGCATGCTGTTGCGCGCGAACAGCGCCTTCTGGCCCACGAAGAAGATCGCCGAGACAATCACGCAGACCAGCACCAGCAAGGCCTTCGGATCGACCTCCACCCGCTGCCCGCTGGCCAGCACCACCAGCACCGTGCCGAGCAACGCCACCGCCAGCCCGACCCAGCTGCGCAGCGCCAGCCGCTCGTGCAGCCACAGCGCCGACACCGCCGCGGTGGCAGCCGGCACCAGCGAGATCAGGATCGCGGCGGTGCCGCTGGCGATCCGCGTCTCGGCGTAATTCAGGCACAGGTGGTAGACGGTCAGACCGAGCACGCCGAGCAGCGCCAGCAGCGGCCAGTCGCGCCGCGCCGGCAGCGGCACGCGCTTCACCCGCAGCAGCACGGCGAAGCACAGCGAGCCGATCAGCAGCCGCGCGAACGCGACCTCGCCCGGAGTAAAGGCCGGCAAGGCGTACGCGATCGCGGCGTACGCCGACGACCAGGTCAGCAAGGCAATCGCGATGGCGACGAGGGCGCGGCCATCGAGACGTTCAACGGTATCCATGGGGACGGATTCCTGGGGTGGGGAAGTGCGCATCCTAGTCTTGCCGCTCATACCGGGGAATAATGCGCCGGATCGTTTTCTCGGCACTTCGCCAGCGATCGAATCATTTTTTTCGGGGTCCCGCCTTGGAATCGAAAGTCATGGAACCGAAGCCGGAACTGGACGCCAAGGACTGGCAGCTGCTCGAAGCGCTGCAGCAGGACGCGCGCCTGGGCTACGCCGAGTTGGGCCGCAAGGTGCGCCTGTCCGCGCCGGCGGTGGCCGAGCGGGTGAAGCGGCTGGAGGAAGCCGGGGTGATCAGCGGCTACCGCGCCACGGTCGATCCGAAGCGGCTGGGTTACGGCATCAGCGCGATGATCCGGCTGCGTTGCGACGGCGCCACCTGCGCGCGCATCGGCGCGCTGGTCGAGGACATCCCCGAAGTGCTGGAATGCCGCCGCCTCGCCGGCGAGGACTCGGCCCTGCTGCACGTGGTGGCGATGTCGATCGGCCACCTCGAAGCCGTGCTCGACCGCCTGCTGAAAACCGGTGCCAGCACCAGCACCACCACCCTGATCGTGCTGCAGACGCCGCACGAGCATCGTCCGCTGACCCGCGCCATGTGGAACGCGGCACGCGCGATGTCCGACGATTGACACCCACCCGCCAGCGACCGACGCCATGACCGACCCGATCGACCACCAGCCCCTGGCCCCGCCCGACGAGGCACCCGCCGACCCCGCACGCCGGCGCCTGCTCGGCGGCCTCGCGCTGGCCGGCGCGGCGCTCGCCGCCGGCGGCTGCAAGCCGTTCGGCGGGCAGCCACCGGCGTCGGCACCCACGGTCGCCGACGCGGCGCTCGACGCGCAGCTGCGCCGGCACATCCGCCACGTGGTGGTGCTGTACGCGGAGAACCGCAGCTTCAACAACCTGTTCGCGGACTTTCCCGGCCTGGCCCAGCCGCTGCAGGCGCTCGACTCGCCGGCCTATCGCCAGCGCGACCGCGACGGCCGCCTGTTCGACACGCTGCCGCCGGTCTGGGGCGGCCTGGCGCCGCGCGCGCAGACGGTCGATGGTCGCCACTACCGGATCGACGAGCACGCCATCACCGGCCTGCCGAACCGCCCGTTCGCACTGGCCACGCCGGACGGCGTGCCGCTGCCGCACGGCGTGATCACCCGCGACCTGGTGCACCGCTTCTACGAGAACCAGCTGCAGATCAACGGCGGCCGCAACGACGGCTTCGTCGCCTGGGGCAACACCGGCGCGATGACCATGGGGCACTATGCCGACGGTGCGAAGCTGCGGCTGTGGCAGCTGGCCCGCCAGTACACCCTGTGCGACAACTTCTTCATGGGCACGTTCGGCGGCTCCTTCCTCAACCATCAGTACCTGGCCGCGGCACAGCCGCCGTACTATCCGCACGCGGACCGCAGCCCGGCGAAATTCCAGATCGCCACGCTGGAAGGCAGCGACCCCACCGGTATCCGTCCGAAGCTGGCCGGGGACTCGCCGGCCAGCGCGATGCAGGGGCGCCCGACGTTCGTCACCCACGACGCGCTCACGCCGGACTTCTGGGCTGTCAACACGATCGGCCCGGCCTATGCGCCCGGATTCAGCCGCGACAAGCTCGACCCGCGCCTGGCCGACGCGGCCAGCCCCAACACGCTGCCCGCGCAGGACCACACCACCATCGGCGACGCGCTGTCCGCCGCCGGCGTCGACTGGGCCTGGTACGCCGGCGCCTGGCAGCTGGCGCAGGACGGCCGCGGCGACGGCGACCACCGCGAGTTCCCGGAGGTGCCGAACTTCCAGCCGCACCACCAGCCGTTCAACTACTTCCGCCAGTTCGCGCCCGGCACCGCAGCGCGCGCGCGGCACCTGCGCGACGCCGGTACGGGCGGCGAGGCGGCCACCAACCACTTCCTCGCCGCGGCCGCCGCCGGCACGCTGCCGCCGGTGACGTTCTACAAGCCGCAGGGCGACCTCAACATGCACGCCGGCTACGCCAGCGTGGACGCCGGTGATCGCCACCTGGCGCAGGTGGTCGAGGCACTGCAGGCCAGTCCGCTGTGGCCGAACATGCTGGTGCTGATCACCGTCGACGAGAACGGCGGCTGGTGGGACCACGTGGCGCCGCCGAAGGGCGACCGCTGGGGCCCGGGCTCGCGCATCCCGGCGCTGGTGATGTCGCCGTTCGCGAAGAAGGGTTTCGTCGACCACAGCGTCTACGACACCGGCTCGATCCTGCGCTTGATCACCCGCCGCTTCGGCCTGGCGAAACTGCCCGGCCTCAAACTGCGCGAGCAGGCGATGATCGCCGCCGGCGGTCCGCCGCCGGGCGACCTCACCGCCGCACTGCAGTTCGACTGACGCAACACACCCTCCCGCTTGCCCCCAAGGGACTTCCTTCGGTCGCAGGGGGGAGGACAAAATCCACAAGAGATCCCCGCCATGCGCGAGATGTACCCCGAGATCGAGCCGTACCGTACCCACCGCCTCGCCGTCGATGCGATCCACACCCTGTACGTGGAGGAATGCGGCAACCCCGCTGGCCTGCCGGTGGTGTTCCTGCATGGCGGCCCGGGCGCGGGATTGTCGGCCTACCACCGCCGCTTCTTCGACCCGACGCGCTACCGCATCGTGCTGTTCGACCAGCGTGGCGCCGGCCAGTCGACCCCGTTCGCCGAGCTCACCGACAACACCACCTGGCACCTGGTCGCCGACATCGAGGCGATCCGCGAACAGTTGGAGATCGAGCGCTGGGTGGTGTTCGGCGGCTCCTGGGGCTCGACCCTGGCGCTGGCCTACGCGCAGACGCACGCCGAGCGCGTGCTCGGCCTGGTGCTGCGCGGCATCTTCCTCGGCCGGCCGCAGGAACTGCGCTGGTTCAACGAGGTGGACGGCGGCGCGGCGCAGATCTTCCCCGAGCGCTGGGCGCGCTTCCTCGCCTTCATCCCCGAGGCCGAACGCGGTTCGATGCTGGACGCCTACTGGAGCCGCCTGACCAGCGACGACGAGGCCACCCGGCTCGCCGCGGCGCGGGCGTGGAGCGCATGGGAAGGCGGCAGCACCACCTTGCTGCACGACCCCGACGCCGGCGGCGAGTTCGAGGACCCGCACAAGGCGGTCAGCCTGGCCGTGATGGAGGCGCACTACTTCCGCCACGCCATCTTCCTCGAACCCGACCAGCTGCTGCGCGACGTCGGCCGCCTGCGCCACATTCCCGCCACCATCGTGCACGGCCGCTACGACATCATCTGCCCGATGGCGAGCGCATACGACCTCAGCCAGGCCTGGCCGGAAGCGCGCCTGCAGGTGGTGCTGGCCGGGCACAGCGCGGCCGACCCGGCGATCGTGGACAAGCTGGTGGCGGCAACCGACCTGATGGCCGACCGCTACTGCTGAGTTCCCCCACCGTCACCGGCACCGAGGAAACTCCATGCGCATACTGGTCACCGGCGCCTACGGCTTCATCGGCGCACACATCGTCGCGGCACTGACGGCGGCCGGCCACGAAGTAGTCTGCGCGGTGCGCGGCGCGCGCCTCGACACGCGCTTCCCCGGCCTCGCGGCGGTCGCTTGCGACATGGCCCGCGACGTGCGCAGCGAGGATTGGCTGCCCCGCCTCGCCGGCGTCGAGGCGGTAGTCAACTGCGCGGGCATCCTGCGCGAGCGCGGCGCCGACACTTTCGCTGCCGTGCACGAACAGGCGCCGCTGGCGTTGTTCCGCGCCTGCGCGCAGGCCGGGGTACGGCGGGCGATCCAGCTGTCCGCGCTGGGCCACGCCGAAGACGGCGCCTTCATCGCCTCCAAGCATCGCGGCGACAGCGCGCTGATGGCACTGGAGCTGGACTGGCTGGTGCTGCGCCCGTCGCTGGTCTACGGCGCACGCGGCTCCTACGGCGGCAGTTCGCTGCTGCGCGCGCTGGCCGGGCTGCCCGGCTTGCTGCCGCTGCCCGGCCGTGGCGGGCAACGGCTGCAGCCGATCGCCGCCGAAGACGTCGGCGCGGCCGTAGTCGCCGCGCTGGCCCGGCCGGTGGTCGCCCGCGACGTGCTCGAACTGGTCGGCCCCGACGTGCTGAGCCTGCGCGACTACCTGCTGGCCTGGCGCCGCTGGCTGGGCTTCGGGCGCGCCCGTACGCTGGCGGTACCCGCGCCGCTGGTGCGCCTGGCCTGCGCGCTGGGCGAGCACCTGGGCCGCGGCCCGCTCGGCAACACCATGGCGCGCATGCTCGAGCGCGGCAACCTCGGTGCCGCCGACGCCGTCGACCGCCTGCACGAACGCCTCGGCCTGGCGCCGCGGTCGCTGCAACGCGCCCTCGCCGAAGCGCCCAGCCAGGTGCAGGATCGCTGGCACGCGCGGCTGTATTTCGGCCTGCCGCTGCTGCGCGTGTCGATGGCCCTGCTCTGGCTCGGCTCTGGCGTAGTCGGCTGGCTGACCCCGCCGGCCGATGTGCTGGCCGCCGCTGCGGACAGTTTGCTCCCGGCTCCCGGCTTGCTCGCCCTGGCACGCGCCACCGCCAGCGCCGACCTGCTGCTGGGCGCGCTGTGCCTTCTGCGCTGGCGGCCGCGCCTGGTGCTGGCGCTGATGCTGGCGATGCTGCTCGGCTACACCGTCGCCATCGGCACCGCCTGGCCGGTCCACTGGCTGGATCCGTTCGGCGGCTTGCTGAAGAACCTGCCGCTGATCGCGGCGCTGGCGCTGCTGCGGGCGACGGAAGAGCACCGATGAACGACGCCTACGCGCTGCTGAAGACCGTGCACATCCTGTCGTCCACGCTGCTGTTCGGCACCGGCCTGGGCACCGCCTTCTTCTTCTGGCTCACCCACCGCAGCGGCCAGCCTGCGGCGATCGCGGTCGCCGCACGACTGACCGTGCGCGCGGACACCCTGTTCACCACGCCGGCGGTGATCGTGCAGCCGCTGTCGGGTTATCTGCTGATGCGACTGCTGGGCTTCGACTGGCACACGCCGTGGCTGCAGGCCGCCGCCGCGCTGTACCTGCTGGCCGGCGCCTGCTGGCTGCCGGTGGTGTGGCTGCAATGGCGGGCGTGCCGGCTCGCCGACGCCGCACTGCGCGACGGCACGGCGCTGCCGCCGGCCTACCACCGCTGCATGCGCATCTGGTTCGCGCTGGGCTGGCCGGCCTTCCTCGCGGTGCTCGCCACCTTCTGGCTGATGGTCGCCAAGCCGCCGCTGTGGGGTTGAGTCCGTCTGGCGGCACAGCGCGGGGAGCCGCCGCTTTCCCGGCCGCTTCCGCCGGCGCCCGTCAGGACACGGGGGCGTGGCGGTGGGCGACCACCCAGCGACGAAAGCTGGCGTCGCCGACCGGGCGGCTGATCAGGTAGCCCTGCAGGGCGTCGCAGCCCATCTGTTCCAGCGCCTGGCGCTGGAACGCGGTCTCCACGCCTTCCGCCACCGCCACGATGCCCAGCCGGTGCGCCATGTCGATGATGAAGCCGGCCAGCGGATTGCCGGCCTCGACCTGCAGCTCGCTCACGAAGGCGCGGTCGATCTTGAGGACGTCCAGCGGCAGGTGTTGCAGGTAGTTCAGCGAGGAGTAGCCGACGCCGAAGTCGTCCAGCGCCAGCCGGAAGCCCGCGGCGGCGAGCCGTCGCAGGGTCGCCTGCGCGCCGTCGAAATCCTGCAGCAAGGCGCTCTCGGTCAGTTCCAGGGTGAGCCGCGCCGGCGCGACGCCGGCCGCATGCACCTGCGCCACCAGCCGGGCGGCATAGTGCGGATGGACGAGTTGCCAGGCGCTCACGTTGACCGCCAGGGACCCGCCGTGGGGGATGCCGTCGCGATCCCAGGCGCGCAGGTGCGCGCAGGCCTCGTCGACGACCCAGGCGCCGAGCGCGTGGATCAGGCCGGTTTCCTCGGCCAGCGGGATGAATTTTTCCGGCGCCACTTCGCCCAGCTGCGGGTGGTGCCAGCGCAGCAGCGCCTCGGCGCCCAGCAGTTCGCCCGCGGCCGTGATCTGCGGCTGGAAATGCAGCGCGAACTGCGTGCCCATGCGATCCTGCTCCAGCGCCTCACGCAGGCCGCGTTCCAGGCGCAGGCGCTGGTCGGCCTCCTGCTGCATCGGCGGCAGGAACACCCGCACCGTGTTGCGTCCGGCCGCCTTGGCCCGGTACAGCGCGATGTCGGCCCGGCGCAGCAGGTCGGCCACGCCCACCTCGCCGACGGGGTATACCGCCACGCCGACGCTGGCACCCACCCCGAGTACGTGCCGACCCTCCATCACCGGCTCGGACACCAGCGCGATCACGTCCTGCGCGACCCGCTCCGCGCGTGCCTGCACTTCCGACGGCGTGCGTTCCCGCAACCCCAGCATCAAGACGAACTCGTCTCCGCCCAAGCGCGCCAGCGTGGCCTCGGGTGGCGCCGCGGCAAGCAGGCGCTCGGCCATGGCCTGCAGCAGGCGATCGCCGACGTGGTGACCCAGGCCGTCGTTGATGGTCTTGAAGTTGTCCAGATCGATCAGCAGCAAGGCGCCGCAGACGCCGCGCGCCAGCGCGTCGGCACGCGATTCGGCGAGCCGCTTCAGCGCACAGGCGCGATTGGGCAGGCCAGTCAGGCTGTCGTGATAGGCGAGATGGCGCAGGTTCTGCTCGGCGGCGTGGCGCGTGTGTTCCTCGACCTCGAGCTGCCGCCGGGTGTGTTCCAGTTGTGCCGTACGCCGGCGCATCTGCGCGGCCAGCGACAGGCTCATCAGCAACACGAAGGGCAGGAAGGCGAAGGCGTCCAGGTAGGGAGCCTGGTAGCCGAGCAGGTCGACCATGATGTCGCCCCACAGCAGGACGACGAACTGCACGATCAGGCAGCCGCCCAGCAACACGGCGCGCAGCGTGTCGCCGCCGCGGTACTGCGCCCATGCGCGGCCGAGCGCCCACAGGAAGACCGCATAACTGGCCACATGGAAGGCCAGACCCCAGGCCGAGGCGGCGCCGGAGACGCGGTACAGCCGCTCGCCCCACGGCAGCACGATGGCTTGGCCCGGTTCCAGGCGCGAGAAGAACAGGGTGGCCGGCGCCGACCCGTTGACACACAGCAGCACCACCATCAGCAGGCTCATCGCCAGCAGCAGGCGCCAGCGGGTGCCGGCGCCGGTGTAGGCGCGGATGAACACCACCATGGGGGCGAAGCTGGCGATGGCCGCCGCGATCATCCAGTGCAGCGCAGCGGTGGCCGCCGCCAGCCCGTCGGCCCGCGCCAGCCGCATGTTGCCAAGCGCAAGCACGGCGATGCACAGGCACAGCGCCGCGTAGGAAAGATAGACGGCTTCGCGGCGCCGCCAAAGGCCGATGACCACGAACTGCACGCCGGAGGCGAACGCGATGCCGGTGGTGGCGATCAGGGCCGCGATGAAGTAGCCGAACGCCGATGGATCCGCGCCAATCAGCATGCCCTCTCCCCAGGTTCGCGCCGCCGACGCGTAGTCGTCGATCATGGCGACATCCGTGCGGCAAGCTTGCACCTTTCGCCGTAACGAGAAAAGTCTCGGCGACGCGCCGTCCGGAACCGCCGCCCGCCATGCGACCAGGCCTTCCGTCACGGGTCAGCCAGCTTGCTGCGATGGCATACTCGTCGCATCCCTGCACCCGGAGCCGCTGCATGCGCCTGCTTTCCATCCTCGCCCTCGGCAGCCTCGTGCTGCCGCTGGCCGCCTACGCCAACGACCCGAATTCCTACGCGCAGCCCGACCAGGTGCGCGTGACCCATCTGGATCTCGACCTCACGATCGACTTCCCGCACAAGCAGCTCGACGGCCAGGCCACGCTGAAGCTGGACTGGAAGAATCCCAAGGCGCAGTCGCTGGTGCTGGACACGCGCGACCTGAAGATCGCCCGCGTCGAGGCGCTGGCCGCCGATGGCAAGGCCACGCCGCTGAAATACGCATTGGCCCCGCGCGACAAGGTGCTGGGCAGCAAGCTGACCATCGCCACGCCGAAGCATCCGGCGCAGGTGCGCATCGTCTACACCAGCTCGCCCGAGGCGTCCGGCCTGCAGTGGCTGACCCCGGCGCAGACCGCCGACAAGAAGTTGCCGTTCATGTTCTCGCAGTCCGAGTCGATCCACGCGCGCTCGTGGGTGCCGCTGCAGGATTCGCCGGCGATCCGCTTCACCTACGACGCCCGCGTCACCGCGCCGAAGGACGTGCGCGTGGTGATGAGCGCAATCAACGACGCGAAGCATCCGCTGGACGGCAAGTTCGCATTTGAGCAGCCGCACCCGATCCCGTCCTACCTGCTGGCGATCGCCGCCGGCGACCTCGCGGTGAAGGAGACCGGGCCGCGTTCGGCCGTCTACGCCGAGCCGTCGGTGGTGAACAAGGCCGCGCACGAGTTCGAGGACACCGAGCAGCTGATCGCCGCCACCGAGCAGCTGTACGGCCCGTACGCGTGGGGCCGCTACGACATCTTGGTGCTGCCGCCGTCGTTCCCGTTCGGCGGCATGGAAAACCCGAACATGACGTTCGCCACGCCGACCGTGCTGGTCGGCGACAAGAGCCTGGTCTCGCTGGTCTCGCACGAGCTGGCCCACTCGTGGTCGGGCAACCTGGTGACGTCCGCCGCGTGGCGCGACATCTGGCTCAACGAGGGCTTCACCACCTACGTGCAGGGCCGCATCACCGAGGCGGTGTACGGCAAGGCGCTGGCCGACGAGGAGGCGTTGCTGTCCGCCCGCGCCTTGCAGAAGAGCATCGGCGCGATGGCCGCCAACGCGCAGAAGCTGGCGCCCGATCCGCGCGGCATCGGCGCCGACGACGCGCTGTCCGACGTGGCCTACGACAAGGGCTCGTGGTTCCTGCGCACACTGGAGCAGCGCTTCGGCCGCGAGGCGTTCGATGCCTACCTGAAGGGCTACTTTCAGCACTTCGCGTTCCAGAGCATCAGCACCGAGCAGATGCTCGACTACCTGAAGCCGAACCTGATCGAAAAATATCCCGGCAAGATGGGCTGGGACGAGGCAAAGGCCTGGGTCTACGGCGAAGGCATCCCCAAGGATGCGCCGCTGCCCGACTCGCCGCGCTTCAACGCGATCGACCGCGAGCGCACGGATTTCCTCGCCGGCTCGCTGGCCGCCGACAAGCTCGACGCCAAAGGCTGGAACACCCAGGAATGGATGTACTTCCTCGACCGCCTGCCCGACGCGCCGCCGCTGCCGAAGATGCAGGAACTCGATGCCGCCTGGCACCTCACCGGCACGCCGAACGCCGAGATCGGCATGCGCTGGTACAGCCACGCGATCGCCGCCGGCGACAAGGCCGTGTGGAACGCCGCCGCCGAACACATGACGCGGATCGGCCGCATCTATCTCACCACGCCGCTGTACAAGGCCTTGGTGAAAACCCCGGAAGGCCTGGCCTTCGCCGAGCAGGTCTACGCCAGGGCCAAGGCCGGTTACCACCCGCTTACTCAGCAGGTGGTGGAGGGCATCCTCGCCAAGGCGAAGCAAGCGAAGCACTGACCGCCCCTCCCCCTGCTCCGCAGGGGGGAGGCTGGGAGGGGGTAGCGCTTTTGATCTTCGACCAAGGTCAAGAGCGACCCCACCCCAACCCTCCCCTGCGATGCAGGGGAGGGAGCCCAACCTGCCACATTCCAAGAAAACCACCATGCCGCCATCAACGAACACCACCGCCCCGCTCTGGAAACGCATGCTGCGGCGCCGGCTGAAATTCCTGGCGTGGCTGGCGGCGCTGCTGGCGCTCGTGCTGGGCGGGAGCTACCTGTTCGCGCCGCAATGGCTGCTGCAGGCGAACGTCGCCCGCGAGGCGATGGCGGCACATCTGGAGGATCACTCGGTGCGGGCCGGCGACACGCACTGGGTCTACTACGAAGGCGGCCAGGGGCCGACCATCGTGCTGCTGCACGGCTTCGACGCCGACAAGAGCGTATGGCTGGAGACGGCGAAGCTGCTCACGCCGCACTTCCACCTGATCATCCCCGACCTGCCCGGCTGGGGCGACTCCTCGCGGGTGCCTGGCGCCAGCTACAACATCGACGCCCAGGCCGGACGCCTCGACGCCTTCGTGCGAACCCTGGGCCTGCAGCGCTTCCTGCTGGTCGGCCACTCGATGGGCGGCGCGATCGCCGGCGTGTACGCCAGCGAGCATCCCGAGCGCATGTCCGCGCTGGCACTGCTCGACGCGTTCGGCCTGAAGGGCAAGGAGAACGCGTTCGACCGCGACGCGCTGGCCGGCAGGAACCCGTTCGTGTTCGACGACCACGCCGGTTTCGAACGCGCCACCGCACTGGCGTACGAGCAGCCGCTCGACCTGCCCGGCCGCTTCGTCGACGTGTTCATCCAGCGCAACCAGCGCGACCGCGCCTTCATCGAGCGCAGCTTCGACGAATTGCGCGAGCCCGGACAATACCTTTCCGTGCAGAACCGGCTGGGCCAGCTGACCATGCCGGTGCTCGGCCTGTGGTGCCACGACGACAAGATCGTGGACATCTCCGCGCTGGACAGCCTGCGCAACGGCCTGACCGCCGCCAGCGCGATCAGCACCAGCACCATCAACGGCTGCAACCACATGCCGATGGAGGAAAAGCCCGAGCAGACCGCGCAGATCCTCACCGGCTTCGCGCTGTCGCATTGAACAGCGCTGGCGCCGGATGCTGAACGGCGCGCCGCCGCCATTCCGCGGCATTGTGAAATGCGTGTGACACCGTGGGACAATGCCGCGGTGACGTTGCGGTCCGGCGTAACCATGCGAAGACAGGACGGTGCAGCAAGTGATGAAGCGAAGTCCGTGGCGCATCTTCGTGGACGCGGTGATGCGGATGTCCGCCACCCCCGCCAACTAC
This sequence comes from Rhodanobacter sp. OR92, assembly GCF_000427545.1. NCBI lineage: Bacteria > Pseudomonadati > Pseudomonadota > Gammaproteobacteria > Lysobacterales > Rhodanobacteraceae > Rhodanobacter > Rhodanobacter sp. OR92. Next base: position 340,268 of record NZ_KE386556.1, on the reverse strand, counting down.
TGGGCCGAACTCGGCGTGGACAGCGCGCTGTGCCTGCTGTTGCTGGTGCTGGGCTGGCGCAGGCATGCGGACGGCCCGCTGACCGCACTGCTGGCGCTCGGCCTGGGCCTGTTCGCCTTCAGCTTCATCGAGTACCTCTTCCACCGCTGGTTGTTCCACACGCGCATCCCGCTGTTCACGCAGGGCCACGACCTGCACCACGCGCGGCCACTGGGCTACGACTCGCTGCCGTTCTTCCTGCCGCCGGCGGTGCTGCTGGCGCTGGCCGGCGTGTTCGTGCTGCTGCTGCCGACCGGTTTCGCCCTGCTGCTGGCCAGCGCGATCACCTTCGGCTACATCGTCTACGGCCTGAGCCACTTCATCATCCACCACGTGCGCTTCCACCAGCCGCTGCTGCGGCGCTGGGCCGGCGCCCACCACGTGCACCACTACCACCCGGACAGCAATTTCGGCGTCACCACGCCGCTGTGGGACGTGCTGCTGGGGACGAAGTACGTGCGCCAGCCCAGGAACCACTGAGCCGGGCCGCACGCGGCATCAATCGGCCACGTCGTCGACCAGTCGGTCGAGTTCGGCCTTCAGGATCGCGCCGTGCTGGCGCAGCCAGTCGCGCTGTTCGCGCCAGTCCGGAAACAGGTTCTCGACCTGCGCCCAGAACCGCGGCGAGTGATTGCGTACCTTCAGATGGCACAGCTCGTGAGCCAGCACGTAGCGCAGCGCCGACGGCGGCGCCAGCGCCAGCGCGAGGTCGAGGTTGATGCGGTCGCGGGTGTCCAGGCTGCCCCACAGGCTCTTCATCGGCCGGATCCTGAGCGAGGTCGGCGCCAACCCCAGCTGCGGCACGTAGCCGGCCAGCCAGCGCGAGACGTCGCGGCGGATCAGCGTTTCCAGGTGCGAGGCGAGCAGGCCGCGGGCGATCGGCAGCGCGCGGGTGTGCGGGCGTGGAATCACCAGGGTCAACCCGGTCGCATGCGGCTCGATCTTCGGATAGGCACCCTCGACCCAGTCCAGTTCCGCCAATTCGCCGCGCAGCGGGAAGCTGCACGGATAGCCCACGCGCAGCGGCGGCAACGGCTTCACGATCAGGTTCAGTTCGTCGAGCTTCTGCTCCAGCCACTCGGCGTGGCTGCGCAGGAACGCGCTGACCTGGGCCGGGTGGGTGCCGAGCGGATAGGTCACCCGCGCGCCCTGCGGTGTCACCGTGAGGCGCAGCCGGCGGGCACGCGGATGGGCGGTCTTCAGCACCCGGATGATGCTGCCGCCCACCGTTGCCAGTTCCAGCCAGTCGCCTTCCAGATGCTGCGCCATGATCCTGCCTGCTGCTTGCCCGGGCCCGTGCTGATCAAGAGGGAATCGGCCGCCCGCAAGCGACCGGACGCCCAGTATGGCGCGCCGGACGTCCCGGCGATATGGCTTTTTCGTTCAGCTATCGGCCGGGCGCGGCAGGCCGAACCATTCCTCCAGCTTGCCCAGCAGCCGCTCCAGTTCCAGCGTCAGCAGGGCAAAACCGGCGTCCAGCTCGGCGCGGGCGTCCTCGTGGCTGTCGCCCAACTCGTCCATCACCACGTCGAGGAACCTCAGCTTGCGCACGATCAGGTCCTCACCGAGCACGAAACTGATCCGCTCATCGAAGGTGAGACCCAGCATGAACACCTGCTTGCCGTTGCGCAGGTGCTCCTTGACTTCCTCGGCGTCCAGGTCCTGCCGACGGCAGCGGGCGATCGCGCCGGTGGCGGTGGCCGGGTCGCGCAGCTCGCACTCGTCGCCCAGGGTCAGGCCAGCCGGCAGGTTGCCGGTGGCCAGCCAGTCGGTCATCAGTACGCGCGGGCCTTCCTCCGGCGCCAGCGGCACCGCCGGGAAGCTGCCCAGCGCCTCGCGGATCTGGGTCAGCGCGTTCTCGGCCGACTTGCGGCTGGAGGTGTCCAGCACCAGCCAGCCATGCTTCTTGTCGGCGTAGGCGGACATCCGCGAGTTGCGCACGAAGGCACGCGGCAGCAGTTCGGTGAGCAGGTCTTCCTTGATCCGCTTGCGCTCGCGGCCGCCGACCTTGCGGCCTTCCTCCTCGGCGATCTTCTGCACCTTGCGCTGCAGTTCTTCGTTGATCACCGCCGCCGGCAGCAGCTTGTCCTCGCCGCCCACGGTCAGCAGGGTGCAGTGCTTCACCGCATGCGTGAGCGGCTCGCCTTCGCCGCGCCCGACCGGCGGCACGAAACCCTTGGTGAACATCTCCAGCGGCCCGCACGGGCGCAGCCGGTGCTCGGCCAGCACTTCGTCGAGGCGGTCGAGATCGGTGGCGACGGCAGGGGAAAAACGGAACAGCGTGAGGTTGCGAAAGAACATTCGGTATCCGGATCAGTGTCGCCACGAAGGCGCAAGGAGGTTCGTCGCCATTCCAGCGCAAGCCGGGATGACGACAGGGAATTTCAGCGGGTGACGGCCGCGACCGCCGCGGCCACGGTATCGAGATTGGCCTGGTTCAGCGCGGCCACGCAGATGCGCCCGCTGTCCAGCGCATAGATCGCGTACTCGTCGCGCAGCCGGTGCACCTGCGCCTTGCTCAGGCCGGAATAGGAGAACATGCCGGCCTGCTTGTTGATGAAGCCGAAATCCGGCGCGCCGAGCGCGGCCAGCTTTTCGACGAAGCCGGCGCGCATCGCGTGGATGCGCCCGCGCATGCCGCCCAGCTCTTCTTCCCAGCGCGCGCGCAGCTCGCTGCTGCCGAGCACGCCGGCGACCAGCGCGGCGCCGTGCGTGGACGGGCTGGAATAGATCGTGCGGATGACCTGCTTGATCTTCGACTGCAGCCGCTCGGCCTCGCCGCGATCGGCGCCGACCATCGACAGCGCACCGACGCGCTCGCCGTACAGCGAGAACGACTTGGAGTACGAGTTGGCGACCACGAACGCCTCGATGCCGGACGCCGCCAGCAGGCGCACCGCGGTGGCGTCCTGTTCGGTGCCCTGGTCGAAGCCCTGATAGGCCATGTCGACGAACGGCAGCAGCCGGCGCTCCTTGAGCAGTTCGATCAGCTGTTGCCACTGCGCCGCATCCAGGTCGACGCCGGTCGGGTTGTGGCAGCACGCGTGCAGCAGTACCACCGTGCCGGGCTCCAGCTTGCCCAGGTCCTCCAGCATGCCGGCGAGATCCAGGCCGTGGCTGGCCGCGCTGTAGTAGCGGTATTCCAGCAGCTCGAAGCCGGCGGTGCGGAACACCACGTGATGGTTGCCCCAGCTGGGGTTGCTGATCGCGACCTTCGCCCCCGCGCCGGCCACCTGCTTCAGCAGGTCGGCCGCCACGCGCAGCGCGGCACTGCCGCCGATGGTCTGCGCGGTGGCCACGCGGCCGGCGGCCAACAGCGGCGATTCCGCGCCGAACACCAGTTGCTGGGTCAGCCGGTTGTACGCCGCCAGGCCGTCGATCGGCAGGTAGCCGCGCGGCTTCGCCGCCGCGGCCAGCGCCTGTTCCACCTCGTGCACGGTCGGCAGCAGCGGAATACGACCCTGCTCGTCGACATAGATGCCCACGCCCAAGTTGATCTTGCCCGGGCGCAGATCGGCCACGTAGGTCTCGGTGAGGCCCAGGATCGGATCGCCAGGGGCCATTTCAAGGGATGCAAAGAAGGACACGGCGGTTACTCGACAGACAGTGGAAGGGTGGGCGGAACGTTCAAGCTTGCAGGTTCGCGGTCTCATCCGCCGCGGCGGCAGGCCAGGCCGCGGCAGACGACGCGCCCAGCGTGAAATCGAACAGCGTGCGGTCCGCCAGATGCGAGGGTGACACATGCGCCAGCGCGCGAAAGACGTTCTCGCTGCGCCCGGGCTGCTGCTGTTCCCAGCCGGCCAGCATGCGCCGCACCGCCTGGCGCTGCAGATTGTCCTGCGAACCGCACAGGTTGCACGGGATGATCGGGAACTGCCGCTGCGTTGCGTACTCGGCGATGTCGCTCTCGCGGCAATACGCCAGCGGGCGGATCACCACGTGGCGGCCGTCGTCCGAGCGCAGCTTCGGCGGCATCGCCTTCAGCTGCGCCTGGTAGAACAGGTTGAGGAAGAACGTGGCGAGGATGTCGTCGCGATGATGGCCGAGCGCGATCTTGCTGATGCCGTTCGCCGCCGCCCAGGTGTACAGCGCGCCGCGGCGCAGCCGCGAACACAGGCTGCACAGGGTCTTGCCGGCGGGGATCACCCGCGTCACCGCGCTGTAGGTGTCCTGCTCGATGATGTGGAACGGCACGCCGCGCGACTTCAGGTAGGCCGGCAATACGTGCGCCGGAAAACCCGGCTGCTTCTGGTCCAGGTTCACCGCGACCAGCGCGAAGCGCACCGGCGCCTTCGCCTGCAGTTGCAGCAGCAGATCCAGCAGGGTGTGGGAATCCTTGCCGCCGGACAGGCACACCATCACCTTGTCACCATCCTCGATCATGCCGAAATCGCCGATCGCCTGCCCGACCTGGCGACGCAGGCGCCGGGCCAGCTTGCCGGCCTCGGCGGCCGATGGGCGGGTAATCTCGAGCGGGACGGACATGACGGCCAGGCGGACGAAGAAGAACCCCCATTGTAGCCGGCTGCGCACGCCGCTACCGCTGCGCAAACGGCGTTAAACTAATGAAGTCGCCCCCAGCAGTCGCTTGCCATGCAGGTTCAGGATCACGCCGAGATCGTCCATCTCCTGGCCGAGTTGCGGATGGAGCATCGCGACCTCGATGCGGCGATCGATCAGCTCGCGTCCGCCATCGGCCGCGACGAGCTGCAGCTGACCCGGCTGAAGAAACGCAAACTGCTGCTGAAGGACAACATCGCGCGACTCGAGAGCAAGCTGATCCCCGACCTCGACGCCTGACCATCACGCCGGACTCTCCATGAACCCGTTCGCCCCGATCCGCCTGCACGACGAGCATGTCGTGCTGGAACCGCTGAGCCTGGACCACGCGCCGGCCCTGGAAGCCGCCGCCGACGGCGAGCTGTGGAACCTCACGGTCACCAGCGTGCCGCCGCCGGGACAGGCGCGCGGCTACGTCGAAAAAGCGCTGCAGGGCCAGGCCGACGGACTGATGCTGCCGTTCGCCGTGCGCGAGGCCGGCAGCGGCGAGGTCGTCGGCAGCACCCGCTACTACGAGATCGACGCCGCGCTGCCGCGCCTGGCGATCGGCTACACCTGGTACGCCAGGCGCTGGCAGAAGACCCACCTCAACACCGCCTGCAAGCGACTGCTGCTGGAGCACGCGTTCGAGGCGCTGGACTGCGTGGCGGTGGCCTTCCACGCCGACGAGGGCAACGAGGCATCGCTGCGCGCGATCGAGCGCCTCGGCGCGCAGCGCGAAGGTGTGCTGCGCGCGCACAAGCGCCGCACCGACGGCAGCCTGCGCAACACCGTCTGCTTCAGCATCCTCGCCGATGAATGGCCGCACGTGGCGAACTGGCTGGGCATGCGGCTGGACCGCCTCGCCGTGCGGTAAGGCGGGCAGCGCCCACCGCTGTCGCCACGGCATCCCGAAAAACCGGCGGGCCGTGCCCGCCCTACAGCAGGCGGTTGACCAGCCGGTCCAGCCGCACGCGGTTCACCCGGCGCAGCAGCCGGCGCACTTCGGCCGGGTAGCGCCGCGGGTTTTCCAGCGCGCGGTCGTCGCTCAGCCGTACGGCATGCCGGCGCAGGGCCGCCCACTCCGCCGCGTGCTTCGCCTGCAGCAGGTGCGCCGGGTCGCGCAGGACCAGGCCGTTCTCCAGGTCCAGCGACCACGCGCGCGGGTTGAGGTTGTTGCCGGTTAGCACCGCCACGTCGTCGTCGACGAACAGGCCCTTCAGGTGGTAGCTGTTGTCGCCGTCACGCCACAGGTACAAGTTGAGTTGGCCGCTGTCGATGTGCCGGCGATGCGCCCGCGCGAAGCGGCGCAGGTTGTTCTCGTACAGGTAGGGCAGCAGGCCGATGGTCTTGAACGGCTGCCCCGGCGGGATGTAGAAATCGTTCGCGGTCTTGTCGCCGACCATGATGTCGATGCGGCAGCCGTGCCGCAGCAGCTGGCCCAGCACGGCGCGCACCGGTCGCGGCAGGTTGAAGTACGGCGTGAGCAGCAGCACCCGCTCGCGCGCGCCGCGCAGCAGCTCCAGCAGCGCCTCGTTCAGCGCGTTGTCGCTGCGACCGAAGCCCAGCAGCGGCGTCACCGCGACCTCGCCGCCGGTCAGCGTCGCCGGCGGCACCTCGTAACTCGCCCGCTGCAGCTGCTGGCGGAATTCGCGGATCGCCGGCTGCAGTGATTTCGTGGACGGCACTCCGGCCAGATCCAGCCGCCGCACGGCATCGCTGCCGACGAAGTGGCGCTGCACGAACCCGGCCATCGCATCGGCCAGGCCGGCATGCTGCAGCAGGTGATAGCGGTCGAGCCGGTAGCGCCCGTGCCGCACCAGGTAGACGTCGTTGAGGCTGGCGCCGCTGTACAGCACGGCGTCGTCGATCACGAAACCCTTCAGGTGCAGCACGCCGAACAGCTCGCGGTTCTGCACCGGCACGCCGTAGAGGTCGACGCCCGGACCGAACCGCGCGGCGAGCTCGCGGTACATGCCCGCATTGCCTTCGCTCTTCTGCTTGCCGATCAGGCCGCGTTGCGCGCGATGCCAGTCGACGAACACGGATATCCGCAACCCCGGCGCGCGCAGCTTCGCCGCATGCAGCGCGCCGAGCACTTCGCGGCCGCCGTCGTCGTCCTGCAGGTACAGCGCCACGATCACGATGCGCCGGCTGGCCTGCGCGATCAGGCGCAGCAGCGTCTGCCGGAACGCGGCCGGATCGGGCAGCACGGCGATGGCCGCGGCCGGCACCGCGAAGAACGGCAGCTCGGCGCGCGCGCGCGGTTTGCGCCGGAACGGCAGCATGCGGCGCGCGAGCCGGCCGGGTGCGTTGATCAACTGGTTCATGGCGGCATCGGCAGGCAACAGCACGCATCATCGCAAACCACGCCCGGCACGCCTACCGCCACGGCCTGCACGCGGCGGCTGGCGCCCCTGGCTTCGCTGCGGCGCGCTCAGTGACCCTTGATCGGGAACGTCTGCGCATTGCCTGGCGCCGAACCGGCCGGCGCGGCCGAGCGCGCCGGCGGCACTGTGTTCGCGCCACACTGGTAGGCGCCCCACGGCTGCGAGCCGTCGGTCGGTTCGGCCAGCGGCTTGATGGTGTCGGCGTGCATCTTGGCGGCCTCGTTGCGGGCCAGCACTTCCAGCTCGTCGCGCACCTTGATGTCGTTGCGGTCGACCGGGCCGACGCGGTTCATCACCGAGACGGTGACCTTGCCCAGCTCGCGGCAGGAAGAGACATCGCCGCTCCAGGCCGTGCGCACGTTCTTGGCGGCATCGTCGAGCGTGATGCCCCAGCTGCAGGCGCCGAGCAGGAGGACGGGAACGAGCAACAGCAGGGTCTTGCGCATGGGTGGCTCCGCGACGGTGGCTTGGACATGAAGGAGGCCGGGCGTTGCCGGCGCGGCCTCCATCCTAGCGCGGGGACGGTGGCGCGTCCCCAACCGATCCACAACGCGCGGCGCCGGCGCATGCCGCCGCCGCGCCCGAGCTCACTGCACCGGCTTGCCGTCGGCGTCGAGCACCTGCACCCCGCCGAGCTTCAGCGCACGGATCGGCGCCTCGATCTTCTTGAGGTCGCCCACGATCACCCAGGTCAACTGGTCCGGATGGATGATCTCCTTCGCCGCCGCCTCCACCGAAGCATCCGTCTGCGCCTCGATGCGCGACTTCAGGGTCTGCACGTAGTCGTCCGGCCGGTGGTACAGCGCGATGCCCTGCAGCGCGCCCATCACCGCCGAAGTGGTCTGGTAGCCGCCCGGCATGCTGCGCACGTCGCCGACCTTGATCTTGTCGATCTCCTGCGCGGTCAGCGGCTTGTCGCCGATCACGCCCTTGGCCTCCTTCAGCATCTCGGCCACCGACGGCGCGGTCTTGTCGGTCTGCACCGGTGCGTACAGCATGAACGGGCGCTGGCCCTGCGCGTTCTGCAGGAAGCTGAAGGCGCCGTAGGCCCAGTGCTTGTCCTCGCGCAGGTTCATGTTGAGGCGCGAGGTGAAGGTGCCGCCGAACGCACCGTTCATGGTCCGGATCTCCAGATCGTTCGGCGCCTCGGTGGACGGCGCCAGGCTGCCGGCGAGGATCAGGCTCTGCTGCGCGCCGGGGCGGTCGACCAGGTACACGCGCACCTGCGCCGGCGGCGCGACCTTGCCGATGTTCTTTGCCGGCACCTTGCCGGCCGGCGCCTTCCAGTGGCCGAATGCCGCGTTCAACTGCGGGATGATCTTGTCCAGCGTGGTGTCGCCGGCGACCAGGATCTGCATGTTGTCCGGGCGGATGAAATCGCCCATGAACGCGCGCATGTCGGCGGCGCTCAGCGACCTGATCGACGCTTCGGTGCCGGTGCCGGTGAACGGGATCGCGTAGGCATGGCCCTTGCCGTACAGCAGCGGCGGCAGGGTGCGCAGCGCGATGCCGGTCGGCTGGCTCTTTTCCTGGGCGATGCCGGCCAGCCACTGGCCGCGCAGGCGGCTGATGTCGGCCGCGCGGAACGCCGGGTTGCGCACGATGTCGGCGAACAGGTCGAGCGACGGCTTAAGCTGGTCGTCCAGCGCATTCAGCGTGGCGTTGCAGTAGTCCAGTCCGCAGCCGCTGGCGATGATCGCGCCGAGACGCTGCTTGCGTTTGGCGATCTCGACCGAATCCAGGCTCTTGCTGCCCTCGTCCAGCATCGACATGGTGAAGCTGGAGGTGCCCAGCTTGCGGCCCTGGTCCGCTGCATAGCCGGCGTCGAACAGCAATTGCATCTGCACTGCCGGTACCGTGTGGCGCTCGGCCAGGATCACCTCCACGCCGTTGTCCAGCTTGCCGCGCTGCAGGGCGGGGAAGCTGAGGTCCGGGAAGCTGCCGACCTCGGGCACGCCCTTGCTGCGGTCGACATCGCTCGCCACCGTGCGGTAGTCGCCCTTCGCCGACAGCAGCGGCGCCGGCGCGCCGCTGGCCGCGGCGCGGCCAGCCACAGTGGCCATGTCGGTGTCCTCGACCTTGCCCGGCACCACGGTCAGCGTGTAGTCGCCCCTGGCGACCCACCGGTTCGCTACCGCAGCGACGTCGACCGGCGTGGCCGCCATGAATTCCCTGAAGTCCTTCAGGTAGGCGCCCGGATCGTCGCGGTACAGCTGGCCCTGGGCCAGGATCGAGGCCTGCGTATTGACCTTCTCCAGCCCGCGCACGAACGAGGCGCGGGTTTCCGTCTTGACCCGCGCCAGCTCGTCGGCGGTCGGGCCGTCCTTCAGGAATTTCCGCCATTCGTCGGCGATCGCGACCTCGACTTTGACCGGGTCGGCGCCCTTCTTCACGTCCACCTGCAGGTTGAACAGGCTGGCCAGCACGTGCTGCTCCACCTCGACCGAGACGTCGTCGGCCAGCTTGTCCCGGTAGACCAGCCGCTGGTACAGCCGCGAGGTCTTGCTGCCGCCCAGCACGGCGGCGGCCAGTTCCAGCAGGTTCTCGTCGGTGGTGCCGCGACCCGGCACGTTCCATTCGCGATAGATGCGGGTCTGCGCCACGTTGTCAGTCATCGTGCCGCGCGTGGACTTGTCCCGCGCCGCGACCCACGGCTGCGGCCGCGGCACCTGCGGACCGGCGGCGATGTCGCCGAAGTACTTCAGCATCTTTTCCTTCGCCAGCGACGGCGTGATGTCGCCGGACAGCACCACCACCGTGTTGGCGGCGCCGTAGTAATCCTTGAACCACTGCTTCACGTCGCCCAGCGAGGCGGCGTTCAAGTCCGCCATCGAGCCGATGGTGTCGTGGTGGTACGGGTGGTTGGCCGGGAACGCCTCGGCCTGGATCAGCTCGCTGGCGCGGCCGTACGGCTGGTTCTCGCCCTGGCGCTTCTCGTTCTGCACCACGCCGCGCTGCTCGTCGAGCTGCGGCTGGCCGATCGCGCCGAGCAGGTGGCCCATGCGGTCCGATTCCATCCACAGCGCCATGTCCAGCGCGCTGGTCGGCACGGTCTCGAAATAGTTGGTGCGGTCGAGCCAGGTGGTACCGTTCTGGTCGGTGGCGCCGGCCAGTTCGAACGGCTTGAAGAATTCGTCCTTGTGGTTCTCCGAGCCCTGGAACATCAGGTGCTCGAACAGGTGCGCGAAGCCGGTCTTGCCCTTCGGCTCATACGACGACCCCACGTGATACCACACGCTCACCGCCACCACCGGTGCCTTGTGATCCTCGTGCACCACCACGGTCAGCCCGTTGGGCAGGGTGAAGCGGGTATAGGCGAGTTCGGGGATCTGCTGCGTTGCCGCGGCAGTGACGGCAGCAGCGGGAGCGGCCAGCACCAGCGGCACGCCGCCGGTGAAGGTCAGCAGGCCGGCGATGAGCAGGGCGAGGGGCTTCTTTCTCACGGGTGAACCTCCTGTTTCACGGATAAGTCCACGCAGGCTAGCGACGCCCCACCGGCATCGCAAATGACTTGTGGCAGGGGCGCCGGCCACCTGTCCGGCTGTCCGGCGGCGACCGCGGGGCTGTCCGCGGACAATCCTTCGCTCATGCAGTCCACCCAGTTAATCCATAGCGTTCAATTACTTGGAGATAATCGGGCGCTTGGCATGGGGATTGCTGAAGTGGGAGGGCAGGAACTTCCCTTCATTCATCGGAGCCATGACCCATGAAATTCGAGACCTTGATGTTGCGCGGCCTGTTCATTGCCTGCCTGGCGGTCTGCGGCCTGATCCTCGGCGCCATGGTGACCACCACGCCAGCCTCGGTGCAGCTTGCCGCCCACGGCAGCGTCGGCGCCATCCTGCTGGCCGCGCCAACCAGCTGCGCATTGCCACCGGACGGCGTGGTCTGCCCGCAGCTCGGCGGCTGAGCGCTCGACGCGGGCCGGCACGGACACGCGATAATGGCCGGATGCTGCACGTCATCCTGTTCCGTCCCGAGATCCCGCCGAACACCGGCAACGTGATTCGCCTGTGCGCGAACACCGGCGCCGCGCTGCACCTGATCCGGCCGCTCGGCTTCCAGCTCGACGATGCCCGGCTGCGCCGTGCCGGGCTGGACTACCACGAGTACGCCAGCGTCGCGGTGCACGACGAGCTGGCGCGCTGCCTCGAGGCGATCGGCGCACCGCGGGTGTTCGCCTTCAGCACCCGCGGCCGGGTCGCCCATGTCGACGCCCGCTTCGCCGACGGCGACGCGCTGCTGTTCGGCTGCGAGACCGCCGGCCTGCCGTCCGACGTGCTCGACGCGGTTCCCCCGCCGCAACGCCTGCGCCTGCCGATGTGCCCGGACAGCCGCAGCCTGAACCTGTCGAACACGGTCGCCGTGGCCGTCTACGAAGCCTGGCGCCAGCTGGGTTTCCCCGGCGCCGCGAGCGTCTGAGCCCGGCCGGCGGGCTACAATCGCCGGATGAACGCCGCCACTCCCAACTCCTGGTTGCCGCAGCCGCTGCGCAAGCTCGCCGGTCGCGCGCTGGAAACCGCGCTGAACCACACCTTGTCGCTGGACCCGGACACGCAACAGCGGCTCGCCGCGTTGAACGGCCGCCGCGTGCAGTTGCACCTGCGCGGGCCGGAAATAGCGTTGGCTGTCACGGTGGAAGAAGCACGCCTGAAAGTCGGGCCGCCGCAAGACGACAGCCAGCTGAAGGTGGCCGCCACACCGGGCAGCCTGCTGGCGATGCTGCTGCGCCGCGACGACGACGGCATCGCACCGGGCAAGGTGGAGATTGCCGGCGACGCCGAGCTGGCGCGCCGGCTGGAAAAACTGGCCGGCAAGTTCGCCCCGGATTTCGAGGAGGCGTTCGCGCGCAGCTTCGGCGACGTGCTCGGCGTGCCGCTGGCGCAAGCCGTACGCAAGGGCCTCGCGCACGCCCGCGACAGCGCCAGCCACCTCACCGAGGACACCGCCGACTGGCTGCGCGACGAGGCGCGCGTGGCGTTGGCGCCAGGCGAGGTCGAAGGGTTCCTCGATGGTGTGGACGAGGTGCGCGAACGCAGCGAGCGACTCGAAGCGCGCGTGCAGCGACTGCTGCAGCGCCTGCAGGGCAGCGCCGCGTGACGCCGCTGAAGGTGGTGCCGCGCCTGCTGCGGGTCGCCGCGGTACTGCTGGCGTACCGGCTCGACGAACTGGTCGACGCCACCCACCTGTACCGTCCGCTCAAGCTGCTGCGCCCGCTGGTGGCGCGCCCGCGCATCGACATCCGCGGCCTGCCACGCGGTACGCGCCTGCGCCATGCGCTGACCGAACTGGGGCCGATCTTCGTCAAGGCCGGCCAGGTGCTGTCGACCCGCCGCGACCTGGTGCCGGCCGACATCGCCGACGAGCTCGCCCTGCTGCAGGATCAGGTCGCGCCGTTCCCGGGCAGCGAAGCACGGACCATCGTCGAAGGCGAACTGAAAGCGCCGATTGGCCGTCTATACGCCCAATTCGACGAAACCCCGCTGGCCTCCGCCTCGATCGCCCAGGTGCACGCCGCCACCCTGCACGACGGCCACGAGGTGGTGGTGAAGGTGCTGCGTCCCGGCATCGACGCGCAGATCGCCCGCGACGTGAAGCTGCTACGTTCGCTCGGCGAACTGGCGCAACGCTGGCATCCGAACGCCGACAAGATCCGCCCGCTGGATGTCGTGGCCGAAGTCGAGAAGATGCTGGAAAACGAGCTGGACCTGCAGCGCGAAGGCGCCAGCGCCAGCCTGCTCAAGCGCAACTTCGCCAGCGGTACGGACCTGTACGTGCCCGAGGTGCACTGGGAACTGACCTGCGCGCGCGTGCTTACGCTGGAGCGCGTGTACGGCATCAGCAGCGACGACATCGCCGCGATCGACGCCGCCGGGCTCGACCGCAAGGTGCTCGCCGCCAAGGGCGTGCGGGTGTTCTACGAGCAGGTGTTCCGCGACAACTTCTTCCACGCCGACGCCCACCCCGGCAACATCTGGGTCGACCCCACGCGCACCGGCGAGCCGCGCTTCATCGCGCTGGACTTCGGCATCATGGGCTCGTTGCCGGAGGCCGACCAGTACTGGCTGGCACAGAACTTCATCGCGCTGTTCGAGCGCGACTACGCGCGCATCGCGCAACTGCATGTGGCCGCCGGCTGGATGCCCGCCGACGTGCGCCTGGACGAGCTGGAAGCCGCCGTGCGCACCGTGTGCGAGCCGTACTTCACCCGCCCGCTGGCACAGATCTCGCTGGCCGAGCTGGTGGTGAAGCTGTTCCAGACCGCGCGCCGCTTCCAGCTGACCCTGCAGCCACAGCTGATCCTGCTGCAGAAGACCCTGCTCAACATCGAGGGCGTGGGCCGCATGCTCGATCCGGAGATCGACATCTGGGCGGTCGCGCACCCGGTGCTGAGGCGCATCCTGCGCCAACGCTACAGCCCGCTGCGTACCTTGCGCGCCATGGGCAAGCGGCTGCCCGAGTGGCTGCACCACGCGCCGGAGTTTCCCGACCTGGTGCGCGATGCACTGCGCCAGGTCGCGCGCGGCGAACAGCGCGAGCAGGCCGATCCGCGGGGCTTGAAACTGGCGCAGGACAACGCCCGTCGTCAGCATCGGGTGCTGGCCTGCAGCCTGCTCGGCAGCGCGCTGCTGGTTGCTGCCGCGCTGCTGTGGACGCTGGCCCCGCAGCGTGGCATCTGGCCGCCGCTGGGCGCCGGTATCGCCGGTTTCCTCTCCTTCGCCAGCGGCTCGCCACGCTCGCGCTGACCGCGTAGAAACCCGCTCGCGGGCGGTGCTTTTCACGAGCCCCCAGGAGCATCGCCCGCGAGCGGGTTCCTACGAAGAACAAGAGCGCAGAAGCTCGGACGCATGATCGACATCCTCTACCAGGACGACGCGCTGATCGCGGTGAACAAGCCCGCGAACCTGGCCGTGCATCGCTCGACGTTCGTGGGCTCGGCCGACGCGTTCCTGATCGACCTGCTGCGCGAACAGGTGGGCGGCGACGTGTACCTGGCGCATCGGCTCGACCGCGCGACCAGTGGCGTGCTGCTGGTCGCGCGCAGCAAGGAAGTCGCCGCGGCGCTGGGCGAGCAGTTCATGAATCGCACGGTGCACAAGCAGTATCTCGTCGTGGTGCGCGGTTGGCCCGAGCCGGCCGAGGACGTGATCGACTATCCCCTGCCCGGCTCGCGCGAGACCGGTCCGCGCCGCGAGGCGCGCACGCGCTGCCGGCGGCTGGCCACGATCGAGGTGCCGATTGCGCTGGGCCGCTATCCGCAACAGCGCTACGCCCTGCTGCTGGCCGAACCGGAAAGCGGCCGCTTCCGCCAGATCCGCAAGCACCTGGCGCATATCCACCATCCGGTGATCGGCGACTGTCAGCACGGCCGCGGCGACCACAACCGGCTGTACAAGCAGCATTTCGGCTGCCACCGCATGCTGCTGCATGCGTGGCGCATCCGCTTCGCGCACCCGCTGACCGGCATGGCGATGGAGATCGAGGCACCGCTGGACGATGCATTCACGGGGCTGCTCGATCGCTTCGGCTGGGCATTGCCAGGCGTGGGTGAAGAGGATTGAGAAGTGAGAGAGAGCAGGGGCCGGATGCACGGCCGTTTTTCTCTCACTTCTCACTCCTCGCTTCACCTACTCACTTCTTGCCCTCTACACTTCCCGTATGCTGACCATCAGCCGCACCCTGTCCCTGCCCGAGTCCGAACTGGTCGAGCGTTTCCTGCGCGCGGACGGCCCCGGCGGGCAGCACGTGAACCGCACCGAGAGCGCGGTGGAGCTGCGTTTCGACGTGGCCGGCTCGCCGTCGCTGCCGGACGAAGTGCGCGCGCGGCTGCTGGCGCGGCGCGACCGCCGGCTCACCGCCGAGGGCATGCTGGTGATCCAGGCACGCCGCTTCCGCGACCAGGGACGCAACCGCGACGACGCGCGCGAGCGGCTGGTCGAGATCATCCGCGGCGTGCTGACGCCGCCGAAGAAACGCGTTGCCACCAAGCCGACCCGCGCCTCGAAGGAGCGCCGCCTGGCCGGCAAGCAGCAGCGCGGCAGGATCAAGCAAACGCGCTCGCACAAACCGGACTTCGAATGAGGGGGCGCCTGTTCACGCCCGCCCAGCTGCCGGCACGGATGCCCCGCCTGCGCGACGGCTGGCAACGTCGCAGCTGCCGCGCGGTGCTGCGCATGGCCGGCTGGAGTCTGGTCGGCGAGTTCCCCGATGCGCCGAAACTGGTGCTGATCGCCGCGCCGCATTCGTCCTGGTGGGACGGCGTGTGGGGGCTGCTGGTCAAGGTGGCGATCGGTGCCGACGTGCACTTCATGGGCAAGCAGGAGCTGTTCTTCTGGCCGCTGGGCGGCCTGCTGCGCCGGCTCGGCGGCATGCCGATCGACCGCGGCGCCGCCAGGGGCGTGGTCGAGCAGATGATCGACCAGTTCCGCCAGCGCGAGAAACTCTGGCTGGGCATCGCGCCGGAGGGTACGCGCAAGCCAGTGCAGCGCTGGAAGAGCGGTTTCTGGCGCATCGCCCGCGACGCCGGCGTACCGATCTTCCCGGTCGCGTTCCACTACCCCGACAAGGTCATCCGGCTCGGTCCGCTGTTCGACACCAGCGGCGACATGGAGGCTGACCTGGCCCGTCTGCGCGCGTTCTACGCGCCGTACCGGGGCAAGCGCCGCGACGTCTGAGCCCCTTCCGGGGTGACCCGGATGCCAGGACCATCCGCCCAAACCCGCCGCCCGCCGGCAACTCGCCAAACCGTGAGCGAACGGCTCGCCGCCCCCGCCAGGCTTTGGCCAGGCGCCGCGCCATGCACCGCGTCGCCGCACGACGACCGGGCCGGCTCCGTGGCAACTGGCGAGATGCGCCAGCGACGCTCCTTGTCCTTTCCTGACCCGACCGGACCATCCCCGACTCCCTGCCCGTGCGGCGGCAAGGTACCGTGCCGGGTGGAAACCCGCTGTCGGCATGGATTCCCCGGCGTGGCACGGTGCGTGCTTGCCAAAGTGCTATGGAAATGTGATACAGATCACATTATGAACAACGGCACCGTAGTAAGCGCCGGCATTTACTAGGGGAATCCAACATGCACGTGTTGATCACGGGCGGGGCCGGTTTTATCGGCTCCCATCTGGTAGCGCTGCACCTCGCGCGCGGGCACAAGGTCCATGTAGTGGACGACTTGTCGACCGGCCTGCGCGCGAACCTGGCACCTTTCGAGGAGTCGCCGAACTTCCGCTTCGACGAGGCGGACATGCTCACCTGGCCGCTGCTGCAGCAGGCCGCCGCCTGGGCAGACCGCATCTATCACCTCGCCGCCGTGGTCGGCGTGTACCGCGTGATCGCCGAGCCGACGCGCGTGCTGGCCACCAACATCGCCGCCTGCGAACGGTTGTTCCGCACCATTGCCGCCAGCGGCTGGCTGCCGCAGGTAGTGGTCGCCTCCAGTTCCGAGGTCTACGGCCACCACCACGAGGAGCGGCTGGGCGAGGAGATGGATCTCAGCGTGTCCACCCGCGTCGGTACGCGCTGGAACTATTCGGTCAGCAAGATCGCCGACGAGGCGCTGGCCCTGTCCTACGCGCAGAAATTCGGCATCCCGGTGGTGGTGGCGCGCTTCTTCAATACCATCGGGCCGCGCCAGACCGGCCGCTACGGCATGGTCGTGCCGCGCTTCGTGGAGCAGGCGGTACGCGGCGAACCGATCACGGTGTACGGCACCGGCGAGCAGACCCGCTCGTTCTGCGACGTGCGCGACAACGTGGCCGCGCTCGACCTGCTCGCCTCGCGCGGGAGCGGCGACGCGCTGGTGGCGAACGTCGGCAACGATCGCGAGATCAGCATGAACGCGCTGGCCGAACTGATCCGCGAACGCGCCGACAGCGATTCGCCGATCACCCATGTGCCGTACCTGAAGGCCTACGGCGAGGATTTCGAGGACATCCAGCGGCGTCGGCCGGAGCTGACCCGGCTGCGCACGCTGACCGGGTTCCGGCACCGCTACACGCTGGAAGACACGCTCGACGAGCTCATCCAAGAACGGCGCATCGCCTCAGCAGAGACCACACATGGCCACCGCACCCTGGTTTGTCATCAGTCCTAACGCGTTGCTCAGCGTGGTCGGATTGCTGCGCGGACCGGACCGGACCGTGCCGACGCCCGCGCAGGACTGGCGCGCCGCCACGGTGGACGTGGTGATCCCCGCCTACCGCGAGGCGGAGAACATTGCCCATTGCCTGGTCTCGGTGGCGCGGCAGACGCACCAGCCGCGCAACATCATCGTCGTCGACGACGGCAGCAACGACGGCACCGCCAGCCGCGCCGAGCAGACCGCGCAGCGGCTGGGCCTGAAGGTCACGGTGATCCGGCGGCAGGCGTCGATCGGCAAGACGCCCACGCTCAAGCGCCAGGCGCGCGAGTTCGACGCCGACGTCGAGTTCATCCTCGACGGCGACACCTTCCTGGAATCGCCCGACTACATCGCCCGCTGCGTCGAGGAGCTGTACAAGGGCGTCGGCATCGCCTCGGTCTGCGGCCGCGTGCTGCCGATGCGCCTGTCCGACCGTCGCCGCATGGCAGAAACCCCGGAATACGCCGCGGTGCTCGGCGGCAAGCCATACGTCGACCCCAAGTCCAGCCGCACCCGCCTGCAGCTGATGTGGTGGGGCCTGACCAACATCTACCGCGATTGCCTGTACCGCTACCTGCAGGGCTTCGTGTTCCACGGCCAGATGGTGTTTTTCGGCGGCATCACCAACCCGGTGGGCTGCGCGGTGGCCTACCGCCGCGAATACATCAAGGACCTGTTCGACCGCTACGAGCCCCATTTCGGCGACAACCTCACCAATTCCGAGGACATCTTCATCGGCTTCGCGCTGATCAACCAAGGCTACCGCAACGCCCAGCTGACCGACGTCACCGCCCGTTCCGAGGAACCGCTGGCCACGCATCTGCCCAGGCAGATCGCGTTGTGGTCGTCTTCGTTCCTGCAAAGCTGCTACTACTTCGACGCGCTGGTGCGCAGCCCGTTCAAGGCCTTCGCGCGGCTGCGCCGCCGCTGGCACGAGCGGCACGGCGAACACGGCGAGCACATCCGCGAGATGCGCAAGGTCGCCGAGCCCTATCGGCAGGCATTCGGCGAGGAGGTCACCCGGCGCTACGGCCGCCCGCTGGGCTGGATCATCTTCATGTCGGCGATCGAGAAGGTCGGCTTTCCCACCGCGCTGATCGTGATGCCGCTGCTGCGCATGTGGGAACCGCTGCTGATCACGGTGCTGGCCGAATCGCTGCTGTCGCTGATGGTGCTGGTGGTGATCTCCAAGGGCGAGCGCTGGAAGGCCTTCGGCAAGAGCCTGCTGGTGACGCCGCTGCGCTATGCGCTGATCCTCACCGAGGTCGTCACGATCGGCCGATTCGCCAGCGACCTCTGGATCACGAGGAACCGGAAATGGCGCAAATGACCCCACGCCGTCGGACATCGGCTCGCGCTTCGGCGCTGGGTCGGGCCAGCCTGCTCGCCTGCGCGCTCGCTTGCGCCATGTCCCTGAAGCCGGCTTTCGCGCAGAACGCCGTCGCCTACCAGCCGGCGCTGAACGCTGCCTGGACCGGGCACACCGGTGAGGCGTTGCGCCTGATCGACGCCTACCTCGCCAAACACCCGGACGACCATGCCGCGCGGCTCGACCGGGCACGTTTCCTCGCCTGGCTCGGCGACTACGCGAAGGCGGACGACGCGCTGGCCGGGTTCGGCGCCGACGACAAGGAGGCCGCCGCGCTGCATGCGCGGGTGCTGGCCTGGGCCGAACGTCGCGATGCCGCGCTGGCGCTCAACACGCCGTTCTACGCAGCCGACCCGGACGACTACGACAACGCCTGGACCCAGGCCCTGATCCTCCGACAAGGCGAATGGCCGCACCAGGCCTTGCCGGCGCTGGCCACCGTGCAGGCGGTCAAGCCGGACGACAAGGACACCATCGCCCTCGCCAAAGCAGTGCGCCTGCCGCTGTTCTCCTCGATCGGCCTGACGCCTTCGTTGTACAGCGATTCGGACGACATCGAAATTCGCGGCATCGCCGCCGATGCCAACCTGTGGCTGTCCGATCGCTGGCGATTGCTGGCCAGCGCCGCGCGACGCGAGCACTCGGCCACCTTCGGCGGGCCGTTCGCGCCGCTGCTCGGCGACAACCACGTCGACGAGGATCGCATCGGCACAGGCCTGCGCTTCGCACCGTCGCCCAACACCGCGCTGGAGCTGTGGCTGGGCCATTCGCGGACCGACAACGGTGCCGGCGGCAACAACAGAACGATCGGCCACCTGCAGATCTCGCAACGCGCCAGCGACACCTTCCTCTATGCACTCACCTTCGACCGCGACCGCATCGACCAATCACCGCGCGCGCTGGCGGTGATGCGCCACGGCCTCGCCGCCGACCTGCGCTGGACGCCGACGCTGCGCGACCGCTTCGATGCGCGCATCGCCGGCGGCGATTTCGACGACGACAACCGCCGCGCCTCGGTGCTGGCCAGCTATACCCGTGCCGTGTACCGCAGTGAGCGAGTGATGTTCGACCTCGGCCTGCAGGCAGAGGGCCAACACAACACCCGCCACACCCGCAACGGCTACTACAGCCCCGACCGCTACCGGCGCTATGCCGTCGCGGCTTCCAGCTACATCTCGCTGGGCCAGGAGGCCGGGCTGTACCTGTCGGCCGCGCTCGGCCAGCAGCGGGACGAGACTTTCGACAACTGGAAGCGCGCCACTGACGTCAATGCCGAGCTGACCGTCGGCATCTTCAGCCGCTGGCAGTTGGTCGGCCGGGCCGGGCACAGCCAGCGCCTGAACCAGTTCGGACGCTACGAGGGCACCACCGTCGGGCTGGGACTGCGCTACCGCTTCTGCGAGTTCCGTGCCGACCGCTGCCCATCGGTGCCGTGAACGACCCGATGGGGCCTGCCATCGCGATGCCGCGGCGCTGTCACCAAGGGTCGCGGCACCGGTTCGCACGGCACCCCCTGCTGCGCAGGCGCCGGCTCAAGCACGCATCCGGCACCGCGTCGGGGGAAGCACATGAAGGGATGGCTGCACCTGGCCTGCATCGCGCTCATGTGCCTGTTGCCGGCGGCGACCAGGGCGGCGCCGGCCGTCACGGCATCCCAGGACCGGCGCATCGCGATCACCTTCGACGACCTGCCCTGGGCCAGCCTCGATCCGAACACGCCGCTGCCCGCGCAGGGAACGGTGCCGCCGCGCATCGCAGCCGAGTCCGTGCGCCTGCTGCAGGCGATCGAGGGTACGGGGACACCTGCCATCGGTTTCGTCAACTCCGCGCGTCTGCTGGTCGGCGGCCAGCCGCAAGCGGACCGCACGGCGATGCTCGACGCCTGGCTCGATGCCGGACTGGAACTGGGCAACCACACCGACACCCATGCCGACCTGCACATCGTCGGCATACAAGCCTACGAGGACGACATCCTCGCCTGCGACCGTGTGCTGCGCCCGCTGCTGGCCAAACGCGGCCGTGAACCGCAATGGTTTCGTCACCCTTACCTGCGCACCGGGCGCACGCCGGAGGACAAGGCGGCGATGGGCGCCTTTCTCGCCGCGCACGGTTACCGCATCGCGCCGGTCACGGTCACTAGCTCCGACTGGATCTGGGCCGCCGCCTACGCCAAGGCGCTGGACCGCGGCGATGCCGCCACCCAGGCGAAGCTGCGCGCGCAGTACGTGCCCTACCTGCTGCGCAGGGTGAACTACTTCGAGCACCGCTCGATCAGGCTGCTTGGCTATGCGTTGCCGCAGGTGATGCTGCTGCACGCCAATGCGCTCAATGCCGACACCTACCCCGATTTCGTCGCCGGCTTGCGCGCACGCGGCTACCGATTCGTCGACCTCGACGAAGCCATGCGCGACCCCGCCTATCGGCGCGCGGACAAATTCACCGGCGCGCTCGGCACCAGCTGGATCCATCGCTGGGCGATCGCCGCAGGCAGGTCGTGGAAGTTCTACGGCGGCGAACCGACGTCGCCGAAATGGGTGACCGACCTGGCCGGCGTGCCCCCGGAGTAGCACCCGCCTGCAGGCGGCAGCGCGATACCGCGGCCGGCCACGATGGATGGCCTCGTGATGCGGTTCAGCGCCCCGAATGCCCCGACTCGTCGTAGTCGCGATGGGTCAGCAGGCCGGGCCGGATCAGGTCGACGAAGGCGCGCGCCTCGGCGCTGAGGAACTTGCCCTTGCGCATCACCACGCCGTAGCTGCGCTGCGGGAAGTACTGCTTCATGTTGCGCACGGCGAGGCGCACGTGGTCGGCCGCGGTGATGCAGATGCCGGTGACGATGGAGATGCCCAGGCCCATCGCCACGTACTCCTTGATCACGTCCCAGCCGCCCACCTCGATCGCCACGTGATACGGCACCTGGCGCTGCTGGAACACCAGGTCGACCAGGCGATAGGTGGACAGCCGCTGCGGCGGCAGGATCAGGCCATATGGCGAGATGTCCTCCAGCGTGATCTTCTCTTTCGCCGCCAGCGGATGGTCCGGCGGCAGGATCAGCATCGGGTCGTAGTGCTGCACCGGCGCCCAGGCGATGTCGTTGGGCACGTCCAGCATCGAGCCGACCGCAAAGTCGGCCTCGTCCGCGCGCAGCAGCGCCAGGCCATCCTTGCCGGTGACGTTGGCCAGCTGCAGTTGCACGGCCGGGTGCTGCTCGCGGTAGCGGCGCACCAGCTCGGGCAGCAGGTACTGGATGGTCGAGGTGCCCGCGGCGATGGTCAACCGGCCGGCCTGCAGCCCCTTCACGCGGGCCTGGAAGTCGCGATCCAGCGTGTCCCACCCCTCCACCAGCGGCCGTGCCAGCTCGTACAGCGCCTCGCCCGCGTCGGTGAGGTTGATGCGCCGGCGCCGGCGCTCCAGCAGGCTCACCCCGAGTTCCCGCTCCAGCGCCTGCAACTGCAGGCTGATCGTGGGTTGCGACAGGTACAGCGCCTCGGCGGCGCGGGTCAGCGTGCCCAGCTTCACCACGCTGACGAAGGCACGCAGCTGCTTGTGGCGGTTGCCCTTGTAATAGAAACGGCTGCCGGCGTCGCCCGCATGCCCGCCCGCGCCCTGCTTTTTTGCTGCACTGCGACGCGATTTTTTTGCCTTGTTCAGCGTTTCGGTGGGCTTTTTCATCGAACTTGTTCAATGTGTTGGAATATCAATTGACCATGCTCATAGTAATGATTGAAACATTCACTTTGTCAAATACATGATTCCTGCCTAGCTTCGAGTCATCCAGACACGGAGCGACCCCATGGCAGTCCCGCAGGAACGACTCGATACCGGCAGCGTCGAGATCCACGCCGACCCGGCCGGCTACGCCGGCATCCTGACTCCCGCGGCGCTGGCCTTCCTGGCCCGGCTGCACCGCCGCTTCGAGGCCACCCGGCGGCTGCTGCTGCAGGCCCGCCGCGAGCGTCAGGCCCGTTACGACGCCGGCGACCTGCCGGACTTCCGCGCCGACACCGCGGCGATCCGCGACGGCGACTGGCGCGTGGCGCCGATCCCGGCCGCGCTGCAGGACCGCCGCGTCGAGATCACCGGCCCGGTCGAACGCAAGATGATCATCAACGCGTTGAACTCCGGCGCGAAGGTGTTCATGGCCGACTTCGAGGATTCCTCCTCGCCCACCTTCACCAACCAGCTCGATGGCCAGCTCAACCTGCGCGACGCGGTGAACGGCACCATCGCGTTCACCTCGCCCGAGGGCCGGGAATACCGCGTCAACGACAAGCCGGCGGTGCTGGTGGTGCGTCCGCGCGGCTGGCACCTGCACGACAGGTTCTTCAGCGTGGACGGCGAAGCGGTGGCCGGCGCGCTGGTCGACTTCGGCCTGTTCGCCTTCCACAACGCCCGTGCCCTGCATGCACGCGACCGCGGCCCGTACTTCTACCTGCCGAAGCTCGAGGCGATGGAAGAGGCCGCACTGTGGGACGCGGTGATGGCGGCGGCCGAGGACGAGCTGCAGCTGCCGCCCGGCACGATGAAGGCCACCGTGCTGATCGAGACGCTGCCGGCGGCGTTCCAGATGCACGAGATCCTGCACGCGCTGCGCCGCCGCGCGGTCGGCCTCAACTGCGGCCGCTGGGACTACATCTTCTCGTACCTGAAGACCCTGCGCGGCCATCGCGACCGCCTGCTGCCGGAGCGCGGCCAGGTGCAGATGACCGCGCCGTTCCTGAAGGCCTATTCGGAGCTGCTGATCCAGACCTGCCATCGCCGTGGCGCGTTCGCGATGGGCGGCATGGCCGCGCAGATCCCGATCAAGGGCGACGAAGCGGCGAACGAGGCCGCGCTGGCCAAGGTGCGCGCCGACAAGCTGCGCGAGGTCAAGGCCGGCCACGACGGCACCTGGGTGGCGCATCCGGCGCTGGTGCCGGTGGCGCAGCAGATCTTCGATGAATACATGCCGGCGCCGAATCAGCTCGGCGTGCTGCGCGAGGACGTGCAGGTGAGCCGCGAACAGCTGCTTGCCGCGCCGGCCGGCACGATCACCCGCGCCGGCTTCGACAACAACGTCGAGGTCTGCCTGCGCTACACCGCGGCCTGGCTGGACGGGCTCGGCTGCGTGCCGATCCACCACCTGATGGAGGACGCCGCCACCGCCGAGATCGCGCGCGCGCAGCTGTGGCAGTGGCTGCATCACCCCGATGTTCCGGCCGGCAGGGCACCGGCCGGGGGCGCCCTGGAATTCCCCGACCACGCGCCGATCGACTTCGCGCTGTTCGACCACGCCGTAGCCGTGCACACCCATCGCCTGCGCGACAGCCGCCATCCCGGCGCCGCCCGCGCCGACGCTGCCGCGGCCTTGCTCAGCGCGATGACCCACGCCGACCGGCTCGGCGACTTCCTCACCCTGCCCGCCTACGAACAACTTTGACGATCACCCCTTCTCCCTTTGGGAGAAGGTGCCCGAAGGGCGGATGAGGGCGCACCCGGAGCGAATCGCACGCTCCGCCCGAACCCTCTCCCCAACCCCTCTCCCGCAGGGAGAGGGGCTTAAACAACCGGAGCCACGCCATGAAGACCACCCTGCCCACCGCCGAACAGATCACCCTGGACTGGAACAACAACCCGCGCTGGACCGGCGTGCAGCGCAACTACTCCGCCGAAGACGTGGCGCGCCTGCGCGGCACCGTCGCGGTCGAGCATTCGCTGGCCCGCCGCGGCGCCGAGCGGCTGTGGAAGTCATTGCACCAGGAGGACTTCGTCAATGCGCTGGGCGCGCTCACCGGCAACCAGGCGATGCAGCAGGTCAAGGCCGGCCTGCAGGCGATCTACCTGAGCGGCTGGCAGGTCGCCGCCGACGCGAACGTGGCCGGCGAGATGTATCCCGACCAGTCGCTGTACCCGGCCAACTCGGTGCCGCTGGTGGTCAAGCGGATCAACAACACCCTGCTGCGCGCCGACCAGCTGCACCATGCCGAAGGCAAGGACGACTGCGACTGGCTGGTACCGATCGTGGCCGACGCCGAGGCCGGCTTCGGCGGCGTGCTGAACGCGTTCGAGCTGATGAAGGCGATGATCGAGGCCGGCGCCGCCGGCGTGCATTTCGAGGACCAGCTGGCCTCGGTGAAGAAGTGCGGCCACATGGGCGGCAAGGTGCTGGTGCCGACCCGCGAAGCCGTCGACAAGCTGAACGCCGCGCGCCTGGCCGCCGACGTCGCCGGCGTGCCGACCCTGCTGGTGGCGCGCACCGACGCCGACGCCGCCGACCTGCTCACCTCGGACATCGATGCGAACGACAGGGCCTTCATCACCGGCGAGCGCACCGTCGAAGGCTTCTACCGCGTGCGCCCGGGGCTGGACCAGGCGATCAGCCGCGGCCTCGCCTACGCGCCGTACGCCGACCTGATCTGGTGCGAAACCAGCAAGCCGAACCTGGACGACGCGCGCCGCTTCGCCGAGGCGATCCACGCGAAATTCCCCGGCAAGCTGCTGGCCTACAACTGCTCGCCCAGCTTCAACTGGAAGAAGAACCTGGACGACGCCACCATCGCCAACTTCCAGAAGGAACTGGGCGCGATGGGCTACAAGTTCCAGTTCATCACCCTGGCCGGCTTCCACAGCCTCAACTACGGCATGTTCGACCTGGCGCACGGCTACGCTCGGCGCCAGATGAGCGCCTTCGTGGAACTGCAGGAAAAGGAATTCGCCGCCGCCGAGCGCGGCTTCACCGCGGTGAAGCACCAGCGCGAAGTGGGCACCGGCTACTTCGACCAGGTGACCCAGGCGATCCAGCAGGGCCAGTCCTCGACCACCGCGCTGAAGGGCTCGACCGAGGAGGCGCAGTTCAAGCAGGCCTCGGCAGCGTAACGCCAGTCCGGCACAGGTAGGAGCCCGCTCGCGGGCGATGCTCGATCGAGTCCTGAATCCCGCGAAAAGAGCATCGCCCGCGAGCGGGCCCCTGCCACTTTGTCACTCGGCGCTGGGTTCGGCCGGAGGCACCAGCGCGATCACCGTCCAGCCCGGCTTCGGCTCCAGTTCGCGCTTGGCCGAAGCCACCCGCAGCGCGCCTTTCTCCTCCACGCCGAACATCAGCACCGTGTTCGAGCCGTACTGCTCGATGAAATGCGGCCAGTCAAACGTGGCGCTGAGCCGGGTCGACTTGACCCGCCAGCCCTGCGCCAGCAGTTCGGCGAAGCGGCCGTGGGTCATCTCCTCGTCGAACAGCGGCGGGGCGAGCAGGCTGCCGGCCAGCGCTGCGCGGTCGGTGTTCTCCTGCGGGGTGAGGTTGCGCAGCCGGTACACTTTCTCGCGCCCGAACTCCTGCCGGTAATGCACGCAGGCCAGCGAGTTGCGCTCACGATGGGTGGACACTGCCAGCAGCCGGCCGATGCCGGTGAGGTCGAGGTACCGTTCGGCATGCGGCGACGCCGGGTTGCCGAAGAACGTGGCGAGCCCCTCCATCCGCGCCAGCCGGATGCCGTCCCAGTCGTCGTCGGCCAGCACCACGCGGAAGCCGGCTTCGTCCAGCGCCTTGCCGATCGCGCGGGCGACCGGGTCGGAACCGAAGATCAGCACGCCGCGCGGCTCCGGCTCGGCCACCTTCAGCCAGATCGCCAGCGGCCGCGCGGTGGCACTCTGCAGGATCACCGTGCCGATGATCAGGGTGAACACCAGCGGCACCAGCGCCTCCGCTCCGGCCACGCCGAGTGCGCCGAGGCGCAGCGCGAACAGTGCCGACACCGACGCCGCCACGATGCCGCGCGGCGCCACCCAGCCGATCAGCGCACGCTCGCGCCAATTCAAGCCGCTGCCGAAACTGGCGATCGCCACGGTCAGCGGCCGCACCACCAGCTGCGCGATCACGAACAGGGCGATGCCCGCGCCCAGCATGCCTTCCGGCAGCGGCCAGTGCAGCCGCGCCGCCAGCAGGATGAACAGCAGCGACACCAGTACCGTGGTGAGGCTTTCCTTGAAGTCGAGGATGTCGTCGATATGCACGCCGCGCAGGTTGCCCAGCGCGATGCCCATGATCGTCACCGCCAGCAGCCCCGACTCGTGGGTGATCGTGTTGGATAGGCTGAAGGCGAGCAGCACCGCGGCCAGCACGGCGTAGTTCTGCAGGTACTCGGGGATCATCTGGCGCCGCAGGAAGAACGCCATCAGCCAGGCGGACAGCGCACCGATCACCACCCCGCAGCCGATGGTGGCCACGAAGATGCCGATGGTGTGGCCTTCCTGGCGCGACACGATCGCCTCGTAGACCAGCACCGCGAACAGCGCACCGAACGGATCGATCACGATGCCTTCCCAGCGCAGCGTATTGGCGATGCGCGCGTTCGGGCGCAGCGTGCGCAGCATCGGCGCGATCACCGTCGGCCCGGTCACGCAGGCCAGCGCGCCGAACAGCAGCGCGATCGGCCAGGCCAGGCCGGCGACCAGATGCGCGGCCAGCGCCAGCAGCAGCAGCGAGGCCACCGCGCCGTAACTGACCAGCCCGCGCACCGCCTTGCCGATTCCCGGCAGTTCATGGAAGCGCAGGGTCAGGCTGCCCTCGAACAGGATCAGCGCCACCGCCAGCGACACGGTCGGGAACAACAGCCCGCCGAGCAGCTTGTCCGGATCGAGCACGCCGCTGACCGGTCCCAGCACGATGCCGGCCAGCAGCAGGAACAGGATCGCCGGCAGCTTGACCCGCCAGGCCAGCCATTGCGCCAGGAAGCCGATCATCAGCATGCCGGCGAGCATCAGGCCCAGCTCGATCGTCATCGCAGTCCTTGGGGAGATCAGACCGCTATCGAAGCATGCACCGGTGGAGACGTCCAGCAGGCAGGCGAAACTCAGAACCTCCGGTATTGCAGCGCCTCGGCCAGGTGCTCGCGCTCCAGCAAGGCGGCGCCGCCGTCGAGGTCGGCGATCGTGCGCGCCACCCGCAGCACGCGGTGGTAGGCGCGCGCGGACAGGCCCAGCCGCTCCAGCGCCGATTCGAACCAGCGGCGCTCGGCCGGCCCCAGCGCGCAGTCGCGCTCCAGTTCGCGCGTGCTGATCTCGGCATTCGGCCGGCCCGCGCGCATCAGCGACTGCCGGCGCGCCTTGAGCACGCGCACGCGCACCGTAGCGGAATCCTCGTCGCGTGCGTTGCGCGGCGTACCCAGCTCGGCCAGCGGCACCGGCGGCACTTCCACGCACAGGTCGATGCGGTCGAGCAGCGGCCCAGAAATGCGTGCGCGGTAGCGCTGGACCTGATCCGGCGTGCACTGGCAGCGCGGGTCGCCGGCATAGCCGCAGGGGCACGGATTCATCGCCGCGACCAGCTGGAACTGGGCCGGGAACGCCGACTGCCGCGCCGCCCGCGAGATCACGATGTGGCCCGATTCCATCGGCTCGCGCAGCACCTCCAGCACGTGCCGGCTGAACTCCGGCAACTCGTCCAGGAACAGCACGCCGTTGTGCGCCAGCGAAATCTCGCCCGGGCGCGGATACGAACCGCCACCGACCAGCGCCACCGCCGACGCGGTGTGGTGCGGCGCGCGAAACGGCCGCCGCCGCCAATGCTTCGGATCAGTGACCTGCCCAGCCACCGACAGCACCGCGCAGGTTTCCAGCGCCTCCGATTCCGACAGCGGCGGCAGGATGCCGGGCAGGCGCTCGGCCAGCATGGTCTTGCCGGTGCCGGGCGGTCCCACCAGCAGCAGGTGGTGGCCGCCCACCGCGGTGATCTCCAGCGCGCGCCGCGCCTGCAACTGTCCGCGCACGTCGGCCAGGTCCGGGCCGCCGTCGGCGCCGCCGTCGCTGGGGATGCCCACCGGCATCGACAATTCGTGCGCGCCGCGCAACCAGCCGCACACTTCGGCCAGCGTGTCGGCCACGCGCACATCCACATCGGAGACCAGCGCCGCCTCGGCGGCGTTCGCGCGCGGCACCACCACCCGCCGGCCACGCGTGCGTGCGCGCAGCAGCGCCGGCAGCACGCCGGAGACGCCGCGCAGGGAGCCGGTCAGCGCCAGCTCGCCGAGAAATTCGCAGTCGTCCAGTTTCTCGCGCGGCACCTGGCCGCTGGCGGCGAGGATGCCCAGCGCGATCGGCAGGTCGAAACGGCCACCGTCCTTGGGCAACTCGGCCGGCGCCAGATTCACGGTGACGCGGCGGCCGGGATATTCGAAGGCGGTATTCTGGATCGCCACCCGCACGCGATCGCGCGCCTCGCGCACCGCGGCCTCGGGCAGGCCGACGATATTGGTGCACGGCAAGCCGCCGGAAAGGTGTACCTCGACCATCACCTGCGGTGCGGCGATCCCTTCCTGGGCGCGGCTGAGGGTGACGGCAAGACTCATGCGGCGGCTGATCGCTGGCGCATGGAGGATGGGTCGCTGACAGAAACGATCATCAAGCGACTCCATCCAGCAGTGCTAATAAATAACCGCCTCCGATCGTTCTCGGGGTGAGGGTGACGGATCGGAGGCGGCTCCCGGGAGGCGGTTTGTCACTGACCCGCGCGGGCAGCCAGCGTGGCCTCCAGCTCGGCCACGCGTCGCTCCAATTCGTCGACCTTGGCGCGGGTGCGCGCCAGTACCTGGGACTGGACGTCGAATTCTTCGCGGGTGACCAGGTCGAGGCGGCGCAATCCCTGCGCCAGAACGTCCTGGAAGTTGGTTCGCAAATCCTGATGCACCTGTGCCACCCCTGGCGGTACCAACGACACAAGTCGCAGGGCAATCTTGTCGATATCCTGCCTATCCATCATGGATAGCGCCTCGAGCTCGTCGAGGTAAATACTAGGTGAAGGGAAATCGGGCGCGCCATCGGTATGCTCCGTCAAAAGCTGTAGGGATTGTCCTACAGGTGCCGCGCGCGACGCGACATTGCTCCATCGTGCAGGCAAAATGCGGCCTCGACCCAACCGATACCTTTCAAGGAACCATCCATGAAGCTCGTCGTGGCGATCATCAAGCCGTTCAAGCTGGACGACGTGCGCGAAGCGCTGGCCGAGGTCGGCGTACAGGGCATCACGGTCACCGAAGTGAAGGGTTTCGGCCGCCAGAAGGGCCATACCGAGCTGTATCGCGGCGCCGAGTACGTGGTCGACTTCCTGCCCAAGATCAAGCTGGAGGTGGCCGTGGCCGACGATCAGCTCGATCGCGTGATCGAGGCGATCCAGTCTTCCGCCCGCACCGGCAAGATCGGCGACGGCAAGATCTTCGTCAGCACGCTGGAGCAGGTGATCCGCATCCGCACCGGCGAGCTGGATCACGACGCGCTATAACCCTGCCGCCCCCACGCAGGCACTCGACGCAAGCGGCACGCATATCGACTTATGCACAAGCTGTTGGGTTGACCCTGCCCGGGCCACCCGATATGTTGTGTGCGTCGGTGCCCGATCCGATGCGACATCGGTCGGGCTCAAAAGGGAATCCGGTGTAACTCCGGAACTGCCCCGCAGCGGTAAAGCGGAAACGAAAGCGCCCACATGCACTGGCCCTCGGCGGCTGGGAAGCGGGCGCAAGTAGGCGGATCACCTCGATCCACGTCCGCAAGTCCGAAGACCTGCCGGCACAGCGGGACGAGCGTGTCCCGCTGCGTAGTGACGGCTTCCGCGGGGAAGTGCGTCGTGGAGCCGGTTGCCGTCGGGCGACCGGCTGGCGCGTCGCCCCCGGACTCCGTCGCTATCAGGCCCTGCGCGCGGGAGCAGGCGTTTGATGTCCAGCCGGAGCCACCTGCCATGCAAGCCCTCGATACCGCCGCGCGCGCCAATACTCCCGTCGCCAGCGAAGCCGACCCCGCGTTCGCGCTGACCCCGCCACACAACCCAGCGCAGATGCGCGTGACCAAGCGCAACGGCGGCCAGGAGGCCGTCGACGTCAACAAGATCGTGCGCGCGGTGACCCGCAGTGCCGAGGGCCTGCACGGCGTCGATCCGTTGCGCGTCGCCCTGAAAACCATCGGCGGCCTGTACGACGGCGCCACCACCGCCGAACTGGACCAGCTCTCGATCCGCATCGCCGCCGCGCTGACCGCGGAGGAACCCGAGTACGGCCAGCTCGCCGCCCGCCTGCTCGGCGCGTACATCGACAAGGAGGTCAGCGGTCAGGAAATCCAGAGCTACTCGCAGTCGATCGCGCGCGGCACGGAGCTCGGCCTCCTCAACGAGCGCCTGCGCGATTTCGTGGCCGCCAACACGCGCAAGCTCAACGACGCGATCGACCCACTGGCCAGCCGCCACTTCGAATACTTCGGCCTGCGCACGGTGTACGACCGCTACCTGCTGCGCCATCCGCAGCGGCGCCTGGTGATCGAGACGCCGCAGCATTTCTTCATGCGCATCGCCTGCGCGCTGGGCGGCAACGAGATCGGCGAGACGCTGGAACTCTACCGGCTGCTGTCCTCGCTGGAATACCTGGCCAGCTCGCCCACCCTGTTCAACGCCGGCACCGTGCACGAACAGCTGAGCTCGTGCTACCTGCTCGACTCGCCGCGCGATTCGCTGGAGTCGATCTACGACAAGTACGCCGACGTGGCCAAGCTCAGCAAGTTCGCCGGGGGCATCGGCCTGGCGTATTCGCGGGTGCGTTCGCGCGGCTCGCTGATCCGCGGCACCAACGGCCATTCCAACGGCCTGGTGCCGTGGCTGAAGACGCTGGACGCCTCGGTCGCCGCAGTGAACCAGGGCGGCAAGCGCAAGGGCGCCGCCTGCGTCTACCTGGAATCGTGGCACGCCGACATCGAGGACTTCCTCGAACTGCGCGACAACACCGGCGACGACGCGCGTCGCGCGCACAACCTCAACATCGCGAACTGGATTCCCGACGAGTTCATGCGCCGGGTCGAGAACGATGGCGAGTGGTCATTGTTCGACCCCAAGGTGGTGCCGTACTTCGTCGACAGCTGGGGCGAGGCGTTCGATGCGGCGTACCGCAAGGCCGAAGCCGATGGCCTCGCCGTGAAAACCGTGAAGGCGCGCGAGCTGTATGCACGCATGATGCGCACGCTGGCGCAGACCGGCAACGGCTGGATGACGTTCAAAGACCGCTGCAACGCCACCAGCAACCAGACGGCCAAACCCGGCAATGTGATCCACTTGTCCAACCTGTGCACCGAGATCCTGGAAGTGAGTTCGGCGACCGAGACGGCGGTGTGCAACCTCGGTTCGGTGAACCTGGCCCGGCACGTCGTCGACGGCGCGTTCGACTTCGACCAGCTCGCCGCCACCGTACGCACCGCGGTGCGCCAGCTCAACCGCGTGATCGACCTCAACTATTACCCGATCGATACCGCACGTACCGCCAACATGAAGTGGCGCCCGGTCGGACTCGGCGTGATGGGCCTGCAGGATGTGTTCTTCAAGCTGCGGCTGCCGTTCGACTCGGCCGAGGCGCTGGCGCTGTCCACGCGCATCGCCGAGGAGATCTACTTCAACGCCTTGTCGCAGTCATGCGAGCTGGCCGAGGCGGAAGGCGCGCACCCCGGCTTCGCCGAAAGCCGCGCCGCGAACGGCGAGTTGCAGTTCGATCATTGGCCAAGCGCCATACCGCACGACGGTGCACGCTGGAACGCCTTGCGCGAACGCATCAAGCAACATGGCCTGCGCAACTCACTGTTGATCGCGATCGCACCCACCGCCACCATCGCCTCGATCGCCGGCTGCTACGAATGCATCGAGCCGCAGGTATCGAACCTGTTCAAGCGCGAGACGCTGTCCGGCGATTTCCTGCAGGTGAACCGTTATCTGGCCGATGAACTGAAGACACTGGGGCTGTGGACGTCCGAAATCCGCGACGCGATCAAGCTGGCGGAAGGTTCGATCCAGGGCATCGCGGCGATCCCCGAACGCCTGCGCCAGATCTACCGCACCGTGTGGGAACTGCCGCAGAAGTCGCTGATCGACCTGGCCGCCGCGCGCGGCGCCTGGATCGACCAGAGCCAGTCGCTGAACCTGTTCATGGAAAACCCGAACATCGGCCAGCTCAGCTCGATGTACATGTACGCGTGGAAAGCCGGCATCAAGACCACCTACTACCTGCGCTCGCGGCCGGCGACGAAGATCGCCAAGACCACGGTGTCGGCGGCGTCCGACCAGGCGCAGGCAAATGCCGCGGTGTTCTGCTCGCTGGAGAACCCCGAGTACTGCGAGGCTTGCCAGTAACCCCCACTCGTCATCCCAGCGAAAGCTGGGATCCAGTGACTTCCACGCACTCCGAAGAGGCACTGGATTCCAGCTTTCGCTGGAATGACGGTCTGGGCTCAGCCGCAAATCTCCGCATACAAATCCCGCCAATACGGATTGGACTTCTCGATGAGCTCGATCTTCCACGTCCGCTTCCACGCCTTGATCGCCTTCTCGCGGGCAATCGCGGATTCCATCGTGTCGCGCACCTCGAACCAGACGAGGCCATGCACGTGATGACGCTGGGTAAAACCAGCGACCACGTTGTTCCGGTGCTGCCAGATGCGTGCAGGCAGGTCGGAAGTGACACCGACGTACAACGTGCCGTTGCGCTGACTGGCGAGGAGATAGACGCATGGCAAGCGCTCGCGCATGGAGGGAATCCATTCCGTCATTCGACCTCGCTGAACGTACCAATGCACCGGCCGTCATCCCAGCGAAAGCTGGAAGAGCTTTACAACAGCGAAGCTGGTCATCCAGAGCCTTTGCCCTACATGACATCGCGACGAAAGCCCCAGTCACTGGATCCCGGCTTTCGCCGGGATGACGAGCCAAGAGCATTTGCGCCTTATCGGCTGCGAAACCACACAAGGAAATCCCACCATGTCCGCCCGACCCGCCCGCAACGCCCACATCCTCGATCCCGGCTTCGAACTTACGTTGCGCCCGATGCGCTACCCCGGCTTCTACGAGATGTACCGCAACGCGATCAAGAACACCTGGACCGTCGAGGAGGTGGATTTCTCGATGGATACGCGCGACCTCGACACCAAGATGTCTGCCGCCGACCGCCACCTGATCCAGCGGCTGGTGGCGTTCTTCGCCACCGGCGACACCATCGTGTCGAACAACCTGGTGCTGAACCTGTACCAGCACATCAACGCGCCGGAAGCGCGCATGTACCTGTCGCGCCAGTTGTACGAAGAAGCGCTGCACGTGCAGTTCTACCTCACCCTGCTGGACGCCTACATCCCCGATCCGGCCGAGCGCAACGGCGCATTCGCCGCGATCGAGACGATTCCGTCGATCCGTCAGAAAGGCGCGTTCTGCTTCAAGTGGATCGACTCGATCCAGGATCTGCCCCAGCTGGAAACGCGCGAGCATCGCCGCCAGTTCCTGCTCAACCTGATCTGCTTCGCCGCCTGCATCGAGGGGCTGTTCTTCTACGCCGCGTTCGCCTACGTGTACTACCTGCGCTCTCGCGGCTTGCTGCACGGCCTCGCCGCCGGCACCAACTGGGTGTTCCGCGACGAGAGCGGGCACATGGCGTTCGCGTTCGAGGTGGTGCGCACCGTGCGCGCGCAGGAACCGGAACTGTTCGACGACGCCATGCGCGCGCAGGTCGAGGAGATGATGGAGGATGCCATCGCCTGCGAGACCCGGTTCGCCGAGGACGTGCTGTCCGGCGGCGTGGCCGGCATGTCGGTGAAGGACATGCGCCAGTACCTGGAGTACTGCGCCGACCAGCGTTTCGTCCAGCTCGACCTGCCGAAGAAATACGGCGCGAAGAACCCGTTCGACTTCATGGACCTGCAGGACGTGCAGGAACTGGCCAACTTCTTCGAGCGCCGCGTCTCGGCCTACCAGGTCGGCGTGCAGGGCGAGGTGGCGTTCGACATGGCGTTCTGAGCCGGCCCGCAGATTCTTGCGATAGCAGTGAAGGCCATTTCCCTCGCCCGGACTGTGCAGGTTTGTCACAGGGCGGGATTAGAATGACGCGCCGATCCGCAGCCGGCAGGCAGCAAGCCCTGCAGCTGCGCTCGTCAGAACCGGGGAAAACCATCGACGATCCGATGCCGCCAGGCCCGGTGCATGGCGACCGGGCACGGCGATTCTCCCCGCCGTCCAAACTCAAGGATCACCGATGACTACTCCCATCCACGTCAGAGTGCTGCCGTTCGCGATCGCCTCATTGTTGGCCATGGCGCCGATCGCTGCCCAGAACATCACCACATCCGGCGTCAGCGGCCGCGTGCTGGACGCCCATGGCCAGCCCGTGGCGGGCGCCACGGTGACGATCGTGCACCAGCCGACCGGCACTACCAAGGAAGTGACCACCGACGTCGATGGCCGCTATGCGGCGCAAGGGCTGCGCGTGGGCGGTCCTTTCGAGATCTCCGCGACCAAGACCGGCATGGCCGCCGTGGAGCAGAACAACGTGTTCCTGCAGCTGGGCCAGCCCTCGTCGATCAACCTGAGCATGGGCGCCGGCGAGCAGCAGGCGCGCAACCTCGGCGCGGTCACCGTGAGCGCCTCGACCCTGGCGCAGACCTTTTCCTCGGACAACAAGGGGCTGTCGACCAACATCTCGCAGCGCCAGCTGCAGGCGACCCCGCAGGGCAACCGCTCGATCGACGACGTGGTGCGCCTGGACCCGCGCGTCACCGTGACCGATCAGGGCACCGGCGCGATCTCCGCCTCCGGCATGAACAACCGCTACAACAACATCGCCGTCGACGGCGTGACCCAGGGCGATCCGTTCGGCCTCAACGCCAACGGCCTGCCCTACCAGAAGTCGCCGATCTCGCCCGAGACGATCGCCGAATACAACATCTCCACCGCCAACTACGACACGTCTTCCGACGTGGTCGGCGCCGACGTCAACGCGGTGACCAAGTCCGGCACCAACCAGTTCCATGGCGCGGTGTACTACGCCTATCGCAACGCCAACCACCTGGTCGGCGACGCCGGCTGGTTGCCCAGCGGCAATCCGGGCTACCACTACAAGGGCTACCAGAAGGACACCACCTACGGCTTCAACGTCGGCGGCCCGATCATCAAGGACAAGCTGTTCTTCTTCATCTCGGCCGAGCACGAGAAAACCACCGGCATCGGCGCCGACTCGGCGAACGGCCTGGACGACTCGCTGGGCAACGGGCCGTCCACCAGCAACAAGGTTTCCCCGGGCGACCTGCAGAAGATCATCGATGCGGCCAAGCAGTTGGGCCTGACCCCGGGCACGTTCGGTGGCCCGACCGGGCTGACCTACGACGACAAGCGCTACCTCGGCAAGATCGACTGGAACATCACCAACAATCACCGCGCCAGCTTCACCTTCCAGCGCACCAAGGAACTGCTGCCCGCGGTGGGCGGCAACAGCCCGAGCAGCGTGGGCCTGACCAGCTACACCTATACCAAGACGATCACCACCAACAACTACGTCGCCCATCTGTTCGACGACTGGTCCGACAGCTTCTCCACCGAAGCCAAGGTCGGCTTCCAGAAGTTCGTCCAGGACACCGCTGCGCCCTGGCAGCAGCCAGCGGTGAACGTGAACCTCTCGCCGACCGGCAAGGGCCCGTCGGTGAACCTGGGCGAGGAGCGCTTCCGCCACTACAACCACATCGATACCAAGAAGTTCAGCGTGTTCCTGGCCGGCACCTATTACGCCGGCGACCACGCGATCAAGGGCGGCATCGATTACCAGAGCAACAAGATCAACAACCTGTTCGGGCAGACCGAATTCGGCCAGTACAACTTCTGGGGCATCGACAACTTCGCCGCCGGCAACTACAACTCGTACATCCTGTTTCACCCGGCGCCCGGCTACACGCTCAACGACATCGCCGGCAAGTGGACGTACAGCCAGTACAGCCCATTCCTGCAGGACACCTGGCAAGTCAACGAGCAGCTGTCGGTGCAATACGGCGTGCGCGTGGACATCCCGCATTCCAGTGCGCCGCCGGTCTACAACGCCGCGTTCGAACAGGCTTTCGGCTACCCGAACAACTACACGGTGGGCTCGCGCAACCGCGTGGTCGAGCCGCGGCTGTCGTTCAACTACCTGTTCGACAGCAGCTACAAGACCCAGCTGCGCGGCGGCGTCGGCCTGTTCCAGACCTCGCCGCCCACGGTGTGGATGACCAACCCATACCAGAACAACGGCATCACCCTGCTCTCCTACAACACGTTCGATCCATCGCAGGCGGCGTTCAGTCCGGATCCGTTCAACCAGAACATCCCGGCCGGCGGTGGCGCCGGCTCGATCGATACGATCGCCAGGGACTTCCGCCTGCCGACTGTATGGAAGGCCAGCCTGGCGCTGGACCGCGAGTTGCCGTGGTGGGGGCTGACCGCGTCGGCCGAGTACCAGCACATCCAGGTACGCGACGGCATCCTCTACCAGGCGCTGAACTTCGGCGCACCCACCGGCGTGCTGCCGGACGGCCGCGAGCAGTTCTGGAAGACGCCGGGCGAGGCGCCGGTCTCGAAAGACGCGCTGGCCAACCGGAACCGCGCCTTCAGCACGCAGTCGACCCTGCTCACCAATACCCACAAGGGCAAGTCGGACAGCCTCACCCTGGCACTGAACAAGCCCTTCTCGGCGAACTGGTTCGGCAACCTCAGCCTGACCTTCAACCACGCCACCGACGTCGACCCGGGCACCGACACGATCGCCTACAACGGCTACCAGCGCGTCGCCCGGCTGAACCCGAACTCCAACGTCGAGGCCACCTCCAATTACAACGTGGCCAAGACGCTGAAGGCCTCGCTGACCTGGCAGCATGCGTTTTTCGGCGACTACCAGACGCAGGTGTCGGCGTTCTACAGCGGTCGCACCGGCACGCCGTACACCTGGGTGTTCAGCAACGACGCCAACGGCGACAGCGTCTCCGGCTGGGATCCGGCCTACATCCCAACGGCCAACGACCCGAAGGTCGCCTACGCCGCCGGCACCAGCCAGCAGCTGATCGACCAGTTCCAGGCCTTCCTCTCCAGCGAGAAGTACCTGAACGCCCATCGCGGGCAGGTTGCCAACCGCAACGGCGCCCGCACCGCCTGGGTGAACGAGCTGGACATGAGCTTCTCGCAGGAGCTGCCCGGCATCTTCAAGGGCAACAAGGGCGAATTGCGCCTGGACGTGTACAACTTCCTCAACCTGCTCAACAAGGACTGGGGCCAGGTGCGCAACACCGGCATCTACCCGACCCGCAACCTCGCCAGCTACGCCGGCGTGAACGCGCAGGGCCAGTACGTGTATACGCTGCCGAAAGACAAGAACGGCAACTACCAGCCGCAGCAGCTGCAGGTCTATGACGGCGGCTTCTACGACCCCAGCCGCGTGGTGTCGCGTTGGTCGGCGATGCTGACGCTGCGTTACACGTTCTGACCGATCCGCACGCAACAGCAAGTACAAGAAAACCGGCGCCTCGATGGCGCCGGTTTTCTTTGTGTCGCCACGAGCCTCTGCGGTCCGGCCAATGACCGACGGCCTATTGACTACAAGTGTAGGCAAGAAGTACCGTGACTACACCTGTAGTCAATAGGCGTCACGATCATGCGCAAGCCCACCATCGGCGACCAGGAACTGGCGCTGCTGCACCACATCGACGAATGCGGCACCGCCTCGGTCGGTGAGGTGGCCGCGAGCTTCGGCGAGCCGCGCGGGCTCGCCCGCTCCACCGTGTTGACCATGATGGAGCGCCTGCGCGGCAAGGGCTATCTCAAGCGCCGCCAGCTCAAGGGCATGTTCCGCTACAGCACCGCCACCGGCCCGGGCGAAGTGATGCGCAGCGCCGTGGGCAGCTTCGTCGAGAAGACGCTGAGCGGCTCGGTGTCGCCGTTCGTGGCCTGGCTGTCGGAGCGTGCCGAAGTTTCCGACAGCGAACTGGCCGAGCTCGAGGCGCTGGTGACCCAGCTGCAATCGCGGCGCAAGGAGTCGTGAGATGGACGCACTCAACCATTTTTCCGACACCCTGCTGACGCGACTGGTCTGGACGTCCATCCAGGCCGCGCTGCTGATCGGCGCCGTCTGCCTGGCCGGCCGTCTGTGGCCGCGCCTGTCGGCGGCGATGCGCTGCATGTTGTGGTGGCTGGTCGGCGCCCAGCTGCTGCTCGGCCTGCTGTGGCACGCGCCGCTGGAGCTTCCGCTGCTGTCGCCCGCACCGCTGGAAGCCCCCGCGCCGGTCACGCCGCCCGTGGCGTTCTTCGCCACGCCGGCGACCGCCGACGCCGCGCTGCCGTCGATCGCTTCGCCGGCCACACCGGCGCCGTCCTGGCGCACCGGCATCGCCCTGTGGTGGCTGGCCGCCGTGCTGTTGCAGGCGCTGATCGCGCTGCGGCAAGGGCGGCAGGCACGCCGCGTGCTGCGCGAATCGCAGGCCTTGCGCGATGCCTCACTGCAAGCGCTGTGTACGCGGCAGGCGCGGCAACTCGGCTTGCACCGCTGTCCACGGCTGCGCGTCTCGAACGCGATCGTCTCGCCGCAGGTGACCGGCCTGTGGCGACCCACCGTGCTGCTGCCGACCGGCCACGCGCTCAGCGCCGACGAAGCGGCGATGGCGATCGCGCACGAGCTGGCCCACCTGCGCCGCGGCGACCTGTGGCTGGCGTGGGTACCGGCGCTCGCGCAGTGCCTGTTCTGCTTCCACCCGCTGGTGCGCTGGGCCATGCGCGAATACGCACTCAACCGTGAATCGGCCTGCGATGCGCAGGTCCTGCGGCAGGACCACGCCGCGCCACAGGACTACGGCCGCCTGCTGCTGCGCCTGGGCGTGGCGCAACCGATGCACGCCGGCCTCGCCGGCGCTTCCCCGTCGTTCCACAATCTCAAGAGGCGACTGACCATGCTGCAACAAACCGTGAACCAGCCGTCGTCGCGCGCACGCGGCTGGCTGCTCGTCGCACTGATCGCCCTCGTCGGCGTGCTGCCCTATCGTGTGACGGCGGCCGGCGCGGACAACACCCCCGCCACGCCGGCTTCCGCGCAGGCAAGCCTGCTGCCGCCACCGCCGCCAGCCCCATCTACCCCTCCGGCCTTGCCAACCCCGCCGCTGCCCGCTCCTCCAGCCTTGCCAACCCCGCCTCCGCCGGCTCCTCCAGCCACACTACCCCCACCGCCGCCGCTGCCACCCGCCCCGCCGCACGACATCAGTGGTCTGCGCGTCCACCACGCCAACGTCGCCATCCATACCGACGCCAGCGAAGGCTTCGCGCTGTTCGACGGCGATGCGGCCATCGTCAACGGCAGCGACGTCGACCTTGCCGCCGCGAAGCGCCTGCAGCGGGACGGCAAGTCCACGCTGTGGTTTCGCCGTGGCGACAAGGCCTGGCTGATCGACGACCCGGCCTACGTGCAGCGCGCCAAGGCCGCCTACGCGCCGGTCGACGCCCTGGCCAGGCAGCAAGGCGAACTGGGCGGCCAGCAAGGTGCGCTCGGCGGCAAGCAGGGAGCCTTGGGCGCGCAGCAGGGCGCGCTGGGCGCCAGGCAGGGGCAGCTCGCCGGCCAGCGCGCCATGCTGGCCAGCCGGCAAGCCACGCTCGCCGCGCAATCCAGCCAGCATGAACGCTCCGCGGAAACGCAGGCGAACCGCGCCAAGCTGGAAGCCAGCGAGCAGGAACTCGATCAGCAGCAGGAAAAGCTCAGTCAGCAACAGTCGGCACTGGGCCGGCAGCAGGCCGAACTGGGCAAGCAGCAGGAAGCGCTTGGCGCGCAACAGGAAGCACTGGGCAAGCGCCAGCAACAGGCCACCAGCCAAGCCAGTCAGCAGATCCGCAAACTGCTCGACGAAGCGATCGCCAAGGGCGTCGCCAAGCCGACGAGCCTGCGCTGACCGGAACCTCGGAGCCTCACCCTCTGACCTCCAGCAAGACCGAACGCATCGCCTTGCTCCCTCCCCTGCTCGCAGGGGAGGCCGGGGTGGGGTCGCTCTTCATCAAGCCCAGGATCAAGAGCGTCACCCCCTCCTGCCCTCCCCCTGCTGCGCAGGGGGAGGAACCGGACGTGTTGCTTCTACTTCCATCCCGCAAGCGAAGAGGAACACAGACAGCGGTATCTCACATAACTCACAACCACTCAGCGCCAGGGCCACGCCTTCAGCTGGTACTCGTGCGGCGGCGTGTTGCCGGCCAGGTACTGCACGAAGTAGTCCCAGCGCCGGCGAGTGGCGTACGGAGTCGCCTCGGCGTAGCCGTGGTGGACGTTTGGAATCAGCAGCAGGTCGAAATCCTTGTTCGCCTTGATCAGCGCATCAGCTACCAGCAGGGTCTGGTAGGGCGGCACGTTGTCGTCCATCGTGCCGTGCACCAGCATCAGGCGGCCCTTCAGGTTCTTCGCGAAGCTCTGGTTGGCCTGCGCGTCGTAGTTGGTCTTGCCGTCCTTGTCGGTGACCAGCAGGCCCTGCCATTTCTCGGCCCAGTCGTCCTCGTAGTTGCGGTTGTCGTGGTTGCCGCTTTCGGCCCAGCCGACCTTGAAGAAGTCCGGGTAGTGGAACATCGCGGCCGCGGTGGCGTTGCCGCCGCCGGAGTGGCCCCAGATGCCGACGCGGTCGAGGTCGATCCACGGATAGCGCTTGCCGAGTTCCTTCAGGCCGGCCACCTGGTCGGGCAGGGTGTTGTCCTCGACGTGCTCGAAGTAGGCGTCGTGGAACGCCTTGGAGCGCCACGGCGTGCCCATGCCGTCGATCGCCACCACGATGAAGCCCAGCTCGGCCATCGCCTGGTGGTCGGCGCGCGCGGCAGAGAAGCTGCGCCCGCGCACCGAACCGGTCTGCGGGCCCGGGTAGATGTAGTCGATGATCGGGTATTTCTTCGAGGGATCGAAGTGGGTCGGCTTGAACATCATGCCGTACAGGTCGGTCTTGCCGTCGCGCCCCTTCACCGTGAACGGGATCGGCGGCACCCAGCCGGCGGCCTTCAGGCGCGCGATGTCCGTGCTGGCCACGCGGGCCAGCTGGCGGCCATCAGCCGCGCTGCGCAGCACGGTGACCGGCGGCGTGGTCGGGGTGGAATACGCATCGACGAAGGCCCTGCCGTCCGGCGACAGCGTGACGGTGTGGTCGGCCGCTTCCGGCGTCAGCAGCACCGGCTTGCCGCCGTCCAGGCTGACCTTGAAGAACTGCTGGTAGTACGGGTTCACGCCCGTGGTGCGGCCGACGCCGCGGAACCACACGGTGCGCGTCTTCGGATCGACCTTCAGCAGCTCGGTGACGTTGCCCTCGCCCTTGGTGATCGCGCGCTTGAGCTTGCCGCTGGTGAGGTCGTACAGATACAGGTTGCCCCAGTTGTTGCGCTCGCTGAACCAGATCGCCTCGTTGGTCTCCGGCAGGTAGCGCCAGTTGACCGCGCCGTTGCCGCTCTCGTAGTACGTCGGCACCACTTCCTCGAACACCGTGCGCACCTTGCCGGTGTTCGCGTCGGCGATGCGGAACCATTCGTGCCTGTGGTCGCGCGAGGTGGAGACGAAGGCCAGGGTCTTGCCGTCGGCCGCCCACTTCACGTCGTCCCAGCCGCCGTCGGGGCCGCAGCTGACGTCGTCGCACAGGGTGGAGCGATGCTGGTCCGGCGGCATCTGCAGGCGCAGTACCTTCTTCGCCGCCACGTCGACGATGACGCGCTCGATCATCGTCACGTCCTTGTCGCCGACCAGCGGGTACTTCCACTGCTCCAGCTTCGGATGGCCGAGGTTGGTGCTGACCAGGTACATCTCGCCGGTCTTGCGCTGGTCCTGCTGGAAGGTGGCGATCCGCTTCGAATCCGGCGACCACTCCACGATCGCGTTGTCGGTGTGCTTCCAGCCGGCGTTGTCGGTGGCGTAGCCGAAATTCTCCACCCCATCGGTGGTGAGCTGGGTCTCCTTGCCGCTGGCGACGTCGCGCAGCCACAGGTTCCAGTCGCGGATGAACGCCTCGCTCTGCTTGTCCGGCGACAGCGCGCCCGGCTCCTTGCCGGTCTTCGCCAGCGCGGCACGGTCGACGCAGCTCGCCTCGACGGCGGCGAGGTCGCACACGTAGTGCTTGCCACGCACGGCGATATCGACCCGCCCGTCCGGCCTCGCCTCGTAGCCGGTCACCGGCAATTTCTCCGCATCGACCGGCTTGCCGCCGGCCTTGCCCAGCGCCACGGCCAGTTTCGCCTGGTCGAACAGCGGCGCGGTCTTGCCACTGGCCGCGTCCATCCGCACGAAATGATCGCCGGCGGCGTCATGGTCGACGTACCAGAAGTGACCGTCGTCCA
The DNA here is from genome assembly GCF_000427545.1 of Rhodanobacter sp. OR92. Taxonomy (NCBI): domain Bacteria; kingdom Pseudomonadati; phylum Pseudomonadota; class Gammaproteobacteria; order Lysobacterales; family Rhodanobacteraceae; genus Rhodanobacter; species Rhodanobacter sp. OR92. The sequence continues at coordinate 297,714 of NZ_KE386556.1, read as the reverse complement.
GCCATTCGACCTTCGGCACCGCGTGGTCGACCAGCGGCACGGTGTTGTAGCTCATGAAGCGCTCCGCCCGCGCGTAGTCGTCGGCGCTCAGCGTGCGCGCCTGCGCCGCGACACCGGCCGACAAGGCGCCCATGACCAGCGCGCCGAGCACGCGCGAACTGCCGGTTTTCGAACTCATGCTGCGTTCCCCTTGCGGAAGCGGATCTGTGCGGTTGCCGACCCTGGCGCGGACTCCCTCGAATGACCGATGCTAGCGCGGGCATGACCAATGGCACCCATGCCATTGGTCCCGATCCGGCCCCATGCGCCAGCGCATGGACGACTGTCCCCTGCGCTTGACGCGCAGGCGTCGGCCGTCGCACGCTGCGCCAAGCGTGTTCCCGGAGCCGCGTCATGTCGCAGCGCCTCAGAGTCATCGGCAATTACATTTCGCCCTACGTGCGCAAGGTGCTGGTGTGCCTGGAGCTGAAGGGGCTGGAATACGAGGTCGACCCGATCGCGCCGTTCGTCGGCAACGACGAATTCACCCGGCTCAGCCCGCTGCGCCGCATCCCGGTGCTGATCGACGGCGGACTGGAGCTCAGCGACTCCTCGGTGATCTGCCAGTACCTGGAGGATCGGCAGCCCTCGCCCTCGCTCTACCCGCGCGACATCGCCGACCGCGCCCGCGCGCGCTGGCTGGAGGAATACGCCGACACGCGGCTGGCCGACGGGTTGATCTGGCGGCTGTTCCACCAGCTGGCGATCAAGCGCCACGTCTTCGGCGAAGCGCCCAATGAGGCGGTGGTGCAGCATGCCCGCGAGGTGGAAATCCCCGCCGCGCTCGACTACCTGGAGCGGCAGCTGCCGGATGACGGCTTCGTGTTCGGCGCGCTGTCGATCGCCGATATCAGCATCGCCAGTTTCTTCCGCACCGCCTCGTTCGTGCGCTACACGATCGACGCCGAACGCTGGCCGCTGGCCACCGCACTGGTGGCGCAAGTGCAGGCGCTGCCGGTGTTCCAGAAACTGGCCGGCTTCGAGGATTGCATGCTGCGCCTGCCGCTGGCCGAGCAGCGCGGCGCCCTGCTCACCGCCGGTGCCCCGCTGACCAGCGACACGCTCGGCACCAGCGCACCGCGCCCCGGCCCGCCGCGCGCCTCGTAAGACCACGCCACCTGCCGTGGAAGCGCACCCTGTGCGCGATGGTTTCCGGTCATGTGACGATGAGCATCACGCACAGGGCGCGCTCCTACGCCGTCGTCAACTCCACCAGCCAGTCGACGAACACGCGCAGCCGCGCCGGCATCTGCCGCTGCTGCGGGTACAGGATGGTCATCGGCAACGACGGTGGCGGGTGCGCCGGCAGGATCTCGCGCAGCCGGCCGTTCTTCAGCGCATCGACGATGCGGTAACGCGGCATCTGCGCGATGCCCAGGCCGGCCTCGCAACAGCCGAGATAGGCATCCACGCCGCTGACGCTGACGCAGCCCGGCAGCGCGATCTCGCGCAGCTTGCGGCCGACCATGAATTCCAGGGGCTCCGCGCGGCGCGTGGTGGGCGACACCCAGTTCACTGCCAGGTGGCCGTCCCGCAGCGCGGCCAGCGCATCGGGCAGGCCATGCCGGCGCACGTAGGCGGCGCTGGCTACGGTCACCTGCTCCAGCATCGCCACGCGACGCCCGACCATGCCCGAATCGCCCAGCTCGCCGACGCGCAACACGCAATCCACGCCCTCGCGTACCAGGTCGACGAAGCGGTCGCCGGTGCCGATGTCCAGCTGGATCTGCGGGAAGCGCGCGAAGAAATCGCGCAGCGCCGGGATCACCAGCAGGCGTGCCAGCGACGCCGGCAGGTCGATGCGCAGGCGGCCCTTCGGCTGCACCCGCGCCTCGCGGAAATCCGTCTCGACCTCGTCCACGTCGGCCAGCAGGCGCAGGCAATGGCCGTAATAGGTCTCGCCGTCACGGGTGGCGCGCACGCGGCGGGTGGTCCGCTGCAGCAGCTGCGCGCCCAGCCGCGCCTCCAGCCGCTTGATCGCGTGGGTGACGGTGGCGCGCGGCAGGTTCAGGTCGTCCGCCGCGGCAGTGAAACTGCCCAGCTCGACGATCCGCGTGTACAGCCGCATGGCTTCGAGCCGGTCCATTGCGATTGTTGTCCCAGTTTGAATGGTCATGGCCATTATTGAGCATTTATCCGGCGATCGTCATGGCGCACCATGCGTCCACCCCATCTACCGGAGCGACCCGCATGCAGACCCGCACCCTCGGCAGCCACGGCCCCCGCGTCTCCGCCCTCGGCCTTGGCTGCATGGGCATGAGCGCGTTCTACGGCGCGCACGACGACGCCGAATCGATCGCCACCATCCATCACGCGCTGGAGCGCGGCCTCAACCTGCTCGACACCGCCGACATGTACGGCCCACACACCAACGAGGTGCTGCTGGGCAGGGCGATCAGAGGCCGCCGCCAGCAGGCCTTCATCGCCACCAAGTTCGGCATCGTGCGCGATCCGGACAACCCGCAGGCGCGCGGCGTCGACGGCCGCCCGGAGTATGTGCGCGCGGCCTGCGATGCCAGCCTGCAGCGGCTCGGCATCGATACCATCGACCTGTACTACCAGCATCGCGTCGACCCGGGCGTGCCGATCGAGGAAACCGTCGGTGCGATGGCCGAACTGGTTGCCGCCGGCAAGGTGCGCTACCTGGGCCTGAGCGAGGCCTCCGGCGCCACGCTGGAACGTGCGTGCAAGGTGCACCCGATCGCCGCGTTGCAAAGCGAGTTCTCGCTGTGGACGCGCGACCCGCAAACGAACGGCATGCTCGCCGCCTGCCGCAAGCTCGGCGTCAGCCTGGTCGCCTATTCGCCGCTGGGCCGCGGCTTCCTCACCGGTGCGATCCGCTCGCCGGACGATTTCGACGCCGACGACTACCGCCGCGGCAGCCCGCGCTTCATCGGCGACAACTTCACCCGCAACCTGCAACTGGTCGAACAGGTGAAGACGCTCGCCGCCGACAAGGGCTGTTCGCCCGCGCAGCTGGCGCTGGCCTGGGTGCTGGCGCAGGGCGACGACGTGCTGGCGATCCCCGGCACGCGCCGGCGCAGCCGGCTGGACGAGAACCTGGGCGCGCTCGACGTGCGGCTCGGCGCCGCCGAGTTGAAAGCGATCGACGCCGTGTTCCCGCCGGATGCGGCCAGCGGCAGCCGCTATGTCGAAGCGGGAATGCGGATGGTCAATGCGTAAGGCCGAAATGGGGAATAGCGAACCGACAGAGCCGGGGCCCGCTCGCGGGTGATGCTCTTGCTTCTGCGGGTCCCAAATCCCGAATCCCCGCTCCAAAGGCATCGCCCGCGATGCGGGCTCCAGCAGGGGCGGCGGGGTAAACTTGGAGGATGAGCACCCCCGAACATTCCCCGCTCGGCAAGGACACCGTCTACGCCGACCGCTACGAGCCGCGCCTGCTGTTCCCGATCCCGCGCGCGGACAAGCGCGCCGAGCTCGGCATCGCCGAGTCGCTGCCGTTCCACGGCGTGGACATCTGGAACGCCTACGAATTGTCGTGGCTCGACCCGCGCGGCAAACCGCAGGTGGCGCTGGCCGAGTTCCGCGTGCCGGCGGCGTCGCCGCACATCATCGAATCGAAGTCGTTCAAGCTGTACTTGAACGGCTTCGCGCAGGAGCGCCTCGCCGATGCCGCCACGCTGGCCGCCACCCTGATGCGCGACCTGTCCGCGGCGGCCGGCGCGGTGGTCGGCGTACAGTTGCGCGAGGCGCGCACCGACGCGCTGCCGGTGGTCGATCTGGACGGCCATCTGCTCGACACGCAGGACATCGCGATCGACCACTACGGCCCACCGCAGGCCGATTTCCTGCAGGCCGACACCGCCGCGGCGCCGGTGGCGGAGACCGTGCTCTCGCACCTGCTGCGCTCGAACTGCCCGGTCACCGGCCAGCCCGACTGGGGCAGCGTGCAGATCGCCTACCGCGGCGCGCCGATCGACCACGCCGGGCTGCTGCGCTACCTGGTCTCGTTCCGCACCCACAACGAATTCCACGAGCAGTGCGTGGAACGCATCTTCGTCGACCTGATGCAGCGCTGCGCGCCGCGGCAGCTCAGCGTGCATGCGCGCTACACCCGCCGCGGCGGGCTGGACATCAACCCGTTCCGCAGCAGCACGCCGGCCACGCCCGGCAATCTGCGCACGGTGCGCCAGTAGCGACCGAGGCGCGTGTCGGCACCGCGTGAAATCCGGCGCCGGCGGTTCCCTCCGGTAATCGCCGCTTCAGATCGACGGCGCTAGCCTCGGCAGCCTGAGTCCAGGCCATGGAACGGCATCTGCCACGTCATCGACACCGGAGTTCCCATGACACCATCCATGCATTCCCTCGCGCTGTACGGCGCCGTGCTGGGCAGCCTGCTGTGGCTCGGCGGCTGCGGCAAGCACGAGTCGGCGCCGCCGGCACCGGCATCGGCCAGCACCGCGCCGGCGGCCGCCGCCTCCGCACCGGCCGGCAGCGCCACGCGGCCGCCTGCCGGCGCCGCCTCGGCCGCTGCGGCCCGCGCAGCAAGCGTCGCCCCGGCGATCGCGCCGGTCACCGCGCCCGCTCCGCTCAGCGTGGCCAAGCTGACCCTGGGCAGCGCGGTGAACGCCGACCATCAGGTAATCCGCGCCAGCAACAGCTTCGCCACCAGCGACAAGATCCTCTACGCCAGCGTCGCCACCGAGGGCAGCAGCGGCGGCGCCACGCTCAACGCGAAGTGGAGCTACCTGGAAGGCCAGGGCCAGCTGGTCAGCAGCATCAGCCAGTCGATCGCCACCGACGGCCCGGCCATCACCACGTTCAAGGTGCAGAACCCCGACCTGTGGCCGGAAGGCAGGTACAAGGTCGAGATCTCGCTCGACGGCAAGCCGGTGGCGCAGCAGGATTTCGCGATCAAGAAGAGCTGACCTCGCCCGATCCGGCATGCACGAAGAGGCGCCTGCAAGGCGCCTCTTCGCGGTTCAGTGCCCGTCCAGCGCCTTGCGCCCGATCGCCGGATCGTCGCCAGGTCCGGCTCGACGAAGTCGGCGCCGTCGGCGATCGCCTTCGCATACGAAGCCAGCGTGTGCTCCGGGCGCAGCGCGCTGGCACCGCGATGGCCGATCACCAGCACCCTGGCGGCAAGCGGTCTCTCGGCTGAAGAGGTGGCAACGGGCATGGAAATTCCGACCTGTGATAGCGACGCTCAGCAACTGGGGCGATTGTCGTCCATGGAGCGTTCTACGCCGCCCACTTCTGACCCCGGCTGGCGTATTCCATCATCACCTCGAAGACCCGGTCGCATTTCTGCTTGAACAATGCGCGGTCGTAACTGGATGGCAAGTCGGCATCCAGCACGGTCACCACTGCGTTGCGCACCGCCTCCTGGGTCTGACGATCCTTGAACCAATCCTGCACCAGCACCTTCGGGCTTTCCTCCAGAAGGCGGTGCAGCAGGTGGCGCGCGGCCAGCTTCACTTTCTGCGTTTCGTCCTTGCTGAGCCCGTCCTGCAGCAGCAGGTCGTACAGCTCCAGCTCGTCCTCGGTAAGCCCCTCGCGAAGATGTCGCTCGTCCTCGGCCTTCAGGTCGCGGGTGAATTTCAGCAACTCCTCGAAATACTGCTCATTCGACGAGCCGCCTGCGTTGTAGCTGTCGATGATCTGCTGCAGGCGCTGCGCGAAATCGGCGCGCGTGGCATTGGCCTGCAGCATCTGCTCCAGCTTGCGGGCGATGAAGGCGCGCAGGTCGGCGATCTCGATGTTCTTGTATTCAGTGGCGGTGAACTCGGCGCGCAACTTGTCGAAGTCGATCCGGCTGAGGTCCCAGACCCGGCCCTTCTGCACGATCTGGTAGACCGGGCTGGCGCGATCGGCCTGCCAGCTTCCCGACTGGCGATCCACCACCACGCTCTGATCCAGCAACTCGCCGACGCGCCGGGCCACGTCATCGATGTCGGCCTCGCCGATGGCGCTGTCGATCACCCCGCGAAGATACTGGAACACCGCCACCTGGCGCGTCACCGGCCGGCCCAGGATCTCCGGCTTGCTCGCCTCGTACAGCGCGCTGATGCTGTTCTCGTAGACGTTGAACGACCTGCGCCATTCGTCGTTCCCGAGCAGCGTGTCGGCGAAGCGGCCGAACTCGCCCACCTTCTCGAACACGTTCGCCTGCGCCAGCACGTTGTCCAGCTCGACGCCGCGTTCCGCGCAGAACGTCCGGCCCTGGGCAATCGCCTCGTCCAGCAACACGAACAGCTCATCCTTGGGCTGGACCGGCGGCCGCTCCTCGTCGCTGTCGCCCTGCGCGTAGTCTCTCAGCGCCCGCTTCATGTTGCGGAACACGTTGTAGTAATCGACGATCTCGCCGTTGCGCTTGGGCACGCCGCTGATCAGCCAGCTGGTCACGCGGTTCGCGCGTGCGATGGTCTGCATCAGGGTGTGATCCTTCATCGGCTTGTCCAGGTACAACGTGGACACCGTGGGCGCGTCGAAACCGGTCAGCCACATCGCGCAGACGAACACGAGCTGCAACGAATCGCCGGGATCCTTGAAGTTGTATTCAATGTCATGGCCGTTCGCGTCCAGCCGGCTCATGCGCGATCGATGCAGTTTGATGTCCAGCTTCTGCTTCGCGAACTTCTCCTCCTCGCCGGCCTCCTCGCTGACGATCACCGCCATTTCCACGCCGCGCATATATTCCAGCCGCTTCTTCAGCCGCGCCTTTTCCAGCTCGTCGGCCGAGCCGGCGATGCGCCCGACCAGCGCCTTGACCTCGTCCTTCCACAGCGCCTGCACCTTGTCGTGCATGCGCAGGGCGGTGAATTTGTCGAGCGAGATCACCATCGCCTTGCCGAGATAGCCGCGACGCGGAAAGTGGCTGACGATGTCGCGCGCAATCGCCTCAAGCCGGTCGTCGCGCTTGATCACCTCCACTTCCCTGGCGAAGCGCTGCTCCAGCTTGGCCTGCTGCGCTTCGTCGAGGTTCTCGTCCTCCAGGATCTCGTAGAACTCCTCGCTCAGATCCTCGTTCTGGATCAGCACCTCGGGCACGCGCTTGCAGTAAAACAGCGGCACCGTGGCACCGTCGTCCATCGACTGCTGGAAGTTGTACTCGGACACGTAGCCGCCGAACCAGGTCGCGGTCTTGCGCTCGCGCCCCAGCAGCGGCGTGCCGGTAAACGCCAGGTAGTTCGCGTTGGGCAGGCCGGCGCGCATGTTCTCGGCCAGGCTGGCGTACTGGGTACGGTGCGCCTCGTCGATGATCACCACGATGTCGGCACGGTCCGACAGCAGCGGATACGCCGCGCCGGCGGCATAACGGAACTTCTGGATCAGGGTGAACACCAGCCGCTTGTTCTGGCCGAGGAACTGGCGCATCTCCGCACTGTTCTTCGGCTGCGCCGCCGCGGCCTGGCTGACCGTCTCGGTGTTGAGGAAGTTGCGGTAGATCTGCCCGTCCAGGTCCTCGCGATCGGTCACCACCACGAAGGTGAAGTTGCCGGGCGTGCGCCGGAAGATCTTGCGCACGTAGAAGATCATCGAGAAGCTCTTGCCCGAACCCTGGGTGTGCCAGAACACGCCGAGCTTGCCGTCCAGCTCGGCGCGCCGGTCGAACCGCTCCAGCGCACGGTTGACGCCGATGAACTGGTGGTTCTGCGCAATGATCTTCTGCGTCTGCTTGTGGAACAGGATGAAGTTCTCGACGTAGTCCAGCAGCCGTGCCGGCACGAACAAGCCGTCGATCACCCGCTCCAGGCTGGTGCCGTCCGCGCGGATCTGCTCGCGGTCGATCTTCTCCTTCTCGTCATCCGGACGCAGCCAGGTGAAGAAATGCTCCCACTCGGCGGTCAGGCTGCCCACGCGGGTGTCCAACGCGTTGCTGAGCACGCAGAACGCGTTGCACAGGAACAGCTGCGGAATCTCGTGGCGGTAGGTGGTGAGGTTGTCGGTATAGGCGCTCTTCAGCGCGACGTTGGAATTCTTCAGCTCGATGAATACCAGCGGCAGGCCGTTGACGTACAGCAGCACGTCCGGCCGGCGGTAGCCGCCACGCTCGCCCTTGATCCACAGCTGCGACACCGCCAGGAAGTCGTTGCGCGCCGTGTCGCGGAAGTCGATCACCCGCAGCCGCTCGTACTGGCGGCGCCCCTGCGCATCGTCGAACTCCACCGCGATACCGTGGCACAGCAGGTCGTAGACCTCGCGGTTGGCCATCACCGCGGTCATCGCGGGTCGCCGGTCGCACAGCCGCTCCAGCGCCTCATCGAGGACGGACCCCGGCAACTCCGGATTCAGCCGCCGCGCCGCCGCACGCAAGCGATCGAGCAGGATCACCTCGCTCTTGTCGGCACGGCCCGAGCCATCGGCCAGCTGATCCCGTTCGGCGGTGTGGCAGTTCAGCACCGACCAGCCCGACGACGCGGTCAACCGGTCCAGCAAAGCCTGCTCGATCTGGTCTTCCGTTATCGGGTTGGGCATCGGCAAGCTTTCCTTGCAGCAGCTGTCAGTTGACGATAATGCGCTTGCGTCAACTAGGCGGCTGCCTGATAGGGCGTGATTTTCCTCAGCGCGCCGCCGATGCTGTCCTGCGCGCACTCGATGTCGTAGCGCTGCTGCAGGTTCAGCCAGCTCTGCGCGTCATTGCCGAAATAGCGCGCCAGCCGCAGCGCGGTATCGGCGCTGATGCCGCGCCGCTCGCGCACGATCTCGTTGATACGTGCAGGCGTGACTTCGAGGGCGCGGGCCAGCGCGTTGGACGACAGCTCCAGCGGCAGCATGTATTCCTCGCGCAGGATCTCGCCGGGGTGGATGGGTGGCAGTTTGCGGGGCATGGCAAATCCTCAGTGATAATCGACGATCTCGACCAGGCCCGGGCCGTCGGCGGTCCACACGAAGCACAGCCGGAACTGGTCATTCACACGAATGCTGTGCTGACCCTTGCGATCGCCGGCCAAGGCTTCCAGTCGATTGCCGGGCGGCACCCGCAGATAGTCCAGTTGGGTCGCCGCATTCAACAGCTCCAGCTTGCGCCGCGCCGCCGCCTCGATCACCAGAAAGCGCCGCACCCGGCGTCGCTCGAACAGCGCCTGCGTATCCTTGCAGCAGAACGACTGGATGGTCATGGCTTATAGTGTATCGGAAAGCGATATGGCGCAAGCGCCGATGACTCGCGATGCCCCATGGCGCGCTACGCGCCAGCGGTCAGCCCGCCGGCATGCTGGGTGGAAACTGGATATCGAGCTCGTCCACGCGCAGTTTGCCGGAGATCAGGCGGGGGAGGATCAAATCTCGCGAAGCTTCCAAGGGACCATTGGCTTTGGACAAGGTGTCGATTTGCTCGAAGATCGGTTCGATGATTGCACTGAACTGATCGCGCAAAATCTCAGGGGGCATCGTAATCCTCTGCCGGGTCACCAAGTCGGGCTTGAGATGCAGCACGTTGGTGCCGTTGGCAAACTCCTTGATGAATTCACCAAAGCCAGACAAGCGCAGATAGCTGTAGAGGAACGAAGCCGAAATCGTCTTGGGTACCAGCTTGATGACATCCATGGAAATCACGGCTCCATGAACTCCAAAGTCCGGGACGCGAGCGGCGCGACCAATCACTTCACGGCCCTGTGTCATATCTGTGACCGCCATGACAATGTCGTTTTGACGAACCAATTGCTCAGGCTTGTGACGACCGGAAAACCGCTTCAGTCCATCAGCACGATACCCACCACCACGATTGAACGACTTCAGGGTGATGAAGGGAGCTTGCTTTGGATCATCAGACAGTTCTTCGCTTGTATAAGACTTTCCCCGCATATATCCAAAAAATTGAGATGCAAGCTCCGTTTCCCAACCGAGCGGCACGCCCTTCAAGAATTTTGCCTGCTGATAGCCGGGAAAGCGGAAGCGGACGAACCATTCGCGGTAAAGCTGTTCGGCCATCCGCTCCAGCAATGCAATCCGTCGCCGGTTGTTCTCGATCAGGTCATCGTAGGCCGATAGCACCGCTGCGATCTTTTTCTGCACAGCGCAGTCGGGAATTCGGAAGCGGAAGCTCAGCAATTTCTCGACGCTGAGATTGTCTTGCGTCGTTCCCTGCGAGATCGCCCGGATTCTCTGCTTGTACGTGTCCAGGCAGTATTTGACGTACTTCGCGTCGGATTCTTTGGGATCGGCTGTAAACCCGATGATGCTGTCCGGAAAGCATGCCGGCATAGCCAGAATGGCCGTATCAGCGATGTTTGCCGCAATCGTGATACACAATGTGCCCGGTGGCCAAAGCTTGCTCTGGGCTAGCCCTTTCTCGTTGTACGTCTGGTCGAACTCGCGCAAATAGAAAGGCGCGGCTTTCACGTCACCAGTCTGGACAAAAGGGTATGCCCCGCCGTAAAGCTGCGGGTCGTTTCGGGGTCGATGCCTCGATTTCCCACGTGCGACTGATCCAACTTCGATCAGTTGCTTGAACTCATTTTTGCGCAACACCGAACTCACGCCATATCCACGATGGATTTTAGGTTGCTGCTGATGAGATCTTCCAACGTGCGGGCATCCTCATTCAACTTTGCAAACTCTTCGTTCATTGCCAGCAGCTCAGCGACAAACTCCTCTTCAGTCTTTCCATCCTCCTCGATCACCACGCCCGCATAGCGCCCGGGGTTGAGCGAATATTCCTGCTCGGCCACCTCGGCCGGCGTCGCCAGCTTGCACAGACCGGTGACGTCTTCGTATTCGGCATTCGGAAAACGCTCCTGTAGCCAGCGCACATGGCCGAACCAGTACTCGGCACGGCGCACTTCCGCGTGCAGCGCATCTAACGCGACCTTGAGTGCGCGGATGTCGCGGCCCGTGCCTCCGCGCCGACCTTCGGCCTGGGCAGCATCGGCCAGCTTCTTCTCGTGCGCCCGCACGCGCTTGTCGAGCTGCTTCAAGTCAGCATGCAGCGCGACGAAAAACGGATCGCAGTGCTCGCGCAACCCGAGTTGAGCGCGGTTGCTGGCTTCGGTCGACGCACTGGCCTCGGCCTTCGCCCGGTACTTGGCGTAACGCGCCAGCAACGGCTTCAGCGCGGCCCATTCGGCCTGCATCGCCGCCACCGCCTGCTGGCCTTCGGCATCATCCAACACCGCCAGCAGCTGTTCGGCCAGCGGCGCGATCTGCGCATGGCTTTCGGCCAGTGCGGCGAAGCCGGCGGCGAAGTAGTCGTCCACCGCCTCGATGAACTCGTGCCGGTCGCCCAGATGCAGCTGGCTGATCAGCGCCAGGTTGCGTACCTGCTCGTCGCTGAACTCGCGGTGCGCGCGGTCGATCTGGGTGAACACGTTGCGCGCATCGATGAACAGGATGCGGTCGTCGTCCTTGGCCTTGTCGAAGAACCACAACGTGGCCGGCAGGGTGACGGTGTAGAACATGTTGGACGGCAGGGTGAGCATGCCGTAGATCAGGTTGGCCTCGATCAGCGCCTTGCGGATGTCCGCCTCGGAATGGCGCGCGTCGCTGGCCGAGTTGGCCATTACCAGCGCGGCGCGGCCGCGTTCGTTGAGCGAGGTGGCGAACAGGTTGATCCACAGGTAGTTGCCGTTGGGCACGGTCTGCTTGCCCTCGTCGGCCTTCTTCACCTTGGTCTTGTTGCGCGGGATGCCGTAGGTGTTGAAGCGGCGGTCGCCCTCCACGCTGCCCAGCGAGACGTCGTCGACATTGAACGGCGGATTGGCCAGCACGTAGTCGAATGCGCCGAAGCTGTCGTGTGGATCTTCGTAGTAGGTGTTGGCCTGCTTGATCTCGCCGCGCAGGCCGTTGACGGCCAGGTTCATCTTGGCCAGCTTGACCGTTTCGAGCGTCTTCTCCTGACCGTAGACGTAGATATCCGCGCCGCCCTCGGCGGTGTCGCGACGCTGCTGCTCGATGAAATGCGCCGACTGCACGAACATGCCGCCGGAGCCGCAGGCGGGGTCGTACATGGTGCCGCCATGCGGCTGGATGATGCCGACCATCAGCCGCACCACCGAGCGCGGGGTGAAGAACTCGCCGCCACCCTGTCCTTCGGACATGGCGAACTCGCCGAGGAAGTATTCGTAGATCTGGCCGAACATGTCGCCATCGGCGTCGGCCGGGATGTCGGCGAAGTTTTTCAGCAGCTGGCGCGGGATGCCGCGGTTCTGCTCGGAGCGGGTGAGGCGAAAGTATTCGTCCTGCGGCAGCACGCCGGCCAGCTCGGGTTTGTACTGCTCGATCGCCTGCATCGCCAGCTTGATCGCCCGGGCGATGTCCTGGTCGTCCGGCAGGTTGAGCAGGTAGTCGTAGCGGGCGTGCTCGGGCAGGTAGAAGCCGCATTGCTCGATGGCGATGGCCGCCAGCTCGCGTTCGGCACGCTTGCCCTTGTGCTTGCCGTATTCGGCGAGGATCGCCGCCTCGTGCTTGCGGTAATTGTTGTCCGCGAACTTCAGGAAAATCAGCCCGAGCACCGGCGTGGAGTACTCGCTGGCCTTCAGGTCAGAGTTGGCACGCAGGCTGTCGGCCGAACGCCACAGGTCGGCTTCGAGTTTTTTGAGCTGCTCTTTGGTCATCGTCGCTTCTTGGGCTGGGTGATGCGCCTGGGCGCTTGCGCCACGGGCATGGTCAAGGCGGCTCCATTCTCGACGCGAGAGGCACGTGGTGGAAACCGCCCGATGCCACCCATTCTCCGCGATCACGGAAGAACTGTCGCTTGTCGGCCATCTACGGTGGATCGGACGACATGGCCTTGCACGCCGCGCACGCGTATCCCGCATGCCCCTGATGAAGCCCGCGACGAATATCCACTGATTCGGAGGATGCACTTCCGGCGAGGAAGTGGCGAAAATGGTGCGCCCGGCGGGATTCGAACCCACGACCCCTGCCTTCGGAGGGCAGTACTCTATCCAGCTGAGCTACGGGCGCATTTAGGGCCGCGCGGAGCTGTGGCCGGAGGCCGGCACCGCGGGGTACGCAGTATAGCCGAGTTGCCGCCGCGGAGTGGACGGACCGCCGCCGGCGGCGGAAACGCGAGCGGCCCTCCCGAACGGTGCCGGGAGGGCCGCTGCAGGCTTGCCTCAGCGTGCCTTGAGCAGCGCGGTCAGCGTGTCGGGCTTGCTGGTGTCGCGTACCAGGTGCGGGTATTTCAGGCCGTCGTGGTAGTCGATGCGGATGGTCTTGTACTCGTCGAAGTTCTTCACCAGCAGCTCGACTGGCTGGCTCTTGTCCTTCGCCGAGGCGGTCACCGCCTCCTTGAGCGCGTCGGCGTCATAGTCGCGACCATTGACGGCGATCACCGTCATGCCCGGCGACAGGCCGGCCTTGAACGCGGGGCCGTCCCACAGCACGTCGCCGATGCTGCCGCCCTTGCCGATGGAGACGCCCAGCGAATAGGTGAGGTCGGCGATGTGCCGGCGCGCCTCGATCGCCTTTACCGCCTCGGACGGCTTGTCGGTGTAGACCAGCCTCCAGCCGTGCGACTCGATGCCGCCGATCAGCGGGCCGTGACCATCGAGGCGCGTGCGCAGGTACTTCGCCCAGTCGTACGGCGCGATGTCGTTGAGCGTCTTGACCACGTCCTCGAAGGTGTAGGTGTTGACGTCCCACTTGCCGTTCTCCATGCCGAAGAACGCCTTGCCGAAATCATCGAGGGTCTTCTTGCCGCCGCTCAGCGCACGCAACTGGCCGTCGACGTCGAGCCAGATCATCTGGCCGGCCGAGTAATAGTCCTCGCTGGCCTGGTAATTGCGGTACGGCAACGGGCGACGCTGCGCGATGATCGGGTCGTTGGTGGTGTCCTGCACATTGCGGAAGCTGGCCAGGCCGGGACGGCCCCTGTCGTAGGTGGCCGCGGTGAAGGCCCACATGTCGTGCGCCTGCTCGGTGTCCCACAGGCCCGAACGCGCGGCCATCACCTGGCCCCAGAACTGGGTCTGCCCTTCGTAGACCCACAGCAGCGTGTCGCTCATCGGCACGTTGAAGTTCGGCGTGGCGAGATCCGCGCCGCGGCGATACTTGCCGTCCCAGGAATGGTTGAACTCGTGCGAGAACAGGTCGCGGGCCAGCGCATTCTTCTTCCACTCGGTGAAGAAGTCGGCCGAGGTGCCGTCCTCGCTGGAGCGGTGATGCTCCAGGCCATTGCCGCTCATCTTGTCGCTGAGCGAGACGAGGAAGTCGTAGTGGTCGTAGTGGTGCGCGCCGTACATCTTGTACATCTGCTGGACCAGGTTCCGGAACGGCTTGATCTGCTCCGGCTTGATCTCCAGGTACTTCGGGTCATCGGCCACGATGCTCATGTGCACCGGCGTCTTGGCGCCCGGATCCAGATCGATGCGCTTGAAGTACTTGCCCGCGTAGATCGGCGAATCGACCAGGTCGTCGTAATTGATCGGCTTGAAGTTCAGCGTGTCGCCGTCCTTCGAAGCCACTTCCAGCGCGGTGCCGGCCTGCCAGCCGGCGGGCAGCTTCACGCTGGCCTCGGTGTTGATCTGGCGGGCGAAGTAGCCGGCCGGATACACCGTCACCGAGTTCCACTGCAGGTTGAGCATCTCCGGCGTCATCACCACGCGGCCCTGGCGCTGGTCCTGCGACGAGAGGAACTGGAACTCGACCTCCACGCCAGTGGCGCCCTGCGGCACGTCGACATGGAACGCGTAGACGTTCAGCGGGTCGCGCGTCCACGGCAGCACCTGGCCGTTCGCCTTCACCACCAGTCCGGCCATCTTGTCGATCGTGCCGTTCGGCGCATGGTTGCCCGGCAGCCACTGCGGATACAGCAGGGTCAGCGGACCGGCCTGCGCCGGAATCACCTGGTGCACGCGGAAGATGCGGTGGGCCACGTCGGTGGCGTCCACCTTGATCTTCAAGGTGCCCTGGTACGGCACATCCTGCGGCGCCGGGACATCGGCAAGCGCGGCGAAACTGGCCAGGCCGAAAGCGGCGGCGGCGAGGGCGGTGGCGAGGCGGGTGGCTTTCAATGCGTTCTCCGGGTGGGCAAGGGGAAGCCTGCGGGGCGGACTGATCCGCGGCGAGGGCCGCCCGGGCAGGCCCGGGAATCCATGCCGCAGGAGTTGCCGCGGCAGGCAACCGAAGCGCCGATGCTAGACCGGCCATGCCGGACTTCACCCCTGCCGAAGGTCACGAGCATGGCTCGCGCATGAACCCGTTCCAGCCGATGGCCCGGATCTGGCATCCATCTTGCTCGGCTTGGGTCGAGCCTCCCGGCTCTCCACCCGAAAGAACCCGCATGCACGCCTTGTTCAAGCATCTCCGGCAAGCCGACGACACGGAGCAACGCCGCGAGTACAGCCATTATCTGGCGCAGCAGATGGGGCCGATGATCCACGCCCTGATGCTGGTGGGTGCGCTGGCCTATCTGGTGGCGGTCACCGCCAGCACCCTGGTGCGCCACTCGTCGTTGCCGCTGTGGCTGCGCCTCGCGCCGCTGGCGCCGCTGCTGCTGGTGGCCGCGTCGACCCGGCACGTGCGGCAGCCGCGCCTGCTCAGCGCGCTGACCCTGCTGTGCGTCCTGCTGCTGGAGATCGGCATCAACCTCAACGGCATGGACGACATGCACCGGCAGTCCGTGGTGTTGCCCGGGCTGCTGCTGCCGGTGGCGTCGTCGGTGGTCTGGCTGGGCCGCTGGGATTTCGTCGCCGCCATGCTGCTGTGCGCGCTGGGGCCGCTGCCGATGCTGCTGTTCGGCAGCGCCGACAGCGCGCAGGTCTTCCAGTACCTGGTCTACATGGCGATCGCGATCGCGCTGTCGACGGTGCTGCGCGCGTTCATGGCGCGTACCCTGTTCGAGCAGTTCCGGCTGGAACGCCAGCTGCGCGAGCAGGCCAATACCGACGGCCTCACCGGCCTGCTGGTGCGCAACCGCTTCCTGGAGCTGGCGCAACTCGCGCTGGGCGACATCCATCGCCGGCAGCAGCCGGCGTGCGTGCTTTACCTGGACGCCGACCACTTCAAGCCGCTCAACGACGACCACGGCCACGCCGCGGGGGATGCGGCGCTGATCGCGCTGGCCACGGCGATGCGCCGGCAGATGCGCCAGGGCGACCTGATCGGCCGCATCGGCGGCGAGGAGTTCGCGATGCTGCTGCCCGGCCTCGACCTGCAGCAGGCCGGCGCACGCGCCGAGCAGCTGCGCCAGTCGATGCACGAGATCCGGCGCCCGGACGGCCCGTTGACCGTGAGCATCGGCGTGGCCGCATGCGGCCACGCCGACGAAGCCATCGAAACCCTACTGGCCCGCGCCGACCAGGCCATGCGCCAGGCCAAGCGCGACGGCCGCGACCGGGTCGTCTGCGCCTGACCCCGGCCAGGTTCAGCCTCCGGCCGCCGCCAGCTTGCTGCGGCGGATGCCGTAGGCGAAGTAGATCACGCAGCCCAGCGCCATCCAGACGATGAAGCGCTCGTAGGTGATCCACGGCAGGCCGTAGATCAGCGCGACGGAGAACACGATGCCGAGCGGCGCGGTGAACCACACCGCCGGGGTCCTGAAGTTGCGCTGCAGGTCGGGGCGGCGCACGCGCAGCAGCATGATCGAGGCGCAGATGATGATGAAGGCGCTGAGCGTGCCGATGTTGACCAGTTCGGCCACCTCGCCGATCGGCAGCAGGCCGGCGACCAGCGCGGTGAACACGCCGAGAATCAGGGTCGGCCGCGCCGGCGTGCCGAAGCGAGGACTCACTTTCGCGAACCAGGTCGGCAGCAGGCCGTCGCGGGCCAGCGCGAACCAGATCCGCGCCGCGCCCAGCATGAAGGCGAACAGCACGCTGGTGACGCCGATCACCGCCGCCGCCGCGATGGTCACGCTGAGCCAGTGCAGGCCGATCGACTCGAACGCGTCGGACACCGAGGCCTCGCCGCCCAGCGTGCTGTAGTGGGCGATGCCGGTGAGCACCAGCGACACCGCGATGTACAGCACCATCGCGATCGCCAGCGACAGCAGCACCGCGCGCGGCAGGTCGCGCTGCGGGTTCTTCGACTCCTCCGCCGCGGTGGTCAGCGTGTCGTAGCCGAACACCGCGAAGAACACCACGCTGGCGCCGGTCAGCACGCCCTGCCAGCCGAAGTGGCCGATGCCGGTGGCGGTGTCGACCACCCGCGGCGGCACGAACGGGTGCCAGTTCGCCGTGTCGATGTAGAACACGCCGACCAGCACCACCAGCAGCACGCCGATCACCTTGATCGCCACCACGGCGGTGTTGAAGCGCGCGCCCCACTCGGTGCGCACGGTCAGCAGCACCGCCACCGCCAGCGACACCGCGGCGGCGATCACGTTGAAGCGGTGGCCGTCGCTGGGCGCGGCGATCGTGCCGGCGCCGTGCGCGCCGAAGACCTGCTGCAGGTAGTACTGCATGGTCTGCGCGCTCATGCTCTGCTGCGCCCACTCCGGCAGGTGCACGCCGGCGGAGTTCAGCAGCACCTGCACGTAGCCGGACCAGCCGATCGCCACCACCGCCACCACCAACGCGTATTCCAGCAGCAGGTCCCAGCCGATGACCCAGGCGGCGAACTCGCCGAGCACGGCGTAGCCGTAGGTGTAGGCGCTGCCGGTGACCGGGATCAGCCCGGCGAACTCGGCGTAGCACAGCGCCGCGCAGGCGCTGCCGATGCCGGCGATCAGGAAGCTGAGCGCCACCGCCGGGCCGGCATTCGCCGCCGCCTGCTGGCCGGCCAGCACGAAGATGCCGACGCCGATGATGCCGCCGATGCCGATCGCGGTGAGCTGCCACAAGCCCAGCACGCGGCGGAAATCACCACGCGTGCCGGCCTCCGCCTGCAACTGCTCGACCGTCTTGTGGCGCACCAGCTTGCCGAAGAATCCCATCGCCCGCCCCTGAGTAAGCAAGCGGCGATCATAGCGAATGCGCCAGACTTTGCCCCCATGCCTTGCGCCACAGACGGGTAGGCTGGGATAAGCGCAGCGAACCCCGACAGGGCGGCGGTATCGTCGGGGTTCGCTGCGCTCGCCCCAGCCTGCGGCTAGCGCTGCATGGCCGGCTCGGGCGGCGGGATGCTTCCCGCCCGGGCCCGGGCCAGCGCCAGCGCGCTCAATCCGAATACCGCGGCCAGCGCCAGGGCGATGCGGCTGTCCAGGTGCGCGAGCCCGAACCACCGTCCCGTGGCGAACGGCGCCAGCGCCGTCGCCAGCACGCGCACGACTTCCAGCCACCAGGCCCAGCGGCGCCCTTCCATCAAGCCGCCGAGCAGCCACAGGCCGGCCACCAGATACACGGCATAGGCGAGCAGCGTCGGGAGGTTCGCGCTGCCGGCCATGCCGAGGAACTGGGTGGTCATGCCCAGCAGCAGCGCGAACTGCGCCAGCACGTAGAGCTTCAGCGGCCGCGGCAGCGGCGGGTCGAAGCGTTCGCTCGGCATCACGAATTCCGGCTTCGGAAAACGCGCCGCCACGTCGGCCGGGCGCCAGCCCGGCGGCTTCAGCCACACCAGCAGCTTGTCGCGCCAGCGACGCGCATGCCACGCATCCACCGCGGCATGCCAGTACACCTCGGCGTTGGCCCATAGCGGATTCCAGCTGCGCAGCGGCGAGCGGGTGCCGTACACCGGCGGATCGGCGGCGTCCTCCTCGACGAAGCTGCCGAACAGGCGATCCCATACGATCAGGATGCCGCCGTAGTTGCGGTCGAGGTAGCGCTCGTTCACCGCGTGGTGCGCACGATGGTTGGACGGCGAGCAGAACACGCGGTCAAACCAGCCGAGCCGGCCGACCTGCTCGGTGTGCACCCAGAACTGGTACAGCAGGTCGATCAGCGCCACCACCACGAATACCTCGACCGGCACGCCGAGGATCGCCAGCGGCAGGTAGAAGATCCAGCCCAGCAGCGCGCCGCTGCCGGTCTGGCGCAGCGCGGTGGAGAGGTTGTAGCGCTCGCTCTGGTGGTGCACCACGTGGGCCGCCCACAGGAGGTTCGTCTCGTGGCCCTTGCGGTGCAGCCAGTAGTAGCAGAAGTCGTAGCCCAGCAAGGCGCCGGCCCACACCAGCAGGTTGTCCGCCGGCAGCCTGAGCAGCGCCAGATGCTCGGCGCACCAGGCATAGATGCCGATGGTCAGCAGCTTGCTGAACACCGCCACCAGCTGCGAGATCACGCCGAGGCCGATGCTGTTGATCGCGTCGTTGCTGGCGTAGGCGTCGCGCCCGCGCAGCCTGGCCACCAGCAGCTCGATGCCGATCAACAGAAAGAACACCGGCGTGGCCCAGGTGATGATGAGTTCCTGCGTGTTCATGCCGCCTCGTTTTCGGCGGTGACGCCCTGCACCGAACGGGCGATCCACCACATGGCCAGATAATACGCCGCCAGCACCCACAGGCTGGCCCACGGCAACGGGCCGCGGAAGCGGTCCCACGCCAGCACGCTGTCGCTGAGCATGAATACCAGCGCGCCGCGCGCGGCCAACCGGGCCGCGGCGTCGCCTTGCCTCGTTCGTGCCCGCGCCCACGCTTGCCCACCCATGGTGGCCAGCACCGCCACGTAGACCAGCACCGGCACGCGCAACGGCGCGCCGATGGCGCCCCACAGCAGTACGAGATTCGCCGCTCCGTAGGCGAGGCAGGCCGCGAGCGGCCACGCCGGCGCGGCGAAGCGGCTGTCGCCAAGGAAGGCCGCGATGAAGCAGGCATGCGCGAGCAGGAAGGCCAGCAGCCCCGGCACGAACAGGTCGCCGGGCAGCATCAGCAACACGTCGCCGAGCAGCGAGGCGGCGATGCCGGCCAGCACCCGGCGCCGGTAGCGCGGCGACACCGCCGGCCGCGCGCGCCACGCCAGCACGAAGATCAGCGCGGTGGCCAGCGGCTTGGCGAGCCAGTGCAGCCACAGCCAGCCATGGCCGGCATGACCTGCCGCCAGCAGCGCGCCGGCGATGGCCGCGGCCGCCGCGACTGCGGTGGCGAAGCCGAGCCGGCGCACGCCGGCGGACAGCGGAGGGCGGGAAACCAGCGCGACCATGCAGGGCACCGTGGACGATACCCGGCCGATCATAGCCGGGCGCCGCCATCGCGGTGGATGGCGGCGCCCGGTGCATCACCGGCGGGCGCTCAGAAGCGCACGGTGGCGGTCAGCATCGCCGCGCGCGGCGCACCCACCTGCAGGGTGGCGAACTCGCCGGTCGGATCGGTCGCGGTGAAGCCGTTGGAGCCGATCGTGCCGTAGTAGTGCTTGCCGGCGAGGTTGGTGACGTTGAGCGCCAGCTTCAGGTCCTCGGCCACGCCGAGCTTGCCGAAGTCGTACGCGGCGGCGGCGTTGAACAGCCAGTACGACGGCACCGCGGCGTCGTTGACGTAGGTGTAGTAGCGCTTGCCGGTGTAGTTGGCGGACAGGCGCAGGTCCCACGCGCCCGGCGTCCAGGCGATCTCCGAGGAGAACAGCTGCTTCGGGCTGTCGACCACGGTCTTGCCCCGGGTCGCCACCACGGTGGTGCCGTTGAGGTAGTCGCTGTCGTAGCGCGAACGGTTGTACGACAGCGCGTTGTACCAGCGCAGGTCGCTGGCCGGCTTCAGGATGAAGGTCAGCTCGGCGCCGCGGCTGGTCACCGAACCGACGTTCGCATAGGCAGACGGGCAACCCTGGATGCCGGACGAGCACTGCTGGATCGCCAACAGGCGGTGGTCGAACTTCACGTCGTACAGCGCCAGCGAGCCTTCGAACAGCTCCTCGGCATGGCGCCAGCCGGCCTCGACGGTGCGCGACTGCTCCGGCCTGAGCTTGCCGCTGACCACGTCGAACGCGGCCTGGGTGGTGGCGAACGGCCCGCTCACGCCGGCCTGGAACGCGGCGATGTTCTGCGCATAGGAGGCGAACAGTTCATCCTGCCCACCCAGCTTGTAGCTGGCGCCGAGCTGCGGCAGCAGCGACTTGTCCGCGGTCAGCTCGCCGTTGGCGTAGCTGCCCACCACGGCGTGCGTGCGGGTGCGCGTCTGCGGGCTCTTGACGCCCACGTCGACGTGCAGCCTGCCGTCGAGCAGGGTGATGCTGTCCTGCAGGTACAGCTGGTGCGTCTCGGTCTCGTAGCGCTGGTAGAACTTGCGGATGTCCGGGTTGTGCAGGAAGTACTGGTCGTCCACCGGGCCGGCGATGAAATAGAAGTTGCGCTGCACCGTGTGGTGGCTGTTCTCGTACCAGAAGCCACCTTCGAGGTGGTGGTTGCCGAGGTCCCAGCCCAGCGAGGCGATCGTGCCCCAGCGGTCGATGCCGTACTCGGTGGTGCGGATCGAGATCGGCGTCTCCTGCGGCGTGCCCGGGAACGAGGCCTGGTACGGCGTGAACCAGTGACCCTGGCCGCGGTTGCTGTGGTAGTAGCCAGTGGTCTTCAGGCGCACGCCCTCGGCCAGGCCGAAGTCGCCGAACAGGCCGGCCAGGCTGTCGTCACGCAGGCCGCGGCCGGCGTAGTACGCGTCGTCCGGGTTGTTGACGCCACCGCTGTAGATGCCCTTCGCCGCGTTCACCGCGCGCGTCCAGTCCGGCGCGTAGTTGTCCCAGTTCCAGCCCAGCCGCCGCTGCATGTCCAGCGACAGGTCCTGGTAGTCGGTCTCGTTGCGGCTGGAAGTGTTCAGCAGCGCGGCCAGGTGGTTGTCGCCGAAGTCGTACACTGCCTTGCCGTTGAACTGCTGCTGCTTCTGCGCGCCGTCGCCCTTCCACTTGTCGCTGTCGGCATAGGCACCGGAGAGGTACATGGCGAAGCCCTGGTGGTCGCCGGTGTCCAGCCGCGCATAGGTGCGCAGCGCGCTGTCGCTGCCCACGCTCTGCGCCAGCGTCACGCCGTAGTTGCTCGCCGGGTCGGTCGAGTAGAACTGCACGGTGCCGCCGAGGTTGCCGGTGGAGGCGGTGCCCAGCGCGCCGATGCCGGCGGCCAGCTCGGCGCCGCCGAGGTTCTCGGCGATCAGCGCGCGGCTGATGTGCAGGCCGTTGTTGTTGCCGTAGCTCATGTCGCCCAGCGGGATGCCGTCCAGCGTGAAGCCGAGCCGGGTCTGGTTGAAGCCGCGCAGGCTGATGCGGGTGGACCACTCATAGTTGCCGAACGCATCGGCCGACTCGAAATGCACGCCCGGCAGCTTCGCCAGCAGCTTCAGCGGGCTGGAGCCCGGCGGCAGCAGCTTCACGTCCTGCACGGTGATGCGCTGCACCTGGCGGGTCTCGCCCTGCCCGATCACCGACACCGACTCCAGCGTGCGGGCCGTGTCGGCGGTGGGCGCCGGCGTTGCCGGCGCGTCGTTGTCGGCCGGCGCAGCCAGCGCCGTGCCATGCAGCACGGCGAACAGCGTCACGGCCAGAGCGGTCCTGCGGAAGGAGATCTTGTCGACGGACATGCGCGTGCATCCTTAGCGCAGCCTCCCGCGTCACGGGAAGCTACGACATCTAATGTGTGGAAGAGGAGTACGGCCGCCCCCAGCGACCGTGCGCACCAGCATGGCGGTGCTTTGTGTAGGTGGCCTTACAGCCGCATGTCATCTTCCGGATGGACGTCCATGCGGTCGACGCGATGGCGGCGACGTCGCGCTCAGCGCCGGTCCAGCGCCTTGCGTCCGATCGCCGGATCATCGGTGAAGAACGCGTCGATGCCGGCGTCGAGATAGGCGCGGATCTCGGCGATCGAGCCGGCCTCGTTGAACGTCTTCGGGTCGCTGCCTTGCCGGAAGTTCTTCGCCTGGAACTGGTTCTCCGGGCGGAATGTGTAGGGGTGCAGCTCCAGCTTCGCCGCATGCGCGTCGTGCACCAGCGGGGTCGGCCGGCCGAGCGTGCCGTCGCCGGCCAGCGGGATGATCGCGCGGATGTTCGGGCCGATCGCGTCGGCGTAGCCGGCGATCTCGCGCAGGCCGGCCGGCGTCGTCATCCCGCCGTAGGTCAGCCGGCCGCCGGCCGCGGCCACGTCGTACGGTTGCTGGTCGGCGTCGTCGATCAGCTGCAGCAGGCGGATGTTGCGGTGGTCGCGGCCGAGCTTGCCGCGCAGGTATTTGAGGTTGGCGATCTCGAACGACTGGATCTCCACCGGTGCCGTGCGCGTGTACGCGTGCGCGGCGAGGATCGCCAGCACGCGATCCTCCATCGGCAGGCCGGCCTTCTGGAAATACGTGCCGTGCTTGATCTCGGGAATGATGCCGACCACCCGCCCCTGCGTGGCCGACTCGGCGGCGACGAAGTCGATGATCTCGTCCAGCGTGGGGATCTGGAACTGGCCGTCATACGCGGTGCCGCGCAACTCCGGCAGGCGTTCGCGCGCGCGCAGCGTCTTCAGTTCGGCGAGGGTGAAGTCCTCGGTGAACCAGCCGGTGACCGGCTGGCCGTCGATGGTCTTTGTGGTCTTGCGCGCGGCGAATTCCGGATGCCGGGCGACATCGGTGGTGCCGCCGATCTCGTTTTCATGGCGTGCCACCGGCACGCCGTCCCGCGTCATCACCAGATCGGGCTCGATGAAGTCGGCGCCGTCGGCGATCGCCTTGCCGTAGGAAGCCAGCGTGTGCTCCGGCCGCAGCGCGCTGGCGCCGCGGTGGCCGATCACCAGCACCCTGGCGGCCAGCGGCGCCTCGGTTCCCGTGGCGTTGGACATGCCGGCGAATCCGATCAGGAGGACGGCCAAGCATAGGCGTTTCGGCAGCGAAGGTTGCGGCATGCGTGCGGCTCCGGTGGATCGGCGTGGTGCCGGCCCGGCGACGCGGGCGAGGCGCCGACTCTGCCGGCCGCATGTGTAACGGTCTTTACAGCGGCGTGGCGGCCGCGCCGGCGCCGAGCTTCCGCCACTGCTGCCAGTCCGGCCGGTCCACCGGCACGCCGTCGGCGTTGCAGCTGCCGAGCCGGCACAGCTCGGCGCGCAGCCGCGGCGCGTGCTGCACCATCACGTGGAAGATCACGTTCTGCTCCAGCTCGCCGTGGAACGCGGCGGCGCCGGGACCGGTGGCGAAGATCGCCACGTCCTCGCCGCCGTGCGTCTCGGCCTTCAGCGGCACGGTCGCTTCCTGCATGTAGTCGGGGTCGGTGGTGTCGACCTTGCGCAGGTCGGGGCGGCCCTTGCTGATCGCGTCGTACTCGCGCGGGTTGTGCGGGTAGCGCTTGCTGCCCTCCGGCTGCCGTTCGCTGGCGCCGGTGTTGCCCGGGCCGTTGGCGAAGCCGAGCGTGGTGTACGGCAGGCCGGTGGCGTCGCGCGCCATGCCCGGCGCGCTTTCGTCGTCGAAGCTGTCGGTGTGGCCCACGACCTTGCCCAGGATCGGGTTGCCGCGGCGCGGGTAGCCGGCAAAGGTCATGGTGTGGCTGTGGTCGGCGGTGACCACGATCAGCGTCTCGACCGGGTCGGTGTGCTGCAGCGCAGCCTGCACCGCGTCGGCGAAGGCGATCGTCTCGTCCAGCGCGCGGTAGGCGTTGCCGGCGTGCAGCGCATGGTCGATGCGGCCGCCCTCGACCATCAGGAAGAAGCCGTTCGGGTTGCGCTTCAGCACTTCGATCGCGCTGGCCGTCATCTCGGCCAGGCTGGGTTCGCCGGCCTTGTCGTGAGGGCGCTCGTGCTCGTAGTTCATGTGCGAGGGCTCGAACAGGCCGAGCAGGCGCGACGTGCGCGCAAGATCCAATGCCTTCAGCTGCGCCGCGTTCCACACATACTTGCCGTCCGGATGCCTCGACGTCCATTCGCCGATCAGGTCGCGGCCGTCGAGGCGCTGGCCCACGCTGGTCGGATACTCCGGATCGTCCGCGCCGGCCGGCATGAATTCGGTGCGGCCGCCGCCCATCGCCACGGTGAGGCCGCCGGCGACCGGGAAGTCGATCAGCTGCGCGGCGAAATCCTTGCAGCCGGCGGCCTTCGCCGCCTCGCTCAGGTCGGCGTCCACCTCCCAGTTGCGCTCGGGCAGGTGGCCGTAGGTGGCCGCCGGGGTGGCGTGGGTGATCCGCGTGGTGGTGACCGCGCCGGTGGCCATGCCGGCCGAGGCCGCCAGCTCCAGCGCGGTGACCAGTTCCTGGCCGCGGCTGCCGGCACAGTCCTGCCGCTTCGGTAGCTGCGACACGCCAATGTAGCCGGCACGGGTCTTCACCCCGGTCATGATCGCGGTCATGGTGCCGGCCGAGTCGGGCGTCTGCTGGTCGGTTTCGTAGGTGCGGCTCAGCGCGCTGAACGGAAACTTCTCGAAGCTCAGCCGGTAGCTCTCGCCATCCGTGCCGGCGCGCTCGCCGGCCAGCACGTGCGCGGCGGCGATGGTGGGGATGCTCATGCCGTCGCCGAGGAACACGATCACGTTCTTCGCGCGCTGGCCGTCGGCGTGCGCCTGCGCGGAAGCCAGCGCGGCCTGCGCCGCGCCGCTGCGGAACCACCACGACGCGGTCTCGCCCTGCGGCCGCTGGATCGCCGGCACCGCGATCGCGGCCGTCGACGCCGACGGCGCGGACCACGGCTGGCTGGCGCAGGCGCCGAGCAGGGACAGGCAGCTGCCCAGCAGGGCCGGGCGGAGGCGGGACAGGGAACGGGGCATGCGGATCTTCTTCATGGGGCGTCGCGTGAACAGCCACGCGAATCGCCCGCGATCCTAATCATGGCATGCGAACTTTCCGTGGCACCGGCATAACCGGGGCCGACGCGCCAGCGGCGCCGTACATCCTGCGATACGCCTCGCCCAGTTGCGCCTGCGCCCCACCGTCCCGGTGCGCCTGCTCGAACACCTCGTTGATCTGCCGCTCGGCCGCGTGGAGCTGGCGCAGGAAGCTCCGGGTGCCGTCCGACAGGCTGCTCTCGGCCATCCGCCGTTCCAGGACCGGGTCGGACGTTTCACCGGATTTTGGCTTGCGCTTGCTCATGCCGGATCGCAAGCAAGACGCCTGCCAGCGTTGTCCGACGCCCGCGGCACGCAGTCCATGGCCGCCGCGACGGCCTGCCCCGCTGCCCGACCGCGACGCAAACTGCCGCTGCCGGTCGCCCGTGACAGGGGCGCGTCGCCGCCCCTTCACTGGTAGACGTGCAGCCGGCCGATCGTCCAGGCGTGGTAGGACGCCAGCAGGCCGGGCACCGCGCAGTCGTCGTAGCGGCCGTCGCAGCGCTCGCGCAGCTCGGTCGACGCGGCGAAGTACGCGTCGGTCGGCACGCCGGCGGCCTCGAGCACCATGCTGGGCAGGAACGCGATGTCGAGCAGCGGGTACTGCGGCAGCGGCGGCCCGGCGAAGTTGCTCTTCAGCATGTAATAGGTGAGGTAGTCGCGGTACGGCTGCAGGTCGACCGGCAGCCGCCGCGGCAGGTTGCGGATCAGGCCGTTGAAGGAAGGCTGGTGGTCGCCGAAGTGCAGCAGCACGGTCGGCTGCGGGCGGTCGAGGAAGGCGCGCTCCAGCGCGCGCATGGCCAGGTCGGAGGCGTGCAGGCGTGCGAGGTAGGTATCGAAGTTCAGCGCTGCATTCGCCGGCAGCCCGCGCAGCAGGTTGCGGTACGGACGCGGCAGCGTCGCCATCGGCTGGTGGTCGTGCGGGCCGTGCTGGTTCAGCGTCAGGATCATCAGGAACACCGGCTGCCCCGGTTTCTTCAGCTTGTCGTAGAGGCGCCCGGCCGCCGCGAACATCTGCGCATCGCTCTCTTCCCATTCCTCCAGGCCCAGCTCGTCGGCGCCGTACAGGTGGTCGAAGCCGTAGGCCTGGTAGGCGTTGCGGCCGTTGATGAAGTCGGCGCTGGTCGGGTAGACGCCGATGGTGAGGTAGCCGAGCCGGCGCAGCTGCAGCGCCAGCGCGTCGCGCACGTTCGGCGCCAGCACGTACGGCGCGTACATGCCGCCGGGACCGAAGATGTCCTGCGGCATGCCGGTCAGCGCGGCGAACTCGCTGACCCAGGTCCCGCCGCCGAAGGTATGCACGCGCAGCATGCCGTGCGCGCGGGTGCGCGCGTCGGGGCGGAACATCGCGACCCGGCACGCCGGCACGTTGCAGGCGTCGTAGATCGACGGGTCGAAGGTGCTTTCCTCCAGCACCTGGACGATGTCCGGATACGGCGACATGCTGCCGGGCGCACCCTGCGCGGTGGCGCCCCAGTCCTGCTCGGCCACCGCATCGTCGGCCATCGCCGGCAGTTCCACGTCGGCGTCGTGCAGGTTGACGAAGAAGTTGGTCAGCTGCGCGTCGTCGGACATCTTCTGCCACGCGTTGCGCGAGTGCACCCGCGCGAACGGCCCGCTGGGCAGCATGCACAGCCACAGCGCCAGCGCGCACGACGCGACGCCGCCGAGGCGAACGCCGGCGACGCGCCGCGACCGCGGCCGCTCCAGCACGCGCCAGTCCCAGCACCACACCAGATACAGCAGCGGCGGCAGCAGCACGCCCAGGCCGATCCCCACCGTGTACAGGTGCGGATAATGGCGCAGCGTATCGAGCAGGCTGCTGCGCACGTAGTAGATGAAGTCCGACGGCATCAGCTGCGAGTCGAGGTAGCGCAGCTTCAGCACCGCCACCGACTTCAGCAGCAGGAACAGCCCGCCGCCGACCAGCAGCGCCGTGGCGAACCGGCCGAACGCGAACAGCAGCATGCCGGACGTGCACAGCATCAGCCCGGCGATGAAGCCGCGCTGCAGCGGCTGTGGTTCCTGCCAGGCGGTGAGCGCGACACAACCGGCGAAGAAAGCCAGCGCGCACAGCACCACCGTACCTGCCCGCGTGGGGCGCAACGACATTCGACGCATGGCTGGAAAGTCCCCCCGTAGGACCGGTGTCACCGGAATGCCATCTTACGGTCTTGCCGCGGCAACGAAACGGCGCCGCGGGCAGGCCGTTCCACTGGCGTTGGGCTTGGCGTGGCGGATGGGGCGAAGGCCGCCCCCGGCGGCGACGAGCAAGCATCCGGTCACCCCGATCTGCTAGCTTTCGCGATCTGAGAGGTTGTGGCTTTTTCAACCTCTCAGACCGGCCACGAATGGCCGGACATGAAGCAGTCACGCCAGTGACTGGTTCATGTGAGCGAGTCCGGGCGGTACCGGACTCGCGACAGAAGACAGCCACAGGAAGTGGTTTCCTTCTCAAGCCCCCAACCCGCACGTCCCACGGAACCGCCATGTCGCTTCGCCTGACCCCGTTCGCCGCCCCGCTGCTGCTCGCCCTCGGCGCCGCCCTGCTCGCCGCCTGCTCCAGCCTGCCCTGGGCCGCCGGCAAGACGCCCGACGGCGCGCGCGCGAGCGTGGCGATCCTGGAAACCACCGACGTGCACGCGAACGTGCTCAGCTACGACTACTACAAGCTGAAGCCGGACCCCTCGCTCGGCTACGAGCGCACCGCCACGCTGATCCGCCGCGCCCGCGCCGAGTTCCCCAACACCTTCCTGTTCGACAGCGGCGACACCATCCAGGGCAGCGTGCTGGCCGACTACCAGGCACTGGTGAAACCGGTGACCTGCGCGCAGGAGCTGGCCGTCTACCAGGCGATGGACGCGATGGGCTACGACGGCGGCACCGCCGGCAACCACGAGTTCAACTACGGCCTGCGCTTCCTGTCGCAGGTCACCGGCACCCCGATGAACGTGGACGGCGGCCACAGCGAGCGCTGCGCCGGCCCGCACTTCCCGCTGGTGCTGGCGAACGTCTACAGCGCGCGCGACGGCAAGCCGATCTTCCAGCCGTGGACGGTGGTGACCAGGCGGATCGAGGCGTACACGGCCGACGGCAGCAAGCTCAGCGTGCCGCTGAAGGTCGGCATCATCGGCTTCACCCCGCCGCCGATCATGGCCTGGGACAAGCAGAACCTGGAAGGCAAGGTCACCGTCAGCGGCGTGGTCGAGGCCGCGCAGAAGTACCTGCCGGAACTCGAGGCGCAGCATCCCGACCTGATCGTGGCGATCCTGCACGGCGGCCTGAATACCGCGCCGTACACCCCGGACATGGAGAACGCCGGCTGGTACCTGGCCGGCGTGCCCGGCATCGACGCGCTGCTGCTCGGCCACTCGCACGCCGAGTTCCCCGGCCCGCGCTACGCCGGCCTGAAGGAGGTCGACGCCCAGCGCGGCCTGGTGCGCGGCGTGCCCGCGGTGATGGCGGACTTCTTCGGCAAGGACCTGGGCGTGATCCGGCTGGTACTGGACCGCAAGGACGGTCGCTGGGTGGTTGACCACGCGGAAAGCCACAGCGAGGTGCGGCGCATTTGCAAGCAGAAGAACGACTGCGTGCCGGCCGACCCGGCTATCGCGCCATTGGTGCAGCTGGCGCACGAGGCGGCGATCGCCCACGTCAACACGCCGATCGGCGAAAGCACGCTGCGCCTGAGCAGCCACTTCGCCGACGAGGGCAACATGACCGCGCTGGCGCCGGTCAACGCGGCCCAGGCCGACTACGTGCGCAGCGAACTGCCGCGCTCGCACCCCGAACTGGCCGGCGTGCCGGTGCTGTCCGCCGCCGCCGCGTTCCGCACCGGCTTCGGCGGCCCCGACGACTACACCGACGTCGCGCCCGGCCCGCTCACCCTGCGCAGCGCCGCCGACCTGTACTTCTACCCGAACACGCTGGCCGCAGTGAAAACCGACGGCGCCGGCCTGAAGGCCTGGCTGGAAAAATCCGCCGAACGCTTCAACCGGATCGACCCGGCGAAGGCCGGCGAACAGGCGCTGATCAACAGCCGCTACACCGGCTACAACTTCGACCAGATCCAGGGTGGCATCCACTACGTCATCGACGTCTCGAAGCCGGCCGGCCAGCGCATCACCACGCTGACCTTCCAGGGCAAACCGGTCGAGCCGGGCCAGCCGTTCATCGTGGTCACCAACAACTACCGCGCCAGCGGCGGCGGCCACTTCCCCGGCCTCGACGGCGGCAACATCGTGCTGGCCGCCCCCGATGGCACCCGGGAGATCCTGGCGAAGTGGCTGGAAAGCCACCAGCGGATCGGCGCGAAGGACCTCGAACCGACGTCATGGCAGTTCGCCCCGCTGAAGACCCGCGGCCCGGTGGTGTTCACCGGCGCCAGCGGCAAGCAGGCCGTGGCGCGCGAGGCCGGTCTCGACAACATCCGCCAACTGAAAGACCACGGCGACGGCACGGCGACCTACGCGATCGACCTGTCGCGCTGAGAGGTGACATAAGTGAGGAATGGCAACGCCCGCTTTCGACCCGAAGCGGACATCGCTCTTTCCATTTTTTCCCGAGGGTTAGGGAAAGTCGGCGCTCAATGAGCAAGAAGATCGCACTACTGTTAGTTTGCGCTCTGGTATCGGTGGAGCCCGGCGCGAACGCCGATCCAGCTCTTCCAGCGGGCGTTTACCCAACTTTGTCGGCATATATGGGAAAAACGCTGAGCAGACTGCCAGAGGGATACATCTGTGCAATCTCCCCGGGCAATCACGGTGTGAAGGGCTGCAGGGGATCAAGCTTGTCCAGAGTCGTAGACATGGGCCGGACATTTGGAATGTTCTACACGTCGTCTGCTCTATCCGAGTCCGGCTTTCTTTTTATTGCTGAGAAACATGGCGAGACGCTCTCCGTGAAGGAGTCCCGGCCATTCCATGTCGATGCAGGCGCCATGCGATATGGATGGGGTGTGGAAGATTTCGAAGCAGATTCAAGCGATTCCTTCCATTGGCAGACGACCTCCGGAAGCGCATCGATGCCGGACTCGGATGTGTACAGATTTAAGCTAATTGACGGGCAATGGTTGCTGTCGGGTCATGATCACAGAACACTATCCAGATGCTCCGATGGATCCATTGGCGACGGTAACAGCTACTCAATCAACTTTTTGACGCGCAAAGTTCGAATTGAATTTCGCCAAGACTGTAAACACGTAAAAGCGATTGAACGTCAGCTGGCGACACATCCTATCCCTTGGGCGTCCTTCGACCCTTCAGACCCTCTTCTGGATCCAGAGGCATATGGCGCGGTGTGGAACTAATTTAGGTACGCATCGTCGGTCAAGGATCGGAACTGGGTTCAGAGTGCGCTTTTTTGTGTGCGCAGCGGTTTAGAAAGCGCACTCCGATCCAAGTTTTGTAGGTCAATGTCTGCTTTTGGCCGAAGGCGGACTTGGTTATGATCGATCCGGCGGCAGGGTCTTCAGTCACATTCGACGGGGTGGCACATGAGCATTAGAGCCAAACGGATGCTGATTTTGACTGTGATGCTTGCGACTGGAATGGGGCTCATGATTGCGATGGTTCATCGTTCGGCATCGGGATCGCTTATATCTTCTGGTGGACTTCTCGCAGGAGTATCTCTACTCCTAAACACTCATTTGTTTCTCAATAAGGTCGAGGACATTCCGGCCGCGACGAAGTCGACTGGTTATGATCGTCGCAGCCATTTCTATTCTAGAGCGGCAGCCCTGCTTGTAGTTGCGGGCATTGTCATGGCCTTTATCGGTCACTAGCCTCCAGGCAAGCTGTGTATGTCCGCTTCTGGCCGGGAGCGGACTTGGGGTAACCAGTCTCGCACGACGGGCGTAAGATCCGCCCTTATGGTTTCCAACCGCTCGCGGGGGGCTTATGGCTTACGAAGCTACACCAGGAAGGGCGTCGACTCTGAGACCGCGAGTGCTTAGGGCGGGTGCATACGTCGGCCTACTGGTCTCCGGAGCGCTGGTATTTTTTCTGCCTTGGTTGCTCACTTCCCAGTTCTCGCTGAAGGTAGCACCTGCGTGGGGCCTGGGTGACTTTGCATTTGCCTTTTGCGCGGCCGGCGCGTTGATTGGGATGCTCATCGGTCGGCGCATGAAGCTGTGAGCATGCTTTAGCAACCTCAGCCTTCACGCATACACTTCCAGATGATTTTGTGTCTCCGCTTTCGACCCAAAGCGGATCACGCACGAGTTCTTTCAGTTCATCTGCTGGCCGCTTTTTTGGCTTCGGCGGGCACGTTTATCGAGTAAGTCACGGATGCGATCTTCCATCCGTCATTGGTAAGTACAGTCGACCAGATAATTCGGCCATGACCAATCTCTGCGTAATAGTCCCAGGAGACAGTCCCTACCTCACCATCGGTCTGGATGGATAGATTCTTGATCTGATCAGGGGGAGCTTGACCTCGCTATCCGCATCCTCTTTCGCGTTCGAGGACAATGTTCGTGGCACCTGCTGCCTGTTGGCGCCGGAAATCAACTCATACGACGCAGGAGCAAATGCGCCCACGAAACGGACAGTTTCATTCAAAAAGTATCCAAATAGCTCCTTGCTCGACCACAGCCCTCGCCCTGAACCCGCCGCAGCGCCAGCGGCGCCTCAACGGATCAGCACGAACACCGTGACGATCGTCAGCAGCGCCAGCGGATACAGGCTGGCGCGGTCGAACAGGCGCGCGGCCTGGCGGCCGTCCAGCGTGCGCGCGAGCCCGATCGCCGGCGGCAGCAGCAAGCCGGCGCCGGCGGCGAGGATGGCGAGCTGGAACGGCCAGCCGCCCGCCAGCGGCGACAGGCGCGGCAGCAGCGCGCTGGCCAGCACGGTCAGGCCCAGGCTGATCGCCACCAGCACGCTGGCGGTGCGCAGGCCGAATACCAGCGGAATGGTGCGCGCGCCGATACGGCGGTCTTCCTCGATGTCGTTCCAGTCGGCCGGGATGTTCTGCCCGCCGATTTCCCACAGCATCAGCCAGACCAGCATCCCCAGCAGCCCCGACCACGGCGGCGCGGGGATCACCGCGAACACGGCGGCGACCGGGCCGGCCGACTTGACCAGGCCGCTGACCACGGTGCGCCACCAGGTGACCTTCAGCAGCTTGACGTAGAGCACCTCCAGCGCCGCCGCGGCGAACACGATCAGCAGGATCTTCGGGTTCAGCAGCCAGGTGCCGAGCACGGCCAGCGCGAACCAGCAGCCGAACCACGCCAGCGCGCCCTTCATGCTGATCAGGTTCTGCGCCAGCGGGTAGCGCATGGCGGACGCCTCCACCGCGTAGCCGGGGGTGATCCCGCCAGCGACCTTTTCCTGATCGTCCTTCACCCCGATCAGGTCGTTCAGCGCGTAGATGGCCGTATAGCCGGCCAGCGCGGTCGCCAGGCACAGCGCCAGTACCCGCCACGACGGGAAATGCCCCAGCCACAGCAGCGCGACGAAGCCGGGCATGGCGATGTCGAGCACGCCGTGGACGGAACGCGACAAGGCGAGGAAACGTCGCATGGAAGTCAGCCCTTCCTGGCGAAGCAGGCCATGTAGTTGATGTCGGCGCGGTCCGGCGCAACGCGGAAGCGGCGCGTCAGCGGGTTGTACATCAGGCTGTCCACCGCCTTGAACTCGAGCCCCGCCGCGCCGGCCCACGCGCGCATCTCCGCCGGCCGGATCAGCTTGCGGTAGTGGTGGGTGCCGCGTGGCAGCAGGCCGAGGATGTACTCGCCGGCCACGATGGCGAAGGCGAACGCCTTGAACGTGCGGTTGATGGTGGAGAAGAACGCCACGCCGCCCGGCTTGAGCAGGGCGGCGCAGGCGGCGATAACCTGCGCCGGCTGCGGCACGTGCTCGAGCATCTCCATGCAGGTGACCGCGTCGAAGCGGCCGGCTTCCTCGCGCGCGAGCGTTTCCGCATCGAGCTCGCGGTAATCGATGGCCAGCCCGCCGCGCTCGGCATGCTGGCGGGCGATGTCCAGCGACAATCGCGACAGGTCGATGCCGGTCACCTGTGCGCCGCTCCGGGCCAGCGCCTCGGCCAGGATGCCGCCGCCGCAGCCCACGTCGACGACGCGCGGCGCGCTCACGCCGATGCGGTCGGTGATGAAGCGCAGGCGCAGCTCGTTGATCGCGTGCAGCTGGCCCATCTTGCCGTGCGGGTCCCACCACAGCTGCGCGATGCGGTTGAAGTGGGCGATTTCCGCGGCATCAACGTTCGGCGATTCGGTCATGGTCTGTCGTGGTCCGGTCATGCAACGTCTGGATGGAAGCTTCGATTTCCGCGCGCGCGATGTCGTTGACGAACGTGCATTCGCCGACCGCCGCGGGCAGTGGCACGCGCTGCAGACCGTTGCGGTGTTCGACGCGATCGAGCAGCGATTGCCACATGAGTTCGGCGTCGAGCAGGGCGAGGTCGGGGGCGAGGCCGAGATGGTCGACCACGGCGAAGATCCGTTCGGCCGCGGCCGCGCCGAGCAGGCCTCGCCGCCGCGCGATCGCGGTCGACACCAGGATGTCCAGCAGCACCGCCTCGCCGTGCAGCAGGTCGTCCCCGTGGCGGGTTTCCAGGCCGTAGCTGAAGGTGTGGCCGAAGTCGACCTTGCGCGCCAGCTCTTCCTCGTGCAGGTTCGGCGCCAGCTCTTCGAGCATGCCGCCGATCGCGCGGTCGAGGATGTCGCCGCCGCGCGCGTCCTGGAACGCCGTCGCCAGCGAGGCCGCGCCGTGTTGCTCCAGCAGGCGGAACAGCGCGGCGTCCCTGATCACGGCCAGCTTGACGATCTCGCACAGGCCGTTGCGCAGGTGGCGCGGCGGCAAGGTGCGCAGCAGGCTGCGATCCAGCAGCACCCGGCGCGGCGGCTCGAAGTTGCCCAGGCGGTTCTTGTGGCCGTTGAAATTGATCCCGGTCTTGATTCCCACCGCGGCGTCGACGTAACCCATCAGCGTGGTCGGCACCTTGATGTGAGGCACGCTGCGGCGGTAGCTGGCCGCCGCGTAGCCGACCACGTCGGTCAGCACGCCGCCGCCGATGGCGATGACCGGCTCGTCGCGGCGATGGATCGGAAAGCCGTCCAGCTCGCGCAGCACCGAGAGCCAGGCCTCCAGCGTCTTGCCGCCCTCGCCGCCCGGCAGAGTGATGATGCGGGCATCGACCCGGTGCTGCGCGAAGTAGGCGCAGATGCGTGCGCCGTGATGCGCGTGCACGCAGGCGTCGACCACCACGAAACGGCGCCCGTCCTGCACGCGCCCCATCGACAGCAGCGCGTCGCTGCGCGGGTCGAACACGTCGGCCACGTTGAGCAGGTCGTACTCGATCCGGCGCGTGGCGCTGACCTGCCAGTGCGTGCCCGGCGCGGTGCTCATGCCACGTCCCGCCACGCCGAGCGCTGCGCCAGCACCTCGCGCGCGACGGCCTGGGCGCGGGCCAGGTCGTGGTGGCGCCAGTGGCCGCACTGGTCGACGCGCGCATACGGCACGGCGTCGGCCGCGAGCACGCCTTTCAGGATGGTTTCGAGCGCGTCCTCGATGACGGCACGCCGGCCTTCGCCGAGCAGGGTGAGATAGAAGCCGGTCTGGCAACCCATCACGCCGATGCCGACGAAATGCCGCGGCAACAGGCGCCCGTAGCCTTCGAGCAGGAAATGCTCGATCGAATGCAGTTCGGTGCTCGACAGGCAGGCGTCGGCGTTCGGCCGGCGCAGGCGCAGGTCGACGGTGTAGACGATGTCGCCCGCAGCTCCCGCATGGACGCCGCGCAGCTTGACGCTGGGCGCCTTCAGCCGGCGGTGGTCCAGTTCGCCGACGGTATCGCTCGACCAGCCCAGTGCCTCGAAGTCGATCATGGTGATTGCTCGGTGGAACGGCCGGGTGCGCTCATGCCGGCTGCGCGATCGCGGCCAGGTGGCGGTAGCTGTCGTCGAGGGCCTGCTGCCAGCCCTCGACGTGGTGGTAGAGCTCGACCGAGCCGAAGCCGTCGAAGCCGTGCGCGTTCAGCGCACGGAAACTGGCCGCCAGGTCCAGCGTGCCTTCGCCGGGAATCTCGTGGAAATGCACGATGCCGGTGCGCGTGTTGGCGACCATCCGCTCGAACAGCGCCGGGCCGCGAACGCCGCGCAGATGGGCGACGATTGGCCAGGCCCGTTCGAGCACGTCGAAGCTCAGCCCCGGCACCGAGATCAGGTAGGTGAAGATCTCGTCGTCCAGCGGCGAGGCGCCGGCGTACAGGCTGCCGTAGTCGACCGTGCCCGCCGGCCGGTCGATGCCGGCCTGCGCCAGCAGGGCGTCGATGCGCCGGCGCCGCGCCGGGTCGGGCGTATGCTCGCCGAAGTACAGCGGATGGCGGCGATCCAGCAGCAGGTAGTCCGCTGTGTCGGGAAAATAAACCAGCGTGCTGGCGGCATCCAGGTCGAAGCCCGCCACCGCATCGTCCCGCACGATCCTGAGGTTGCGGCCCTCGCGCGCATCGGAGATGTGCAGGTAGCGGGCGAACGGCGCCGCCTGCGCCAGCGCGCCGATGTAGTCCGGTTCCGAGCAGTAGGCGTGGCAGATGTCGATGTGCAGCGCGAAGCGTGGCGAGCCGACCGCGCGGATCAGTGCCAGCCCCTGCGCCAGGGTCTCGATGTACATGCCCGGCTCGGGCTCGATCAGCAGCGTGATGTCCTCGTCGTCGCGGATCTCGCGCAGGCATTCGCGGATGCTGTCGGCCAGCAGCTCGCCCGGATCGACCGCCGGCTGGCGCACGTGCTCCTCGCGCAGGAAACCGCTGCCGAAGGTGACCAGCTTCACGCCCAGCCGGCGCGCCACGCGGATGCCGCGCTTGACCAGGTCGATGCGGCGCTTGCGCCCGGCCGCGTCCAGCGTCAGCAGCGACGGTTCGTGCGGCCGCGACGGGGTGAAGAAGTGCGAGGCGGTGGCCACGCAGGCCGGCACGATGCGTGCCGCGTCCAGCCGCGCGCGCACGGCGTCGAGGTCGGCCTCGCCGAGGTTGAAGGGATTGAACTGGTCGCGGTGGAAGGACAGCTCGACCCCGGCGTAGCCGGCCCGGGCCACCGCGTCGATCGCCTCCAGAAACGGCAGATTGGTGAGGCCGAAGGTGCTGTAGCTGAGCTGGATCATACCCGGAAGCCGTGGTGAGCAAGCGGTGGATGGATATCCCCCGCAGCGTGCGGGCGCGGCGCCACGCTTGCCATGACCCACGTCAAATCGCGCCCGCCGGCGCCTGCGTACGGATGCCGCAGTGCGCCGCAGCCGGCGGCAAGAGCGCGCTGCCGGCGCGCTCGCACCGGTCACGGCAGGGCCACGGCGTCCCGCCGGGGCGGAAGAAAGCGCAAGAGCGGACCCCGCCCCGGCCCTCCCCTGCGAGCAGGGAGGGAGTAACGCCGACGACGCCGAAACGCCGGCTGCTCAGTCGACCGGCGTGTTGCGGTAGGTGCCGACGTCGGCCGGTTGCACCGCAGCGGCCTGGTTCGACCACGACTGGCGGATGTAGCCGACCAACGCGGCGACGTCGGCGTCGTTCAGCTGCTGCGCGAACGGCGGCATCGAGTACGGCTTCGGGTTGCCGGCGGTGGTCGGGGCGAAGCCGCCGAGCAGCACGCTGCGGGTCGCGTTGATGCCGGTCGGTTCGGTCACCGAGGTATTGCCGTCCAGCGGCGGGTAGATGCCAGCCACGCCACGGCCGTCCTTGCCGTGGCAGTCGGCGCAGTGCTGCGCGTAGAGCTTGCCGCCCTGCGCGTGGCTGGCCGCCTGCACGAACGGAATCGCTGCCGCCGGCGCGCGCGGCGGCAGCGATTGCAGATAGACGGCCACCGCCTGCAGGTCGGCGTCGCGCAGGTGCTGGGTGCTCAGGCGCACCACGTCGGCCATTGGCCCGAACGCGGTGCCCTTGGCCGACTGGCCGGTCTTCAGCAGGTCGACGATGTCCTGCGCGCGCCAGCCGTCGAGGCCGCCGCCGGCCTGCGTGCTGAGGTCCGGCGCGTACCAGTCCAGCTGCGGGATCTGGCCGCCGGTGAGGTGGCGATCCTGCTCGATGCCGCCCAGCGAGTCGCGCGTGCTGTGGCATTCGTTGCAGTGGCCCAGGCCCTGCACCAGGTAGGCGCCGCGGTTCCACTGTTCGGACTTTGCCGGGTCGGGCCGGTACTCGCCCGGCTTGAAGTACAGCGCGCGCCACGCGATCAGGCTGCTGCGCACGTTGTAGGGAAACTCCAGCCCCAGCGCCGTGTCGGGCCGCTGCACCGGCGGCAGCGACTTCAGGTAGGCGAAGATCGCCAGCGCATCGTCGCGGCTCACCTTGGTGAACGAGGTGTAGGAGAACACCGGGTACAGCAGTTCGCCCCGGCGGCCCTTGCCTTCGTGCAGCGCGCGCCAGAAATCGTCGAAGCTCCACTGGCCGATGCCGGTGTCCGGATCGGGCGTGATGTTCGGCGCCGGCACGTCGCCGAACGGCGTGCCCAGCGAGCGGCCGCCGGCGTAGCGCTGGCCGTCGCGCGCGGTGTGGCAGGCAGCGCAATCGCCGGCCGTGGCCAGGTATTCGCCGCGCGTGATCAGCGCCGGGTCGCGCAGCGCGGCGGCATCCGCCTCGCGCTGCGCGGGCGAGGCGACCGGCTGGCCATGGCCGAGGTACCACCAGCCCAGCACCGCCACCACCAGCAATGCCGGCACCCACCAGCCATGTCGCCGCCATGTCATCGATCCGCTCCGCTCTTGCCCATCACGCACCAGCCCGGCAACGGTTCGGTCTGCGCGCTGGCCGGTGCCGGATGCATGTCGGCCGGCGGCTCGTGGCTGGCCAGCCACGCCGACACGGCGGTGATGTCCGATTCGCGCATGCGATTGGCGACTACGCCCATGCAGTACGGCCCTTCGGCCGCACGCTGGCGCGTGCGCCACGACACCAGCTGGGTGTCGAGATAGTCGTACGACAAGCCCATCAGGCCTGGCATCATCGGCTCCACGCCGGTGAGTCTGGCGCCGTGGCAGCTGACGCACGACGGTACGCCGCGGGTGGAGTCGCCGCGCAGCACCAGTTGCTCGCCGCGCCGCAGGGTGTCCGTGGACACCGCCGGCACCGGCAGTTTCCGGTACGGCACGTCCTGCTTCGCGAAGTAGCCGGCGATGTCGCGCAGGTACGCCGGGCTCAGCTGGCGCACCACGTATTCCATCGGCGCGTGCCGGCGCTGGCCGGTCTGGAAGTATTCGAGCTGCTGGAGCAGGTAGCCGACCGGCTTGCCCGCCAGGCGCGGGATCGCCACGCTGTCCGGCGAACCCTCGCCATGCGCACCGTGGCAGCTGGTGCATGCGGCCACGCGTTGCTGCATGGTGTCGGGTATCGCCGGGGCGGCGCCGGCCTGCGGCGGCGTGGCGGCCATCGGCGCATGGCCCATGCCGAGCGCAAGCAACGCAAAAGCCGCACGCGGCGCCTGTCTGCACAGCCGCCGGCGCAGTGAAACGAACCTGTTCATCCGGCGGATTGTAGGCCGGTCGACCGGCACCGGCCGGCGCCAACCGGCGTGCCGCGACAACCTGCCGCAGGTGCGGCGACCTGCGCCCGCCGCTTGAAAGTTGCAGATGCATCTGTTGACCGCGGTGCAACATCCGCCTTAAGGTCGAGCCCATGTCGCCGCTTTCCATGCCAGCACGCACGCACCTCGTCCCGGTCTTCGCCGGGCGTGTGCCGTTGCCGGCCGGCGGCGTCAACCGCCCCGCCACCACCACCACGACCACCATTACCACTCGGTCGGGGTGGGTGTCCGTGCGCGACTAGGTTCTTCACCACGCAACGGCCCCGCCCTCGACCGAGGCGGGCCGGTGCACTCCCCAAGCACACGCCGATCCGCCAGCGAGCACGGGCCTCACCAGGAGGTCATCGTGAACATCTGTGCGTCCCCACTTGCCGAGCTGCCGCCCGCATCCGGTTTCGCCGCGGCGGGCAGGCGGCGGCAGCGCGTGCTGGCCGTCGGCGTGATCGGCCCCGGCCGGGTCGGCAGTGCCTTGCTCGAACAGCTGCGTGCCGCGCAGCCGCGGCTGCTGCGCGACAGCGCGCTGGAACTGAAGCTCTGCGGCGTGGTGGCCAGCAAGCGCATGTGGCTGGACTGCGACGACGCCGAACTCAACAGTCGCCACGGCGGCGCGCAGATCTGGCGGCCGAACGACCTGGACACGTTCGCCGGGCACGTGCGCGGCAGCGATGGCCGGCATGCGCTGCTGATCGACTGCAGCGCGAACGACGAGGTGGCCGCACGCTACCCGCGCTGGCTGGCCGCCGGCCTGCACGTGGTGACCCCGAACAAGCTGGCCGGCAGCGGCCCGCTGTCGCGCTGGCAGGCGATCCGCACCGCCTGCGCCGGCGGCGCGCGCTTCCGCTACGAGGCCACCGTGTGCGCCGGCCTGCCGGTGGTGCAGACGCTGCGCGACCTGCTCGACACCGGCGACGATCTGCTCGCGGTCGACGGCATGTTCTCCGGCACGCTGGCCTGGCTGTGCAACCGCCACGACGGCCGCCAGCCGTTCTCCGCGCTGGTGCGCGAGGCGCATGCGCTGGGCTATACCGAGCCCGACCCGCGCGACGACCTGTCCGGGCTCGACGTGGCGCGCAAGCTGGTGATCCTGGCGCGCGAGGCCGGCCAGGCCCTGTCGCTGGAAGACGTCGACCTGCAAAGCCTGGTGCCGCCCGCACTGGCCGCGTTGCCGCTGGACGACTGCATGCGGCGGCTCGACGAACTCGATGCGCCGATGGCGGCGAAACTGGCCGAGGCGCGTGCCGAAGGCGGCGTGCTGCGCCACGTGGCGCAGCTGGACCGGCACGGCCGCGCCAGCGTACGGCTGCTGGTGCTGCCCGCGTCCCACGCGTTCGCGCACACCCGCCTCACCGACAACATCGTGCAGTTCAGCACCCGCCGCTACTGCGATAATCCGCTGATCGTGCAAGGCCCCGGCGCCGGCCCGGAGGTGACCGCCGCCGGCGTGTTCACCGACCTGCTGCGCATCGCCGAATCGCTGGAGGCGCGCGCATGAACTCCTCCCTGCTGGAACCCGTCATGGCCGCACCGCGCACTGCCAAACATCCACAAGTCGCCTGCGCGTTCGCGCCGGCCAGCGTCGGCAACGTCGGCGTCGGCTTCGACCTGCTCGGCCACAGCGTGGCCGGCGCCGGCGACCGCGCCGAAGTGCGCCGCATCGACGAGCCGGTGGTGCGCATTGCCGCCATCCGCGGCTGCGTCACCGACCTGCCCACCGACCCGCGCGCGAACACCGCCGGCACCGCGCTGCTTTCGCTGCGCAAGGCGCTCGGCTTGCGCCACGGGTTCGAGCTGACCCTGCACAAGGGCATCGCGCTGGGCTCGGGCATGGGCGGTTCGGCGGCCTCGTGCGTGGCCGCGCTGATCGCCGCCAACGCACTGCTGCCCAGGCCGCTGCCGCGCGAGGCGCTGTACGGCTTCGCGCTGGACGGCGAAGCGGTGGCCAGTGGCAGCCGCCACGGCGACAACCTCGGCTCGATGCTGCTCGGCGGCCTGGTGCTGGCCACCCACGAACGCCTGCTGCGCATCGAGGTGCCGGAGGCGTGGCACTGCGCGCTGGTGCATCCGCACGTGGTGCTGGAGACACGCACGGCGCGCGCGGCGCTGGCCGGCCACTACGCGCTGGGCGAGTTCGTGGCGCAGAGCGCGAACCTCGCCCTGGTGCTGGCCGGCTGCTGGCGCGGCGATGCTTCGCTGGTGCGCGAAGGCCTGAAGGACGTGCTGGTGGAACCGCGCCGCGCGCCACTGATCCCGAACTTTGCCCGCGTGAAGCAGGCCGCGCTCGACCACCGCGCGCTCGGCGCCAGCATCTCCGGCGCCGGCCCCAGCGTGTTCGGCTGGTACGACCACCGCGCCGACGCCGAGGCGGCCAGCATGGCGATGCGCGCCGCGTTCGCCGAGGGCGGGCTGGACAGCGACGCCTGGGTGTCGCCGATCGACGGACCCGCCGCCGCCTTGATCGCCTCGCTCGACGAGGCCTTGCCATGAACGCACGCCCTGCAGGAGCGCACCCTGTCCACAAGGGCCTTCCATCGGTCGTGCGCGATGCCTTTGCCGCACGCCAGGCAGAGCTCGCGCACAGGGTGCGCTCCCGCAGAGGTGGCGACCATGCGTGAACCACTGCGTTATCACAGCACGCGCAGCAGCACGGAAACCGTGCCGCTCGGCCAGGCGATCGCCGCCGGGCTGGCGCCGGACGGCGGCCTGTACGTGCCCGAAGCCCTGCCGCGACTCGACCCGGCCGCGTTCGATCCGCGCGGCAGGCTGGCCGACACTGCGGCCACCTTGCTGGCGCCGTTCTTCGCCGGCGACGTGCTGGCCGACGCACTGCCCGCGATCTGCGCCGAGGCGCTCAGCTTCGACACGCCGCTGCGCGCCCTGCCGGCGCATCCGCACGCGGCGATGCTGGAGCTGTTCCACGGTCCCACCTCGGCCTTCAAGGACATCGGCGCGCGCTTCCTCGCCGCCTGCCTGCGCCGGCTGCCGCGCCGCGATGCGCGGCCGCTGACCATCCTGGTCGCCACCTCCGGCGACACCGGCGCCGCGGTGGCCGCCGCGTTCCACCGCCAGCCGAACGTGCGCGTGGTGATCCTGTATCCGGACGGACTGGTCTCGCCGCGCCAGGCACACCAGCTCGGCTGCTTCGGCGACAACGTGACCGCGCTGTGCGTGGCCGGCCGCTTCGACGACTGCCAGCGCATGGTCAAGGCCGCGCTCAACGACGCGGCACTGCAGGCGGATGTGCCGCTGTCCTCGGCCAACAGCATCAGCCTCGGCCGCCTGCTGCCGCAGATGAGCTACTACGCGCACGCCGCGCTGGGCTGGTGGCGCGCACACGGCACGCCGCTCAACTTCATCGTGCCCACCGGCAATCTCGGCAACGCGCTGGCCTGCCTGTGGGTGCGCGAACTGGGCCTGCCGGTCGGCGAGGTGCGGCTGGCCTGCAACGCGAACGCCACCCTGCCCGAGTTCTTCGCCGGCGCCGACTATCGCCCGCGCGAAGCCATCGCCACTCTCGCCAACGCAATGGACGTCGGCGCGCCCAGCAACTTCGAGCGGCTGCGCTGGACCTTCCCGAATGAATCCGCGTTGCGCCAGCTGCTGCAAGCGCACAGCGTGGACGACGCCACCATCCGCCACACCATCGCCGCTCACGCCCGCGAGCACGGCGAGCTGTTCTGTCCGCACACCGCCACCGCAATGCACCTGCTCGACCGCCTGCGCGCGGAGGGCGACACGGCGCCATGGGCGGTGGTCGCCACCGCGCATCCGGCCAAGTTCGAGAACGTGGTGGCGCCACTGCTCGACCACCCGCTCGCCGTGCCCCCCGCGCTGGCCGCGATGCTGGCACGCGGCGCCAGCGCCGAACCGCTGGCGGCCAGCGAGATCGCCCTGCGGAGCCGGCTGCTGCTCTCGTGAAATATTCCGCGTCTCGCCCGGCAAGAACGTCTGGACATCTGGACGTCCAAAGCAGGCCGATCGACGATTTCAAACGAAACTGTTGACGCCGCCGCACGAAGTGCCCTAAGGTCGGTCACATGTCGCAGCGCAGCAACCATTGCCGCATCGCCGAAATGAACCGTCTCGCGACGGTCGACGGCCTGCTGCAGCTCGGCGGCACGCTCCTTATTACCCTCGTACTCGTACTCCTTATTACCAACGGAGGTGCGGGCTGAGGGCATGTGTCCAGGTAGATAAGAAAACCTGAAAACACCCGAAGAACCCCGCACCCGGTAACGGATGCGGGGTTTTTTTGTGCCTTCGGCGCCGCCCACAGCGGAGCCATGATGAAAAACCCCGGCCAGCACGACACCCCCGCCAGCGACGACGACGTAGTCGCCGGGCGCGTGCGCATCTTCGACACCAGCCTGCGCGACGGCGAGCAGGCGCCCGGCTTCTCGATGGACCGGCACGCCAAGCTGCGCATGGCGCAGCAGCTCGAGGCGCTCGGCGTGGACGTGCTCGAAGCGGGCTTCCCGCAGGCCTCGCCGGACGATTTTGCTGCAGTCGCGGAAATCGCCGGGGCGCTGAAAAGCACCACGGTGTGCGCGCTGGCACGCTGCCAGGACGGCGACATCGACAGCGCCGCCCGCGCGCTAGCGACGGCCCGCCATTCGCGCATCCACCTGTTCCTGTCGACCAGCCCGCTGCATCGCGAGCACAAGCTGGGCATGAGCAGGGCGCAGGTGCTGGACACCGCGGTGCGCGCGATCGAACGCGCCCGCGGGCTGTGCCACGAGGTGGAGTTCTCCGCCGAGGATGCCTTGCGTACCGAGCCCGAATTCCTCGCCGAAGTGTTCAGCGCCGCGGTCGCCGCCGGTGCCAGCACGCTCAACGCGCCGGACACGGTGGGCTACACCACGCCGACCGAGATCGCCGAACTGTTCGAATACCTGCGCCGCCACGTCGTGGGCGCGGAGCGGGTGATCTTCT
Source organism: Rhodanobacter sp. OR92 (assembly GCF_000427545.1). NCBI lineage: Bacteria > Pseudomonadati > Pseudomonadota > Gammaproteobacteria > Lysobacterales > Rhodanobacteraceae > Rhodanobacter > Rhodanobacter sp. OR92. The sequence continues at coordinate 253,747 of NZ_KE386556.1, read as the reverse complement.
CCAGCCACTGCCACGACGACCTCGGCATGGCGGTGGCGAACAGCCTGGCCGCGGTCAGCGCCGGCGCGCGCCAGGTGGAATGCACCATCAACGGCATCGGCGAGCGCGCCGGCAACGCCGCGCTGGAGGAGGTGGTGATGGCGCTGAAGGTGCGCGCGCCGCACTTCGGCGTGGACACCCGCATCGACACCCGCCAGCTGTACCCCACCTCGCGCCTGCTGACCGAGCTGTCCGGCCAGGCGGTACCGCGCAACAAGGCGATCGTGGGCGCCAACGCGTTCGCCCACGAGTCGGGCATCCACCAGCACGGCATGCTGAAACACCGCGGCACCTACGAGATCATGCGGCCGCAGGACGTCGGCATCGCCGAAACCCGCCTGGTGATGGGCAAGCACTCCGGCCGCGCCGCGCTGCGCCAGCGCCTGCAGGCGCTGGGCCACGCGCCGGACGACGCCGCGCTGGACGAGATCTTCGCCCGCTTCAAGACGCTGGCCGACCACGGCCGCGAGTTACACGACGAGGACCTGGAAGCGCTGGCGCTGGGCCGCGACCCGCACGCCAGCGGCCCGTGGCAACTGCTGCAGTTGCACGCCAGCTCGCATCTGGGCGGCAGCGCCTCGGCCTCGGTGAGGCTGGCCCACGACGACGGTCGCGAGGTCGGCGAGGCGGCGATCGGCGACGGCCCGGTCGACGCGGTGCTGCGCGCGATCGAGCGCGCCACCGGCACGCCGCTGGCGCTCACCCGCTTCCAGATCGATGCGCTCGGCGAAGGCGCCGACGCCCTGGGCCACGCCCAGCTGAGCGCGCGCCACGCCGCGCGCGACTGGCGCGGCCACGGCAGCAGCACCGACATCGTCGAGGCCGCCGCGCTGGCCGCGCTGGTCATCGTCAACCGGATCGCGCAGCACCCGCCGCACGAGCAAGCCCCGTCCATTGAAGAGCGCGGTCAGGGAAGGCCGCTTGCCGATCCTCGCGCGCAGGGACGCCCGCACAAGGAGATCACCGCATGAACACCCCATTCCTGTGGCACAACGGCCGCATCAAGCCGTGGGCCGAGGCCAGCGTCCACGTCAGCACGCACGCGCTGCATTACGGCTCGTCCGTGTTCGAGGGCGAGCGCGTGTACGCCACGCCGCGCGGCCCGGCCTACTTCCGCCTCGCCGACCACACCCGCCGCCTGTTCGAGTCGGCGCGCGTGTACGAGATCGAGGTCGGCTACAGCGAGGACGAGATCAACGCCGCCTGCCTGGAGCTGATCCGCGCCAACGCGATGCCGTCGGCCTATGTGCGGCCGATCGTGTTCCGCGGTGCCGGCGGCCTGGGCGTGCTGGCGAAGGACGGGGCGCCGGTCGAGGTGGCGATCATGGCGATGGCCTGGGGCGCGTACCTGGGCGAGGCGGCCGAGCGCGGCGCCGACATCTGCGTGTCGTCGTGGCACCGTCCCGCGCCGAACACCATCCCGAGCTGGGCCAAGGCCGGCGGCAACTATCTGTCCAGCCAGCTGATCGGGCTGGAGGCGCGCCGCAACGGCTACGACGAGGGCATCGCGCTGGGCCACGGCGGCCTGCTCAGCGAAGGCGCCGGCGAGAACCTGTTCCTGGTGAAGAACGGCCGGCTGCTCACGCCGCCGTCCAGCGCCGGCATCCTGGCCGGGATCACCCGCGACAGCGTGCTCGCGCTGGCCGCCGGCCTCGGCATCGCGGTGGAGGAGCGCGAGCTGCCGCGCGAGGCGCTGTACTCGGCCGACGAAGTGTTCATGACCGGCACCGCCGCCGAGATCACCCCGGTGCGTTCGGTCGACCGCAAGGCGGTCGGCAAGGGCGCGCCCGGCCCGGTCACGCAGCAGCTGCGGCAGGCGTTCTTCGGATTGTTCGATGGCCGTACCGAGGATCGCCACGGCTGGCTGAGTGTTGTCAATGCGGTCGTCCCTGACCGCGAAGATCAAGAACCGGCCATCCATGGCCGGACTCCTCATCAACAGCCTGCCCCCATGGAGGCATCCGCATGAGTGCGCGGACCCTGTTCGAGAAAATCTGGGACGCCCACGTCGTCGTCGCCGAAACCATCGACACGCCCGCGGTGCTCTACGTCGACCTGCACCTGGTGCACGAAGTCACCTCGCCGCAGGCGTTCAGCGAACTGCGCGAGCGTGGACTGAGCCTGCGCCGGCCCGACCGCATGCTGGCCACGCTGGATCATTCCACCCCGACCCTGCCGGCCAACGCCGACGGCAGCCGTCCGTACGCGAACGCCGAGGCGCAGGCGCAGGTGGCGCAGCTGGAAAGCAACTGCCGCGAGTTCGGCGTCGAGCTGCACGGCTGGAACAGCGCCGAGCGCGGCATCGTGCACGTGATCGGCCCGGAGCTGGGCGCGACGCAGCCGGGCATGACCATCGTCTGCGGCGACAGCCACACCTCCACCCACGGCGCGTTCGGCGCCCTGGCGTTCGGCATCGGCACCACCGAGGTCGGCCACGTGATGGCCACGCAATGCCTGCTGCAGCGCAAGCCGAGGACCATGGCGATCCACGTGGACGGCCAGCTGCCGCCGGGCGTGGGCGCGAAGGACCTGATCCTGCACATCATCGGCACGATCGGCGTCGATGGCGGTACCGGCCACGTGCTGGAGTACCGCGGCGCGGCGATCGAGGCGTTGTCGATGGACCAGCGCATGACCGTCTGCAACATGTCGATCGAGGCCGGCGCGCGCGCCGGCATGATCGCGCCGGACGAGACCACGTTCGCCTGGCTGGAAGGCCGCATGCGCGCACCGCAGGGCACGGCGTGGGACGCGGCGGTGGCGAACTGGCGCACGCTGAAGAGCGACGACGGCGCGCGCTACGACCGCGAGGTACGCATCGACGCCGCCGCGGTGAAACCTACCGTCACCTACGGTACCCATCCGGGCATGGCGATCGCCATGGACGCGCCGGTGCCAGCGGCGACGAACGCGCAGGAACGCCGCGCGCTCGACTACATGCAGAGCCGCCCCGGCCAGCCGATGCAGGGCACACCGGTCGACGTGGTGTTCATCGGCAGCTGCACCAACTCGCGCCTGTCCGACCTGCGCGAAGTGGCGCGCGTGCTGCGCGGCCGACGCGTCGCCGACGGCGTGCGCATGCTGGTGGTGCCCGGCTCCGAGGCGGTGCGCCGCGACGCCGAGCGCGAAGGCCTGCACCGGGTGTTCCTTGCCGCCGGCGCCGAGTGGCGCGTGCCCGGCTGCTCGATGTGCATCGCAATGAACGGCGACCTGGCGCAGCCGGGCCAGCTCGTCGTCTCCACCTCCAACCGCAACTTCGAGGGCCGCCAGGGCAAGGGCGCGCGCACCGTGCTGGCCAGCCCGGCGACCGCCGCCGCGTCGGCGATCGCCGGGCGCATCGCCGATCCACGCGAGTACCTGGCGGAGGTGGCGGCATGAACGCCGACCGATTCGCTGGCCTCCCTCCCCTGCTGGCAGGGGAGGGCCGGGGTGGGGTCGCTCTTGCCTCCAGCTCCAGAGCTTTACCCCCTCCCGACCTCCCCCTGCACGCAGGGGGAGGAGCAAGGCGCTTCGTTGCACTTCCCTGCGGGCACCCGCCCCTCACATCAATCCTCTCCCCACAGGGGAGAGGAGGCCAACGCAAGAAGCGAGGAATTTCATTGATGCACCCCATCACCCGCCTCCACTCGCGCACCGCCGTGCTGGCCGACGAGAACATCGACACCGACCGCATCATCCCGGCGCGATTCCTCACCACCACCACCCGCGACGGGCTGGGCAGGCTGTGTTTCCACGACTGGCGCTACCAGCCCGACGGCAGCGACAACCCCGTCTTCCCGCTGAACCGGCCGGAAGCGCGCGGCTGCGCGATCCTCGTCGCCGGAAACAACTTCGGCTGCGGCTCCTCGCGCGAGCACGCGCCGTGGGCCTTGCTGGATTACGGCATCCAGGCGGTGCTGTGCAGCGAGATCGCGGACATCTTCCGCGGCAACGCGCTGAAGAACGGCCTGCTCGCCATCGTCATCGACGAGCGGGAGCACCGCTGGCTGCTCAGGCACCCCGGCATCGAGCTGGCGATCGACGTGCGCGGCCAGTTCATCGAACTGCCCGACGGCGGCCGCATCCCGTTCCGGCTGGAACCGTTCGCGCGGCACTGCCTGCTGCACGGCGTCGACCAGCTCGGCTACCTGCTGCAGCACAGCGATCAAATTGATGCGTTCGTCCGTGAACGCGAACGTCAAGAAGCGGCCATCCATGGCCGCACTCTTCAACAAGACCGGCTTCGATCAAACGGAGTAAACGCATGAAAGCTCGCATCGTTACCCTGCCCGGCGATGGCGTCGGCCCCGAGGTCACCGCCGCCGCGGTGGCCGTGTTGAAAACCGTGGCCGCGCGCTATGAGCACGTGTTCGCGTTCGAGCAGCAGCTGATCGGCGGCATCGCGATCGACGCCACTGGCGAACCGCTGCCGGCCGCCGCGCTGGCGGCGTGCCAGTCCGCCGATGCGGTGCTGCTGGGTGCCGTCGGCGGTCCGCAGTGGTCCGATCCGAACGCACCGGTGCGGCCCGAACAGGGCCTGCTGGCGCTGCGCGCCGCGCTCGGCGTGTACGCGAACCTGCGCCCGCTGCAGGTGCATCCGGCGCTGGCCAACCTGTCGCCGCTGAAGAACGACAAGCTGAAGCACGTCGACGTGCTGTTCGTGCGCGAGCTCACCGGCGGCGCCTATTTCGGCGCGAAGACGCGCAGCGCCGACGCCGCCACCGACGAGTGCAGGTACACCGTGGCCGAGATCGAGCGCGTGGTGCGCCGTGCGTTCGATCAGGCGCGCGACCGCCGCCGCCATGTCACCTCGGTCGACAAGGCGAACGTGCTGGAAACCTCGCGGCTGTGGCGCAGCACGGTGCAGCGCATCGCCGCCGACTACCCCGACGTGAAAGTCGAGCACCAGCTGGTCGACTCGATGGCGATGCTGCTGCTGACCCGGCCGAACCGCTACGACGTGGTAGTCACCGAGAACCTGTTCGGCGACATCCTCACCGACGAGGCCGCCGCGCTGGCCGGCTCGCTGGGCCTGCTGCCGTCGGCCTCGCTGGGCGACGGCCGGCGCGGGCTGTACGAGCCGATCCACGGCTCGGCGCCGGACATCGCCGGGCAAGGCGTGGCCAACCCGGTCGGCGCGATCCTCTCCGCCGCGCTGCTGCTGCGCCATTCGCTGGGACTGGAAGCGGAGGCGGTCGCGGTGGAGTCGGCGGTCGAGCAGGTGCTGCGGCACGGCCCGCACAGCCGCGACATCGGCGGCAGCGCCGGCACCGACGAGGTGCGCGATGCGGTGATCGCCGCGATCGACGACCACGCCGACACCGCCGCTGCGTTCTTCGCCGGAGCGCGCGCATGCGGCTGATCCGGCCAGCTTTCCCCGGCGGGCACACGGACGTGTCCGCCCTTTTTGCCGCCCCCTGCGCGTCTTCGGCGCCGGACGGTTCGTGCCCGCCGCGATGGCGCCGACTCCCGTTCCGTCCCGCCACCTCCCTGGCGCGCAGGGGGCGCTCTTCTTCCTTTCGATCAGCTCCACCGCAAGCACTCGCCCCTCATCCGCCCCTTCGGGGCACCTTCATTCGGGCCATCCCCGGCCCTCACCCTGCGGGCGGCTGGCGCCGTGCAAATCGGCTTTCCTGCCGATTTGTCCCCCCGTCAAGGGACTTTGTCCTTCGGAGCTTTCCCCATGCGCAGTGACCTGATCAAGAGCGGCCCGGACCGCGCCCCCGCTCGCGCTATGCTGCGCGCCACCGGCCTGGACGATGCGGCGCTGAAGAAGCCGCTGGTGGCGGTGGTGCACACCTGGTCGGACGTGTCGCCATGCAACCTCAACCTGCGCGAGCTGGCGCAGGCGGCGATGGCAGGCGTGCGCGCCGCCGGCGGCACGCCGGTGGAGTTCAACACCATCGCGGTCACCGACGGCATCGCCATGGGCACGCCGGGCATGCGCTATTCGCTGGTCAGCCGCGAGGTGATCACCGACTCGATCGAGGCGGCGGTGGAAGGCCACCTGTGCGACGCCATGGTGGTGCTGTGCGGCTGCGACAAGACCATTCCCGCCGCAGCGATGGCGATGGCGCGGCTGGACATCCCCGCGGTGGCGCTCTACGGCGGCACCATCGCGCACGGCCTGCACAGGAACCGGCCGATCACCATCCAGCAGGTGTTCGAGGCGGTGGGCGCGCACGGCGCCGGCACCATCGACGACGCCGAGCTGCGCCAGGTGGAGTGCGACGCCTGCGGCGGCGCCGGCGCCTGCGGCGGCCAGTTCACCGCCAACACCATGGCGATGGTGCTGACCACGCTGGGGCTGTCGCCGATGGGGCTGAACGACATTCCCGCCACCCACCCGGACAAGCTCGCCGCCGCTCGCCGCTGCGGCGAGCTGGTGATGGATTGCCTGCGCCAGGGCCGCACGCCGCGTGCCCTGATCAGCCGCACCGCGATGCACAACGCCGCGCGCATGGTTGCGGCCACCGCCGGCTCCACCAACGCGGTGCTGCACCTGCTCGCGATCGCCCGCGAGGCCGGCGTGGAATGGTCGCTGGAGGATTTCCAGCCGGCCACCGAAAGCACCCCGGTGATCGCCGACCTGCTGCCCGGCGGCCGCTACACCGCGGTGGAGATGTTCGACGCCGGCGGCGCCGCGCGCGTGGCGCAGGAGCTGATCGCCGCCGGCATGCTGGAGGACGCCGCCACCGTCACCGGCCGCAGCCTGTTCGCCGAAACCGCCGCGGCGCCGCGCGTCGCGCAGCAGCGGGTGATCCATCCGGTCGTCGCACCGCTGAAGCCGCGCGGCGGCTACTCCATCCTCTACGGCAACCTGGCGCCGGACGGCTGCATCCTGAAGATCCCCGGCAAGCACAGCGCCGGCCACGGCGGCACCCGCTTCGAGGGCAGCGCCCGCGTGTTCGAGAGCGAGGAGGCCGCCTTCGCCGCCGTGCAGGAAGGCCGTATCGCGAAGGGCGACGTGGTGGTGATCCGCAACGAAGGCCCGGCCGGCGGCCCCGGCATGCGCGAGATGCTCGGCGTCACCGCCGCGCTGATCGGCCGCGGCCTCGGCGACGACGTGGCGCTGATCACCGACGGTCGTTTCTCCGGCGCCACCCACGGCTTCATGGTCGGCCACATCGCCCCGGAAGCCGCCCGCGGCGGCCCGATCGCGCTGCTCGCCGACGGTGACCGCATCCGCATCGACGCGCTCGCCCGCGAAATGTCCACCGACGCCGACCTCGCCGCGCGCCGCGCGCGGTGGCAACCGCCGGCGCCGAAAGTCAGTCGCGGCGTGCTGGCCAAGTTCGCCCTGCTGGTGGGCTCGGCTTCCGACGGCGCCACCACGCAACCCGCCAACCCTGCCCCACGCCCTACCACCACCGCATCCAACCAGGGAGTCACCGCATGAGCCACCACACCCTCGCCTCATCCCGCATCGCCGTGCTCGGCTACGGCAGCCAGGGCCGCGCGCACGCGCTCAACCTGCGCGACTCCGGCCTCGACGTCGTGGTCGGCCTGCGCCCGAACGGCCCGACCTGGCACAAGGCCAAGGCCGACGGCTTCACTGTCGCCGAGCCGGCCGAGGCGGTGAAGGGCGCCGACCTGGTCGCCGTGCTCACCCCCGACATGGTGCAGCCCGCGCTGTACAAGGAAGCGATCGAGCCGAACCTCAAACCCGGTGCGGCACTCCTGTTCGCGCACGGCTTCAACGTGCACTTCGGACAGATCACGCCGCGCGCGGACATCGACGTGATCCTGGTCGCGCCGAAAGGTCCCGGCGCGCTGGTGCGCAGCGAGTACGAGCGCGGCCGCGGCGTGCCGTGCATCTGGGCCGTGCACCAGGACGTCAGCGGCCACGCCGAGGCGAAGACGAAGGGCTACGCCGACGGCATCGGCGGCAGCCGCGCGATGCTCATCCAGACCGACTTCAAGGAAGAGACCGAGACGGATCTGTTCGGCGAACAGGCGGTGCTGTGCGGCGGCGCCAGCGAGCTGGTGACCAAGGGCTTCGAGACCCTGGTCGAGGCCGGCTACCAGCCGGAGATCGCCTATTACGAGGTGATGCACGAGCTGAAGCTGATCGTCGACCTGTTCTACGAGGGCGGCCTGGCCAAGATGCTGCAGTTCGTCTCCGAGACCGCGCAGTACGGCGACTACGTCAGCGGCCCGCGCATCGTCGATGCCGGCACCAAGGCGCGCATGAAGGGGGTGCTCAGCGACATCCAGGACGGCACCTTCGCGAAGAACTGGATCGCCGAATACCAGGCCGGCCTGCCGAACTACAAGCGCCTGAAGCAGGCCGACCTCGAGCATCCGATCGAGGTGGTCGGCGCGAAGCTGCGCGCACGGATGCCGTGGCTGCAGCCGAACACGCCGCCCGCCGCCGTCGCGCCGCTGAAGAAAGCCGGCTGACGCTCCCTGGCTCCTCCCCCTGCAATGAAGGGGAGGTTGGGAGGGGGTGACGCTTTTGACTTTTTACGGGCAAGAGCGACCCCTCCCCAACCCTCCCCTGCTGCGCAGGGGAGGGAGCACGACACCGAACTTGTGGGGATTTTCTTTGTGAATGCACAAGCACTGAAAGCCGAGACCACGACCGACCGGCACCCGCTGGCCGGCCACAGCATGAGCGGCGCCGAAGTGATCGTGCAGATACTCGCCGACGAGGGCGTCGACGTTCTGTTCGGCTACTCCGGTGGCGCGATCCTGCCGGTGTACGACGCGGTGTTCCGCTACAACGCCGGACACCCGCGCGCCGACGGCAGCGAACCGATGCCGTTGATCGTGCCGGCCAACGAGCAGGGCGCCGGCTTCATGGCGGCCGGCTACGCGCGCGCCTCCGGCAAGATCGGCGTGGCCATCGTCACCTCCGGCCCCGGCGCCACCAACATGGTCACGCCGGTACGCGACTCGATGGCCGATTCGATCCCGCTGGTGGTGATCTGCGGCCAGGTGGGCACCGCCGCGATCGGCAGCGACGCGTTCCAGGAGGCGCCGGTCAGCAACATCATGGGCGCCTGCGCCAAGCACGTGTTCCTGGTCACCGACGCGACGCAGCTGGAAGCGATCGTGCGTACCGCGTTCAGCCTGGCACGCAGCGGCCGGCCCGGTCCGGTGGTGGTGGACGTGCCCAAGGACGTGCAGAACACCGCGCTGGCCTGGCGCGGCGGCGGCGAGCTGGCGCTGGCCGGCTACCGCACGCGGCTGCGTGCGGTGGAGCAGTCGACGCTGAGCGACGCCGACTGCGCGACGTTCTTCCACGCACTGGTGCGGGCGCGGCGCCCGCTGATCTACGCCGGCGGCGGCGTGATCGCGGCGGAAGCGTCGGCCGCGCTGCGCGCCTTCGTCGACGCTTTCGGGCTGCCGGTCGCCACCACCCTGATGGGCCTGGGCGGCTTCGACAGCACCGACCCGCTGGCGCTGCACCTGCTCGGCATGCACGGCACCGCCTACGCGAACTACGCGGTGGAGGACTGCGACTTCGTGCTGGCGTTGGGCGCGCGCTTCGACGACCGCGTGGCCGGCGTACCGGACAAGTTCGCGCCGCGCGCGAAGTTCATCGCGCAGGTCGACATCGACCCGGCCGAGATCGGCAAGGTGAAGGCGGTCGACTGGCAGCACGTGGGGCCGCTGGTGCGCGCGCTGGAACGGCTCACCGCGTACGGCCGCGCGCACGGCCTGCGCCCCGAGCTGGACGCCTGGCATGCGCACGTGACGGAACTGAAACGCGTGCACGCGATGGCCTACGACCGCGCCAGCGCACTGATCCAGCCGTACGCAGTGATCGAGGCGATCAACCGCCACACACGGGGCCATGCCATCGTCAGCACCGGCGTCGGCCAGCACCAGATGTGGGCGGCGCAGTATTTCGACTTCCGCGCGCCACGGCATTGGCTCACCTCCGGCTCGATGGGCACGATGGGCTTCGGCCTGCCGGCGGCGATCGGCGCGCAATTCGCGCGGCGCGACGAGCTGGTGATCGACATCGACGGCGACGCCAGCATCCGCATGAACCTCGGCGAGCTGGAAACCGTCACCACCTACGAGCTGCCGATCAAGGTGGTGGTGCTGAACAACGTCGGCGACGGCATGGTGCGGCAGTGGCAGAAGCTGTACTTCAAGGGCCGCTTCGCGGCGTCGGACAAGAGCCTGCACAAGAAGGACTTCGTGCGCGCCGCGCAGGCCGACGGCTTCGGCTGGGCGCGGCGGCTGGAACGCGTGGACGAGCTGGAGGCGACGATTGCCGACTTCCTCGCCTACCCCGGCCCGGCCTTCCTGGAAGTGATGATCGACCCGGAGGCCGGCGTATATCCGATGGTTGGCCCCGGCGCCAGCTACGCGCAGATGATCACCGGCGACTTCATTCCCTCGCGCGCGGCGGCGGCCGCGGGCGAGGGCGCGACGTCACACATGTTCTGAGCTTTGGGCCTTTCCCTTCTCCCTCCGGGAGAAGGTGGCCCCCCCAAGGGCCGGCTGAGGGTACGGGCGGGCGTCAGCGCCTCGCTTCGCCCGTACCCTCACCCGCCTGTCGGCACCCTCTCCCGAAGGGAGGGGGACTCACCCACGGAGTCCCGTCATGAACCACACCTTGTCCATCCTGTTACAGAACGAAGCCGGCGCGCTGGTGCGCGTGGCCGGGCTGTTCGCCGCGCGCGGCTACAACATCGACACGCTGACCGTGGCGGCCACGCACGATCCCGCCGTCTCGCGGCTCACGCTGAGCCTGCAATGCGACGACGCGGCGCTCGGCCAGATCCTGCAGCAGACGCGCAAGCTGGTCGACGTGCTGCAGGTGGCGCATCCGGCTGCCGCGCTCGCGGCATGAACGCCGTCGCCCCGCTCGTCGACGACGATCACGCCGACCTGCTGGCGCAGATCCGTGCCGCGCGCGTCTACGAGGTGGCGCAGGTCTCCGCGCTGGAACCGGCGCCGCTGCTCGGCGAGCGGCTGGGCCGGCCGGTGCTGCTGAAGCGCGAGGACCAGCAAAGCGTGTTCTCGTTCAAGCTGCGCGGCGCGTACAACCGCATGGTGCAGCTGGACGCGGCGCAGCGCGCGCGCGGCGTGGTCGCCGCTTCCGCCGGCAACCACGCGCAGGGCGTGGCGCTGGCCGCGGCGAAGCTGGGCATCCGCGCCACCATCGTGATGCCGGTGACCGCGCCGCAGCTGAAGGTGGACGCGGTGCGCCGCTTCGGCGGGGCGATGGTGGACGTCGTGCTGGCCGGCGATTCCTACAGCGACGCGCAGGCGGCGGCCGCGCAGCTGCAGGCCGAACGCGGCGCGGTGTTCGTGCACCCGTTCGACGACCCGGCGGTGATCGCCGGCCAGGGCACGGTGGCGCTGGAGATCCTGCTCCAGCACCCGGGTCCGTTGGAGGCGGTGTTCGTGCCGGTCGGCGGCGGCGGCCTCGCCGCCGGCGTGGCCGCGTGCATCAAGGCGCTGCGGCCCGCGGTACGGGTGATCGGCGTGCAGGCGGCGGACTCGGACGCGATGGCGCGCTCGCTCGACGCCGGCGAGCGTGTCGTGTTGGACGAGGTCGGCCTGTTCGCCGACGGCACCGCGGTGAAGCAGGTCGGCGCGCTGACCTTCGCGCTGTGCCGGCAGCATGTGGACGCGATGCTGCGGGTGGATGCCGACGCGGTCTGCGCGGCGATCCGTGACATCTACCAGGACACCCGCAGCGTGCCCGAACCCGCTGGCGCGCTGGCGCTGGCCGGGCTGAAGCAATACGCCGCCGCGCACGGCGGCGGCGCGGGCGCGCTGGTGGCGATCGTCTCCGGCGCGAACATGAATTTCGACCGCCTGCGCTTCGTCGCCGAGCGTGCCGAGCTGGGCGAGCAGCGCGAGGCGGTGTTCGCGGTGACCATCCCGGAGGAGCGCGGCAGCTTCCGCCGCTTCTGCGCCGCGCTGGGCCGGCACGCCATCACCGAGTTCAACTACCGCATCGGCGACGCGCGCTCGGCGCACATCTTCGTGGGCGTGCGCATCGCCCGCCGCGGCGAGCGCGAAGCACTGGCCGCCGCGTTCCGCGCGCAGGCGTTCGAACTGCTCGACCTCACCGACGACGAGCTGGCCAAGCTGCACCTGCGCCACATGATCGGCGGCCGTTCGCCGCTGGCACGGGACGAGCGGCTGTACCGCTTCGAGTTCCCCGAGCGTCCCGGCGCGCTCACCGACTTCCTCGGGCGGCTGCACCCGGACTGGAACGTCAGCCTGTTCCACTACCGCAACCACGGCGCCGACCACGGCCGCATCCTGGTTGGCCTGCAGGTGCCGGCGGCCGAGCTGCCGCTGCTGCGGCAGTTCCTGGCCGCGCTTGGCTATCCGCATGTGGACGAGAGCGCGCACCCGGCCTACCGACGGCTGCTGCGCAGCTGAGCGCGCATCGCCGGCGCCGTGCGCCCGCGGCCGCTCAGAACAGGTCGATGCTGCCGGCCGCCATCTCCCGCCCGAGCAGGCCGCGCGCGCTCAGGCTCTCGTAGCCGCAGGTGCCGTTGCGGCCGTGCTGCTTGGCGTAGTACAGCGCCTTATCGGCGCGATCCAGCGCGCTGGCCGGGTAATCGTGGCGACCGACGCCGGCGTAGCCGATGCTGACGGTGACACTGCCCACCTGCGGGAACACGTGCTCGGCGATGCGCTGGCGGAAACGCTCCAGCACGGCGTGCACGATGCCCTCGCTGGCCGCGCCGAACAGGATCACGAACTCCTCGCCGCCGAAGCGGAACAGCACGTCGCTGCGGCGGAAGCAGGCACGCATCTGCTGCGCCAGCAGCAGGATCACCTCGTCGCCGTAGATGTGCCCGTAGGTGTCGTTGATGCGCTTGAAGTGGTCGATGTCGAGGATCGCCAGCCACACTTGCGGTGGCTCCGCGGCGGGCTCGCCGGGCGCTGCGCGTGCCGGCGGCAGCACGCGCAGCGTCTGCTCGTGCTGGTGCAACAGCCGCTGCAACTGGCGTTCGAGGCTGCGCCGGTTGTACAGGCCGGTCAGCTTGTCGTGTTCGCTTTCGTGCAGCAGCACGGTGTAGTTGGCGTAGATGCGCGCAAAGCCCTCGGTGAGCGACCGGCTGGCAGCCGGCGGCAGGTCGCTGTCCAGCTGCAGCGCGCCGATCGCGCGGCCGTCGCACAGGATCGGCACGACCAGTCGATGCAGGCCCTGCACCGTTTCCGTCTGCACGTCCAGCCGGTGCATGCAGCGGTGCAGCAGCTTCAGCGCCGGATCGATAGCGTCCGGGTCGTCCGCCTGCAGGCGATAGACGCCCTGCGCGTCCGGCGTGCAACACATGATGGCCTCCACGTAGGCGCCGTCGAGCGCCCGCTTGGCCAGCACCACCCGCCGCGCTGCGGTCAGTTCGGCCAACGACAGCACCAGGCTGTGGTCGAGCGCGGCGATGTCGCGGTGGTGGGTGAACGAGGCCACCGAATCGAGCAGGCGCGAGTGCACGAAGGAATCGGCCACCGCCGATTCCGCCGCTGGCGCGGGCGCGCCGGCGATGGCGTCATCGGGCGGCAGCGCGTCGGGCGACAGCGCAAGGTCCTCTTCGCTGGCTTCGTATCCGGCCATCGACGCTCCAGGCACCGACGGCGTCCGGCGTCGTGCGGCGCATGCTTGGCGTTACCACGAACGGTAGCGCTCGTCAGCCTTATCGGCCGCGGCAGGGCGGACTTTAGAACTACCGCGCGGTTCGCCGAGGCACGGCGCGCTAGACTTTGCCGCATGGTTCCCCCATCCCGCCAACGCCAGCGGCACCGCGCCGCGCCTTCCTCCGCCGCCCGGCCACGGCCCGGCACCGCGAACCCCGCCGCCCGGGCGATGCAGCCGGCGGACAGCTCGACCCGTGCCACGCGGGTGCTGGACTGGCTGATGTGCCGGCTGCCGGCGCGCCATCGCGCGAAGGCGCGCGACTACCTGGTGCTGACCCGGATGGATCGCCCGATCGGCGCGCTGCTGCTGCTGTGGCCAACCTGGTGGGCGCTGTGGCTGGCAGCCGGCGATTTCCCGCCGTGGCAGCCACTGCTGATCTTCACTCTCGGCGTGTTCGCGATGCGCGCGGCCGGCTGCGCGATCAACGACTACGCCGACCGCCAGCTCGATCCGCTGGTGGAGCGCACCGCCGGGCGGCCGATCGCCAGCGGGCGGGTGACGCCACGCGAGGCGCTGGTGGTATTCGCCACGCTGCTGGCGTTCTCCTTCGTGCTGGTGCTGTTCACCAACGCGCTGACCATCCGGCTGGCGTTCGCCGGCGCCGCGCTGGCGGCGATCTACCCGTTCACCAAGCGCTGGACCTACCTGCCGCAGGTGGTGCTGGGCGCCGCATTCGGCTGGTCGATCCCGATGGCATTCGCCGCGGTGACGCACACGGTACCGCCGCTGGGCTGGCTGCTGTTCATCGGCAACATCCTGTGGGCGGTGATCTACGACACCGAGTACGCGATGGTCGACCGCGACGACGACCGCAAGGTCGGCGCGAAATCCACCGCGATCCTGTTCGGCGACGCCGACCTGCCGATCCTCGGCATGCTGATGGGCACCTTCCTGCTGGCGATGCTGTTCGTCGGCCGGCGTGCCGCGCTGGGCTGGCCGTACTGGCTGGCGCTGCTGGCCGCCGCCGGCCTGTTCGGCTGGCAGCTGTGGCTGATCCGCGCGCGCGCCCGCGACGCCTGCCTGGCCGCGTTCCGCCACAACAACTGGCTGGGGCTGGCGCTGTGGATCGGCATCGTGCTGGCGCTGGCGGTGCATTGAGAAGGCACCGGATCGGCGTCAGCGGTCAGCGGTCAGCGGTCAGCGGTCAGCGGTCAGCGGTCAGCGAGGATGCTGCACCAGCACGTAGCTTCCGGGCTTCGTCGCCGGCGCGGCGGACCAGCCCGGCGCCAGCTCGATGGTCCAGCCCTTGCCTGCGAGACGCGGGCCCTTGATCGTCATCGGGACGGGCAGCGCGGCGCGGCTGAAATCCGCTGCCACCAGCACGCCGCCCGCTTGCACATCCAGGGTGCCCCACCGCGCGATGGCGTGGAACGTGCGGTAGACGATGCCGTCCGCGCCCAGCGCCACCGCGGTGCTGGGATTGAAACTGAAGCGCCCCAGCGCAGTCAGCGCAAGCGTCGGCCCGTCGACCAGGGCGGCGCGGTAATGCGCCTGCATGGCTTTCTCGCGGGCGGCGCGATCCGCCAGCACCACGCGTAGCCCGCTGGCACCATAGGTCGCGGCACGCGACTCGGCCGACGCTTCCGCGTTGCCGTGTAGCGTCGATGCCAGCATCGCGCCAAGGTCGGAACGCTCGTCGAGCGTCTTGCGCCATCCCGGCATGCGCTCGTCCAGCAACAGGCCGTAGGCCGGTCCCGACATGAAGGCGGAAATGCGCGAGAAGGAACTCTCGACATCGGGATGGAGGAGATCGGCCGCCGTGTGCCAGCGCGCCGCCGCGGCATCCGGCTCCGCCACCACGATGCCGGTGTATTGGGCGGTGCCCTCCGTGATCTCCATGGCGGCTTCCGTTGCCGCCGCGCCGGGGAACAGCGTGTGGCGCCGGTCGCGGAAGGCCAGGGCGTCGCGGATCGCCTGCGTCTGCGCATCGCCCGATTCGATCAGGGCGGCGGCGAGCGCGCGCCACTCCAGCCGCAGCCACAATCGCCCCTGCTCGGCGTCGAGTTGCGGGTTCGCCGTGGCGTTCGCCGCGAGATGCAGCTGCGGCTGGATGCGGTGGAACATCTCGTGCGCCAGAGTAATCGAGCGCGTCAGTGCATCCTCGGGCAAGGCCGGCAACCTCAGCTGCGTCCAGCGCACGCCCTCCCATTCCGTGGGCGCGTCCGAAAGGACCACGTCCTCGGGCAGCGTGCCGACATAGACCCCGTCCGCAGGCCGCAGCAGATGCCGCGGATCCGGCTGGTTGGCGATGACGGCCCGCGTCGCGGGGATCACCAGCAGCATCCGGCCGTAGAGCGGGATGCCCCACAGGCGGCCGTCGTCCCTGGCGGAGACGCTTTGCGCATCC
The DNA here is from genome assembly GCF_000427545.1 of Rhodanobacter sp. OR92. Taxonomy (NCBI): domain Bacteria; kingdom Pseudomonadati; phylum Pseudomonadota; class Gammaproteobacteria; order Lysobacterales; family Rhodanobacteraceae; genus Rhodanobacter; species Rhodanobacter sp. OR92. The sequence goes on along the minus strand of NZ_KE386556.1, from coordinate 237,755 downwards.
GCGAAGACGGCTTTCGCCTGCGCTATCTCGGTTGGCGCAGGCGACGCGGCCAGCGCCAGGGTCGGCGCAAGCAGGAAAAAAACCAGCGACGCCACGCGTGCCGATCCGCGAATCCGCCTTGCTACCGACATGGCAAACCTCCTCATTCCATCACTGCCGACACGCCGCGAGCACAAGGCGAGTCCTCGTCACTGGCCTGATCCGCCCTGGCCGCGCCACCCTGTCCGGTCTCGCATCGCCTACGGCGACAAACGGCACATGTCCTCGTAATCGTCGCGCGTCCGGAGTACCGGCAGTGCGAGCACCAGGGCGAGGTAGACCAGCGCCATCATGCCGCCGGTGAAAACCGTCGCCAGGATGAAGATGGTCCGCACCCAGTCGACGCGGACGCCCGAACGTGCCGCCAGTCCGGTGCAAACGCCGCCGATCCACTTGTCTTGCTCGATGCGGCAAAACCGCCAGGGCCGCATCGGCGGCGGGCGGCGGGCATGGCCGTTGTCGCTGCCGGGATCGACCGTGCCGACTTGCCCCAGCACCGAATCGACTTCGTGGCCGGCGATGACCCGCCCGCCGGCATGCGGCAACACCGCGAGTTTTTCGCCGATCGATTGCTCGAGGTCGCGGAGTATTTCCTCGCGATCGGGATCGCGCGCCAGCCCCGCACGCGCGCGCTCGAAGTAGCGGCGCAAGGATCCGTAGCCATCCTCGTCCAGTTGGAACGCCGTCGTGTGACCGCTCAGGCCGACATGGATCATGGTTTGCATGGTGGTGTACCCAGTTCGTCGATGAGACGCGTCAAGGACTTCCAGTACGTCCGGAACGCGGCCAGTTGCCTGCGGCCGTTCGGCGTGAGCCGGTAATACTTCCGCGGCGGGCCGCTTGCGGATTCCTGCCACTCGTAATCCAGCAAGCGTTCGCGCCGCATCCGGCTCAGGAGCGGATACAGGGTGCCCTCGCTGGTGGCGAACTCGGTACCGCCCAGGCGCTGCAGGATGTCGGCGGCATAGGCCCTTCCCGACGAAACGACGGCCAGCACCACGAACTCCAACAGCCCCTTGCGCAACGCGCCGGACTTGCCTGCATCCATCTCACGCACTACCTTTTTTGAAAAAGGTACTTGTGCCTAAACTTGAAGTCAAGGCGCCCGCGGCGACGGCGCCCGCGCCAGCGCCCACACGTCCACCCGCTGCACGCCGGCGCGGCGCAGCACGCGGGCGCATTCGGCGAGGGTGGCGCCGGTGGTCATCACGTCGTCGAGGATCGCCACGTGCGCGGGCAGTGCCACGCCTTCGCGCAGGGCGAACGCGCCATGCACGTTGCGGCGGCGGGCGAGCGCGTCGAGTTCGGTCTGCGCCGCGGTGGAACGCCGGCGCAGCAGCGCATCGTGCCGCAGCGGCACGCCGGATGCGCGCGCCAGCGAGCGGGCCAGCTCCAGCGCCTGGTTGTAGCCGCGCCGGCGCAGGCGGCTGCGATGCAGCGGCACGGCCAGCAGCAGCTGCGGCAGCCGCAGCGGGCACGGCTCGCGCTGCCACAGTTGCGACAGCACGCGCCCGGCGGCGAGGTCGGCGGAAAACTTGTAGCGCGACTCCAGCCGGTCCAGCGGCCAGCCGTAGCGGAACGGCGCCCACGCCGCGTCCCACGGCGGCCGGTGGCGCTGGCACTCGCCGCACAGCGCTGCCGGCACGGCCAGCGGCAGCGCGCAACGCGCGCAGCAGCTGCGGTTGCGCGGCAGCTCGGCGGCGCAGTCGGCGCACAGATCCATCTCGTCGGCGCCGGGCGCGCCGCACAGCAGGCAGCGCCGCGGCAGCAGCCATCGCTGCAGCGCGTGCCAGGGTTGCAGCCGACTTGGCCGATCCATGCGTCCTCCCCGTTCGTCGCTCGGGATGGTAGCGGCAAGTCGCCCGCGAGTATCGCCCGGTGCCACCGTGGCGACGTACACTCGGGCGTCGTCGCGCCGCGACGTCCGATTCCGCCCGCCACTTCATCCACTCAGAGAGGTTCCCATGTCCGTGCCCGACAGCGGCAAGCCCGCTCCTTCCACCTGGCCGGCGGTAGCCGGCACCGCGCTGCGCGTGGCGTTCGGCCTGATCTGGGCCGTGAGCGCCGCGCTGACCTGGACCGCCGATTTCGCCAACCACTACGTAGGCTACCTGCACAACGCCGCGACCGGCCAGCCGGCTTGGTCGGGGTGGTGGTTCGAGCTGTGGATCGGCCTGGTGACGCCGCACGTGGGCTTTTTCGTATGGGCCACGCGCATCGCCGAGACCCTGCTGGCGCTGGCGCTGCTGCTGGGCTTCGCGCGCAAGATCACCTACGTGGTGGGCATCCTGTTCAGCCTGTTGATCTGGAGCACGGCGGAAGGCTTCGGCGGCCCGTACTCGGTGGGCGCCAACAACATCGGCGCGGCGATCAGCTACGTGCTGATCTTCGCGGCGCTGATCGTGATCAACCTGCGCTCGGGCCCCAGCCCGTACAGCCTGGACTACCTGATCGAGCGCCGCTGGCCGAGCTGGCGCCGGCTGGCCGACTGGAACGACACGCTGCCGCTGACCGAGGTGCACCCGCTGCCGTGGCGCGTACAGGGGCCGGCGCTGGCCGGCGTGCTGATCCTGGTGGCGCTGCTGCTGGCCGGCCTGCACAGCGCGTTGAACGTGAAATCGGCCAGCCCGCAGGCCGCGGCGGCCGCGGTGACGCCGCTGTCGCTGGCCTCCAGCCAACCCATCGGCAAGGCCCGCGACGCACGCCTGCCGCCGCTGCAGGAAGGCGGCAGCGTGGCAGTGGACATCGCCGTCTCCGACCAGAGCGTGGAAATCGCCAGCGGTGTGCAGTACCAGGCCTGGACCTTCGGCAAGAGCGTGCCCGGCCCGGTGATCCACGTGCGCCAGGGACAAACGGTCAACGTGAAGCTCACCAACCACGGCACCATGCAGCACTCGATCGACTTCCACAGCGCGATCACCCCGCCCAGCCTGCACTACGTGGACATCATGCCGGGCGAGTCGATCGCCTTCTCGTTCGTGGCCAAGGTGCCCGGTGCGTTCCTGTACCACTGCGGCACGCCGCCGGTGCTGCTGCACATCGGCAACGGCATGTACGGTGCGATCATCGTCGACCCGGCCACGCCGCTGCCGCCGGCCGCCGAGAGCTACGTGCTGGTGCAGGGCGAGTGGTACACCCAGCAGGTGTCGGGCAAGCTGATGGCCGGCAACTACGAGAAGATGCAGCAGATGCGCCCCGACGAGGTGGTGTTCAACGGTGCCGCGTTCCAGTACCGCGACCATCCGCTCACCGCCAAGCCCGGCGACCTGGTGCGCCTGTACGTGGTCAACGCCGGCCCCAGCCTGTGGAGTTCGTTCCACGTGATCGGCGCGATCTTCGACAAGGTCTATCCGGGCGGCAACCCGGCGCAGGCGATCGACGGCGTCTCCACCTGGAGCGTGGGTCCGGGCGAGGGCGCGGTATTCGACCTGAAGCTGGACGAGGCCGGCCACTATCCGTTCGTCGACCACGCCATGGCGCACATGCAGCTGGGTGCGCAGGGCGTGCTGCTGGTGGGCTCGCCCGACGAGGCCGCCGCCAAGCCGCCGGTGAGCAAGGCACCGGTCGCCGCCGCGCCCGCCACGCCGCCGCCGGCCGCCAGCGGTCCGTACACGTTCGACCCGGCCCGCGGCGCCTCGCTGTACGCCGCCAACTGCGCGGCCTGCCACCAGGCCACCGGCCTGGGCCTGCCCGGCGCCTTCCCGCCGCTGAAGGACAACGTGGCGGTGCAGGACGCCGACCCGGCCAAGCACATCGAGGTGATCCTGAAGGGCCTGCAGGGCCTGGTGATCAACGGCACCAGCTACCCCACCGCGATGCCGCCGTTCGCCGCCGCGCTGAACGACGCGGACATCGCCAACATCGCCAACCACGAGCGCAGTTCGTGGGGCAACCAGGGCAAGCTGATCACCGCCGACCAGGTGAAGGCCGCACGCGGCAAATAAGCCGGTGCGGATGCGTCGAGGAAGGGCGGCCTGCGGGCCGCCTTTCCGTTTCCGGCGCGGGCGCCAAGTTCACTTCGTCAACTGAACCGCCCTGCAAACAAGTTGACGACAGCGATCGGCCCACCCAAACTCGCGGCCTCTGCCACGGAGCCCGCCATGCCCGAAGCCGCCATCCGCCACGACTGGACGCGCACGGAAGTCGCCGCGCTGTTCGCGCTGCCGTTCAACGAACTGCTGCACCGCGCACACGGCGTGCATCGCCAGCATCACGACCCGAACGCGGTGCAGGTGTCGACCCTGCTGTCGATCAAGACCGGCGGCTGCCCCGAGGATTGCGCCTACTGCCCGCAGGCGGCGCGCTACGACACCGGCGTGGCCGCGCAGAAGCTGATGGACGTCGACGACGTGCTGGTCCACGCCCGCGCCGCCAAGGCCGCCGGCGCCAGCCGCTTCTGCATGGGCGCAGCCTGGCGCGGGCCGAAGGACCGCGACATTCCCAAGGTCGCCGCGATCGTGCGTGCGGTGAAGGAGCTGGGCCTGGAAACCTGCGCCACCCTGGGCCTGCTCGGCGACGGCCACGCGCAGGCATTGAAGGACGCCGGCCTCGACTACTACAACCACAACATCGATACCGCGCCGGAGTTCTACGGCGAGATCATCCACACCCGCGACTACCGCGATCGCCTGGAAACCCTGGAGCAGGTGCGCGACGCCGGCCTGAAGACCTGCTGCGGCGGCATCGTCGGCATGGGCGAGACGCGCGAGCAGCGCGCCGGCCTGCTGCAGGCGCTGGCCAACCTGCCCGAGCATCCGCACTCGGTGCCGATCAACCAGCTGGTGCCGGTGCCCGGCACGCCGCTGGGCGACGCCGAGCCGCTCGATCCGTTCGAATTCGTGCGCGCGATCGCGGTGGCACGGATCCTGATGCCACTGTCGATCGTGCGCCTGTCCGCCGGCCGCCAGCAGATGGACGACGCGGTGCAGGCGCTGTGCTTCTTCGCCGGCGCCGGCTCGATCTTCCACGGCGAGAAGCTGCTGACCACCGGCAACCCCGACGTGGAAGCCGATCGCGCGCTGTTCCGCCGGCTCGACCTGCATGCGATGGAAGTGGCCGAAGAGGTGGCTACCGTGCGCGCCGGCCTTCTTGAAAGCGACGCGGCCGGCTGCGGACAAGGCTGTGGCTGCAGTGCCGCGGCCTGATCTGCTCGAACGACTGGCCGTCCAGACGGCCGAACGCGAGCGCGCCGAACTGCGCCGCCGGCTGCGCACGATCGACCACGCCGACGGCCCGTGGCTGGAAACCGGCAGCCAGCGCCTGCTGGCATTCTGCAGCAACGACTACCTCGGCCTGGCGCAGCACCCGCAGCTGGTCGCCGCGCTCACCCGCGCGGCGCGTGAGGAAGGCGTCGGCAGTACCTCGGCGCACCTGATCTGCGGCCATCGCAGCGCGCACGCGGAACTGGAGGAAGCGCTGGCCGCCTGGACCGGGCGCGAGCGCGCGCTGCTGTTCTCCACCGGCTACCTGGCCAACCTCGGCGTGCTGCAGGCGCTGCTGGCGCGCGGCGACGTGTGCGTGCAGGACAAGCTCAACCACGCCTGCCTGCTCGATGGCGCCAGGCTCGGCGGCGCCGAACTGAAGCGCTATCCGCACGCCGACGTGGCCGCCGCCGCGCGCCAGCTGGCGGCGAACCCCGGCGCGGCGGCGTTGCTGGCCACCGACGGCGTGTTCAGCATGGACGGCGACGTCGCGCCGCTGCGCGCGCTGGCGCAGCTGTGCGCACTCGAGCGCGCCACCTTGATGGTCGACGACGCGCACGGCCTCGGCGTGCTCGGCGACGACGGCGCCGGCAGCCTCAGCGCGGCAAAGCTGGGCCAGCACGAGGTGCCGCTGCTGATGGCCACGCTGGGCAAGGCGCTCGGCTGCAGCGGCGCGTTCGTGGCCGGACCGGCCGCGCTGATCGACGGGCTGGTGCAGTTCGCGCGCCCCTACATCTACACCACCGCGATGCCGCCGGCGCTGGCCGCCGCCGCGCTGGAAGCGGTGCGGCTGGCGCAGAGCGAAACCTGGCGGCGCGACAAACTCAGCGTGCTGATCGGGCGTTTTCGCCGCGGCGCGGCCGAGCTCGGCCTGCCGCTGGCGGCCTCGCCCAGCGCGATCCAGCCGTTGCTGCTGGGCAGCGCCGACGCCGCGCTGGGGGCGGCGCAGGCACTCGAACGGCAAGGCCTGCTGGTAACCGCGATCCGTCCGCCGACGGTGCCCGCCGGCCAGGCGCGGCTGCGCATCACGCTGTCGGCGGCGCATGAGGAAATCCACGTCGACCGGCTGCTGGGCGCACTGGAAACACTGCATCTGCCGGCCGCGCTCCGGGTGCCCGGCGGCGACCACGTATAATCGCCGCCTGCTCCGCCGATTCCCCCGCATGTCGATCGTCAACATCTCCGCCTACAAGTTCATCAGCCTGGACGACCTGCCCGCGCTGCGCGAGCGGCTGCTCGCGCGCTGCGAAGCGCTGGCATTGAAGGGCACGATCCTGCTCGCGCCGGAGGGCATCAACCTGTTCCTCGCCGGCCGCCGCGCGCAGATCGACGGCTTCCTGGCCACGCTGCACGACGACCCGCGCTTCGCCGATGTCGCGCCGAGGGAGTCGTTGTCCGATGCGGTGCCGTTCGGCCGCCTGCGCGTGCGCCTGAAGCGCGAGATCATCACCATGCGCCAACCCGCGATCCGCCCCGAGGGCGGCCGCGCACCGGCGGTGGACGCGCCCACCCTGCAGCGCTGGCTGGACCAGGGCCGCGACGACGACGGTCGCGAGGTGCTGCTGCTGGATACCCGCAACGACTACGAGACCGCCGCCGGCAAGTTCGCGCAGGCGATCGACTACCGCCTCGCCAGCTTCACCGCCTTCCCCACCGCGATCGCTGCCGACCGCGCGCGCTACGAGGGCAAGACGGTGGTCTCGTACTGCACCGGCGGCATCCGTTGCGAGAAGGCCGCGCTGCACATGCAGGAGCTCGGCATGGCGCACGTCTACCAGCTCGACGGCGGCATCCTGAAGTATCTCGAACAGACCGGCGGCGCGCACTGGCAGGGCGACTGCTTCGTGTTCGACGGGCGTGGCGCCGTGGGGCCCAATCTGCTCCCGACAGGCGAACTCCCTCTCTCTTCCGGGGAGAGGGCTGGGGTGAGAGAAAACGCTGCCGAGAAACCGGCATCAGAGCGTGCTCTGAACCACGCGTTGGCAAGCCCCGGCCCCTCACCTCAATCCTCTCCCCGAGGGGGAGAGGAGGCGAACGCAAGAAGCGCGTTGCCTCATTGGAGCGGGGCATGAGCCTGTACGTCGACCGGCGCGGCCACGGCCCCGTCCCGCTGGTGCTGCTGCATGGCTGGGCGATGCACGGCGGCGTGCTGACGCCGCTGGTCGAGGCGCTGGAAAACCAATGCACGATATACGTGGTCGACCTGCCCGGCCACGGCCGCTCGCGCGACTGCGGCCTGCCGCTGGAACCGCATGCCTGCGCCGCGGCGATCGCCAAGCTCACGCCACCGGCGCTCTGGCTGGGCTGGTCGCTAGGCGGCACCATCGCGCTGACCGCCGCGCTGGAGCTGCCGCGGCAGGTGCGCGGGCTGGCCATGCTGTGCGCCACGCCGAAATTCGTGCGCGACGCCGGCTGGCCGCACGGCAGCGATGCCCAGCTGGTGCACCAGCTGGCCAGCGACCTGGAAACCGATTACCACGCCACCATCGAGCGCTTCCTGGCGCTGGAAGCGATGGGCAGCGCCGACCCGCGCGGCGAACTGCGCCACCTGCGCGAGCTGGTGTTCACGCACGGCGAACCCGACCTGCGCGTGCTGCAGGAAGGCATCCGCATCCTGGAAAGCAGCGACCGCCGCGCTGCCCTGCCCGACCTCGCCGTACGCAGTGCCTGGATAAGCGGCCGCCGCGACCGGCTGGTGCCGCCGCAGGCGATGGCCTGGTCGGCCAGCCAGTGCGGCGGCCAGTACACCGAGATTCCGCAGGCCGGCCACGCGCCGTTCTTCGGCCACGCCGATGCGGTGGCGCAAGCGCTGCAGCCGCTGCTGGCCCCCCTTTCCCTTGAGCAGGCGCGATGAGCGACTTCCAACTCGATCCCACCCAGGTGTGCCGCCACTTCGGCCGCGCCGCCAGCACCTACGAAAAGCACGACGCGCTACAGCGCGAAGTCGGCGATGCCCTGCTCGAACGGCTGGGCTTCTACCTGGAAACGCCGCTGCGCGTGGTCGACGTCGGCGCCGGCACCGGCCGCGGCAGCGCGCTGCTGAAGCAGAAATACCCCAAGGCCGAGGTGATCGCGGTAGACCTGGCGCTGCCGATGCTGCGCGCCGCGAAGCAGCACAGCAGCTGGCGCAAGCCGTTCCGCCGCGTGTGCGCCGAAGCCACCCGCCTGCCGCTGGCCGACCACAGCGTGGACGTGCTGTATTCCAACCTCTGCTTCCAGTGGGTCGACGACCTGCCGGCACTGTTCGGCGAGTGCATGCGCGTGCTCAAGCCCGGCGGCTTCATGGCGTTCTCCAGCTTCGGCCCGGACACCCTGATGGAACTGCGCGCGGCCTGGGCCGAGGCCGACCAGCAGCCGCACGTGGGCCGCTTCCTCGATATGCATGACGTCGGCGACGCGATGCTCAACGCCGGCCTGCGCGACCCGGTGCTGGACGTGTTCCGCTACACGCTGACCTACAGCGAGCCGCGCAAGCTGCTGGAGGAACTGCGGGGCCTGGGTGCCACCAATGCCGACCGCGCACGCGCACGCGGCCTCACCGGCAAGGGGCGCTATCGGCGCATGCTGGCCGCGTACGAGGCGATGCGCACGGACGGGCGCATCCCGGCCAGTTGGGAAGTGGTCAGCGCGCATGCCTGGGGCCCGCCCGTGGGCCAGCCGCGCCGCGTCCCCGGCGGCGAGATCGCCACCTTCTCGATCGACACGCTGCGCGGCTCGCGACGCAAATGACGCACGCCGACATGGCGGCGCCGTGTGCTCGCACACGGCGCCGGTTCGGTCAGAAGCTGTACTTCAGCGACGCGCCCACGCCGTAATCCGGACTGCCGTCGGCGAAGCCGGCGAGCGCGTAGGCCTGCACGCGCAGGCTGTCGTTGAACTTGTGGTTCCAGTAAGCGGCGATCTCGCTCTGCGAGGCGCCGGTATCGGCGATCCGCTCACGGTAGTAGTAGTACGCGCCGATGTTGTTGCTGGAGTTGAGCTTGTAGTCGGCACCGATGTTCGCATTGAAGCCGTTCTTCAGCTTGATGTACTGCGAGCTGCCGTATTTCATCCAGCCCACGCCGCCGAACGCGGTCCAGTCGCCGCTGACCTTGTAGGTATCCAGCGAGAGGCCGTAATCGTTCTTGCCGGTGCCCAGGCCCTTGTTCTCGTCGGCGGTGCCGAATTTCACCTTGCCGGTGAGGTCCAGCCCGAACGTGCGATCGGCGCTGCCGAACAGCTCATAGCCAGCCGACGCGGTGATATCGCCCAGGCCCGAGGCCGAACCGCTGGAGGTGGTGGTCGTGCCGCCGCCGTTGCCGCGGCCGCGCCCCTTCGGATTACCGTTCTTCACCTTGCCCACGCCGGGGATCACGTTGCCGGCACCGCTGATGTTGATGTACGGCACGACGAGCTTGAACGTCCAGCGGTCGGTCTGGTACGCCGCCGTCACCGGCACCGACCAGATGTCGGTGGTGGTGTCGGTGCCGTACTTGCCGCTGCTGTAGTCGGCGCCTGCCGAAAGGCTGAACCGGCCGCTGTCGGACGTGGCGGCATGTGCCGCCGGCGCACCGATCAGCAGTAGTCCGCCGACGATCATCCAGTGATGGGGGTTGCGCATGAATGGGGTTTCCTTGGTTGAAAGAGGATGGCAGCAGGCCCGGCATCGCACCGGGCCTGCATGGATGACTGCGTGCGGGGAAAGGCGGGCTCAGCCGCCCGGGCGACCGGCATGATCGGGATGTTCGGGGCGCTCCGGCCGGCTCGGACGATCGGGGCGATCCAGGCGAGCCGGGCGATCGGCTTTTGCCACATGCTCGGGCTTGCCCGGACGATCGACGCCGTGCACCTTGGCCAGTTCGACTTTTTCCACGTGAGCATGCGCGTGCCCGTCCGCGGCGGCGGCGCCGGCCGCCTTCGGCGAACGCATCACGTCGCCCAGCTTGAAACCGTCCGCCTTGGCGATCTGGCCCCAGCCTTCACCGGCGGCGCGCGCGGCGAGGATGCCGTCGAGCTTGATGCTGGTACCGTCGGCAAGCACCAGGGTGCCGCCGTTGAGCGCGGCCTGCATCTCGGCAGCGGTCGGATCGGTGATGCCCGCCTTGGCCAGACTGGCCTCGGCCAGCGACAGTGCGATCTTCACGTTGCCGTAGCCCATCTTGCCGGTGGCCGGCGTGAACGTGGTGCTCGCCGTGGTCGTGGTGCCGTCGGCGTTCTTGGTCACGTCGTCGAGCGTGACCGCACTGCCGTCGCGCAGCCCGCTGACCAGCGCCTGCGCGTTGGCATCCGAACCGGCGAACCCGGCGAACTCGGTGCTCAGCCGGGTCGACTCGTGGCTGGTGGTGCTGGTGGAGGTGGACGTATCGGTGGGCGTGGTGGTCTGCGCCATCGCCGGTGCGAGCGACAACGCGCCAAGCACCGCGGCACAGATCAGCGTGGATTGCAGAGGGCGGTATTTCATGGGATGGCTCCTGAGGATGCAACGATGGCGAAATGCCGACGAGACGACGTGGTGTGTTCCCTTACGCCCCTGTATCCGAATCCCGCCTCATGGCCACGGTTCGATTCGCATGCCACCGACGTCTCTGCGCGCATCTTTGCGCCGCACGCGCGCAGCACACAAGCGACGTCGCCGCGTTTGTTCAGCATGCGTTTCACGCACTGGACAACCGCCGTCCATCTTTGTCGCGATTGTGTGAACGGCTAGGCATTTCCGGCATCACGCCGCCGTGTCCGGCGCCGGACGAAACTTCTTTCGATGCCTGCCTAGCGCGACCCGCCGTGCCGGAAACAGCCGACCAGGTGATCGTCGATCATGCCGGTGGCCTGCAGCAGCGAGTAGCAGATGGTGCTGCCGACGAAGCGGAAGCCGCGCTTCTTCAGCGCCTTGCTCATGCGGTCGGACAACGCGGTGCTGGCCGGCACCTCGGCCGGGCGGCGCCAGCGGTTGCGCAGCGGCGTGCCGTCGACGAACGACCACAGATAGACGTCCAGACTGCCGAATTCATCGATTGCCTCCATGGCGGCGAGTGCGTTGGCGCGGGTGGACGAGACCTTCAGCCGGTTGCGGATGATGCCCGGATCGAGCAGCCGCTTTTCCAGTTCGCGATCGCTCATCGCGGCGACGCGAGCTATCTCGAAATCATGGAAGGCCTTGCGGTAGTTCTCGCGCTTGGCCAGCACGGTGCGCCACGACAGGCCAGCCTGGGCGCCCTCCAGGCAGAGGAACTCGAATAGGGCGCGGTCGTCGTGCAGCGGCGTGCCCCATTCGGTGTCGTGGTAGTCGCGCATCAGCGGGTCGTTGCCGGCGGCCCAGTGGCAACGCTGGAGCTCGGTGGTCTCGGTCATGGCTGGCCCATCGTCGATGAGTGGGTGGTCGCGGGGTGCCGCACAACGTAACCCACGCCGCTAGACTTGTCGCCCCACCTTGCCCCGGCTTCCCATGTCGCCTTCGCCCTCACGCGGCGCGTTGTCCGCGCTGCTCGTCACCATCCTGATCTGGGCCTACAGCTGGGTCGTGATGAAACAGGTGCTGGCGTACGCCGGGCCGTTCCATTTCGCCGCGCTGCGCTACCTGCTCGGCGCCGGCGTGCTGTTCGCCGCGCTGCTGCTGTCGCGGCAATCGCTGCGCCCGCCGCCGTTGCTGCCCACGCTGCTGATCGGCCTGTGCCAAACCACCGCGTTCCAGGGGCTGGAGCAGTGGGCGCTGCTCGATGGCGGCGCCGGCCACGTCGCGCTGCTCGCCTACACCATGCCGTTCTGGGCGGTGCTGCTGGCGTGGCTGCTGCTGGGCGACCGCCCCACCGCGCGGCACTGGCTGGGGCTGGCGCTGGCCGCGCTCGGGCTGCTGTGCATCATCGAACCGTGGCGCACCATGGGCAGCGCGCTGAGCACCACGCTGGCGATCGCCGGCGGTGCCGCCTGGGCGGCCGGTACCGTGCTCAGCAAGCGCATGTTCCTGCGGCATGCACCGGCGGTGCTCAACCTCACCGCGTGGCAGATGCTGCTGGGCGGCGTGGTGCTCGGCCTGATCGCGCTGGCGGTGCCGGAGCGCCCGATCGAATGGAACTGGGTCTTCGTCGGCGGACTGACCTACAGCGTGCTGCTGGCCTCCAGCCTGGCCTGGTGGCTGTGGTCGATCGTGCTGCAGCGACTGCCGACCACGCTGGCCAGCGTGTCCAGCCTCGGCGTGCCGATCGTCAGCGTGCTGCTGGCCTGGCTGATCCTGCACGAGCAGCCCTCGTCGATGGAGCTGGTCGGCATCGTGTTCGTGCTGCTGGGCCTGCTCGCGGTCAGCGGCGTGGGCGCGCGCCAGCGCAGCTGAGCCGATTCAGCCTGCGCCGCCGGCAGCGGCGATAGAATCCCCATCTGGTGAATGGACCGAGGCGCCGATGTTCGATCTCCCGTCGTGGTGGGCCCATCTGGTCAGCTGGCTGAGCGGCCATGCCGTGGTGCCGCTGCTGGATGCGCTGCACCTGGACGGCTTGAGCGGCAACCCCGACGACATCGCTGCCTCGCTGCTGATCGCCGCGCTGCAGCTCGGCATCATCGGCCTCATCTTCCGCCCGCTGGAAAGCTGGTTTCCGGCCGAGCGCTGGAGCGACCGCCGGCTGACCCGGGTCGATCGCAACTACACGCTGCTGATGCTGCTGGGCATCTTCCCGCTGTTCACCTACCTGGTGCTGATGCCGTTCAGCCACCTGCTCGGCGGCGGCGGCGAGGCAGTCGACCCCGGCACCGGTTCGGCGCTGGCGCTGACCCACTGGGTGCCGTGGTTCAACCGGCATCCCTACGTGCTGTTCGCCGTCTACTACGTGATCTACGACTTCACGTACTACTGGATGCACCGCACCCAGCACGCGATCCCGTGGTGGTGGGCGCTGCACAGCATGCACCACAGCACACGCCAGATGAGCTGCTGGACCAACGACCGCGGCAGTCTGGTGGACGGCTTCATCCAGTCGATGATCCTGGCCACGGTAGGCCTGGCGATCGGCGTGGACCCGGACGAGTTCGCCTGGCTGATGCTGCTCGGCGAACTGGTGCAGAACTTCTCGCACACCAACGTGCGGCTGGGCTTCGGCCGCGTGTTCGACCGCGTGTTCGTCGCACCGAAATTCCACCGCCTGCACCACATGCTGGTCGATCCCGAGCGGCCGACGCTGCACAACTGCAACTACGGCCAGGTGCTCTCGGTGTGGGACGTGCTGTTCGGCACGGCGCTGTACGGCGAGCCGCCGCGGCCGACCGGCGTGGGCGACCCGATCGTCGATGCCGACAACGACTACGGCCTGGTCGGGCTGCACTGGGCCGCGCTGAAACGGTTCTGGGTCGCCGTGCGCCAGCCTGCCGGCTGGCGACCGGGCGAAGTGGCCTTCGGCGCGGATTACACGCCGATCCCGGTCGACCAGCTGGACCTGCACGCCCTGGCGCGCCATGCGTCCGCCGTCATTGCCGACGAGGACGTGCCAACCAGCGGCAGCGCGGCGGTGGAATCCGTGCCGGGCTGATCCGTCCGCGAATTCACCAGGGCAGCGCGTCGAGATCCACGTTGCCGCCAGTCAACACCACGCCGACGCGTCGGCCGGCGAAACGCTGCGGCTGCTTGAGGATCGCCGCGAACACGGTGGCGCTGGACACTTCCACCACCTGCTTCAGCTCCGACCACAGCAGCCGCATCGCAGCGACGGTCTCGGCATCGCTGACCGTGATCACTTCGACGCGGTGCGTGCGCAACGCGTCGAGGTTGCGTTCACCGACCAGCGCGCGCAGCCCGTCGCAGACCGTGTCGGGCACCACCGTGGTGACCCGCGTGCCGCGCGCCAGCGACTGCGCCGCATCGTCGGCACCGAGCGGCTCGGCACCGAACAGGTCCAGCGCCGGGTCGATGCCGTGCGCGGCGATCGCCACGCCGCTGGCCAGGCCGCCGCCGCCGACCGGGGTGATCAGCGCATCCAGTCCGGGCGCCTGCTGCAGCAGTTCCAGCGCGAGCGTGCCCTGCCCGGCCATCACCCGGGTGTCGGCATACGGATGCACCAGCTCCGCGCCGGTGGCGCGCTGCACCTCGGCACAGGTCGCCTCGCGCGCGGCCTGGGTCGGCGCGCAGCGATGCAGGATCGCGCCGGCGCGCTCGATCGCCGCGAGCTTGGCGCGCACCGCGCCTTCCGGCACCACCACGTGCGCGGCGATGCCGCGAGTGGCGGCGGCCAGCGCCAGCGCGTTGCCATGGTTGCCGGAGGAATGGGTGACCACGCCATGCGCGGCCTGCCCGTCGTCGAGCGACCACACCGCGTTGCAGGCGCCCCGGAACTTGAACGCGCCGCCGCGCTGCAGGTTCTCGCACTTGAAATGCAGTTCGGCACCGGCCAGCGTGTCCAGCGCCGCACTGCGCAGCACCGGCGTGACGCTGGCGTACGGCGCGATGCGCGCGGCGGCGGCGAGGATGTCATCGAAGCCGGGCAACAGGTTCATCACGAATCGATCTCCAAGCCGCAACGAAAGCGTCGCTCGGCACCGGGTTCGAGCCGGACCGCCGCGGCGCACTCGGGCCGGTTGAACGCGTCGGCCATGCATTCCATCGGTTCCAGCGCGACGGCGCGGCGCGGATCGCGGCTCACCGTGTCGCCGGTGAACGCGTGCATCACGCCGTGTTCCTGCCACACCGCGATGCCGAAACCGCTGGCCGGGTCGCGCAGGCGTGTGCGGATGCGGCCGTCGGGGTCCGCCTCCAGGTCGGTGTAGCCCTGGTCGATGATGCTGTCGCCGATCCGCCGCGGCTCGCGGAAATCCAGCGCCGGCGCATCGTCCAGTGCCACGTAGGCTTCCGCGCCGGCCAGCGCGATCAGGTCGGCGCCGGTGCGGATCAGGGTCTGCGCGGGAATCTGCAGTTCCCAGCCGTCGACCTCGCCGTCGGCCACGCGGAAATACGGATGCCAGCCGAAAAAGCATGGCGCGGCGCGATCGCCGACGTTGCGCATGCACGCCTCCAGGCTGAGGCCGGCGTAGTCGAGGACGAATGTCACCGACAGGTCGATCGCATGCGGATAGCCCGGCCGCGGGCGGATCGCATCGGTGCGCAGCGTGACGCGGGCGGAATCGTCATCCGCCTCCAGGCCGGCCAGCTCGAAATCCGCGTCACGCACGAAACCATGCCGACTGCCGCGATCGACGCCGGTGACGCCCGGGGCGAGATCCTGCACCTGGCCGTCGAAGGTGTAGCGCGCATCGGCGATGCGCCCGGCGAACGGCACCATGACCGCGAAGCGCGAGCCCGGTCGGGCGGCGATTTCGGCGGCGTCGGCATAGCCGCCGGCGAGGTCGCGGCTGACGCCATCGACATCGGCCTCGAAGCTGAGCAGCGCCGCGCCGCGCCGTGCGACGCGGATGCAGCGACCGCCGTCGACATCGGTCAGCACCACGATGTCCTGATCGCCGAGTCGACCGGGCCGGGCGGTGTAGCGCATCACAGCCATGCGGGGTTCCCTGTGGTTCGAGAGGTGCATGGTATCCTGTTCGCTCCCCAACGCCCCATCCGTTGTTCCCATGCATGCACTCTCCACGCAAGCCGCCTCGGCGTCGATTTGTCTTCGCGACTACCGCGCCCCGGCATGGCGCGTGGACACGGTGGAACTGGACTTCGACCTCGGCATCGACGCCAGCGAGGTACTCGCGCGCCTGCACTTGCGTCGCGACCCCGCGCAGGACGCCCCGCTGTGGCTGGACGGCGAGAACCTGCAGTTGCTGTCGATCGCGCTGGACGGCACGCCGCTGCCCGCCACCGCCTACCGCTACGACGGCAACGCGCTGGAGGTGGATGGCGCGCGCGACGGCAGCGTGCTGGAAACCCGCGTGCGGCTGCGCCCGGCGGCGAACACCGCACTGGAAGGCCTGTACCTGTCCGGCCCGCGCGAGACCGGCTTCCTGCTGACCCAGTGCGAGGCCGAGGGCTTCCGCCACATCACCTTCTTCCCTGATCGGCCCGACGTGCTGTCGCGCTATACGGTCACCCTGCGTGCCGACCGCACGCGCTTTCCGGTGCTGCTGGCCGGCGGCAACCCGGACGGTGCCGGCGCGCTGGACGGCGGCCGGCACTGGGCGCGCTTCGTCGACCCGCATCCGAAGCCGAGCTATCTGTTCGCCGTGGTCGCCGGCCATCTGCAGGTGATGGAGCGCGACTACGTCACCGCCGATGACCACGCCGTGCAACTGAAAATCTGGGCCGAAGCCGACGCCATCGACCGCTGCCACTACGCGATGGACGCGCTGGAACGCGCGATGCGCTGGGACGAGCAGGCCTACGGCCGCAACTACGATCTCGACGTGTTCCACGTCGTCGCCACGCACGACTTCAACATGGGCGCGATGGAGAACAAGGGCCTCAACATCTTCAACGCGAAATGCCTGCTGGCCGCGCCGGACTCGACCACCGACGAGGAGTATCGCCACGTCGAGGCGGTGGTGGCGCACGAGTATTTCCACAACTGGAGCGGCAACCGCGTCACCTGCCGCGACTGGTTCCAGCTGTCGCTGAAGGAAGGGCTGACCGTGTTCCGCGAACAGAGCTTCTCGGCCGACATGAACTCGGCGCCGCTGAAGCGCATCGAGGACGTCGCCCTGCTGCGCCGCGCGCAGTTTCCCGAAGACGCCGGCCCGCTGGCGCATCCGGTGCGCCCGGCGCAATACAGCGAGATCAACAATTTCTACACCGCCACGGTGTACGAGAAGGGCGCCGAGCTGGTGCGCATGCTGGCCGGTGCGCTGGGGCGGGACGGTTTCCGCCGCGGCATGGATCGCTACTTCGAGCGCAACGACGGCCGCGCCGCCACGCTGGAGGATTTCCTCGCCGCGCTGGGCGGGGCGAACGGCACCGACCTCACGCCCTACCTGGCCTGGTATGCCCAGGCCGGCACGCCCCGGCTGAAGGCGCACGGCCATTACGATGCGGTCCGCCACACGTACACCCTGACCCTGGCCCAGTACACCCCGGCCGGCCACGGCGCGGAACCCCGCGTACCGCTGCCGATCCCGGTGAAACTGGCGCTGTTCACGCCGCAGGGCGACATGCTGCCGCTGCATCTGGACGGCCAGACGGCCAAACCCGACACCGAGCGGGTGGTGGTGCTGGAGCGGGCCGAACAAAGCTTCGTCTTCGCCGATGTCACCACCGCACCGGTACCGTCGCTGCTGCGCGGGTTCTCCGCGCCGGTGATCCTGGAGTGCGACTACACGCCCGGGGAACTGGCCCTGCTGCTGGCCCATGACGTCGACGGCTTCAACCGCTGGGAAGCGGGCCAGCAACTGGCTGCGCGTGCCTACGAGGACCTGCGCGACGACACCGCCGGCGCCGCCCTGCATGCCTGGTGCGATGCACTGGCCCGGTTGTTCGATGCCGCCGCCATCGATGACGCCCTGCTTGCCGACCTGCTGACCCCGCCGGGCGAGGTCGAACTGGCCGAGCGTGAGAGCGCGATCGACCCGCAGCGCATCCATCACTTGCGCCAGGCCCTGCAGCAGCGACTGGCCGCGCGCCTGGGCGCCCCGGCCTTGCGCCAGCGCTATGCCGCGCTGGCCGCACACACCACGATCGAACTCGACGCAGCGAGCCAGGCCCAGCGCCGGCTGAAGCGCCGCGTGCTGGAACTGCTGGCGCTGCTCGACCCTGCCGGCGCTGGCGAACTGGCCACGGCGCAATACCGCGAGGCGCCCGGCATGACCGACCGCCTCGCCGCGCTGTCCGTGCTGGTGCGCAGCGATGCCCCGCAGGCCGCCGCGGCGCTGCGCGATTACCGCGAACGCCACGCCGGCAACGCGCTGGCGCTGGACAAGTGGTTCGCGGTGCAGGCGCAGTTGCCGGGCGAGCGCGCGCTGGACCGCGTGCGGCGGCTGGAGCGCGATGCCGCGTTCACCCTGAAGAACCCGAACCGGGTGCAGTCGTTGCTGGGGGCGTTCGTGCGCAACAACCCGAGCGGCTTCCACCGCGTCGACGGCGCCGGCTACCGACTGCTGGCCGAACGGCTGGTGGCGCTGGATGCGTTGAACCCGCAGGTCGCGGCGCGGCTGGCCACGGCGTTCAACGGCTGGCAGCGGCTGGAGCCGCTACGGCGCGAGGCCGCGCATGCGGCCATCGTGGAACTGGCCGGGCATCACGGGCTTTCCCGCAACCTGGCCGAGATCATCGGCAGCGTGCTGAACCGCTGACCGGCGGCGGGGCATCGCGCGATCCCGCCGGATCGCCCTGACGTGCACGTGGCGCTGCCCCGCACACGGGCCGGAGGCTTCGTTCAGACGTCTAGATGATCGAGCGCGTCGAGCAGGCTCTGCAGGCGCGACTCCAGGCTCGGCTGCAGTGCCACGCGCTCGCTGTCGTCGCGCTCGCTCAGGCCGTCGATGGCCATCTCGACCTGGCCGAGTTCGACCAGCAGGTCATGGTGCGGATAAACCGGTTGGAAATCGAAGCTCATGTCCATGGCGTATCCCTCGTGATAGGTAAGCCGGGAGATGCAACCGCCATGCCACATGTGATCTGGATCACGACCGATTCACGCATGCAATCACACGACTGACGCAATACGTCATCTGCTGCCGCGATCCGGCACAAAACTCCTTTTCAGTCACCCCGTGTTCACGCATTTGCGGCGAATATCGCTCCACGCTCCACAGCAACCACTGTGGTCTGCGCCAGCAGGTTTCCGGTTTCTGGCGCTCGGCAATACGGTCATCCTGGATTCCCCCTGTTCCTGAGACCGCCGGGCGCCAGATCTAACAGCACGAGGCCCCGCGGCCGCCAAGCCGCGGGGCCTCGTCTTTTGGGCCTTGCACGCTTTTTGACTCCGCAAAAGGCGACGGCACCCCGAGGGGTGCCGTCTTGCTTCCTTTCCTGGTACGCGATCGAACCCCTGTCCGTCCGATCTCGGCGCGCGTGGTCGCGCAGCGTCTGCCCCTGAAAGTGCTGGCTTTGTTGAAGCAGAAAACGTGCCAGCCGTCCCGGGCGGCTCGCCAGGCATGGGTGGCGCTACCATGGCGCCCCGTTTCGTCACTTTTTGCACGCTCAGGTCAGTTCGATGCGCCACCCGACCCACTACGACGTCATCGTGATCGGCGGCGGCCACGCCGGCACCGAAGCCGCGCTGGCCGCCGCGCGCGCCGGTGCACGCACGCTGCTGCTCAGCCACAGCATCGAGACGATCGGCCAGATGAGCTGCAACCCCGCCATCGGCGGCATCGGCAAGGGCCATCTGGTGAAGGAGATCGACGCGCTTGGCGGCGCGATGGCGCATGCCGCCGACCTCGCCGGCATCCAGTGGCGCACGCTGAACGCGTCGAAGGGCCCGGCCGTGCGCGCCACCCGCTGCCAGGCCGACCGCACGCTGTACAAGGCGGCGATCCGACGCATGGTGGAGACGCAGCCGAACCTCGAACTGTTCCAGCAGGCGGTCGACGACCTGCTCATCGAAAACGGCCGCGTCACCGGCGTGGTCACCCAGATGGGCTTGTCGTTCGGCGCCCGCTCGGTGGTGCTCACCGCCGGCACCTTCCTCGCCGGCAAGATCCACATCGGCCAGGCGCAGTACGCCGGCGGTCGCGCCGGCGATCCGCCGGCCAGCGCGCTGGCGCAGAAGCTGCGCGAGCTGCCGCTGGCGGCCGACCGCCTGAAGACCGGCACGCCGCCGCGCATCGACCGCCGCAGCATCGACTTTGGCGGCCTGGATGAGCAGCCCGGCGACGATCCGGTGCCGGTGTTCTCCTACCTCGGCACGCGCGACGAACACCCGCGCCAGGTCAGCTGCTGGATCACCCACACCAGCGAGCGCACCCACCAGATCATCCGCGGCGCACTGGATCGCTCGCCGCTGTACACCGGCCAGATCGAAGGCGTCGGCCCGCGCTACTGCCCGTCGATCGAGGACAAGGTGGTGCGCTTCGCGGAGAAGTCGTCGCACCAGATCTTCATCGAGCCGGAAGGCCTGGACACCTTCGAGATCTACCCGAACGGCATCTCCACCTCGCTGCCGTACGACGTGCAGCTGGCCCTGGTGCAGTCGATCAAGGGCTTCGAGCGGGCGCACATCACACGCCCCGGCTACGCGATCGAGTACGACTATTTCGACCCGCGTGGCCTCCACCCGTGGCTGGAGACCAAGGCGATTCCCGGCCTGTACTTCGCCGGCCAGATCAATGGCACCACCGGCTACGAGGAGGCCGCCGCGCAGGGCCTGGTCGCCGGCCTCAACGCCGCGCTCGCGGTGCAGGGCAAGGGGCCGTGGTATCCGCGCCGCGACGAGGCCTACCTCGGCGTGCTGATCGACGACCTCACCAGCAACGGCACGATCGAGCCGTACCGCATGTTCACCTCGCGTGCCGAATACCGGCTGCACCTGCGCGAGGACAATGCCGACCTGCGCCTCACCGAGCAGGGTTTCGCACTCGGCGTGGTGTCGCAGGCACGCCTCGACGCATGGTGCGCCAAGCGCGAGGCGGTCGAGCGCGAGCTGCAGCGGCTCGGCACGTTGTGGGTGACCCCGGCGAACGCCCGTGGCGCGGCGGTCGAGCGCCAGCTCGGCATCGCGGTCAGCCGCGAGACCAGCGCCATCGACCTGTTGCGCCGACCCGAACTCGATTACGCCGCACTGGCCGCCGTTCCCGAACTGGGGCCGCCGGTGCAGCGCGACGACGTTGCCGCACAGGTCGAGGTGCAGGTGAAGTACGCCGGTTACCTCCAGCGCCAGCGCGAGGAGATCGAGCGCCAGCGCCGCCACGAGCAGCTGGCGATTCCCACCGGCTTCGACTACGACAAGGTGCGCGGGCTGTCGGCCGAGGTGCTGGCGAAACTGAAGCGCGCGCGGCCGGCCACAGTGGGCCAGGCCGCGCGCGTCAGCGGCGTCACCCCGGCGGCGATCTCGCTGCTGCTGGTGCACCTGAAGCGCCGCGACGCCGCCTGACCCCCGCGCGGCAATCCGCTCATGGCATCATGCGCACTTTGACCAGCATGGGGGTGCGCGATGGAAATCTGGATCGGCCGCGACGGTGAACGGCATGGCCCGTACAAGGAAGACGACGTGCGCCAATGGCTGCGCAGCGGCCAGGTGAGCCCAGCCGACCTGGCCTGGCACGAAGGCCTGGCCGACTGGCAGCCGTTGTCGGTGCTGTTCCCCGACGTGGCAGTCGCACCGCCGCCGGCAACCGCCAACCCCTACGCCGCACCGGCCGCCCCGCTGCTGCCGCAGACCACCGCCGCCGCGCTGGAAGACCACGCCGGTTTCTGGAAGCGCGTGGCCGCCTATATTCTCGACGCGATCGTGCTGTACATCCCGCAGGTGCTGATCGAGAAGGCATTCGGCGGCGACGCGGCGAAGGCGGCGCTGAAGCAGGCCAGTCTCGACGCGGTCGGCAACCCCGACGCCATGATGGCCGCCAACATGCACTACTACTCCACGATGTGGCCGGCCATGCTGCTGATCGTGGTGCTCGGCGTGCTGTACTTCACCGTGTGTGAAAGCTCGGCCTGGCAGGGCACGCTGGGCAAGCTGGCGCTGGGCATCCGGGTCACCGACCTGGAAGGCCGGCGGATCAGCTTCCCGCGCGCGCTGGGCCGCTACTTCGCCAAGATCCTCAGCGCCATCATCCTGGGCGTCGGCTTCCTGATGGTCGCTTGGACCCAGCGCAAGCAGGGCCTGCACGACATGATCTGCGGCACCCTGGTACTGAACGGCCGTGCCAGCGAGTTCAAAGCGAGCCCGTCGACGGCCGACAGCCGCAACTCGTTCAGCGCCTGAGCCACTGACCCCACGACGGCGCCGCGGCCGATCCGCGGCGCCGTTCTTGTTTGCGCGGCGGTACCGCCAGAGCCGCTTGGTATCATCGGCCGCCGCATTCTTCTTCATCCGGCGCATCACGCCGCCGACGGGAACCGATCACCACCCATGCTCAGCATCGAACAACGCATCGCCCACGACATTGCCGCGAAGACCGAACAGGTGCGGGCGGCCGTCGACCTGCTCGACGGCGGCGCCACCGTGCCGTTCATCGCGCGCTATCGCAAGGAAGTCACCGGCGGCCTCGACGACACCCAGCTGCGCCTGCTGGAAGAGCGCCTGCGCTACCTGCGCGAGCTGGAAGAGCGCCGCGCCGCGATCCTGGCCAGTGTGGAAGAACAGGGCAAGCTCAGCGATGCGTTGAAAGCCGACCTGCTCGCCGCCGACACCAAGGCGCGGCTGGAGGACCTGTACCTGCCGTACAAGCCGAAGCGCCGCACCAAGGCGCAGATCGCCCGCGAGGCCGGGCTGGAACCGCTGGCGCTGGGCCTGCGCGAGGATCCCACGCGGTCGCCGGAGACGTTCGCCGAGTCGTTCGTCGACGCGGAGAAAGGCGTCGCCGACGTGCGCGCCGCACTCGACGGCGCCCGCGCGATCCTGATGGAGTCGATCGCCGAGGACGCGCACCTGGTCGGCGAGCTGCGCGACTGGCTATGGGCACAGGGGCAGATCCGCGCGAAGGTGGTCGAGGGCAAGGAGCACGAGGGCGCCAAGTTCCGCGACTACTTCGATCACGTCGAGCCGATCGCGAAGATCCCCTCGCACCGCCTGCTGGCGCTGATGCGCGCGCGCAACGAGGGCGTGATCGAACTCGAGCTCGCCCCCGCCGCGGACAGCGAGCAGGGCCACGCCGAGGGCGAGGGCCGCGTCGCGGCGCATGCGAACATCCACCAACGCGGCCGTGCCGCCGACGCCTGGCTGCGCGAGACCGTGCGCCTGACCTGGCGGGTGAAGCTGCACCTGCATCTCACGCTCGATCTGTTCGGCCGTGTGCGCGAAGGCGCCGAGGACGAGGCGATCCGCGTGTTCGGCGACAACCTGAAAGACCTGATGCTGGCTGCGCCGGCCGGCGCCAAGACGGTGATGGGACTGGACCCGGGCATCCGCACCGGCTGCAAGGTCGCGGTGGTCGACGCCACCGGCAAGCTGCTGGCCACCGACACGATCTACCCGCTGGAACCGCGCCGGCAGTGGAGCGAATCGCTGGTGGCGCTGGCCAAGCTGTGCAAACAACACAACGTGGACCTGATCGCGATCGGCAACGGCACCGGCTCGCGCGAGACCGACAAGCTGGCCGCCGAGCTGATCAAGAAGCTGCCCGAGGCGAAGCTCTCGAAGATCGTGGTGAGCGAGGCCGGCGCCTCGGTGTATTCGGCGTCCGAGCTCGCGGCGAAGGAGTTTCCCGATCTCGACGTGAGCCTGCGCGGCGCCGTCTCGATCGCCCGCCGGCTGCAGGACCCGCTGGCCGAGCTGGTGAAGATCGAGCCCAAGGCGATCGGCGTGGGCCAGTACCAGCACGACGTCAACCAGATCAAGCTGGCGCGCGCGCTGGATGCGAAGGTGGAGGACTGCGTCAACGCGGTCGGCGTGGACGTGAACACCGCCTCGGCCGCGCTGCTCGCGCGCGTGGCCGGCCTGTCCGCTTCGGTGGCCGAGAACGTGGTGAAGCACCGCGATGCGAACGGCCCGTTCCCGAACCGCAAGGCGCTGCTGAAGGTGCCGCGGCTCGGCGACAAGGCATTCGAACAGTGCGCCGGCTTCCTGCGCGTGCTCAGCGGCGACAATCCGCTGGACGCCAGCGCGGTACACCCGGAGGCCTACCCGGTGGTCGAGCGGATCATCGCGCAATGCGGCCGCGAAGTGCGCCACATCATCGGCGACAGCGGCTTCCTGCGCGGCCTGAAGGCAGAGCAGTTCACCGACGAGAAATTCGGCGTGCCGACCGTGCGCGACATCCTGAAGGAACTGGAGAAGCCCGGCCGCGACCCGCGCCCGGAATTCGTGGCGCCGAGCTTCGCCGAAGGCGTCGAGGACGTAAAGGACCTCCGGCCCGGCATGATCCTGGAAGGCCGCGTCACCAACGTCGCCGCGTTCGGCGCGTTCGTCGACATCGGCGTGCACCAGGATGGCCTGGTGCACCTCTCGGCGTTGTCGCACAGCTTCGTGAAAGATCCGCGCGACGCGGTGAAGGCCGGCGATATCGTCAAGGTCAAGGTGATGGAGGTGGACATCCCGCGCCAGCGCATCGGCCTCAGCATGCGCCTGGACGACGAACCGGGGCAGGCGCGCAGCGCCCGTCCGGGGGCCGGCCGCGATGCCGGCGGCAGCCCACGCGACAGCCGCGGCCCACGCCCCGGCGGCGGCGCGCCCAAACCCGCTGCCGCCCCGGCCAGCAACGCGTTCGCCGATGCGTTTGCGCGGGCGGGCAAGCGCTGAACTGCCCAAGCCGGGACCGCGGGCGGCGGCGATGCGCTGCAGCATGCGGTTCCGTATGGAATGCCGTACCGTAACGTCCAGCTAACACGGCCATCCCGGCCGAGGAGTATCTGCATGCTTCGTACCCGCCATCTGGCCGGTGCCATCGCCACCGCCCTGCTGTTCAGCACGGCCGCCGCGGCCACCGATTTCAGCAACGTCATCGTCTTCGGTGACAGCCTCAGTGACGGCGGCAACATCTCGCTGGCCACTGCGCCCACGATCCAGCCGCCGCTGCGCTTCACCACCAACCCGGGCATCACCACCGCGGAGAACGTCGCGGCGAAGCTCGGTTTCGCGCTGGCCCCGTCAGCCGCCGGCGGCACCGACTTCGCCTGGGGCGGCGCCGGCTTCGTCAACAACGTCGCCGCGGTGCCGACCATTCCGCAGCAGCTGCAGATGTACCTCGGCACGACCGGCGGCAAGGCCGACGGCAACGCGCTGTACCAGGTCTGGGGCGGCGCCAACGACATCTTCTACCTGAGCGGTGCGCTGACCGACCCGAACGCGATCGCCGCCGGCACCACCGGCGCGGCGCAGGCCGAGCTGGGCGTACTCGGCGCGCTGCAGGCCGCCGGCGCGCGCTACGTGGTGGTCTACAACCTGCCCGACCTGGGCAAGACGCCCGCCTCCGCCGCCGGCGGCGCGGCCGCGCAGGCCGGCGCCAGCCAGCTCGCCGTGCTCTACAACGGCGTGCTCAACAGCGGGCTGGCGCAGTTGAGCGCCAACGGCCTGAACATCATTCCGGTGAATACCTTCGCCCTGCTCAACGAGGCGGTCGCGAACCCCGCGGCCTACGGCTTCAGCAACGTCACCACGCCGGCGTGCACCGGCAGTTCGATCCAGTGCGGCCCGCAGGGCTCGGGGCTGCCCTACAGCTACGCGGCGGGCACCGACCAGAGCTACCTGTTCGCCGATGGCGTGCATCCGACCACCGCCGCTCACGCGATGCTCAGCCAGTACGTGCTGTCGGTGATCCGTGCGCCGGAGCAGGTCTCGCTGCTCGGCGAAGCGCCGCTGGCCGCCAGCGCCACGCAGAACCGCGTCATGCGCGAGCAGATGCTGACCACCGGCAAGGATGGCGACGTGCGCACCTTCGTCAACATCGACTATGCCCGGCAGCGCTTCGACGCCACCGGCAATTCGCCGCGCACCAACAGCGACAACTTCAATTTCACCCTGGGCGCGAACTATTTCGCCGGCGAGCACGTCACCGCCGGCGTGGCGCTGGGTGTGGGCCAGCACAACGCCGACTTCTCCGGCGGTGGCGGCTACAAGCTGCAGGACGTCAGCGGCCTGGGCTATGTCGGTTACCACAACGGCGGCGGCTACGTGGGCGGCTACGTCAACTTCGGCCAGTCGAATTTCAAGGACATCGAACGCCGCATGAGCATCGGCGCCATGCAGCGCACCGAAACCGGCAAGACCGACGGCTCGCACCTGGGCGGCGGCGTCACCGGCGGCTGGTGGTTCGATCTCACCGACAAGCTGCAGACCGGCCCGTTCGCCACCGTCGACTGGCAGACCGTGAAGATCAGCGGCTACGCCGAGAGCGGCAACGACAGCAGCGCCATGTGGTTCGGCCGGCAGCAGCGCGACTCGCTGCTATCCACGCTGGGCTGGCGCCTGCGCGGCCAGTGGCAGGTCAACAACCTGGTGATGTCGCCCTATGTCGAGCTGGGCTGGAACCACGACAGCAAGGCCGACCCGCGCATGGTCCGCGCCGGCCTGAACAGCATGAACGGCGGCTTCGCCCTGTCCGGCTTCAGCCCGGACCCGAGTTGGGGTACCGCGACGCTGGGCCTGTCCGCCCAACTCACCCCGAGCGTGCAGAGCTGGATCGGCTACAGCGGGCGCTTCGGCGACAACAGCCAGAAGTTCAACAGCGTCAACATGGGCGTGCGGATCAGTCTCTGATCCGCTCTGCCCAGCGGCCCGGCCTGGTCCGGGCCGCCCATGAAAAAGCCGTCCGTGGATGCGGACGGCTTTTTTTGTGGACCAGCCCGCTCGACGCGGGAGCCCGGACGGCTTACTTGTTCTTGCCGCCGGTAGCCATGGCGAGAATCGCCACCGCCTGCTTCCTCAGCGTCGCCGCCACTGCCGGATCGAGCGGCTGCACGTCGCTGCCGACCTGGTGCTGCTTGAGTACCAGCGTACCGTCGTCGCTCCAGCCGGCGCGGTCGATCGCGCTGGGTTTGCCGTCGCGGCTGGCCTTGGTTTCCTGCACGATCGCCCACGGCTTGCCGTCCTTGTAGGCATAGTCGGTGCTGGTGTAACCCTTGTCGCCGTAGTCGACCTCTTCGCGGATGTACTTCACCTCGCCGGCCTGGCGGAACAGCTGCCAACCGCGCGAATCACTGGCCTCCAGCTTGGTGCCATGGCTGATCTTCATGCCGCCGATCTGCGCCTTCGCCTCGGCGAACTCGGCCAGGATCTTCTCGCTGGGCGTCTGCTCGGCCAGCAGCTCGATCGCCACGCCGTCGTTCTTGCTGCCCTTGGCCAGCACCGGCGCCTGGATCGGCATGGTGTACTTGCGGTCGCCGTCGGTCAGGGACGCCTGGATCACGTACAGGTCGCCCGGCTTCACTTCGGCCGGGTTGAAGCTCAGCGTGAACGACTGCGGGAACGAACCGGCCGGCGAGGTCTTGCTGGCCAGCGGGGCGGAGCCCACGGCGGTGGACGACACGTCGGCCAGGTTCAGCACCAGGGTGGCGTTCGCCGACGGCGCGGGCGTGCCGGCGCGCAGCGTAATCGTGCCGCTCACCTGGCTCGGGACCGGCGCAGCGGCCGCAGCCGTGTTCGCGGAAGCGGGCGCCGTGGAGTCCGTCGACTGAGACGGATGGGAAGCGTTGTTGCAACCAGCCAGAGCCAGTGTCGCAACCGACATCAGCGACAAAACCGTCTTGCGCATGGGAAAACCTCATCAACGTGAAATCAAGCACGAGGCCGTTCAGGCGCTATGCGCCACGACTCTACGCGGGGGAAGTTCCAAGCATAGCCCAAAAAGCGCCGCCCGGAAAAGTCAAGCCATCCAATGGCCTACCATGCGGCGGCGTACGCGGCCCGCGACGCCGGCCCGGCTCAGCGGCGGTGCAAGGCCCGGTGTGCGATGTCACGGCGGCAGAATGCGCCGTCGTAATGGATCCGGCCGAGCGCGGCATACGCGCTTTCGCGCGCCGCGGCGAGGTCGCTGCCCAGTGCGCACACGGTCAGCACGCGGCCGCCGGTGGTGAGCACGCGCCCCGCCGGGTCGAGGCGGGTACCGGCGTGGAATACCTTGACGTCGGCCGCTAGCGCCACGTCGAGGCCGTCGATCGCGTCGCCCAGACGCACCCGGCCCGGATAGCCACCGGCCGCCATCACCACGCCGATCGCCGGGCGCGCGTCCCAACGCGCCCGGGTCTGTTCCAGCCGGCCGTCCAGCGCGGCGTCGATCAACTCGACCAGGTCGGACTTCAGCCGCAGCAGGATCGGCTGGGTTTCCGGGTCGCCGAAACGCACGTTGAACTCGATCACCTTCGGCGCGCCCGACTTGTCGATCATCAGGCCGGCATAGAGGAAGCCGATGAACGGCGCGCCCTCGGCCGCCATGCCGCGCAGGGTCGGCTCGATCACTTCCTTGAGGATGCGCTGCTCGACTTCCGGCGTGACCACCGGCGCCGGCGAATACGCACCCATGCCGCCGGTGTTCGGGCCGAGGTCGTTTTCGTCGCGGCGCTTGTGGTCCTGGCTGGAGGCCATCGGCAGCGCATGGCTGCCGTCGCTCATCACGATGTAGCTGGCTTCCTCGCCGTCGAGGAACTCCTCGATCACCACCCGCGCCGAGGCGTCGCCGAACGCGTGTGCGCCGAGCATGTCGTGCAGCGCCAGTTCCGCGTCGGCCAGGGTCAGCGCCACCACCACGCCCTTGCCGGCGGCCAGGCCGTCGGCCTTGATCACGATCGGCGCGCCGCCGCTCTGATGGGCCTGCTCGCGCACGTAGGCCAGCGCCGGATTCAGTTCGGTGAACACCGCATAGTGCGCGGTGGGAATGTTGTGCCGCTGCAGGAAATCCTTGGCGAACGCCTTGGAGCCTTCCAGCTGCGCGGCGATCGCGCGCGGGCCGAAGATGCGCAGGCTGGCGGCGCGGAAACGGTCGACCACGCCGGCCACCAGCGGCACCTCGGGACCGACCACGGTCAGCCCGACCTTTTCGCGCTTCGCCAGCTGCAGCAGGCCATCGAGGTCGTCCGCCGCCACGTCGGCGTTGCGCACGCCCGGCTCGCGCGCAGTGCCGGCGTTGCCGGGCGCCACGATCACCTCGTCGACCTGCGGCGATTGCCCGAGCTTCCACGCCAGCGCATGTTCGCGACCGCCGCCGCCGATGACCAGGACCTTCATTGGGCTGCTCCGTGTGAGGCGCGCCACCCGGCGCAGCCCGGCATTGTAGCGGCTGCGCGCTCAGCCGACGGCAGCGAGGCCGCACGCCCTGGCGCGAGCCGGCGGCTCAATCGTCGTCGTGCTGGCCGAGCAGGGCCAGCAGCGCCGCGCGCGGCAGCTTGCCGGTCTCGTTGCGCGGCAAGGCCTCGACCAGCTTCAGCGGACGCGGCAGGAACAGCGGGTCGATCGCGCGGCGCAGGGCGTCGAGTATCGCGTGTGCATCCAGCCCCGGTGCCACCGCCAGCGCGGCAATCCGGTGCACGCCCAGCGCATCGCCGTCGTCGAGCTGGAACACCGCGCCGTCGCGCACGCCCGGGATCGCCAGCAGGCGCCGGGTAAGGTCGCCCAGCGAGGCGCGCTTGCCGGCGATCTCCAGCAGGTCGGCGTGGCGGCCGCACAGGCGGAAGCGGCGGCCGCCGTCGGACAGGCTCACGATGTCGGCCAGGGCCACCGGCGCGTCCAGCTGCGGCGCCTGCACCAGCGTGCCGTCCGGCTGCGGATGCAGGCTGGCACCGTCATACAGCGACCAGTCCTCGTCCACGGCGGGACGCCGGCTGGCGAACACGCAGGTCTCGGTGGAGCCGAACACCTCCAGCAGCGGTGCACCGAACCGCTGCTCGGCGCGGCGCGCCAGTTCCACCGGCAGCGGTGCGGTGGCCGACACCATCGCCGCGACCGGCGGCAGCGCGATGCCCGATTCCACCAGCGCGCGCAGGTGCACCGGCGTGGTCACCAGCACCCGCGGCGCCGGCACCTCGGCCAGCGCGGCGGCCACGTCGGCCGGAAAGAACGGCCGCCCGGCATGCACGCCGACGTCGCCCAGCAGCGGCAGCAGCACCGACATCTCCATGCCGTACATGTGCTGCGGCGGCACCGTGGCGACGATCTCGACACGCGGCCCGACCGCTGCGCGCAGCAGCGCCAGGTTGCCGGCGTTGCTGGCGTGGAAACTGCCCCAGGTCTTCAGGTTCGCGCCGGGCGCACCGGTGGAGCCGGAGGTATAGCCGATCGCCACCACCTGCCCGGCCGGAATCGACGGCCACGCTGCATCAAGTTCAAGCGGCGGTACGGCATCCAGCGGCGGCAGTTGCCGGTAACCGCGCGGCGCGGGATCGAGCGCCTGCTCGCCCAGCGCATAGCAACCCGGATGCGCTGCCATCACCTCGTCCACTGCCTGCGGCGCACGCGACGACGGCAACAGGTTGGCCTGGCCACGCAACGCGATCGCGCAGAACGCGACCAGGAACGCGTAGCGGTCCTCGCACAAATTGACCCCGGCGGGGGCGGCCGGCAACCCGGCGGCCACCGCCTGCACCTGGGCCAGGAAGCACGCCGCGTTCACCGGCTCGCCGTGATGCCAGGCCACGATCCGTGCGGGGTCGACCGCGTCCAGCAACGGCAGTCGCGGTGGCGCCTCACGCTGGTAGGTGTCGTAAACGATGGCCAAGCCGCAATCTCCCTGATCTTCAATTCGACATGCCCCGCAGAATCGCGCCGCACCATGAACAGCGGCGTGAATGGCGGCAGCTGGCATCCCGCGGCGGTTCAGCTGGCGCAATGATCCGGCGCGCTCCCGTGGACGCTCAGGCGCGGATGATAGCGCCCGACAATGCATCGCGGATCACCGTGGGACTGGCCTGGCCACCCAGTGGAGCGTCCAGCAGGCCATCCAGTGCATCGCCGAAGTACTCCGCCACGGTCTGCGCCGTGCGCGCCGGCGGCTGGCCGTGCGGGTTCGCGCTGGTCGACACCAGCGCGCCGCCGAACGCGCGGCACAACGCGGCGGCCGGTGCGTGCGCGGTGACCCGCAGCGCGATCCCGGCATGCGCGCCGGCGACCCACGCCGGCACCTCGGCCGAGCGCGGGAAGATCCAGGTGTGCGGGCCGGGCCAGCTCGATCGCACCTCCCGCAGCACCTCCGCCGGCACCGCGGCCAGTTCGATGTAGCGCTCGACCTGGGCGAAATCAGCGGCGATCAACAGCACGCCCTGGGTCGCCGGGCGCTGCTTCAACGCGAAGATTTTCTCGAAGGCGACGCGGTCATGTGGATCGCAGCCGAGGCCGAACACCGCCTCGGTCGGGTACGCCAGCACGCCGCCGCCATGCAGCAGCGCGGCGGCAGCGTCGAGTTCGGCCAGGGTGAAGCGCTGCAGCACTCAGGCTCCGGTTTTGCTGGTCGCGGGCCTCTTTGCAGCGGCCTTCTTGGTGGCGGTCTTCTTTGCCGCCGTCTTCTTCGCCGGGGTCTTTTTCGCCGCAACCTTCTTGCTGGCGGCCTTCTTCACCGCCGTCTTTTTTGCCGGCGCCGCCTTCTTCGCGGCCGCCTTCTTGGTCGCGCCCTTCTTGCCGAAGCGACCCGGCTTGCGTGCCGGTGCGGCCGCCAGCAGCTCCAGGCACTGCGCCTCGGTCAGCTCCTTCGGCTCCTGCTCCTTCGGGATGCGCGCGTTCTTCTCGCCGTCGGTGATGTAGGCGCCGTAGCGGCCGTTCAGCACCTGCACGCCGTTGCCGAAATCGAGGATCAGCCGGTTCGCCAGCATCTCAAGTTTCTCCTGCACGATCTGCAGCGCGCGCGGCAGTTCGATCGTGTACGGGTCGTCCTCGGGCTTCAGCGAGGCATAGGTGCCGCCTTGCTTGACGAACGGGCCGAAGCGGCCGATCGCCACGCTGACTTCCTCGCCGTTCGGCGCGCTGCCCAGTTGGCGCGGCAGCTTGAACAGCTCCAGCGCCTCGGCCAGGGTGATCGTGTGCATGCTCTGGCCCGGGCGCAGGCTGGCGAAGGTGGGCTTGTCCGCGTCGTCCTTGGTGCCGATCGCCGCATACGGCCCGAACCGGCCCAGCCGCACCGAGACCGGCTTGCCGGTCTTCGGGTCGCTGCCGAGCTCGCGCGCGCCGGTGGCCTCGCTGCGATCGACCGATTCGGTCTTCTCCTCCACCTGCTGCTTGAACGGCTGCCAGAAGCGCTGCATCAGCGGCACCCACGCCTCCTCGCCGCGGCTGACCGCGTCGAGCTCGTCCTCGAGCCTGGCGGTGAAGTCGTAGTCGACGTAGCGGCTAAAGTGCTGGGTGAGGAACTTGCTGACCGCGCGGCCCACGTCCGTCGGCTTGAAGCGGCGGCTGTCGAGGAACACGTACTCGCGGTTCTGCAGCACCTGGATGATGCTGGCATAGGTCGACGGCCGGCCGATGCCGTATTCCTCCAGCGCCTTGACCAGGCTCGCCTCGGAATAGCGCGGCGGCGGTTCGGTGAAGTGCTGGTCGGCGACGATGTCGTGCAGCGGCACCTGCTCGTCCACCGCCAGCCGCGGCAGCCGGCGGCCTTCGTCGTCGTCCTCGGCATTCTTCTGGTCGCGGCCCTCCTCGTACACGGCGAGAAAGCCCGGGTCGACCACGGTGGTGCCGCTGGAACGGAACGCGGCGTCGCCACCGGCGACGTCGCGCACGGCGAATTCCACCGTCACGGTGTTCAGCGTGGCGTGGATCATCTGGCAGGCCACCGTGCGCTTCCAGATCAGCTCGTACAGCTTGCGCTGGTCGTCGTTGAGGAAGGCGGCCACCGATTTCGGCGTGTGCATCGCCGAGGTCGGGCGGATCGCTTCATGCGCTTCCTGCGCGTTCTTCGACTTGGTCTTGTACACCTGCGGCGCGTCCGGCAGCGCGTGGCCGCCGAAGTCGCGGGCGATCAGCTGGCGCAGCTCGGCCACCGCATCCTCGCCGAGCATGGTGGAGTCGGTACGCATGTAGGTGATCAGGCCGACATTGCCCTCGCTGCCCAGCGCCACGCCCTCGTACAGGCCCTGCGCCACCTTCATCGTGCGGCTGGTGGTGAAGCCAAGCTTGCGCGCCGCCTCCTGCTGCAGGGTGGAGGTGGTGAACGGCGCGGCCGGGCGGCGTTTGCGTTCCTTCGAGCTGACCTCGCTGACCGTGAGGCGGCCGCGCGCGGCCTGCTTCAGCGCGTCGCGGGCGGCATGCGCGTCCGCTTCGCTGGTGAGGTCGAACTGCTCGAACTTCTTGCCGTTGAGCCTGGACAGGCGCGCGGCGAAATCGCCCTCGGCGTGCTTCAGCTGGGCCTCGATGGTCCAGTACTCGCGCGCCTTGAACGCCTCGATCTCCTCCTCGCGCTCGACGATCATGCGCAGCGCCGGCGACTGCACGCGGCCGGCGGAAAGCCCGCGCTGCACCTTGCGCCAGAGCACCGGCGACAGGTTGAAGCCGACCAGGTAGTCCAGCGCCCGGCGCGCCTGCTGCGCATCGACCAGGTCGTGCGACAACTGCCGCGGCGCGGCCACCGCGGCCTTGATCGCCTTCGGCGTGATCTCGGAGAACACCACCCGGTGCAGCTGCTTGCCCTTGGTCAGGCCGCGCTCCTTCAGGATCTCGCTGATGTGCCAGCTGATCGCCTCGCCTTCGCGATCCAAGTCGGTCGCCAGATAGATGTCGTCGGCCAGCTTGGCCGCCTTGGCGATCGCGTCGACGTGCTTCTCGTTGCGCTCGATGATCTCGTAGGCCATGGCGAAACCGTGCTCGGTGTCGACCGCGCCCTCCTTCGGCTTCAGGTCGCGCACATGACCGTAGGAGGCGAGGACCTGGAAGTCCTTGCCCAGGTATTTGTTGATCGTCTTGGCCTTGGCCGGTGATTCGACGATGAGCAGGTTTTTTGCCATGAAGCTGGATATCCAAAGGTGAACCACCGGCGCTTCCGTGCCGGACATATATATAGTTGAAACCATGCCGCGCCGACGACTGTCAAGCCCGGCCGCACCGCAGGCGTCGCCCGACGGCCGTTCAGCCGCCGGGCAATCGCTGATAGCGGTTGCCCGGCAGGCTCGCCACCCTGGCCTCCAGCTCCAGGATCATCAGCATCGAGGAAAGTGCGGCGGCCGACCGCCCGGTACGCTGTACAAGTTCATCCAACGTCGCCGGTTCATGACCAAGTTCGGTCAAAAGCCGTCGATACCCGGTGTCGCCATCTGCCTCGGCGAGCCCCGGGGCGACACCATCGTCACTCGCGACCCGCGGCGGCCCGGCCACCGCGCCGCCAGTCGCACCCAGCCGCGCGGCCAGCTCGCCGCCAAGCATGCGCGCTGCCGGCGTCAATGTCTCGACAATCTCGGTCGCGCTCTCCACCAGCCGGGCGCCGTCGCGGATCAATCGGTGGCAACCGCGGGCCAGCGGGTGGTGGATGGAACCGGGCAGCGCGAATACCTCGCGGCCCTGTTCGGCGGCCAGTCGGGCGGTGATCAGCGAGCCCGAACGCAGGCCCGCCTCGACCACCAGCGTGCCCAGCGCGAGCCCGGCGATGATCCGGTTGCGCCGCGGGAAGTGATCCGGGCGCGCCGGCGTGCCGGGCGGAAACTCGCTGACCAGCGCCCCCTGCGCGGCGAGCCGCCGGGCCAGCGCATGGTGCTTGCGCGGGTACACCCGATCCGGCCCGGTGCCGACCACCGCGAGCGTCTTCGCGCCGGCATCCAGCGCGGCCACATGGGCGGCACCGTCGATGCCGTCGGCCATGCCGCTGGTGATCGCGAAACCGGCCTCCGTCAGCGCCAGCGCAAACGCCCGGGCATGCGCGAGACCCACTGCGCTGGCACCGCGCGCGCCCACGATCGCCACCTGCGGATACAGCAGCAGGCCGGTGTCGCCGACCACGAACAGCACCGCCGGCGGCTGCGGAATGTGCTCCAGTTGCGGCGGAAAATCCACTTCGGTACAGCGCAGCAGCCGATGTCCGGGTTCGGCCAGCCAGGCCAGGTCGGCGGCCAGCTGCACTTCGTCGGGCCGGGCCAGCCAGGCGCGGGCCGGCTCGCCAAGCCGGGCCGCGTCGCGGCTCAACTGCGCCAGCGCAGCGCGGATGTCGCCGCCGGCCGCATCCAGCCGCTCGCGCAGGCCGCCCGGGCCGAGGCCGGGCGTGCGCAAGGCGAGCAGCCAGGCGCGCAGTTCATCGCGATCATCCATGGTCATGGCGGCAGTTTACGCAGTGGCCCGCAAAGAAAACGGCGCGGTGGGAACCGCGCCGTGCTGTAGGCAGATGCCGCGGTGGTGCTTGCCGGCACTTACTCCGGCATGACCAGGCGGGCGCCGACGTGCACCGGCCGCAGGCCATCCATCACCAGGCCGTAGCTGACCCGGTCGAAGGTGCGGAACACCATCACGTGGCCGATGTACTCGTCGGGCAATTTGACCTTCTCGCCCACGCCGCGCCGCCAGCTGTTGCTGGCCACGTCGTCGTGGATCGTCTCGCCGGGCTGCATCATCGTGTAAGTCTGGCCATTCTCGACGCCGTCCTTCGCGCCGATCGACAACATCACCACCTGGCGCGGACCGGCCGCATCCATCGCGTCGGCGAAGCCGATCACCTTGGCATTGGCCGGCACCGACTTCGGCGCATGCGGGTAGTAGTAGGCGTCGTACGGCGACTCGTCCAGCGGCATGATGCGGTCGCCGCTGCGGATTTCCTGGGTGGCGCCGAGCAGCAGCAGCGTCGCCGGGTCGCCCGTGCGCAGCGTCTCGGCGGTGCCGATCACGCTGACCTCGACGCCGAGGTCGTCGCCCTTGCCGTAGTGGCCGTCGTTGCGGGAATCCTCGCGCCACGGCGCATTGACCATCGCCGCGTTGCTGTCCAGGTCGTGCGCGACCAGGTCGGCGCTGGCCGCGTCACCCTGGTCGAAGCCGCGGAACACGTGGCTGGGCCGCACGATCGCCCAGCGCTGGCCGGCCTCGCCCTGCAGGCCGCGCACATAGATGTTCTGGCCGACCGCGCCACGCAGGCGCGCTTCCTCGAGGCCGACCACGTACGGCGCGGAGCTGACCGCATTCGAGTCCATCACCCGCATGTCCTTCAGGAACATCTTCAGCTCGGACAGCGGGATCGCCGGCACCGCCTCGCCCTCGCGATGCACGCTCGGCTGCAGGCCCAGGCGCGGCCCGTTGATGAAGGACAGGTTGAGCACGTCGCCGGGGTAGATCAGGTGCGGATTGCGCACCTGCGGATTGGCCTGCCAGATTTCCGGCCACAGCCACGGTTTGGACAGGAACTTGGCGGAGATGTCCCAGAGCGTGTCGCCCCGACGCACGGTATAGCTGTCGGGATGATCGGCCCGCAGTTGCGCACCGGCCGCATAGACGGCCACGGTGACCAGCATGCCGGCCAGCAACACGATAATTTTCTTGATCATTGGCGGGAATCCCCCTTCCCCAGATGCTCGGCCGAGTGTAACCGAATGGTTAATGCGCGCAACAGGCGCGAGTTGGCAAAAATCGTCTGTACTCGGGCGC
The DNA here is from genome assembly GCF_000427545.1 of Rhodanobacter sp. OR92. NCBI lineage: Bacteria > Pseudomonadati > Pseudomonadota > Gammaproteobacteria > Lysobacterales > Rhodanobacteraceae > Rhodanobacter > Rhodanobacter sp. OR92. The sequence goes on along the minus strand of NZ_KE386556.1, from coordinate 201,562 downwards.
TTGCCGACGTACAATAAGACACATTCTAGATGGCGCCGCGGGTGGTTTTTTACCAAATCGCCCGCACTTTCGGCGCCGAGGTGATGCCTGTGTCCATCCTTTCCATCCTTGAATTCCCCGACCCCCGGCTGCGCACCCGTGCCGCGCCGGTGAGCGTGTTCGACGCGAAGCTGAAGCAGTTCGTCGCCGACATGTTCGAGACCATGTACGCCGCCAACGGCGTCGGCCTGGCCGCCACCCAGGTCAACGTGCACCAGCGCGTGCTGGTGATCGATATGAGCGAGGAGCGCAACCAGCCGCTGGTGCTGATCAACGCCGAGATCGTGGAGAAGGACGGCGCCCAGGTCTACCAGGAGGGCTGCCTGTCCTTCCCCGGCCTGTACGCCGACGTGACCCGCGCGCTGAGGGTGAGGGTGAAGGCGCAGGACGTCGACGGCAAGGACGTCGTCCACGAGGCCGAAGGCCCGCTGGCGGTGGCCGTGCAGCACGAGATGGACCACCTGGAAGGCAAGGTGTTCGTGGATTACCTCTCCCCGCTGAAACGTTCGCTGCTGCTGAAGCGCCTGGACAAACAGCGCAAGCAGGCGGCCAGCGCTTGAGCGGCCGGCGCCTGCGGGTCGTCTTCGCCGGCACCCCCGAGTTCTCCGTCCCTTGTCTCGAGGCCTGCCGTGCCAGCGGCGCCGAGGTGGTGGCCGTCTATACCCAGCCCGACCGCCCCGCCGGCCGCGGTCGCCAGCTCGCGGAGAGTCCGGTGAAACGGGCCGCGCTGGCCGCCGGCCTCGCGGTCGAGCAGCCCGAATCGCTGAAACCCGCCGAGGTACAGCAGCGGCTCGCCGACTACCGTCCCGACCTGCTGGTGGTGGTGGCCTACGGCCTGATCCTGCCGCGCAAGGTGCTGGCGATTCCGCGCCTCGGCTGCTGGAACGTGCACGCCAGCGTGCTGCCGCGCTGGCGCGGCGCCGCGCCGATCCAGCGCGCGATCCTGGCCGGCGATGCCGAGAGCGGCGTCGACCTGATGCGGATGGAGGCGGGTCTGGATACCGGCCCGGTGCTGCTCGAACGGCGCACGCCGATCGGCCGCGACGACACCGGCGGCTCGCTGCACGACCGCCTCGCCACGCTGGGCGCGGAGGTGCTGGCCGAGGGCCTGCGCCGCACGCTGGCCGGCGAGACACTGGCCGCCACGCCGCAGCCGGAAACCGGCGTGACCTACGCACACAAGCTGGACAAGGCCGAGGCGAAGCTCGATTTCAGCCGCCCCGCGATCGAACTGGAGCGCCAGGTGCGCGCGTTCGACCCGTGGCCGGTGGCCGCAGGCGAGATCGCCGGCGAACCGCTGCGGATCTGGGCCGCCCGCGCGATCGAGGCGGACCACCACGCCGCGCCGGGCAGCGTGCTGGCCGCCGGGCGCGACGGCATCGACCTCGCCTGCGGGCAGGGCGCGCTGCGCGTCAGCGCGGTGCAGCGCGCCGGCGGCAGGCGTATCGGCGCGACCGACTACCTCAACGCCCGTCCCGAATTGCGGCGCGGCTGATGAAGGCCGACACCCGCGCGCTGGCCGCCAAAGGGCTCGCCGAGGTGGCCCTGCGCGGCGCCTCGCTGCGCGACGTGATGGAGCGTTCCGCGCCCAGGCTGGCCGACCCACGCGACCGCGCCCTGCTGATGGCTCTGCTCAGCGAAGGCGCGCGCTGGTGGCTGCGTTTCGATCCGGCGGTCGACGGCCTGCTGGAAAAATCGCTGCGGCACAAGGACCCGGCCGTGCACGCGCTGCTGGTGCTGGGACTGGTCCAGTTGGAGATCCTCGAACTTGCGGCCTACGCCGCGGTGGCCGCCACGGTCGAGGCGGTGCGCGCGCTCAAGCGGCCGCAACTGGCCGGCCTGGTCAACGCCGTGCTGCGGCGCTGGCAGCGCGAACGCGAAAGCCTGCTGGCGAAACTCGATGCCCGGCCGCAGACCCGCCACGCGCACCCGGCCTGGCTGGCCGCGGCGCTTGCGCGCGACTGGCCGCTGCAGGCCGAGGCGGTGATGGCCGCCGACAACGCCGAACCGCCGCTGATGCTGCGTGTCAACCGCCGGCGCAGCACGCGCGAGGCGCTGCTCGCCCGGCTGCAGACCGCTGGCTACACCGCCACTGCGCATCCGTGGCTGAGCGACGCGCTGGTGCTGCCGCACAGCAGCGATGTCACCCGCCTGCCCGGCTTCGAGGATGGCCTGTTCGCGGTGCAGGACGGCGCCGCGCAAGCAGCTGCCGACCTGGCCGACCTGCACGACGACCTGCGCGTGCTGGATGCCTGCGCCGCCCCCGGCGGCAAGGCCTGCCACCTGCTCGAACGCGCCGACATCGACCTCACCGCGCTGGAGTTCGACGCGCCGCGCGCCGAACGCATCCGCCAGAACCTGATGCGTCTGCGCCTGGACGCGAAAATCGTGGTCGGCGACGCCGGCGCGCCGAAGGGCTGGTGGAAGGGTCGGCCGTTCGACCGCATCCTGCTCGACGCGCCGTGCTCGGCCAGCGGCGTGCTGCGCCGCCGGCCGGACGTGCGCTTGCACCGGCGCGAGAGCGACATCACCGCGATGCACGCACAGCAGCGTCGCCTCCTGTCCGCGCTGTGGCCGCTGCTGGCGCCGGGCGGGCGGCTGCTCTACGTCACCTGCTCGGTGCTGCGCGCGGAGAACGAGGCGATCGTCGGCGAACTGCTCGCGGCACAAACCGATGCGCAGGCGCTGGCGTTCACCCTGCCGGCGGGCCAGCCCGCTGCGCTGGGCTGGCAGATCCTGCCCGGCGACGGCGACCTCGACGGCATGTACTACGCGGTGCTGCAAAAGTCCCGCTGAGCCCTCCATGAGGTCGGCATACCACCGCCGGGCTATGCTTGGCACTCCCCCGACCCCCGCCGACGGAACGCCCCACCCGTGAATCCCTGCGCATCCTTGTCCCATGCGCGCCCGCTGTGGCTGCGCAGCGCCCGCGCGGAGCTGCTGCTGTTCGGCGTGTTCGCGCTGCTGCTGCTCGGCCTCGGCATCGGCTTGCGCGACCCGTGGCCGTCCGACGAACCGCGCTTCGCGCTGGTGGCGCAGTGGATGGTCGAGCACGGCCAGTGGCTGTTCCCGCACCGTGGCCACGAGCTGTACCCGGACAAGCCGCCGGTGTTCATGTGGCTGCAGGCGCTCAGCTACTACCTCACCCACCACTGGCGCATCGCCTTCCTGCTGCCCTCGCTGCTCGCCGCGCTGGGCGCGCTGGCGCTGGTCTACGACCTGGCACGCCGGCTGTGGAACCACCGCAGCGCGCTGCTGGCCGCGGCCACGCTGCTGGTCACCATCCACTTCACCTACCAGATGCGCAATGCGCAGATCGACCCGCTGCTGCTGGGCTGGATCACCCTGGCCAACTACGGCCTGCTGCGCCACCTGCTGCTGGGGCCGTCGTGGCGCTGGTTCGCCGTGGGATGCTTCTTCGCCGGCCTGGGCGTGGCGACCAAGGGCGTCGGCGTGCTGGCGCTCTTGATGCTGCTGCCGTACCTGGTCGCGCGCCGCGGCCACTGGCGCCAGTTGGCGCTGCCGGTCGGCGGCTGGCGCTGGGCCGGCGGCCTGGCGCTGTTCTTCGTGCCGATCCTGGGTTGGCTGCTGCCGATGCTGCTGGTCGCCCATGCCGACGGCGATCCGCAGCACGCCGCGTACGTGCAGAACATCCTGTTCGGGCAGACCGTGCACCGCTACGCCACGCCGACCGGACACCTCCACTCGCCGTTCTACTTCCTCGGCATCATCGTCGTCGACTGGCTGCCGCTGTCGCTGCTGCTGCCATGGGCGCTGCCGGCATGGTGGCGCCGGCTGCAGCGGCGCGACGCGCGCTTCCTGCTGCCGCTGGGCTGGATCGTGCTGATGTTGCTGTTCTTCTCGTTCAGCCCGGGCAAGCGCGACGTCTACATCCTGCCGGCGCTGCCGATGACCGCGCTGGCGCTGGCACCGCTGCTGCCCGGCCTGCTGCGCCGGCGCGGCGTGCGCCTCGCGGTGTGCGCGCTGACCGTGCTGCTGGCCGGCGCGCTGACCGCCGCCGCCGCGCTGGCGATCCATCGTCATCCGGCCTGGGCGGTGAAGATCGAGCAGAGTCTCGATCCACAGATCTGGTGGATGCTGCTGGCCATCGGCGCGACTGGCCTGGTCATCGTGGCGCTGACCCGGGTGCGCCGCGCGCCGCTGGGCTGGCTGCTGTTCGCCGGTGTGCTGTGGAGCGTGTATGGGCTGTGGGGCTATCCGATGCTCAACGGTGACCGCTCGGCGCGCGACGTGATGGTGCAGGCGCGCGCCATGGCCGGCCCCGACGCCACCATCGGCCTGCTCGCCTGGAAGGAGCAGAACCTGCTGATGGCCGCGGGGCCGGTCGCCGAGTTCGGCTTCCTGAAACCGTGGCCGCAGCAATATGCCGAGGCGATCGCCTGGCAGCGGCAGGACCCGGCGCATCGCTGGATCTTCAGCCTCGACGAGGCGATGGGCGCCTGCGTGGACCGCCATCGCGCCACCTACGTCGGCCACGCCAACCGCCGCGAGTGGTGGATGTTCCAGGCCAACGCGGTGGTGCCCGGCTGCGTGCCCGGCGCCAGCGCGGACCCGCAGGCCGACGACACGCTCTGAACAAAAGCGCAGCACCCATTCACGACACGCCCACGGAACGGCACACATGGAAGATGAACCTTCGCGTTACGATGCGGCGCGCGCATGCCAAGTCGAGGACGCTGGCCCGCTAGCATGGCCGGACAGGGATTACACGTTGCTTCGACAGGTTTCTCGCGTGCGCGCTCACCCCGCTTCATGGCAGCTCTGGACCGCTTCGCTGCTGCTGGCAGTCATGCCGCTGTGTTTCGCCGTATCCGGGCGCTTCAAGAGCCTGCCGATGGCCCTGCTGTTCGTGACCGGCGTGGTCCTGCTGGCCACGCGGGCGGAGAGTCGGCAGGCCTGGCGACTGGCCTGGCCGGTCATCGCCGTCTGCATGCTGCGCCTGCTGTATGACATCGGCAACTTCCTGAGCCACCGGCTCGACTGGTCCACCCTCGACCTGCCGGCGCAGACCCTGCTGTTCCTGGGCATCGCGGCCGTGTTCACGCTGCCGCTGAAGCAGCGCGTGATCGCGCTTGGCTTCAGCCTGACCGCCGTGCTGCTGGGTGCGGCGAGCCTGTACCAGCGCTACGCGCTGGGTGTCGACCGCCCCTACGGATTGAACGGCGGCGACTGGGCCGCGGTCGAGTTTGCGATGTACCTGCTGGTGCTGGTGCTGCTGGCGATGCTGCAGGCGTTGCGGCCGGACACCCGGCGCGGCGACCGCTGGCTGCACGTCGCCGCCGTGGCGGTCGGCCTGTACGGCGCGGTGCTGACCCAGAGCCGCGGCCCGCTGCTGTCGTTCGCCCCGGTCTACCTGGGGCTGATGCTGTGGCATGCGATGCGTTCGCGGCACTGGCGCCGCGTGCTGGTGCTGTTCGCGGCAACCGTGCTCGGCATGCTGGCGGTCACCGCCACGCTGCACCGGGAACTGGTCGAACGGCTGACCGATGTCCCGGCCGAGATCGCCAGTTACGACACCGGCGGCGACAGCAACGGCAGCGCCGTCGGCGAACGGCTGGAAATGTGGCGCACCGCATGGCAGGCCTTCAGCGAGCATCCGCTGGCCGGCATCGGCCTGGACCAGTTCGGCGTCTATGTGCGCGAACAGGCCGCTGCGGGCAATGCCAGCCCGCTGATCGCCAAGTATGTGCACCCACACAGCGAATACCTCGAATCGATGGTAGCCGGCGGCCTGCCCGCGCTGCTGGTGCTGCTGCTGTTCCTCGCCGTGCCGCTGGGCTTTTTTGCCCGCCAGCTCGGCCATCCGCGGGAGCCGGTCGCCGCGGCGGCGGCGGCCGGGGTGATGGTGATCGGCATGTACGCCCTGTGTGCGTTCGGCGACAACGTGTTCTATCGGGCCATGCCGCAATCGCTCTATCTGTTCCTCGTGCTGGGCCTGGCCGTCGGCATCGGCCGTCTGCAGCGCAACGCTCCATCCTGCTGACGCCTGCCATGGCCCGCATCAATCTGCTTGCATGGGACAACCAGCGCGGTCTCAGCCACGACATCCGGCTGCTGTCCGCGGCCCTGGTCGCGCTCGGTCATCAGGTCCAGGTGACCCGGCTCGGCCCGCACCGGCACGATGGCCGCCGCAAGGTATGGCTGGCGCATGCGCGCATGTGGTGGCAACGGCTGCGCCACGCCGACCGGCACGCCACGCTGTACGACTTCAACATCGCACTGGAGCACGTGCGTCCGGACTGGTTCGGGCTGGCGCGGCGGAACCTGCTGGTGCCAAACCCGGAATGGCTGTCGCCACGCAGCCAGCGCTACCTGGCTCGCCACGACGCGATCCTGTGCAAGACCCGGCATGCGGTCGGGCTGTTCGCCGCCCGCGGCTGCCGCGCGCTGTACATCGGCTTTCGCAGCACCGACTGCCTGCAGCCGGAAATTCCGCGGCAGCCGACCTTCCTGCACCTGGCCGGCGCCAGCCGCATGAAGGGCACGCAGCGCCTGCTGGCGCTATGGCAGCGGCACCCGGAATGGCCGAAGCTGCTGGTGCTGCAGTCGCCGCGCACCGCCACCCCGCTGACTGCGCCGGTGCCGGCCAACATCGAACACCGGATCGGCTATCCGGGCGACGTGCGCGAGATCCGCCGGCTGCAGAACGCGCACCTGTTCCACCTGTGCCTGTCGGAGACCGAGGGCTGGGGTCACTACCTGGTCGAGGCGATGAGTTGCGGCGCGGTGGTAGTCAGCTGCGACGCACCGCCGATGAACGAGCTGGTCACCCCGGCACGCGGCGTCCTGATCGGCGCCAGCGACGCCGGGCCGTTCAACCTGAGCACGCTGCATCGCTTCGACGAGGCGGCGCTGGAAGCGGCCATCGAACGCCTGCTGGCGATGCCCGGGCACGAACGCGCGGCGCTGGGTGTCCAGGCGCGGGCCTGGTTCGAGTCGAACGAAGCGAGCTTCGCCGCGCGGCTGGATGCCGCCTTGCGTCAGCTCGGCTGAGCGGCGAGCGCGCGCAGGTCCGGCGGCGGATCGGCGAACTCGCCCAGGTGCTGCTCGACGCCGCGCTCGCAACGCAGCAGCCGGTACGTCCGCGTTTCGTCCACGATGCGGTCGTTCGGATTGTCGACGACGTGCTTGCGGGTGGGATGGTACAGGTGCGTCGCCAGCGCGCTGAAGCGCAGCTCGCGCCGGAGCAGGCCCGCATGGAAGGCGCGCAGGGCCAACTCGGTATCCTCGCGGCCCCAACCGGTCATCGCCTCGTTGAAGCCGTTCAGGCGCAGCAGGTCGTCGCGCCAGAACGCCATGTTGCAGCTCTTGATGCCGCGTTGCTTGGTGCCGGGCCGGGCATACCAGCGCGCCAGCCACGGCAGGCGCAGGGTGTGCCGGCGCCGCTCGATGCCGCGGCCGAAGAAGCCCGGCAGCGCCACGCCCTCCAGCAGGCGGCGGGTCAGCGCGGCGTCGGTCAGCACGCGCGAGCCCTGCACGAAGCAGCCGCGGCGCGCGAACGCGCGATGGTCGGCGACGAAGTGCGGCTCGGCGACCATGTCGCCGTCGAGCAGGATCACGTAGTCGCCCTGCGCGGCGGCGATCGCGCGGTTGCGCGCGCGGCTCATGCGCGCGCCATCGTCCGGCTGCCACAGGTGCACCAGGCGCACCGGGTAGTCCGCGGCGATGCGCTCCAGCAGTTCGCGCGTGGCCGGCTGCGAGCCGTCGTCGGTGACGATCACCTCGTGCGGCAGCTCGCTCTGCGCGGCCAGCGCGCGCAGCACCCGCGCCAGCGCGGTGGGCCAGTTGTAGGTGATCACGGCGACGCTGATGCGCACGGCGGCGGGCTCAGTCCGTCGCCGGCACGTGCCGGCGTGGCCGGATGGCCGACCACAGGATCGACGCGGCACGCTGCTGGTTGCGCAGCCACGAGCCGTGGCGCAGGCGCGCCAGCTTCGCGTAGTGCCGGGCCTCGCGCCACGAGGGGTCGGGCTTGGTGCGGAACTCGTGCTTGACGCTCTCCAGGCAGCGCTCGTCCAGGCCAATGTTCCGGGCGTAGATCTCGATCAGGCAGCGCGAGCGGAACCGGTTGAGGTAGGTCGTGGCCGCCGTCTGCCGGCCCCACCAGCCGTTGTTGCCATGGATGCGGTAATGCACCGCGCCGGTGCGCAGGTAGTACTTGTGCGCGCCCAGCACGCTGGCGCCGAACACCAGGCAGTTGTCGGCGGACAGCCGCCAGGTCTGGCCCAGCTCCGCCGGCAGCTCCAGCGTGCGGCGCGCCCACAGCGCGCGCATCGACAACGCCGAGGTCGGCGCGCCGTACCAGTGCATCAGCACGTAGGTGCTGATCGCGGTGAAGCCGAGGTCGCGCGAACACGCGGCGTAACCCATCCAGCGCTGCTGGTCGCCGAACAGCTGCATGTCGGAGAACACGAAGTCGACATCGCGGCGGCTGTCGTAGAGTTCGCCCAGGCGCGCCAGGTAGTCCGGCTCCCAGCGGTCGTCAGCGTCGAGGAAGCAGACCACGTCGGCGCGGGCCTGCGCCACGCCGCGCTGGAACGCGACCAGCTGGCCGCCATTCTCGCCGCACAGCAGGGTCACCCGCGGGTCGGCGCCGTAGCGTTCGCGCAGATACGCCGGCGTGCCGTCGGTGGAGCCGTCGTCGACCACGATGACCTGCATCGGCGCGCGGCTCTGCGCCAGCGCGCTGTCGACCGCCGTGCCGACGAAGCCGCGATAGTTGTAGCTGGTGATGACGACCGCGAAGCTGGTCATGCCGCCGCACCGTCCTGCAGCAGGCGGCGGAAGTAGCCGATGGTCTCCTGCAGGCCGTCCTCCAGCGCCACCGTCGGCTGCCAGCCGAGCCGCTCGCGGGCCACGCCGATGTCGGGCTGGCGCTGGCGCGGGTCGTCCGACGGCAGCGGCCGGTACACCAGCTTCGAGCGGCCGCCGACCAGGGCGATCACCTTCTCGGCCAGCTCCAGCATGGTGTGTTCGACCGGGTTGCCGATGTTCACCGGACCGGTGAAGCCGCGCTCGGATTCCATCATGCGCACGATCGCCTCGATCAGGTCGTCGACGTAGCAGAAGCTGCGCGTCTGGCTGCCGTCGCCGTAGATGGTGATGTCCTCGCCGCGCAGTGCCTGCATGATGAAGTTGCTGACCACCCGGCCGTCGTTCGGGTGCATGCGCGGGCCGTAGGTGTTGAAGATGCGCACCACCTTGATGTCGAGGTCGTGCTGGCGGTAGTAGTCGAAGAACAGCGTCTCGGCGCAGCGCTTGCCCTCGTCGTAGCAGCTGCGGATGCCGATCGGATTGACCCGGCCCCAGTAACCCTCGACCTGCGGGTGCACTTCCGGGTCGCCGTACACCTCGCTGGTGGAGGCCTGCAGGATACGCGCCTTCACCCGCTTGGCCAGGCCCAGCATGTTGATCGCGCCGTGCACGCTGGTCTTGGTGGTCTGCACCGGGTCGTGCTGGTAGTGCACCGGCGAGGCCGGGCAGGCCAGGTTGAAGATGCGCTCCACCTCCACGTACAGCGGGAAGGTCACGTCGTGGCGCATCAGCTCGAAGTACGGGTGGGCGAGCAGGTGCGCGACATTGCGCTTGCTGCCGGTGAAGAAGTTGTCCACGCACAGCACGTCGTGGCCGTCGTGGAGCAGGCGATCGCACAGGTGCGAGCCGAGGAAGCCGGCGCCGCCGGTGACTAGGATCCGTTTCATGCGTTGCCGTAGGGTACCGTTGCGGTAAAGGGAGAGGTGACGCCGGATCCGCTGCTGCCTGACAAATATTGTCATGGATTTCCGTGCAGGGGTGCGACCGGCTTCGCCCGACACGCAACCCGTTCAGTCCGTCGGCCCGCGGGCGCATGCCGGGCTTCGGCTAGAATCCGCCCATGCCCACGTTCCCGCTGACCCTTGCCGTGATCACCCGCAACGAGGCCGGCAGCATCGCGCGCTGCCTGGACAGCGTGCCGTTCGCGGCCGAGAAGCTGGTGGTCGACTCCGGCAGCGAGGACGACACGGTGGCGATCGCGCAGGCGCATGGCGCGCGCGTGGTGCACCAGGACTGGCTGGGCTTCGGCGCGCAACGCAACTTCGCCACCACGCAGTGCGCGCACGACTGGATCCTGGTGCTGGACGCCGACGAATACCTCAGCCCGGCACTCGCCGCCGAGCTGCAGCAGCGCCTGCCGGCACTGATGGACGGCGATGCGCCGGCGGCGTACCTGCGCCGGCGCACGATCTACATGGGGCGACCGATGCGCTGGTACCGCCCGTCGGTGGGCGAGAAGCTGGCGCGGCTGTACCACCGCGGCCGCGCGCGCTGGAGCGACGCGCGGGTGCACGAATCGCTGCGTTTCGACGGCGCCGCGCCGACCCTGCGCGCCCCGTTCGACCACGCCAACAACCCGACCCTGCCGCACAAGCAGCTGAAGGTGCTGCGCTACGCCGAGCTGAAATGCCGCGACTGGCTGGACAAGGGCAAGCCGGTGCGGATGTGGCAGGCACCGTTCGTCTACCTGCTGGCCTTCGTCAAGGACTACCTGTTCCGGCTGGCCTTCCTGGACGGCTGGCGCGGCTTCCTGATCGCGCAGACCGCGGCCAGCTACGCGCTGTACAAGCGCATGCGGTACTACGAGATGGTCAGCCACCCGGAGTCGGTGGCAAGCGCCGCCGACCTGCTCCACCAACACGATATCGACCGCTGATGACCGACCCGAAGCCCGCTCCCAAGCACTACCTGCTGTACGGCTCCGAGCGCTACGCGCTGGCGATCCTGCGCCCGTTGCAGGAAGCCATACGCGCCCGCGGCGCCGAGGCCGCCTGGTTCTTCGACGGCCCCGGCGCGGAGGACATGGTCGCCGGCGAACGCCTGCTGACGGTCGAGGAAGTGCGCGCGTGGAAGCCGCTCGCGGTGATCACCTCGTCCAACGCGGTGCCGCACTTCTTCCCCGGGGTGAAGGTGGAGACCTTCCACGGCTTCGACGCCGGCAAGCCGCGGCACATCTACGTGCGCGGCTTCTTCGACCTGTACTGCACCACCGGCCCGCGCGACACCGCGCAGTTCCAGGCGATCGCCGACAGGGTCGGCCACTTCAGCGTGACCGAGACCGGGTTCCCCAAGCTCGACCCGTTCATGCAGGAGATCAGCGGCCCGCTGCCGCCGGTGCGCCAGCCGCCGGTGATCCTGTACCACTCCACCTTCTCGCCGTCGTGGAGCGCGGCCGAAACGCTGTACGAGGAAGTGAAGCGGCTGTCGCGCGACGGCCGCTGGCGCTGGATCGTCACCTTCCATCCGAAGATGAACCCGGAGACCACCGCGAAGTTCAAGGCGCTGCAGAACGAGTACCTCAGCTTCGCCGAGAACGACAACATTCTGGAGCTGTTCCCGCAGGTCGACCTGATGTGCTCGGACACCTCCTCGGCGCTCAACGAGTTCCTGCTCACCGGCAAGCCGGTGGTGACATTCAAGAACCGCCGGCCCGGCCCGCAGCTGATCGACATCGACGACCCGGCGCAGTTCGAGAGCGCGATCGGGCGCGCGCTGGCGCGGCCGCCGGAACTGCTGCAGGCGATCCGCGAGTACGCCGACGCGATCCACCCCTACCGCGACGGCCGCTCCAGCGAACGCGTGCTGGAGGCGATCGACGCCTTCGTCGCCCGCGGCGCGAAGAATCGCCGGCGCAAACCGTTGAACCTGTGGCGCAAACTGAAGATCCGCCGGCGCATCGGCTACTGGGGCCCGGCCTGAGCCGGGCGCCCGGGGCCGGTTGCCTTGCCGCCGCCTCGCGCAGTCTAGAATCCGTCTCCTGCCCGCTAAGAGCCTGCCCGTGTCATTGAGCCCCTCCTACAGCCGTTACGAACAACTGCGCGCCGTCTGGCCCTGGCTGCCGCTGTGGGCCGCCGTGGCCTTGCTGGCGATCTTCTCGCACGGGCCGATGCCGCTGTATTCCACCCGCACCCTGGCGGTGGCCTGGGAGATGTGGAACCAGGGTCACTGGCTGGTGCCGCACATCAACGGCCAGCCGTACAGCGAGAAGGCGCCGCTGCTGTTCTGGCTGATCCACGCCGGCTGGTTCGCGTTCGGCGTCAGTGACGCGTGGCCGCGCGTGCTCGAGGTGCTGGTAGGCGGCGCGCAGCTGGTGCTGGCCTCGCTGCTGGCGCGGCGGCTGTTCCCGGACCGGCCGTGGATGGCCAAGGCGACGCCGTGGATGCTGCTGGCGTTCGGCTACGCGTTCCTGTTCGGCCTGCAGATCATGTACGACGTGCTGCTGGCCACGTGGGCGCTGGCCGCGCTGCTGTGCCTGACGCCGAGGATGCAGCGGGCCGAGCCGCGCTGGCTGCTGTTCGGCGTGTGCGTGGGCCTGGGGCTGCTGACCAAGGGGCCGGTGATGCTGCTGCACGTGGCCTTCCCCTGGCTGCTCGGCCCGTTGTGGAACGACTGGGCCGACCGCCACCGCGCGCGCTGGTACGGCCGCGGCGCGCTGGCGCTGCTGCTCGGCGGCGCGATGCTGCTGGCGTGGGCGCTGCCGGCCGGGCTCTCCGGCGGCGAGGCGTACCGGCAACGCCTGTTCTTCACTCAGACCGCCGGCCGCGTGGTCGACAAGCTGGCCGCCGGCAAGGACCTGCAGAACCACGCCGAGCCGTTCTGGTTCTACCTGCTGTGGCTGCCGCTGATGCTGTTCCCGTTCAGCGGCTGGCCGCGCATCTGGGTGGCCGTGGCCAGCTTGCGCCGGCCGCTGGAACCCGGCCTGCGCTTCGCGCTGTGCTGGCTGCTGCCCACCTTCGTGGTGTTCTCGCTGATCAGCGGCAAGCAGCTGTACTACCCGCTGCCGGAACTCGCCGGCGCCGCACTGCTGATGGCCGGCGCGATCGCCGTGCTGCGCGAACGCCGGCCGCACCTGGCCGACAACGGCTGGCTCGGCACCTGGCCGCTGGGCGTGGGCGGCATCGCGTTCGCCGTGGCGCTGTTCATGCTGCCGCTGCTGGTGGCGAGCAACCGCCTGCACGGCGAGTGGGTCGATTCGGCGGCGCCGTACAGCCGCTACTTCAGCGTGGTGTTCCTGTTGCTCGGCGGCCTGCTGCTGCTGCGCGGCCGCGGCGAGCTGCGCCGGCTGGCGGTGGCCGGGCTGATCGGTGTACTCGCGCTCAACGCGCTGTTCACGCTGACCTTGTGGTCGCGTTACGACCTGCGCCCGATCGCCCACCTGCTCGGCGCCGCCGAGCAGGCCGGCCACCCGCTCGCCTACACCGGCAACTACGAAGGCCAGTTCCATTTCGAGGGGCGGCTGACCCGGCCGATCAGCGAACTGTTCGGTGACCAGGCCATCCAGGATTTCGCCCGCGCCCACCCGGACGGCGTGATCGTGCTGCACGTGCACCGGCCGGACGCGAACGACCTGCGCTACGCCCTGCTGGCGCAGCCGTTCCGCTCCTCCTGGCTGGTGGCCTGGCCCGCCGTCTCGCTGGCCGACCTGCGCAGCGGCCACACCCCGCCCGAACCCGCGCAGCCGACCCGGGTCTACCCGGCCGACGACTGGCGCTACCGCACCCAGCCATGAGCGCGAAGCTGATCGCCAGCCTGCGCCAACAGTGCGGCGGCCCACGCGACGGCGCGCTGCTGCGTTTCTCGCTGGGCAGCGCGCTGCTGACCGAAGGCGATGCCGGCGCAGCGGTCGACGAACTGCGTCGTGCCGTCGGCTTCGACCCGGCCTATTCGGCGGCGTGGAAACTGCTCGGCAAGGCCTGCCTTGCCCACGGCGACGCAGCGGCCGCCGCCGCGGCCTGGCGCAGCGGCATCGCCGCCGCCGCGCAACGCGGCGACAAGCAGGCCGAGAAGGAAATGGGCGTGTTCCTGCGCCGGCTGGAGAAGCCGTAGACGGGCACCGCGGCAGGCGCGCCCTGCGCGGTTGCAGGTTCGCGCCGCCGACTACCGCTGCTTCGGCGCAAAAGCCTGCTGCAGCAGCGCCTGGTCGAAACCGACGCTGGCCTCGCCCGCTTCCGCGTAACGGTACAACGCGGCCGAGTAGATGCCCTGCAGCGACGCCTGGACCAGCCCGAGCAGGGTCAGCCCCAGCACCACCACGGCCACCGCCAGCACGATCGCCACGGCCGACTGTGACACCACCGCCGCGCCGAGCAGCACCGCACCGAGCAGCACCGCCAGCAGCATCAGCAGGCCGAACACCACGCCGATGCCGCCGTTGCCGATCAGGTTCTCGCCCCAGCTGCGCTTGAGCAGCTCCACGCTGCGTTTCACCGCATCGACCGGGCCCGTGCCCTCGCTGGCCAGCACCGGCACCACCAGGAAGGTGGCCACGGTCCAGGCCAGCCCGATGAAGCCGACCACCAGCCGGCCGATCAGGCCCAGCCGCTCCTGGATCATCCGCAGCAGCAGGCCGACGGTGGCGGCGATCAGCGCGTAGCCGAGGATCTGCGGCAGCCGTGTGCGCGCCAGCGCGAAGCCGGCGCCCACGCTGGCCGGCTCGCCGCGCAGGTGCATCAGCGCCACGCCGGTCAGCGCGGTCTGGAAGAACACGATCACGAAGTACTGCACCAGGTAGAAACCGAACATCAGCAGGTAGGCGCCTGCCGTCATGCCCTGCTCGAAGCGCTGCCCGGCGTGCCCGCCGCCGATCACCATCAACCCGACCGGCACCAGGAAACTGGCCGCCACCAACAGCGTGCACAGCCCCGACAGCAGCGGAAACACCAGCAGCGACTTGTCCGAACGCAACACCGCCGCGCTCGCCTTCAGCAGCGCCCAACTGCGTGCAAATTTGCCGGCCATGCGTATCTCCCCTTCATCCGTGGATCGTGAGCAGCCTTTCTAGCACCCGCCGCACGCGCGCGACAGTGCGCCGCTCAATCCGCCAGTGGCTCGACCTGCAGCGGCTCGCTGGCGGCCGGGAACGCCGCCCACAGCTCGGCCATGCTCCGCCCGCTGACTGGGTGCCGCAACGCCGGCGCGATGTCCGCGATCGGCCGCAGCACGAACGCATACCGCAATTCCTTGCGCGGAATCTGCAGGTGGCCCGGGCCATCGAGCACCAGCGCGTCGTAGAACACGATGTCGACGTCCAGCGTGCGGTCCGCATAGCGCGGCACGTCGCGGCGGCGGCCGTGGCGGTCTTCCAGCGCGTGCAGCCAGTCGTTCAACGCTTCCGGTGGAAGATCGGTATCCAGCCCCACCGCCAGGTTGATGAAATCCGCCCCATCGAAACCCACCGACTTGCTGCGATACGCCGGCGACACCGTGAGCTCGCCGAAACGCTCGCGCAACTCCCTGACGGCCGCAGGCAGGTACTGCTGCGGGTCGAGGTTGGAACCCAGGCTCAGGTAGACCCGTGCCATCAAAGCGTTCGCGTGCCGCGCTCGATGCACACGCCGACCGCCTTCGCGCCGCGCACCGCGCCGGGCTTGGACAGTTTCAGGCGCACCCAGGCCACGCCGAACTCCTCGCGGACGATCGCCGCGCAGCGCTCGGCCAGCGTCTCGACCAGGCCGAAGCCGGACGCCTCCACATAGCCGATCAGGCGCTTGGACACATCCTTGTAGTTCAGCGTGTGCGCGATGTCGTCGCTGGCCGCCGGCACGGTGTTGTCGAACGCCATCTCGATGTCGAACGACAGCGTCTGGCGCACCCGGCGCTCCCAGTCGTAGATGCCGATGACGGCGTCGATGCGCAAGTCTTCGATGAAAACGGTATCCATGGCGGCGATCAGCGAGAGGCGGTAGCCGTACAGGGTCCGCGAGCCGGCCGCCAGATGCAAGCCCGTGCCGCGATGGCCGCCATGCGATCATGTGCGGATGACCGCCTTCAACACGCTCCCGCTCAAACCCGCCCTGCTCGCCAGCGTGGAAACCCTCGGCTACACCGAGATGACCCCGGTGCAGGCGCAGAGCCTGCCGCCGATGCTGGCCGGGCGCGACGTGATCGCGCAGGCGCAGACCGGCAGCGGCAAGACCGCAGCGTTCGGGCTGAGCCTGCTGCAGTCGATCGACGTGGACACGATCCGCCTGCAGGCGCTGGTGCTGTGCCCGACGCGCGAGCTGGCCGACCAGGTCAGCAAGGCGCTCCGCAAGCTGGCCGCGAACATCCCGAACGTGAAGCTGCTGACCCTGTGCGGCGGCATGCCGCTGGGGCCGCAGCTGGCTTCGCTGTCGCACGACCCGCACATCGTGGTCGGCACGCCCGGCCGCGTGCAGGAACACCTCAAGCGCGGCAGCCTGCACGGCGGCGGCATCAAGGTACTGGTGCTGGACGAGGCCGACCGCATGCTCGACATGGGTTTCAGCGAGGCGATCGACGACATCGTCGGGCGTATCGCCAAACATCACCAGACGCTGCTGTTCTCGGCCACCTATCCGGAGGAGATCCGCGCGGTGAGTCAACGCGTGCAGACCGACCCGGTGGTGGTCACGGTGGACGCGCCGGCCGAGCAGAAGCCGGCGATCGAGCAGCAGTTCATCGAGGTCGAGCCCGCACAGAAGCTCGACGCCTTGGCGCAACTGCTTGCCGGCGAGCGCGGACAACACGCGCTGGTGTTCTGCAACATGCGCCGCGACGTCGACGCGGTGGCGCAGGAACTGGACCGCCGCGGCTACTCCGCGCTGGCCCTGCACGGCGACATGGAGCAGCGCGACCGCGACGAGGTGCTGGTGCGCTTCGCCAACAAGAGCTGCAACGTGCTGGTCGCCACCGATGTGGCCGCACGCGGACTGGACATCGCCGCGCTGCCGCTGGTGCTCTGCTACGACGTGGCGCACGACCCGGACACCCACACCCACCGCATCGGCCGCACCGGCCGCGCCGGCGAAACAGGGCTGGCGATCACGCTGTGCACGCCGCGCGAACGGCCGAAGGCGGCGAACATCGAGGAGGCCGGCGGCGTGCCGCTGTCGTGGCGCACGCTGAAAGTGGCGCCGCCGCGCGGCAAGACCCTGCAGCTGGCGCCGATGAAGACACTGGTGATCGACGCCGGCCGCCAGGACAAGCTGCGCCCCGGCGACATCCTCGGCGCGCTCACCGGCGACGCCGGCCTGGACGCGAAGGACATCGGCAAGATCGACGTGTTCGCCACCCGCGCCTACGTGGCGATCGGCCGCGCGCTGGCGACCAAAGCGCTGGAGCGGCTGCGCGCGGGGCGGATCAAGGGCCGCAACTTCCGCGTGCGTCCGCTAGGCTAGGTGCCCCACCCTCCGGAAGCCGACCCGATGCCGCGCTGGTCCATCCGCCTCCTCTCCCTTGCCCTGCTCGCCTGCACCGCCGCCGCGCACGCCGCCGACATCCCGGTCTACGGCTACCGGGTCGTGCATGCTTACCCGCACGACACCGGCGCCTATACCGAGGGACTGTTCTACAAGGATGGTTTCCTCTACGAGAGCACCGGCCAGGTCGGCCAATCGACCGTGCGCAAGGTGGCGCTGGAAACCGGCGAGGTGGTGCAGCGCCAGCGCCTGCCGAAGCAGTATTTCGGCGAGGGTATCGTCGACTGGAAGGACCGCCTGGTGCAGCTCACCTGGCAGAGCGGCACCGGTTTCGTCTACGAACTGGCCAGCTTTACGCCGCAGCGCCGCTTCCGCTACGCGGGCGAGGGCTGGGCGCTGACCCGCGACGACAAGCACCTGTACATGAGCGACGGCACGCCGGTGCTGCGCGTGCTGGATCCGGAAACGCTCGAGGTGATCCGCCGCATCACGGTCACCGCCGACGGCGCACCGGTCACCCACCTCAACGAACTGGAGTGGGTCGACGGCGAGATCTACGCCAACGTGTGGCTGACCGAGCGCATCGCGCGGATCGACCCGGCCAGCGGCCACGTGACGGGCTGGATCGACCTCACCGGTCTGTTCGACAGCAGCCAGCTGCCGAACCCCGAGGACGACGTGCTCAACGGCATCGCCTGGGACGCGGCGCGCCGGCGCCTGTTCGTCACCGGCAAGTGCTGGCCGCAGCTGTTCGAGATCGCGCTGGTGAAGCGGCCCGCACGCTGAAGCCACGTCGCGGTCGGCGGCGTCAGCCCGCGCCCAGCAGCCGGCGCGCCGCGGCGCGGCCGGCGAGCAGGCCGCTGGCGAAGCAGGCGGTGAGCAGGTAGCCGCCGGTCGGCGCCTCCCAGTCCAGCATCTCGCCGGCGCAGAACACGCCGGGGCGGGCACGCAGCATCAGGTTTTCGTCCAGCGCCTCCAGCCGCACGCCGCCGGCGGTGCTGATCGCCTCGGCCACCGGTCGCGGCGCGCGTAGGCGCAACGGCAAGGCCTTGAGCCGCGTCGCCAGCGTCGCCGGATCGGCCAGGATGGCTTTGTCGGCGAGTTCGAACAGCAGCGCGCACTTGGCCTTGTCCAGCCCGGCGCGCCGGCGCAGCCAGTCGCCGAGGCTGTGCCTGCCGCGCGGCGCAGCCAGGCGCTCGGCGAGTACCGCTTCGGGGTAGCCGGGCACCAGGTCCAGCTTCAGCAGCGCTTCGCCGCGTTCGGCAATCTGCTCGCGCAACTCGGCGCCGATCGCGTAGATCAGACTGCCTTCGATGCCGTACTCACTGAGCACGAACTCACCCTGGCGCGAACGGGCCACGCCGCAACGGTCGACCCAGTGCGCCACCACCGGCTTGAGCGGGGCACCGGCGAAACGGCTGGCCAGATGCTCGCTCCACGCCAGCTCAAAGCCGCAGTTCGCCGGCTGCAGCGGCGCGACGTCGATGCAGGCCTGGCGCAGCGGCGCCACCCAGGCGCCATCGGAGCCCAGTTGCGGCCAGCTGGCGCCACCGAGCGCGAGGACGGTGGCCTCGGCATGCAGCGTGCGTTCGCCCTGCGCCGTGGCGAAGCGCAACGCGCCATCGCTCCAGCCCAGCCAGCGGTGGTGCACGTGGAACGCCACGCCGGATTCGCGCAGGCGGCGCAGCCAGCCGCGCAGCAATGGTGCCGCCTTCAGGTCGGCGGGAAACACCCGGCCGGAACTGCCGGCGAAGGTCTCCACGCCGAGCCCGCGCGCCCAGGCGCGCAACGCCTCCGCGTCGAACGCGTCCAGCCAGCGCCCCACCTCATCGCGACGCGCGCCATAGCGCTCGACGAAACGCGCGCGCGGCTCGCCGTGGGTGAGGTTGAGACCGCCCTTGCCGGCCAGCAGGAATTTCCGCCCGACCGAACCCTTCGCCTCGTACAGGTCGACCGCCACCCCGGCCGCGCAGGCGGCCTCGGCCGCCATCAGTCCCGCTGGACCGCCGCCGATGATCGCCAGTCGGGGAGAAGCTTGCCGGGTCATCCGCGCATGGTCGCATGCCGCCGGCGCGACTGCAGCGGCGAAAGGCGCATCATGCGGCAACGGAAACGGCCGCCAGTCCGGGCCAACTGAATCAGAAATAAACCGGGCAGGACGATTCCCGCGGATTTGCGAAACGGTTCGCCGCGGGCACCTTCGCCAAAATCGCGCGATATATTGCGAATCGCGCCGGACAAAATCACCGCAGACGCAGATAATTGCGTACCCGCCAGCCATTCCCGGCCCGGAATGAACGGCGCCACGCGCATTCATGCCGAGGCGAAACGCCTGCACCAGCCCCGCGCACCCAGGATCCATCTGGCTGATCCGTACGCAAAATACCGCCGCAGCGGCGGCCGATCGTGTCGCGAATCACGTGCTTTTGCGCCACCGGCGCCAGCCGGATGATTATCGAAGATATTTACGGCACAACCGCGACCACGTAATTCCATGATTATGTGACAGCGATCACCCGTCATTTCAAAAAGTCCTATTGACTGGTTTCATCTGCAACTCATACCGTCGCCGCATTCGCCAATGGGGAGCTTGGCGAATGATTCTGCCGCCACGCCTTTGCAAAACCATTTGCGAATCTGCATTCGGCCCCGAGGAAAAACCGGGGACCCGGGCGCGAGGCACGGGATCGCAAGGCAATCCAGGAAAACTCGGTGCCGCGTCTGTCCACGGCACTCCATGACATGAGGCCCTCACGGCCCCAGCGGGCTTCGTTTGCCTCAAAAACTTCGGGAGTTCCACATGCTAGGCAATTTTCAATTGAAGTCGTGGGCCATCGCGGCGGGGGTCGCCATCATGGCGGCGTCCAGCGCGGCGGCCACCAATGCAGTACCCGCACAAGGTGCCGCCACGCCAGCGGCGGCAGGCAATCGGACGCTCAACCCGTACTCGCCGGCCTACGGCCATCCCTACCGCCACGGCGTGTTTCCCACCAGGGAAGCCCATGCCCGGATGAAGCAGTACCAGGCGCTGCAGGCGACCACCACCACGGCCGCCACCGGCACGCAAACGCTCAGCTACGGCGGCGGCGTCGACGGCATCGGCGTCACCAGCGGCACGCCGAAGGTCTACATCGTCGTCTATGGCAACCAGTGGGGCACGGCCAGCACCAACAGCAGCGGCAACATGACCCTCTCGGGCGACGCCTACGGCGCCGTGCCTTACCTGGAAAGCCTGTTCAAGGGCCTGGGTACCGGCGGCGAGCTGTGGTCGGGCGTAATGACGCAGTATTGCGACGGCTCCTCGGTATCCACCGGCGCCACCTTCTGCCCCAGCGGTGCTCCGACCATCGGCTATCCGACCGGCGGCGCCTTCGTCAATATCTGGTACGACAATTCGGTGGCTTCGCCATCGCAGGCGACCGGTGCGCAGCTCGCGCAGGAAGCGATCAAGGCCGCGCAGCATTTCGGCAACACCACGGCGGCCTCCAACCGCTATGTGCAGTATGTGATCCTGTCGCCATCCGGCACCCATCCCGACGGCTTCAACACCAGCACTGGGCAATTCTGCGCTTGGCACGACTGGAACGGTGACCAGAGCGTCACCTCGCCGGTGGGCGACGTCGCGTTCACCAACATGCCGTACGTGCATGACATGGGCACGAGTTGCGGCATGAACTCGGTCAACGGCAGCGCGGGTGCGCTGGACGGTTTCTCGATCGTGGAAGGTCATGAGTATGCCGAGACCGTCACCGACCAGAACCCGGCCGGCGGCTGGACCAACCACACCGGCAACGCGACCTACAACGGCCAGGAAAACGGTGACGAGTGCGCCTGGATCAGCTCCGGCCAGGGCGCCACGGCGAACGTGACCATGGGCAACGGCACCTACCCGATGCAGAGCACCTGGTCGAACGACACCAACGAGTGCGACCTCTCCCATCCGATCGTGGGCGGCGGAACGCCGACGGGTGGCACCCCGGTGGCAAACTTCGGCTACACCACCAGCGGTCTCACCGCCAACTTCACCGACAGCTCCACCGACAGCGGCGGCACGCTCTCCGCACATTCGTGGACCTTCGGCGACGGCAGCAGCTCGACCGCCACCAACCCGAGCCATACCTATGCGGCGGGCGGCACCTACAGCGTCAGCGAGACGGTGACCGACAGCGTCAACGCGCAGACCAGCACCACGACGAAATCGGTGACGGTTTCCGCGGGTGGCGGTGGCAGCGGGCTGCAGAACGGGGTGCCGGTGACCGGCCTGGCGGCAGCCACCGGTGCGCAGCTGGCCTACAGCGTGAACATCCCGGCCGGCGCGACCAACCTGGTGATCTCCATCTCCGGCGGTACCGGCGATGCGGATCTGTACACCCGGTTCGGCGCTGCTCCGACCCTGAGCAGCTATGACTGCCGTCCGTACATCACCGGCAACAACGAGAGCTGCACCGTGGCCTCGCCGCAGGCAGGCACCTACTACATCATGCTGAACGGCTACGCCGCGTTCTCCGGCGTCACCCTCAAGGCCACCTGGAGCACCGGTGGTGGCGGTGGCGGCAATGTGCTGCAGAACGGCGTGGCGGCCACCGGCCTGACTGCAACCACCGGCAACAGCGTCAACTACACCATGGTCGTGACCGCCGGCGCCACCAACCTGAGCTTCAAGATTGCCGGCAGCGTGGGTGACGCGGATCTGTACGTGAAGTTCGGTTCCGCACCGACCACGTCGAGCTATGACTGCCGGCCGTACCTGACCGGCGACAACGAGACCTGCACGATCAGCAATGTGCAGGCCGGCACGTACTACGTGATGGTGCGCGCCTACCAGAGCTATTCGGGTGTCAGCCTGACCGGCAGCTACACGCCGTAAGCGACACTGCATCGAAACGGCACGCAGGGACGCGCGCCGGACCCTCTCCAGGACCCGAGGCCCGATCGGCGACGATCGGGCCTCTTCCTTTGCGGGTGCCCGGACACCACCCACGCTGTATCGTGAGCGCTCCGATGCCGAGGGATGCGAACGATGCTTCGACCGATGCAACTACTGCCTTTCATCCTGCTGGCGGCGACCGGCGCCGGCCGCGCCGCACAGGCGCCGGCCGCGCCGCGCGAACAGCCGGCGTTGCACGCGCTGGCCGGCGCACCGAGCGAAGCAGAGCTGCGCGCCACGATCGCCACGCTGGTCGGCTTCGGCACCCGCCACACGCTGTCCGACACCAAGTCCGACACCCGCGGTATCGGCGCCGCGCGGCGCTGGGTGAAGTCGCGCTTCGAGGCGATCGCGCGCGACTGCGGCGGCTGCATCGAGGTAGTCACGCCCGCGCAGGCATTCAGTGGCAAGCGCATGCCCACGCCCACCGAGGTGATGGACGTGGTCGCGATCAAGCGTGGCAAGCGCGACCCGCAGCGGGTGATCGTGATGACCGGCCACCTCGACTCGCGCGTCAGCGACGTGATGGACGCCAGCAGCGACGCGCCCGGCGCGAACGACGACGCCTCCGGCGTGGCCGCCCTGATCGAGGCGGCGCGGCTGCTGTCGAAGCAGGACAACGACGCCACCCTGGTGTTCGCCGCGCTGTCCGGCGAGGAGCAGGGCCTGTACGGCGGCAAGGTGCTGGCTGACTACGCGGCGGCCCACGGCTGGCGGGTCGAGGCCGACCTCAACAACGACATCGTCGGCAACAGCCGCGGCCAGAACGGCGTGGCCGACAGCAGCACCGTGCGTGTGTTCTCCGAAGGCACCAGGAGCAACGAGACGCCGGCGCAGGCGAACTATCGCCGCTATCACGGCGGCGAGGTCGATTCGCCCTCGCGCAATGTGGCCCGCACCATGGCGGCGCTCGCCGACGCCTATCTGCCGGACTTCCGCGTGCGCATGGTCTACCGCACCGACCGCTACGGCCGCGGCGGCGACCAGGTGCCGTTCCTGGAAGCGGGCTACCCCGCCGTGCGGGTCACCGAGGCGCACGAGGACTACACCCGCCAGCACCAGGACCTGCGTACCGAGCACGGCATTCACTACGGCGACACCATCGACGGCATCGACTTCCGCTACCTCGCCCGGGTCACCGCGCTGAACACCATCACCATGGCCGCGTTGAGTCGTGCGCCGGCGCCGCCGGAGGGAATCGACATCGCGGGCGCGGTGGCCACCGACACCACGCTGAAGTGGCGCAAGGTGCCCGGTGCCGCCGGCTACCGCGTGCACTGGCGCGATACCACCGCGGCGAAGTGGCAATACGCGCGCGCGGTGGGCGACGTCGATCATGCGGTGCTGCCGGACGTGGTGATCGACGACTGGTTCTTCGGCGTGTCGTCGGTCTCGGTCGACGGCTACGAGAGCCCGGTGGTGTTTCCCGGCGACGCCGGCAGCTTCGCGCGTTCGCCGGCGCCCGCCGGCCAGCCCTGAGCCCGCTGCCGCAGCCGCGCCGCTGCAACGCCGGGGGGTGCCGTCGAATTCGCCCTTGAAGATTATCAGCGGCAGTGAAAGACACCTTCCTTTCGCAATAATTTTCGTATTAACCGCAATTAACTGATGACGATTAAACAACCCATCCATGAGTTGCTGATGGAATCGAAGGCGTTTTCCGCAGCGAAGCCCTGTGTATTCGATTCCATATTTGAAAAAATCCTATTGACGGTTTTCATTCGCCTGACCTAGTTTGGCGGGATTCGCCCATTGGGAGGTGGGCGAATGATCCCCGAGGGAGGCCCGGCAAAACCGGTATCCCGGAAAAGCGGCGGCGGTCTTGTCCGATGGACGCAATCAAGGACGACCGCTGATAGCCACGGGATCCCGGTCAGGTCCGCAACAACACCAGTCGCCGCGAGTGATGCGGCTATTCCTGCATGGGGCCATTCGGCCGCATCGGGTCCGTTTGTCCTGAAAATCCACGGGGAGTCCTATGTCGACGTTATTGAAGCGCCATCTGCTCATCGCATTCGCCAGCACCGCCCTGCTCGCCGCCACCCTCTCCTCGGCGGTCGCCGGCAACACGGATGAATTCGCACCGAACCCGTATGCGCCCTCGTACGGGCACCCCTATCGCCACGGCGCGGTGCCCACCCAGGAAGCGCTGGCCCGCATGCGCCAGTACGACAACCTGCACGCCGCCAAACCCGGCAGCGGCACGTCCACCAGCTCGAAAACGCTGAGCTACGGCGGCGGCGTGGACGGCATCGGCGTCACCAGCGGCACGCCGAAGGTCTACATCGTGGTCTACGGCAGCCAGTGGGGCACCGCCGGCACCGACGCCAACGGCAACATGACCCTGAGCAACGACCCGGTGAACGCCGTGCCGTACCTGCAGAACCTGTTCAAGGGCCTGGGCACCGGCGGCGAGCTGTGGTCGGGCGTGATGACCCAGTACTGCGACGGCAGCGGCGTCTCCACCGGCGCCACCTTCTGCGCGACGAGCGCCAGCCACATCGGCTATCCCTCGAACGGCGCGCTGGTCTCCGTCTGGTACGACAACTCGGTGGCCTCGCCGTCCAACGCCACCGGCGCGCAGCTGGCGCAGGAGGCGATCAAGGCCGCGCAGCATTTCGGCAACACCACCGCCGCCACCAACCGCTACGCGCAGTACATCATCCTGTCGCCGACCGGCACGCACCCGGACGGCTTCAACACCTCCACCGGCAACTTCTGCGCCTGGCACGACTGGCAGGGTGACAACTACGGCATCACCTCGCCGGTCGGCGACGTGGCCTTCACCAACATGCCGTACGTCTACGACATGGGCACCAGCTGCGGCGAGAACTTCGTCAACAGCGGCGCCCAGGGCCTGGTGGACGGCTTCTCGATCGTCAACGGCCACGAGTACGCGGAGACGGTGACCGACCAGAACCCGGCCGGCGGCTGGACCAACCACGTCAAGGGCTCCCGCAGCAAGGGCCAGGAGAACGGTGACGAGTGCGCCTGGATCAGCTCCGGCCAGGGCAAGTCCCAGAACGTGGTGATGGGCAACGGCAGTTACGCCATGCAGAGCACCTGGTCGAACGACACCAACGAGTGCGACATCACGCACCCGATCGTGCTGTAAGACACGGCATCCGCCGTCGGCGCCTGCAGGCGGCCCGGCGGCTCCGTGCAGACGCAAGGATGATGGCCCGATCGGCGACGATCGGGCCATTTTTTTCCTGGCAAGACGCCGCTTCGCGACCGGCCGATGGCGGGAAAAGCGCCGCCCGCCAGCCATGCGGCCGCGCCGCTCGGGTCGAGGAAGCCCGACGGGCGGCACAGCGTCCGCGGTTCAGTCGCGCTGGAACAGTGCCAGCTCGGGCCGGTGCAGGCTGAAGCCCTGCACCCAGTTCACTCCCAGCGCCGCCAGCGCCTGCACGGTTTCCGCGTCGGCCACCCATTCGGCGACCACTTCCAGGCCGAGCCGGTGGCCGATGTCGGTGACCGCCCTGACCATCAGGTGGCTGACCGGGTCGGTGAGCATGTCGCGCACGAAGCTGCCGTCGATCTTGAGGATGTCCAGCGGCAGGTTTTTCAGATAGGTGAACGAGGACATCCCGGCACCGAAGTCGTCCAGCGCGATCCGGCAACCCACCGCGCGCAGCTGTTCCATGAAGCGCGCCACCTGCGACAGGTTGCGCACCGCCACGGTCTCGGTGATCTCGAAGCACACCCGCGACGGTTCGACCCGGTAGCGGCGCAGCAGATCGATGATGCGACCGGCCAGCCGCTCGTCCTCGACGCTGGCGCCCGACAGGTTGATCGCCACCATGCGCAGCATGCCGCCGCTCGGGTGCAACCGGTCGAAGTTCGCCAGCGTGGTCTCGATCACCCAGCGGTCGACCACCGGCATCAGGCCGTAGCGCTCGGCCGCCGGCATGAACACGCCGGGCACCACCAGCTGGCCGGACTCCTCGCGGAAGCGCAGCAGCATCTCGATATCGGTATCGCCGCCGGCGGCCAGCGGCAGCGGCCAGATCTCCTGGTAGGTGAGCACCAGCCGATGCTCGTCGACCGCCCAGCGCAGGCGGTTCGCCCACTCCATCTCGCTGTGCCGGCGTGACGTCTGGTCGTCGCGCTCGGAATAGAAATGCACGCGGTTGCGGCCGAGCTCCTTGGCCATGTAGCAGGCGGTATCGGCCTGCGCCAGCAGGTCCTTCACCAGGATGCCGGGGCGGTCGATCATGACCCCGCCGATGCTGGCGCTGATCATGTAGCTGCGCTGTTCCCAGATGAACACGTAGCCGTCGATGCAGCGGCGCACGCGCTCGGCGATCCGTTCGGCTTCCGCGCGATCGGCCACCCCGGTCACCAGCACGCCGAATTCGTCGCCGCCGAGCCGTGCCAGCATGTCGGTGCCGCCCAGCTGCTTGCGCATCACGATCGCCAGCTGGGCCAGCAGTTGGTCGCCGGCGAGGTGGCCGGAGGTGTCGTTGATCAGCTTGAACTGATCCAGGTCGATGTACAGCAGCACGGCCAGCGGCGTGCCGGCCACGGTCGCGTCCAGCGCGCGGTGCAGGCGGCGTTCGAACTCGCGCCGGTTGTACAGCTCGGTCAGCGCGTCGTGGCTGGCCTGGTGGCTGAGCAGCTCGGTCAGCTGGCGCTGTTCGCTGATGTCGCTGGCCACCATCAGCAGCTTGCTGCGCCCGCTCAGCATCACCCGCGAGATCGCCACGCTGGCCCAGAAACCGTCGCCGGCGTCGCTGCGCAGGATCGCGTCGACCCGGCCGCAGCCGCGGGTGTCATCCTGCTGCAGCTGCGTGCGCAGGTCCCGGTCCTCGAACAGCTCGGGCAGCTTGCGCTCGGTCACGTGCTGGCCGAGGCGGTCGCGCGACGCCTGGTTGGCATAGGTGATCGCCCCGTCCCCGGCCTCGGCCAGCAGCACCAGCGCCGGCAGCAGGTCGTTCAGCGCGCGGAAGCGCTCCTCGCTCTCGCGATAGCGGCGGCTCATCCGCCAGCCCTGCGCCAGCGCGCGCTGGCGGGCGCTGGCGACCGAATACACCAGCAGTGCCAGCAGCACGCTGGCCAGCACGCCGGCCAGCAGGATCGCCCGCCCGCCCCCAATCACGCCGACGCGGTGCGGCAATGGCCGCAGCTCGACGCTCCACACGCGTCCGCCGTAGGCGAGCTTGCGCTCGTAACGGTAGCCGTCCCTCGACCACCACGGGCCGGTGCCGGAGTCGTACAGCGGCAGCGCCTGCGGCCCGGTGACGTCGCTGATCTGCAGGCGCAGGTTGTGCGCCAGCCGCTCGGGCAGCGCGCTGGCGATCAGGTCGTGCAGCCGGAACGAGGCCGCGATCGAGCCGCGCATGCGTGAGCGCCGTTCCTCGGCAGTCTGCGGCGGCGGCCCGGAGCTGTAGATCGGCAGCCGCAGCGTGGCGCCAATGCCCGCCATGCCGGATGCCGCCAGCTGCACCGGGTGGAACGGCGCCGACAGGGTCGCGCGGTCGCTGTCGCGCGAGGCCAGCAGGCCGGCAAGGTTATGCGGCTGCGTGCCGACATCGAGCCCGACCACGCGCTCGTTGCCGGACGCCGGCTGCACCCAGCGGGTCACGTAATGCTCGCCGTCGGGCCGCCGCTCGCGCTGCGCGTAGGCCAGCGCAAGCAGGTTGGGAAACTGTTCGCGCGGGCGCATGTTGGCGTAGAAGCCGGCGTATTCGCCCGCGTCCACCTCCTCCGAGGAGAGGAACAGCGATTGCGCCGCACGCAGCAGCGACTCGGCCGCGTACAGCCTGCTCTGCAGCGAGGCATAGGTCTTGTTGGCCAGCTCGTCGCGGATCAGCGTGCGTTCGACCTGCAGCCGCTGCTGCTGCTGATGGTGCATGACCATCGTCAGCGCCAGCCCGGACAGCAGCGCCAGCAGGCTCCACAGCCAGGCCGCCAGCCGCCATGGCGAGGGCCGCGGAAGCGCGCCATCGGGGTCGCCACGACCGTGGGCCGTCATCAAGTGGAATTCGTCGTAATCCTTGTGTCGGGGCAAGGGATCCA
The DNA here is from genome assembly GCF_000427545.1 of Rhodanobacter sp. OR92. Classification (NCBI taxonomy): domain Bacteria; kingdom Pseudomonadati; phylum Pseudomonadota; class Gammaproteobacteria; order Lysobacterales; family Rhodanobacteraceae; genus Rhodanobacter; species Rhodanobacter sp. OR92. The sequence continues at coordinate 173,365 of NZ_KE386556.1, read as the reverse complement.
CCACGCGATACCGTGGCCTGCGATGGTACACAAGTGCGCCGTCGACGAGACGTGCCTGGCGGCGACTCAGTTCCGCTCGCGCGGTTTCGCGCGATGCGTGGGCGTAGCGGTCCACGGGTCGTCCGGCCACGGGTGGCGCGGGTAGCGTCCCTTCAGTTCCTTCTTCACTTCCGGGTAAGTGCGTTCCCAGAAACCCTTCAGGTCCTGGGTCACCTGGATCGGCCGGCCGGCCGGCGAGAGCAGGTGCAGGGTGACCGGGATGCGCCCGCCGCCGATGCGGGGAGTGTCGGCTAGGCCGAACAGCTCCTGCAGTTTCACCGCCAGCACCGGCGGCGCACCTTCGGCGTACTCCAGCCGGCGGTTCTGTCCGCTGGGCACCACCAGGCTTTCTGGCGCCTGCGCATCCAGCGTGCGGCGCTGCGCGTGGTCGAACCGCGACGCCAGCGCCTGCGCCAGTTGCTCCGTACTCAGCGCATCCAGGCGATGGCTGCCTTCGAGATGCGGGGCCAGCCAGTCTTCCAGCGAGGCCAGCAGCGCCGGCTCGGACACATCCGGCAGACCCAGCTCCGGCATCCATCCACGCAGCGCCTGCATGCGCGCGAGCAGCCGCCGCGCATGCTCGCTCCACGGCAGCGCGTCCAGGCCCTTCGCGCGCACGGCGGCGAGCAGCGCCGGCAGCGCGTCGGCGGGTTTCACCGGCACGCTGCGGCGCTCCAGCACGATCGCGCCGAAGCGCCGCTCGTCGAACGCCTCGGCGGCGCCGCGCTCGTCGTTCCAGCGCAGCGTGCGCTCGCGGCAGAACTGCGCGGGATAGTCGCGTTCCAGCACGCACGGATCGAACGGCGCGGCGGCGAACACCAGGCTGTCGCGCGCCTCCAGGCGCAGGTCCAGCACCAGCAGCCACGGCTCGCCCAGCAGCGCGGTGTGCTCGTGCAGGCGTGCACCACGACCGTTGGCCAGCGTGTAGCGCAGCGGGTTGCGCTCGTCGCGGCGTGCGATGCGGTCGGGGAAGGCGTGCAGCAACAGGTCGCCGACCGCATGGCTGTCGGGCACGCCGCTGGCGGCGCTGCGCACGTCCAGGCGCCGGCGCCAGCCCTTGCTGGCCTGCTCGATCGCGGCCAGCGCAGCGCTGTCGACCTCGCCGCGCGCGGCTGCACCACGGCGATCGCGCCACGCATGCAGGGCGGCCACCCGCGCCCGGAAATCGTCGCTGCGCGCCTGCATGCCGCGCAGCGGCGAACGCGCTTCCATCAGCGCCAGCAGGTCGGCTACCAGCGCATGCAGTTCCGGCGGCGCACGCAGCGCGGCGGCGCCGAGCCGCGGCGTGGCGCCGAGTTCCAGCATGCGCCGGCCCAGCGCAGTGATGCGGCCGTCGGCATCCAGCGCGGCGAGACTCTTCAGCAGCTCGCGTGCCTGCGCCAGCGCGCCGGGCGGCGGCGGGTCCAGCCACGGCAAGGTATCGCTGCCCCAGGCCGCGAGTTCCAGCGCCAGCCCGGAGAGTTCCGCCTGCGCGATCTCCGCGCTGCGCGCCGGGTCGAGCCGCCGGCTTTGCGGCCACAGCCGGTACGTCGTGCCCGCGGCCACCCGTCCCGCGCGACCGGCGCGCTGGTCGGCCGAGGCCTGCGCGATGTTTACGGTCTGCAGGCGGGTGAAGCCGGAGTTCGGATCGAAGCGCGGCTCGCGCGCGAGCCCGCTGTCGACCACCGCGCGAATGCCCGGCGCCGTGACGCTGGACTCGGCCACGTTGGTGGCCAGCACGATGCGGCGCGTGCCCGGCTCGGCCGGCGCCAGCGCGGCCTGTTGCTCGGCCAGCGACAACTCGCCGTGCAGTGCGACCAGCTCGACGTCGTCGCGTGCCAGCACTTGCGCCAGCACCGCCTGCGCACGCGCGATCTCGCGCCGGCCGGGCAGGAACGCCAGCACGTCGCCGTCGTTCTGTTCCAGCGCCTGCTTCGCCACGCGGGCGAGCTGTTGTTCGAGCGTCTCCTGCGCGCGCGCCGGCGGATACTCGATGCGTACCGGGTAGCTGCGGCCGGGACTCGTGAGCCGCGGTGCGTCCAGCCACGCCGCGATGCGCTCGCCGTCCAGCGTGGCCGACATCACGAGCAGGCGCAGCTGCGGCCGCAGCGTGGCCTGCACCTCCAGCGCCAGCGCAGCGCCGAGGTCGCCGGCGAGGTGGCGTTCGTGGAACTCGTCGAACACGATCGCGCCGATCCCGCCCAGCTCCGGATCGTGCTGGATCAAGCGGGCAAGGATGCCTTCGGTGACCACCTCGATGCGGGTCGCCGCACTCACCTTCGACTCGAAGCGGATGCGGTAGCCGACGGTCTGGCCCACGTCCTCGCCGAGCTGCTGCGCCATGAACTGTGCGGCGGCGCGCGCCGCGATCCGGCGCGGCTCCAGCATCACGATCTTCTGCCCGGCCAGCCACGACGCATCGAGCAGGGCCAGCGGCACCTGGGTGGTCTTGCCGGCGCCCGGCGGCGCCTCCAGCACCAGCCGCGGCGTCGCGGCCAGCGACGCGCGGATCTCGGGCAGCAGCGGGGTGATCGGGAACGAAGGCAGCGCACTCATCGCGCCGATGATAGCGGGCGCCGCCGCGCAAGCGCCCCGGCGATGCGCCGGGGCGCCCGTCTGCTACGGCTTGCTGTCGGCGCGCGCCGGTGCGCGCAGCGGCGCCAGCGACTCGAACTTGCTCTGGTAGTCGTCGGTGATCTGCTTGGCGTCGGCGCCGCCGCGGATCACCCGCGGGGTGATCAGCACGATCAGCTCGGTGCGGTTGCGACTGCGGCTGGTGTTGCCGAACAGCCGGCCCAGCACCGGCACGCGGTTGAGGCCCGGGATGCCGGTATCGGTGTTGCCCTCGGCCTGCTCGATCAGGCCGCCGAGCAGCACGGTCTGGCCGCTCTGCACCGCCACCTGGGTCGCCAGCTTGCGCTGCGAGATGGCCGGGTTGCCGTTGACCAGCGGCACCGAGCGGTCGGCCTGGCTCACTTCCTGGCTGATGTTCATGTAGACCAGGCCGCCGGGATTGATCCGCGGCTGCACGTTGAGGATCACGCCGGTGTTGAGGTAACTGACCTGGCTGTAGCTGGTGGTGGTGCCGATGCCGGTATTCACGCTGGTCTGGTTGATCGGGATCTGGTTGCCGACCGCGATGCTGGCCACCTGGTTGTTCATCACCACCATCGATGGCGCCGACAGCGTCTTGGTGTTGCCGCTGGTCTCCATCGCGCGCACCGCGACCTGCAGGTCGCTGTTGAGGAAGGAGTAGAAGAACGGCTCGCCGCGGAACGCGTTGCCGCCCTGGCCCAGGCCGAGCTGACGGTGCCGGTACGGCTGGCCGGGAATGATGTTGCCGCTGCTGTCGGTGGTGCTGCCGGTGAGCCCCTCCAGGTACCACTGCACGCCGAACTGGAACTCGCCGGTGAGGTTCACCTCCAGGATGCGCGTCTCGATCTGCACCTGCAGCGGCACGTTGTCGAGCTTGCCGATCGCGCCCTTGATCTCCTCCCACTGCGACGGGCGCGCGCGCACCAGCAACTGGTTGCTGCCGTCGACCGAGCTGATCCGCACGCTGCCGTCGCTGGAGCTGTACTGCGGCTCGCTGGCCGCACTGCTGCCGCCGCCCGCCGCGGGATAACTGCCGAAACCGGCCGAGCCGCTGCCGAAACTGCCGCCAGCCGCGGCGCCGCCGTCGCGGCCGCCGCCGCTCGCGCCGAAGCCGCCGCCCGCGTTGGCGTTCACCTGGCCGCCGCCGCGCGACGCATCGGCGGGGTTGCCGAAGCTGCCGGCGGTGCTGCCCATGCTGGTCGCGCCGGCGTTTTCGGCGCTGCCCAGGGTGGCGCCGGCCAGGCCCGGCCCAACCTGGCCGCCGCTATCGCCGCCGCCGCTGCCGGCGCCGTTGGTGTAGATCTGCGCCAGGTACCGCGCCAGGTCCGACGCCTTGATGTTGCGCACGTCATAGACGAACAGCTGCGGCTCGTTGCCGCCGCCGCGGTCGATGCGGGCGATCCAGTCGCCGACTTCCTGCAGGTAGTCGCTCTGCGTGCTGATCACCACCAGCGCGTTGGTGCGCTCGATCGGGATGAAGCGCAGCATGCCGGCCAGCGGGGTGTTGCCGTGCTCGCCGAACATGGCATCCAGCTTCGGCATCAGCTCGCCGACGTTCGCGTACTGCAGGTTGAACACGCCCACCGACATGCCGCGCAGCCAGTCGACGTCGAAGGTGCGCACCATGCTCTGGTAGTTGGCCAGCTCCTGCGGCGTGCCGGACATCACCAGCAGGTTGCGCGCCGGGTCGACCAGCAAGGTGGCGTCCGGCCGCGCGAACGGCTTGATCAGCTTCTGCATCTCGCTGGCGGAGATGTAGTGCAGCGGGAACAGCCGCGCCTGCAGGCCGCCCGCCGGCGCACTGGCGCCGAGGCTGGGCACCAGGTTGCCGGCCACCGCGTCTTTCTGCGGCATCACCACGTAGCCGCCGTCGCGGTGCACCAGCGCGTTGCCGGTCCACGACAGCAGGGTCTCCAGGATCGGCAGCGCCTGGCTGGCATCGACCGGCTCGGCGGTGGCGAAGGAGATGTTGCCCTGCACGCCGGGCACGATCGTGTAGTTCTGCTTGAGCAGGTCGCCGAGGATCGCCTTGACCACCGCCTGCACCGGCTGGTTCTCGAAGTTGAAGGTGACCGCGCCGTTGCCGCCGGCCGCCGGACGCGGCGCGATCAGCGCACCGGGCCGGATGAACTGGCCGCTGCCGTGGCTGAGCTCGGTGGTCGCCGCCGTCCCACGACTAGCGCTGCCGCTGTTCAACGGCAGCGGCGCCGGCACCGGATTCTGCGTGCCGGCGATCGCCTCACGCTGCAGCGCGCCGTCGTCGTGTGGCTGCGGCAGGCTGGCGCAGGAGGCGACCAGGCCCACCGCGAGGGCAAGCGTGGCGCTGCGCAGGACTTGCTGGATGAGCATGCGGGACATGGATCAATGTTCTCCTTCGTGGGTCGCCGCAGCACGGGCGGCCCGACGTTTCTGGATGCTCCGGCGCAGCCGCTCGGCCGCCGATTCCGTAGCGGGCGGCGGCGTGGCCGCCGGGGCGCCACGCATCGGCTCGATCGTGCCACGGGCGGGGCTGCGGCGGTCGGCCGCGGCCCCGGCATCGGCGGGCGCCACCTGCATCGCCGCCGCGCCGGCCGGCTGGCCGCGCACGTCTGCCGCGCCGCGCGGCGAATCGATCGGTGCGCCGGCCGGCAGCTTCAGTTCGGTGCGCCCGGCCGGCGATTCGAACAGCGCCGAACGCGGGCGAAGCTCGACCAGCTTCACGCTGCCGTCGGGCAGCGCCTCGCCTTCGCGCAGGCGCACCTGTTTGTCGCCGTTGCGGTCGTGCAACAGGGCCATGCGCAGGCCGGGGGTGAGGATGATGCCGGTCAGGTCGAGGTCGCCGAGGCTGCTGCCGCCGTCGGCACGTGCGGTCGGCTTGCGGTCGGGGCTGAACAGCGGCTTCTGCCAGACCAGCGCGTAATGCGCCAGCGGCACCGGCGGCGGCAGATCGGCTTGCCGCCCGGCCGGCGGCAACGGTGCCGACGGGCGCGGCGCATCCCAGCGCACACCGCGGCCGAGCCCGGCCAGCAGCGCCAGCAGCACCGCGCCCAGCAGCAGCACGAGCGCGACCAGCCATGGGGTCAGCTGACGCTGGCTGGCGGCGTTCATGGCACGCCTCCCGCGTCGTCGGGCGCGCGATCGGACGATGCCGGCGCGGTGCGCGCCGGGCGCACGTAGCCGGACAGGCTGAACTGCACTTCCAGTGCCGCGGCGTTGTTCTGCTGCGCGACCACCGGGTTGCGGTAGATGCTGAGGTCGTCGACGAACAGGTACGGCGTGCCCTGCTCCAGCGCCTGCAGCACCGCTGCCAGCGGTGCCATGTCGCAGTTCAGGCTGATGCTCACCGCCGCCTTGCGGTACGGTTCGCCGGCCGAGGGGGCCGGGCTCGGCAGCGGCATCTTCTGGGTCACCGTGCATTGGCCGCCGCCGGCGTTGGCGGCGACCACGTCGATCACGCGCTGCATCAGGTCGCCCGCGGCGGTGTTCGGATCGTCGGCGGCGAGGAATGCGCTGCTGGCGGCCTGGCCGGCACCGAGCGCGGCGAGGCGCTGCTGCAGCGCCGGCTTTTCGGCGATCGCGGCGGCGTAGCGGCTGTGCGTGTCGCGCAGGTCGGCCATCTCGGCGCGCACCTGCCGCAGCGGCACCACGAACCACCAGCGCAGCAGCACCACGTAGGCCAGCGCCAGCGCCAGCAGCAGCAGGATGATCGCCGCGATGCGGCTGTCGCGCGGGTTCATGGCGATCGTCTTCATGGTGCGCTCCCGCCGGCCGCCGGGGGCGATACCGGCGGCTTCGGCTGGTTCACGCGCGCGGTCAGGTAGAAGCGCTCCTTGCCGGTGGTCGGGTCCGGCTGGATGCTGCCCTGGAAACTGGCGTCGGTGATCAGCTTCGAATCCTTCAGCGCGTCGAGCAGTTTCGCGGCCTGCTGGCTTTGCCCCTGCAGGCCGACCTGGCCGGTGTTGTCGACGCTGAAGCGTTCCAGCCAGGCGCTGTCCGGCAGGCGCCCGGTGACCTCCTGCAGCAGGCCGAGCATGGCCACCGTGTCGCGCTTGCGGCGGGCCAGGAAACCGGCCGCGCCGGCGTTGTCCTGCAGCTGCTGGCGCAGGCCGGCCACCTGCTGCGCCTCGCCGCGCATCGCTTCGACCTCGGCCTGCATCTGCGCCAGTGCCAGCTGCCGGTTGTGCAGCCACTCGCCGAGCACCAGCACCGCCAGCAGCACGCTGGCCGCGGCCAGGATCAGGTTCAGCCGGCGACGCGGGCGCGCGCGGTGCGGCACCTGTTCCGGTGGCAGCAGGTTGGCGCCGAGGCGGCCGTCGCCCGCGGCCAGGTCCACCGCGTCGACCGCGATGCCCTGCGCGCGCAGGCGCGCCAGCAGCGGATCGAGCGTGTCGCGGGTGACCACCACCAGCTCGGCGCTGAAGCGGCCCGGCGGCGCGGGCGCGGCCAGCTCGCGCACGGCGTAGTACACCTGCGCCAGGGTGAACGGGGTCTGCCGGTCCATCTCGAATCCGGCCACCTGCAACAGGTTGTCGCGCGCGGCCAGCGGCAGCGCCAGCGTGCGCCGCAGCACCCGCGCCGGCGGCAGCAGCAGGGCCAGCCGCAGGTCCTCGCGATCCACGCGCTTGAGCGCCGCGCTCAACGCGACCGGCGCCACGCGCACGCCATCGGCGGCGGTGTCGGCGCCGTCGTCCCAACTCGCCAGCACCTCGGCGTGGTCGCTGCGGCGAACGCTCCACTGCGTGCCCGCGTGCTGCAGCAGGTGCCAGTCCGCACCGCCGCCGAACCAGCCGCGCCAGCGCGGCGGCAGCAGCTCGCGCAACTGGCCGCCCCACCAGCCGAGGAAGCCCGGCAACGGCGAGGCACGCCAGCCCCGGCGCATACGCTCCACCCACGGCCGCAGCGACGGCGTTGCCGTACTCATTCTGCCTCCCCCTCCTGCCAGCGCAGCACCATGTACGGTTGCGCCTGCCCCGCCTGCAGGCGAACCGTGGCGCGCAGGATTGCGCGCGTGCCGTCGGCCAGCGTGGCCTCCGAACGAATACTATGCGTGGTTCCGTTGTTGAGAACCAGCCGCGGGTCGGCCGCGTTGCGCTGCCGCGCGGCGCGGATCTCGTTCAGCTGCTCCGGCGTGATCCCGGGGATCGCGGCCAGCGCCAGCGGCGGGGCGGTGTTCGGGTCCGGGCTGGCGGTGCCGGCCCAGACCGTCACCACCGGCGCCACCTGCCGGTACAGCGCCGGCGTCATGCCCAGCACCATCTGCAGTTCCTCGATGCTGGCGAACGGGCCGCCGCGCGGGCCGTAATCGCGGCCGGCCGCCTTGTAGGCCGCGCGCGAGCCGGCGCCTTCGCCGTCGGGGGCGGGCGGGTTGCGCCAGTCCAGCACGTGACCGGCCAGCGCCTGCGCCGCGGCCGCCTTCAGCCCGGCCGCCTGGAACAGGCCGCGCAGCACCTCCGGCGAGGCGGCGTTGAGATCGACCTTGCCGCTCTCGTCGATCGCGCGCACGACGACCGTGGCATGGTCGTAGCTGAACACATACGGCCGGCCGTCGCCGGCCCAGTGCTGTCTGGGCTGCGGATCCTGCAAGGCGTACAGCGCGCGCATCAGGCCGGCCTCGGCGGCGTAATGCGCCTGGGTCTGGGCGAACTGGTAGCGCGCCTGCAGGCCCTCGGTGCGCGCCAGTGCGGCGTAGCCGCCGAGCAGGATCGCCAGCAGCGTGCACGCCCACAGCACCAGCAGCAGGGCGACCCCGCGCTGGCTGGCCGGCAACCGCCGTGGCCGATGCATCATCGTATGCTCCCGCCGCGCATGCGCATGCGCGACAGCTCAGTCTGCGCCGGATTCGCGCGCAGCGGCACGTCCAGCTGCGGCCAGCCCAGCGCGCCCGGCGCCTGCAGTTCGATCCGCACCAGCTGCGGCAGCAGGCGGCCGTCGGCCCACGCCGGCGACCACGGCAGCGCGGCGCCCTGCCGATCGACGCCGCGGTAGGCGAAGCCGCCGGCCTTGATCCGGTCGAGCAGCACCTGCGGTTCGCCCAGCGGCTGCGGCGGCTGGCCGTCCGGCGGCAGCAGGGCCAGGCTCAGTTCCAGCCGCAGGCCGCCGTGGCCGTCGTCGACCAGTTGCAGCCGCTGCAGTTGCGGGCCGAGCTTGCCGAGGTAGCCGGGCAGCGGCGCCACGTAGCGCATTTCGCGCGCACTGCCTTGGAAGTAGACCGGCTCGCCCTGGTCGGTGCGGCCGATCGGCTGCAGCATGCTCTGCGCCAGTTCGCGGCGCAGGAACTGCTGCGCCGAGCGCACCTGGTCGGTCCGCTCGATCGCTGCGGTGCCCGAGCGCACGCTGTGGCTGGCGGTGCGGATACCCGAGTACACCCCGACCAGCAGCAGCGCCAGCAGCACCAGTGCGGCGAGCACTTCCAGCAGGGTGAAGCCGGCGGCGCGTTTCATCGCGATGCCTGCGCATTGCCGGCGGGCGCCGGCGTACCCAGCCGCAGCGTGCGGAAGTGCGCCGTGCGCGGATGCGCCACCGCCCCCCACGACACGGTCAGGTCCAGCTGGTACAGCTGCAGCGACGCGCCGGGCGCGCTCGGGCCGGCCGCGTTCCACGGCGTCACGTCGAGCCGCCAGCGGTACTGCGAATTGAAGCGGCCGGAGCGGCTGCCCGGTTTGACCGGTTCGCCCACGAACGCGCTGTCGAGCAGGCTGCGCGCATGCATCGCCGCCGCGCTGTGTTCAGTCGCGTTGTGGCTCAGGCTGATCGAGGCGCCAGCCACCTTCATCAGCGCGGTGAACGCGATCGCCAGCAGCATGATCGCGGCGATCACCTCGAGCAGGCTGAAGCCGCGTTGCGGGTGGGCGCCGTTCATCGCGCCGCCACCGTGTCGACCACGCGCACTTCGCCGGTCAGCCACGACACGTTGACGTGCCACTCGCGCCGGCCGCTCTTGAGCGTGATGCGCCCGCCGGTGGAGCTGCCGTCGGGGAAGAAGCGGATGCGCCCGGTGTGGTCGTTCGGCTGATCGTCCTTGGCGCTGGTGATGCTAACGCGCAGGCCTTGCGGCAGGCGCACGTCCTGCCGCTTCGCGCCGTCGTAGCTGTTGGCGCGGGTGTCCACGTCGAAATGCTGTTCCTCGCCGCGCACGATCGCCTGCGCGCGGGTGGCGCGCAGCGCGCCGGCCAGCTCGCTGCTGGCCGCGCGCACGCGGGCACTGGCCAGGCCCTGGCTCACCGAGACCGACACCGCTGCCACCGCAATCCCGATCAACAGGATCACCGCCAGCATTTCCAGCAGGGTGAAGCCGTTGGCGCGCGAGACTCTCACATGCTTACTGCCAGTTACCCACGTCCTTGCTGTAGCCGTCGCCGCCCGGCTTGCCGTCCTGGCCGTAGAAGATCAGGTCGAAGCTGCCGTGCTGGCCCGGATACTGGTAGCCGAACGGGTGGCCCCACGGGTCCTTCAGGTCGGAGGCCTTCGCGTACGGGCCCTGCCAGTTCGGCGCGTTCGCCGGCCTCACCGCCAGCCCTTCCAGTTGCTGCGGCGGCGCGCCGTTGTCCAGCGCGTAGTTCTCGATCTTCTGGCTCAGGGTCATCAGCTGCGCCTTGCCGGCGCCGTACTTGCCCTTGTCGACGTTCTTGCCGACCTGGGTCACCACCACCGCGCCGATGATGCCGATCAGCACGATCACCGCGAGCATCTCCAGCAGAGTGAAGCCGGCGCTCGAACCGGGGCGTCGTGGTTGCCTGTGCTGCATGGGGATCACCTCGAATGTGCGAATGGAGTTTCTATTGGATATTGCTGGTCAGGCTGAGCAGCGGCAGCAGGATCGCGGCCATGATGATCGCCACCAGCACGGTCATCACGATGGTCAGCGCCGGCACCAGCGCCGCCAGCAGGCGGTCGATCGCGCGTTTGGACTCGAGCTCGAACGTGTCGGCGACTTTCAGCAGCATGGTGTCGAGCTGGCCCGCTTCCTCGCCGACCTGCACCATCTGCATCGCCAGCCGGGGGAACAGTTTCGACTGGCCCAGCGCCAGGCTCAGGCCCGCACCGCCCTTGACCTGTTCGTGCGCCGCCTCCAGCGCCGCGTCCAGCGCGCGGTTGCCGGTGACCTGGCGGGCGATGGTCAACGCGCTGAGCAACGGTACGCCGTTCTTCAGCAGGGTGCCCAGCGTGCGCGCGATGCGTGCGGTCTCCACCTTCAGCAGCAGCGGGCCGACCAGGCGCAGCCGCAACAGGCGGGCGTGCCAGGCCAGCCGCGCCACCGGATCGCGCAGCCGCGCGCGCCAGGCGAACGCGCCGCCGCCGAACAGCAGCAGGATCAGCCACCACCAGGACTGCAGCGCGTTGCCGAGTGCCAGCACCGCGGCGGTGATCCACGGGATCGGCACCTGCATGTCCTCGAAGATCGGCACGAACTGCGGCACCACGTAGGCCAACAGCAGCACCAGCGAGCCGAGCACGCCGACCAGCAGGAAGGCCGGGTAGATCAGCGCGTTCACGATGCTGCCGCGCAGCTGCTGCGCGCGTTCCAGGTAATCGGCCAGCCGGCGCAGCGTTTCTTCCAGCGAACCGCCCGCCTCGCCGGCGCGCACCAGGCTGACGTACAGCTTGGGGAACACGCCATGTTCCTCGTCCAGCGCCGACGACAGGCTGTTGCCGCCGCGCACGCGATCGCGCACGCGCTCGACCAGCTTCTTCGCGTGCTCGCCCTCGGGCAGTTCGAGCAGGATGCCGAGCGCGCGGTCCAGCGGCTGGCCGGCGCCGAGCAGGGTTGCCAGCTGGTGGGTGAACTGGGCCAGCTGGTCGCCGCTGAACGGACCGCGCTTGAACAGCGCGGCGAAGCCGCTGCCACCGCCAGCACCGTCGGCCGGCAGCGCTTCCAGCGGCGTATGGCCCTGGTCCTGCAGGCGGCCGATCACTTCCTCGACGCTGGCCGCCTCCATCTGGCCCTGCAGCGTCTCGCCGGCATCGTTGACCGCCTTGTAACGGAACTGCGCCACTTCAGCCTTCCTGCGTCACGCGCAGGACCTCTTCCAGCGTGGTGATGCCGGCCACGGCCTTGGCGATGCCGTCCTCGTACATCGTGCGCATGCCTTCGGCGCGCGCCTGCTTCTCGATGTCGCCCTCGTTGGCGCGCTGCATCACCAGCCGGCGCAGCGGATCGCTCATGGTGAGGAACTCCATGATGGCGCGGCGGCCACGGTAGCCGCTGGGATTGGCCGCGCTGCTGCCCGGCCTCCACAGGCGGATCGGGCGCTCGTCGGTATACTTGTGCAGTTCGAACTGCTCGATCACTTCGGGCAGCGCTTCGTACGGAATCGCCGTTTCCGGATCGAGCCTGCGCACCAGCCGCTGCGCCAGGATGCCGTTGATGGTGGAGCCGAGCAGGTAGTCCTCCACGCCCATGTCGAGCAGGCGCGTGATGCCGCCGGCGGCGCTGTTGGTGTGCAGCGTGGACAGCACCAGGTGGCCGGTGAGCGCGGACTGGATCGCGATGCGGCAGGTTTCCAGGTCGCGCATCTCGCCGATCATGATCACGTCCGGGTCCTGGCGCATGATCGAGCGCAGCGCGCCGGAGAAGTCCAGCCCGATCTGCGGCTTCACCTGGATCTGGTTGATGCCTTCGAGCTGGTATTCGACCGGGTCCTCGACGGTGATGATCTTCACGTCGTTGGTGTTGATCCGCGACAGCGCGGTGTACAGCGTGGTGGTCTTGCCCGAACCGGTGGGGCCGGTCACCAGCAGGATGCCGTGCGGCTTTTCCAGCACGTCGACGAAGCGCTGCTGGAAGCTGTCGGTGAAGCCGAGCGAGGCGAAGTCGAACACCACCGATTCGCGGTCGAGGATGCGCATCACCACCGATTCGCCGAAACTGGTCGGCACGGTCGACACGCGCAAGTCGAGCTCCTTGCCCTGCACGCGCAGCTGGATGCGGCCGTCCTGCGGCAAGCGGCGCTCGGCAATATTCAAACGCGCCATGATCTTCACCCGCGAGATCACCGCGGCGGTGGACGACGACGGCGGCGCTTCCACTTCATGCAATACGCCATCGATGCGGTAGCGCACCTTCAGCCGGTTCTCGAACGGCTCGATGTGCACGTCGGACGCGCGCTGCTCGACCGCGCGCTGCAGAATGAGATTCACCAGGCGGATCACCGGCGCCTCGGAGGCCAGGTCGCGCAGGTGCTCGACGTCGTCCTCTTCCGCCGCGCTGCCGTCGAGGTTCTCCACGATCGTGCCCATCGCCGAACGGCCGCTGCCGTAATAGCGTTCGATCAGGCCGTCGATTTCCGAGCGCAGGCCGACCCGCAACGCCACCGGCCGGCCCGCCGCCAGTTCGACCGCCTGCAACGGATACGGATCGGCCGGATCGGCCACGATCAACGCCAGTCCGTGCTGGTCATCCTGCACCGGCACCACGTGCTGCTGCTTCAGGAAGCGCAGCGATACCTCGAGGTCGGCCGGCGGCAGTTCCGGCGCGTCGCGCGCCGCCAGCAGCGGCACCTGCAGCAGGTCGGCCCAGGCCTCGGCCAGGTCGCGCTCGGAGACCAGCCCGAGGCGCGCCATCAAGGTGGTCAGCGTGCCCTCGGCCGATTCCTCGTGCAGGCGGCGTGCGCGGCCCAGGTCGCTGTCCTTCAGGCGCCCGCGCGCGACCAGCCACGCGCAGACTTCCGTCTCGCGGTCATCCGCCACCTGACCCGACCCGCCGACCGCCGGCTCGATCGCTGCCGACATCCTCCACCCCGCTCGATAACCGCGAAAAGCCGTCGACGCTCCCCTGCGGCGAAACGGCACGCACCATAGTTAGCACATCCGGCTGGCAGCAGGTGAATGCCGTCCACGCCGGCCACCACGGCGGCACAAACGTCCATTGTGGGGCATGCGCCCACAGCGTGGGACATCCGCGGCCTAGGAAAATTTCCTGTGCCGCCGCCGGCGTGATGCGGATCGCCGGCCCGCGACGCGCCCGCCGCCGGTCACGCATTTGCGCCGCTGCGGGGGTCTGGGACAATGCCGCTTTCGATGACCGGCCAGGCCATGCCACTGCTCGATATCGGCGCCAACCTCACCCACGAGTCGTTCCACCACGACCTCGACGCCGTGCTGCAGCGCGCGCAGGCGCACGGCGTGATGCGGATGGTGGTCACCGGCGCCTCGCGCGAGGGCAGCGAACACGCGCTGGCGCTGGCGAAGGCGCACCCAGGCACGCTGTTCGCCACCGCCGGCGTGCATCCGCACCACGCGCTCGACTACGACGACGCCACCGATGCGGCGTTGCGCGAACTGGCGCTGCAGCCGCAGGTACGCGCGGTCGGCGAGACCGGGCTGGACTACAACCGCAACTATTCGCCGCGCGAGGTGCAGCTGCGGGTGTTCGAACGCCAGCTGCGCATCGCGGCCGAGCTGCAGATGCCGCTGTTCCTGCACCAGCGCGACGCGCACGCGGATTTCGTCGCGCTGCTGCGGCGCTGGCGCGACCGGGTGCCCGCTGCGGTGGTGCACTGCTTCACCGACACCGGCGAGGCGCTTGCCGACTACCTCGCGCTGGACTGCCACATCGGCATCACCGGCTGGATCTGCGACGAGCGCCGCGGCATCCACCTGCGCGAGCTGGTGCGCACGATTCCGGCCAACCGCCTGATGATCGAGACCGACGCGCCCTACCTCTTGCCGCGCACGGTACGCCCGCCGCCCAGCCACCGGCGCAACGAGCCGATGTACCTGAAGCACATCTGCGAGGAGATCGCCCGCGACCGCGGCGAGAGCGCGGAAGTCACGGCGGCGAACAGCACGGCGACGGCGGAAGCGTTCTTCGGATTGGCGTGAGGTGCCGTACGCCCTGCCCATGCATGCACCTGCATGGGCAGGCTGGAAAGGGGGTGTTCCTAGCCCGCCAGTACCCGCGTTTTGCCCGGCGCCAGCCCATCCAGCGCATGCTCGCCGATGCGCACGCGGACCAGCCGCAGGGTCGGGAAGCCGACCGCGGCGGTCATCCGGCGCACCTGGCGGTTGCGGCCTTCGCGCAGGGTGAGGCTGAGCCAGCTGGTGGGAATGGCCTGGCGGAAGCGCACCGGTGGATCGCGCGGCCATAGCCAGTCCGGTTCGACGGCGAACGCGGCTTCGGCCGGCAGGGTCGGGCCGTCGTTGAGCACCACGCCGCGGCGCAAGGCCTGCAGCGCGGCTTCGTCGATGACGCCCTCGACCTGCGCCAGGTAGGTCTTGGCCTGCTTGTGGCGCGGGTCGGTGAGCCGGTGCGCCAGACGGCCATCGTCGGTCAGCAACAGCAGGCCCTCGCTGTCGCGGTCCAGCCGTCCAGCCGCATAGACGTCCTTTTGCGTGACAAAATCGGCCAGCGTGGGGCGGCCGCGCTCGTCGGTGAACTGGCACAGCACGCCGTACGGCTTGTTCAGCGCGAGCAGCATGCTGCGCTTCGGTTCAGCGCGATGCCGCCGTCGGCGCCGCGGGCTTGACGAAGCGTAGGGTCATCCGGTCGGACTCGCCGATCGCCTGGTACTTCGCCTTGTCCTTTTCGCCCAGCGTGAGCGTGGGCGGCAGCGTCCACACGCCCTTCGGGTAGTCCCTGGTGTCCTTCGGGTTCGCGTTGATCTCGCTGCTCTCGTCCAGCGTGAAGCCCGCCCCGGTGGCCAGCTTCACCACGTAATCGGTGGGCAGGTAGCCACTCGACTTCACCGCCTCCAGCGAGGCGCCATCGGCGGCGCGGTGGTCGACCACGCCGAGCACGCCACCGGGTTTGAGCACGGCGAAGAACGCCTTGAACATCGCCGGAGCGGTGTCGGCCATGACCCAGTTGTGCACGTTGCGGAAGGTCAGCACCAGGTCGGCCGAGGCCGGCGGGCCGAACACCGGCGAGCGCGGATCGAACGTCACGATGCTGGCGTTGCCGTAGTGCGCCGGGTCGGCGGCGAATTTCCGGCGCAGGGCGCTGTCGTCGCTGCGCGCCTCGCTGTCGGCCGCGGGCGCCTTTTCGGCCGCGACGTAGTGGCCGTTGTCGTGCAGCAGCGGCGCCAGGATCTCGGCGTACCAGCCGCCGCCGGGGGTGATCTCGATCACCGTGCGATCCGGCCGCACGCCGAAGAACTGCAAGGTGGCCTTGGGGTGGCGGTACGCATCGCGGGCGCGGTTCGCCGCCGAACGCCAGCTGCCGGCCAGCACGCTGTCCAACTGCGAGGCGGTGAAGTCGCTGGCGCTGGTCGGCGGCACCAGTTCGTCCGCCGGCTGGTCCGTTTCGGTCGAGGCGACCCGTGCCGCCTGCGCGCCGGCCAGCGCGGGCAGGCCCAGGCCAGCGGCCAGCAGCACCACCGCGGCCAGTCGCACCGTACCCGTCCTTGCCACTCGTGTTGCGCGGTTCATCGTTGACTCCTTGGCGCGTTGGCCATCCGAATTTGCTGCAATGTCGCGAAAAGCATGTGCAATCCTGGTAAACGGCTCAGAACGGCCGCGGGCACACCGACTGCAGGCCGTCGATGTGTTCGTGCAGGTCCGGCGCGATGCCCTGCCACATCGGGTCGAGGATGAAGTCGATGCCTTCGTAGCGGGCCAGTTTCGCGGCCGGAATGAAATCGGCGTCGCCGGCGACCAGGATGATCTGGTCGACCAGCTTCTTGTAGGTCAGCGCGGCGATATCAATGCCGATCTTCATGTCGACCTGGGTCTGGCGCATGTCCGGCTCGAAGTGCTCGTCGCGCAGGTCGTCCCAGCGCAGGCTGCCCTCGCGCAGCTGCTGGTAGGCGCTGCGCTTGAGCTGCCACTCGCCGCGCTCGGCCAGCCGGCCCAGCCGCAGCGCCATCTTGCGCTGGCGGCGCAGCTGGTCGTGCAGCTCGCGGCGGAACGCGGCGGCGCCGGTGCGGCCGAAGTCCACGCTGTCGCCGCTGATCGGCTTGACCAGACTCTTTTCCAGCGGCGGGCAGTCGTAGAAGTAGATGCGGTAGAGCTGCTCGCGCGGGCGGTCGACCGCCTTCAGGTGCTCCAGCGCCATGCCGAACAGGGTCTTCGCCACCGCGCGCGCGTCGCCGGCGTCGCGCTCGCCGTAGACCTTGCGGTAGCGGGCAAGAAAAAAGGCGCCGTCGACGAGGATGGCGGTGCGGTTCATGGAACGGCCTTGTGCGTGGCGTGTGCGGACATGAAAACGAGGCACGCCGCCGGCAGGATGGCGCCGGCGGGGTGCGGGCATTCTACGTCAGTAGTGGATCACCGAGCGGATCACCTGGCCGCCGTGCATCAGCTCGAACGCCTCGTTGATGCGCTCCAGCGGCAGCACCTGGCTGATCATCTCGTCGATCTTTATTTCGCCGGCCAGGTAGCGCTCGACGTAGCCGGGCAGCTGCGAGCGGCCCTTCACGCCGCCGAATGCCGAGCCGCGCCACACGCGCCCGGTGACCAGCTGGAACGGCCGCGTGCAGATCTCCTGCCCGGCGCCGGCCACGCCGATGATGATCGACTCGCCCCAGCCCTTGTGGCAGCACTCCAGCGCCGAGCGCATCACCTGCACGTTGCCGATGCACTCGAACGAATAGTCCACGCCGCCGTCGGTGAGCTCGACGATCACCTGCTGGATCGGCGTGTCGGGGTAATCGTTGACGTTGACGCAGTCGGTGGCGCCGAGCGCCTTCGCCATCGCGAATTTCTCCGGGTGGCGGTCGATCGCGATGATGCGCCCGGCCTTCGCCATCACCGCGCCCTGCACCACCGACAGGCCGATGCCGCCCAGGCCGAACACCGCCACCGTGGCGCCGGGCTCCACCTTGGCCGTGTTCAGCACCGCGCCGATACCGGTGGTGATGCCGCAGCCGAGCAGGCAGACCTTGTCCAGCGGCGCGGCGGGGTTGATCTTCGCCAGCGCGATCTCCGGCAGCACGGTGTATTCGCTGAACGTGCTGGTGCCCATGTAGTGCAGCAGCGGCTTGCCGTTGAGCGAGAAGCGCGAGGTGCCGTCCGGCATCAGGCCCTGGCCCTGGGTGGCGCGGATCTTCTGGCACAGGTTGGTCTTGCCGGAGCGGCAGAACTTGCACTCGCCGCACTCGGGCGTGTACAGCGGGATCACGTGGTCGCCGACTTTCAGCGAGCTGACGCCCGCGCCGACTTCTTCCACGATGCCGCCGCCCTCGTGGCCCAGGATCACCGGGAACTGCCCCTCGGGATCGGCGCCGGACAGGGTGAACGCGTCGGTGTGGCACACGCCGGTGGCGACGATGCGCACCAGCACCTCGCCGGCCTTCGGCCCGGCCACGTCGACCTGCTCGATGCTGAGCGGCTGGCCGGCAGCCCAGGCCACCGCGGCGCGCGATTTCATGATTCGACTCCTGACGTTCGACAACGACCCACGATGATGACGCGTTTGGCCGCTTTGCGGAACCGCGTCAGCCGACCGGCTTGTCGTCGGGGCGGAACGCCGACATCTGCCGGCGGTAGTCGTCCGCCTCGGCCAGCAGCCAGTCGCGGAACAGCTGCAGGCCGCGGTGCTCCAGCGAGCGAGGCGGGTACACCAGCCAGTAGGCCTCCTCCACCGCCAGGTAGTTGTCGCCCAGCACTTCCAGCCGGCCGGCATCGATCAGCGACTTCGAGGTCACCATTCGCCCCAGCGCCACGCCAAGGCCTTCCAGCGCGGCGTGGCGCAAGGCGTCGAGGCTGTCGAACTGCGCCACGTAGCGTGTCGGCGGCGTGCCGCCGCTGCGGCCGAACCAGTCGCTCCAGCGCCGGGACGGATTCGGCTCGCCCAGCAGCGGCCAGCGCGACAGCTCGCGCGGATCGGCGCCGTCCATCCGCGCGATCAGCGCGGGCGCGGCCACCGGCGCGATCCACTCGCCGAACAGCCGCTCGCTGTGCAGGCCCGCCCACTCGCCGCGGCCATAGCGCAGGGCGACGTCCACCGGCTCGCGCTCGAAATCCACCAGGGTCGAACCCGATTGCAGGCTGAGTTCCAGTTCCGGATGCGCGGCCACCAGCCGCGGCAGCCGCGGCACCAGCCAGCTCGACATGATGCCGGGGCTGGCGCTGAGCGTGAGCGCGTCGTGGTGGCGCGTGCGATACCCCGCCAACGCATGCTCGATGCCGTCGAAGTGCATGCCGACCGCTTCCAGCAACACGCAACCCTCGGCGGTCAGCTTCACCCCGCGCGGGCCGCGCTCGAACAGGCGCCGTTCCAGGCGTTCCTCCAGCTGGCGCATCTGGTGGCTGAGCGCGCTGACGGTGAGATTGGCCTGCGCCGCGGCACGCGACAGATTGCCCAGCCGGGCGACCAGCACGAACTGCTGCAGCAGGCCCAGCGGCAACTTTCCCATCTTGAATCTCTCTCAAGTCTGGCTTGCGAATATATCGCTTTTTGGCAGCCTGCCGCGCGCGTACCTTGAGCACTCCCCAAGCCCAAGACTCCCCCAGGAGGCTTCCCCATGCACTCGCTCTGGAAAGATCTGCTGTTCCTGCACGGTCATCTGCTGCACAAGGACGACCTGGACTGGCGCCCGGAACCGGAGCCCGCGCCGGACCCGGCCAGCGACGCCACCGGCAGCGGCCATGCCGCCAAGACCGCGCGCCACGCGCTGGCGTGCTGTGCCAGCGTGTGGCCACGGATCATGAGCCCGCGTTGAGTACCGCCCGGGCTTGAATGCCGCGGATATGCAGCCACTTGGATGAGGGCGCGCGCGTTCACCCCGCGCGCCGATTCCCCGCTCGCTGCCTCCGGAGGCATCCCATGCAGAAACGCCCGCTCGGCCACTCGCCGCTTTCTATCGCCCCGCTCGCCTTCGGCGGCAACGTGTTCGGCTGGAGCGTGGACGCGAAACGCTCGTTCGAACTGCTCGATGCCTTCGTCGACGCCGGCGGCAACCTGATCGACACCGCCGACGTCTACTCGGCATGGGTGCCGGGCAACCGCGGCGGCGAGTCGGAAACCATCCTCGGCAAGTGGCTGAAGCAGAGCGGCAAGCGCGCACAAGTGGTGATCTCGACCAAGGTCGCCAAGTGGACTGAGCAGCCGGGCTTGTCGCCGGTCAACCTCCAGCAGGCGGTGGATGGCTCGCTCAGGCGCCTGCAGGTCGACTGCATCGACCTGTACCAGGCGCACCAGGACGACGCCAGCGTACCGATGGAAGACACGCTTGGCGCGTTCGCCCGGCTGATCGAGGCCGGCAAGGTGCGCGCGATCGGTGCTTCCAACTTCGGCGCGGCGCGGTTCGCCGACGCTCTCGCCGTGTCGAAGCGGCACGGTCTGCCGCGCTACGAGAGCCTGCAGCCGGAATACAACCTGGTCCGCCGCGCCGGCTACGAGCAGGAGCTGGAGCCGCTGATCCGCCGCGAGAACATCGGCGTGATCAGCTACTACGCGCTGGCCAGCGGCTTCTTGAGCGGCAAGTACCGCAGCGCGGCCGACCTGGCCAAGAGCAGCGCGCGCGGCGGCGCGGTGAAGAAATACCTCAACCCGCGTGGCCTGCAGGTGCTCGCCGCGCTCGACGCGGTGGCGGCCGCGCACGGCGCCACCCCGGCACAGGCCGCGCTGGCCTGGCTGATTGCCCGCCCCGGCCTGACCGCGCCGATCGTCAGCGCCACCCGCGTGGAGCAGTTGCACGAGCTGCTCGGCGCCACCTCCTTGCAGCTGAGCGACGACGAGATCGCACAAGTGGATCTGGCCAGCGCCTGATCGTTCGTGTGGGAACGCACCCTGTATGCGATGGCTGTTTCGTCATGCGACGGAAAACATCGCGCACAAGGTGCGCTCCTGCACGGCCTCACTGCGGCACGTCGACCTGATAGCCCTCGGCCTGCAGAGTGGCGAGGTAGCCGCCCGGCTTCAGCAGTTCGTCCATCGGCAGCAGGGCGAAGGTCTGCGCGTTGTCATGCAACGCCTTGCGCGCAGCGGCCAGCCAGGTGGCGCGCTGCTGCGCCGGCACGTCGCCGAGGCCCAGCGCCTGCGCAAAGCCGGCACCGGCGACGGCCGCCACGCAGGCGTCGCGGCGGTCGCTGTCGGGCAGTTCGCGCAGCGCCTGCAGGTCGCCGGTAGCCCAGGCGTTGGCGCGCGCGGTCATCGCCGGCAGGTCGTGCTCGACGCTGTCCAGGGTGCGGATGAAGCAGGTGACGTCGCGCGGCGCGGCCTGCTTGAACGCCTTGATCGCCGCGCGCGGATGCTCGATCAGCACGTGGTAGTCGGTCGCCAGCTCCGGCACGCCGTGGCGCTTGGCCAGCGCGTCAATATTCGCCCGGATTCCGCCGGAGCGGCTCAGCCCGTTCGCTTTCAGCGCCTTCCTGTACAGCTCCTGCGACGCGAACAGCGGGCGCCAGCGCTCGACGCCGCGATCGTCGCCGAGGTACTTCTGCTTCAGCACCTGCCAGCGCGCATACACCGGCGGCGGCAGCACCTGCTGCAAGGTGGCGCCATGGTCGTTCTTGCGTGCGCCATAGGCCGCCGGCAGCAGCAACAGCTTGCCGAGGAAGCCGACGTCGGCCTTCAGCTGCACCGACGGTTCCAGCAGCACCTGCTGCGAGGCGGCGATCACCTCGTCCACCTCGCGCGACTGCCACTGCATCGCGCGCGGCAGCGGCGACAGCGTGCCGAGCACCCACAGCACGTGGTCGCCCTTCGATACCTTCCACAGGCCAGGCCCCGGCTGCACGCCAGTAACCACCACGACCGGAAGATCGGCGACGGCGGCGGTCGACGCGGCAGCCGGCGCAACCGAGGTGGCCGCCGACTGTGCGAAGGCAGGCGACAACCCTGCCAGGGCGAGCACGAAAACAAGATGCAGCGAACGCATGCCGGACGACTCCTCTTCGACAGTCGCCATTGTGGCAGGCCGATCCTGAGCCGCAGGTGGCCCGCATCAACGAAACGGGGCGCCTCGCGACGCCCCGTTTCGTTTCAGGCGCGCATGCTTCAGCGCGTCACGCCGACAGCAGCGCCAGCGCGGCATTGAAGGTGGCGCTGGGCCGCATCGCCGCGCTCACCCGTGCCAGGTCGGGGTGGTAGTAGCCGCCGATGTCGACCGGCTTGCCCTGCACGCGCACCAGCTCGTCGACGATGGTCGCCTCGTGCTCGGTCAGCGCCTTGGCCAGCGGCGCGAACTTCGCCTTCAGCGCGGCGTTGACGTCCTGCGCGGCCAGCGCCTGCGCCCAGTACAGCGCCAGGTAGAAGTGGCTGCCGCGGTTGTCAATGCCGCCGAGCTTGCGCGAGGGCGACTTGTCGGTGTCGAGGAACTTGCCGTTGGCCTGGTCCAGCGTCTTGGCCAGCACGTCCACTTCGGCGCTGCCCTGGCGGCCGGCCACGAACTCCAGCGAGGCGGCCAGCGCGAGAAACTCGCCCAGCGAATCCCAGCGCAGGTAGTTCTCTTGCAGGAACTGCTGCACGTGCTTCGGCGCGGAGCCGCCGGCACCGGTCTCGAACAGGCCGCCGCCGGCCATCAGCGGCACGATCGACAGCATCTTCGCGCTGGTGCCCAGCTCCATGATCGGGAACAGGTCGGTGAGGTAGTCGCGCAGCACGTTGCCGGTGACCGAGATGGTGTCCAGGCCCTGGCGGATGCGCTCCAGCGAGAACTTGGTGGCCGCCACCGGGTCCATGATGCGGATGTCCAGGCCGCTGGTGTCGTGGTCCTTCAGGTAGCGCTCGACCTTGGCGATCACCTGCGCGTCGTGCGCGCGGGCCGGATCGAGCCAGAACACCGCCGGGGTGTGCCGCGCACGGCTCACCGCCAGCTTCACCCAGTCCCGGATCGGCGCGTCCTTGGTCTGGCACATGCGCCAGATGTCGCCGGCTTCCACGTCATGCTGCAGCAGCACCGTGCCGGCTTCGTCGAGCACCTTCACCACGCCGTCGCCGGCGATCTGGAAGGTCTTGTCGTGCGAGCCGTACTCCTCGGCCGCCTGCGCCATCAGGCCCACGTTCGGCACGCTGCCCATGGTGGCCGGATCGAACGCGCCGTGCGCCTTGCAGTCGTCGATGGTCGCCTGGTAGACGCCGGCGTAGCTGCGGTCGGGGATCACCGCCTTGACGTCCTGCAATTGGCCCTGCGCGTTCCACATCTTGCCGGAGTCGCGGATCATCGCCGGCATCGACGCATCGACGATCACGTCGCTGGGCACGTGCAGGTTGGTGATGCCCTTGTCCGAGTTCACCATCGCCACGCCCGGGCGCTGTGCGTACTCGGCGTCGAGGTCGGCCTTGATCGCCGCCTGTTGCGCTTCCGGCAGCGAGCCGAGGCGCGCGTACAGGTCGCCGATGCCGTTGTTCGGGTTGAAGCCGACCTGCTTCAGCGCAGCGGCATGTTTCGCCAGCACGTCCCGGTAGAACTCGCCGACCGCCACGCCGAACATGATCGGGTCGGAGACCTTCATCATGGTCGCCTTCAGGTGCAGCGAGAACAGCACGCCCTGCCGCTTCGCGTCCGCGATCTGCGCGTCGACGAACGCGGCCAGCGCCTTGCGGCTCATCACCGCGCCGTCGATGATTTCGCCGGCCAGCAGTGCGGTCTTCGGCTTCAGCACGGCGTGGCTGCCATCCTTGCCGAACCACTCGATGCTGACGTTGCCGGCCTGCCCGATCAGCGCGGACTTCTCGGTGCCGTAGAAGTCGCCGCCGTCCATGTGCGCCACGTGGGTCTTCGAATCGCCGCTCCACGCGCCCATCTTGTGCGGATGCTTGCGCGCGTAGTTCTTCACCGAGGCCGGCGCGCGGCGGTCGGAATTGCCCTCGCGCAGCACCGGGTTCACCGCGCTGCCCTTGACCCGGTCGTAGCGCGCCCTGATGTCTTTCTCGCTGTCGTCCTTCGGTGCATCCGGGTAATCCGGCAGCGCATAGCCCTGGCCCTGCAGTTCCTTGATCGCTGCCTTCAGCTGCGGCATCGAGGCGCTGATGTTCGGCAGCTTGATGATGTTCGCCTCCGGCGTGGTGGCGAGTTTGCCCAGTTCGGCCAGGTCGTCGGGCAACCGCTGACCTTCTTTCAGCGCTTCCGGGAACAGCGCGATGATGCGCGCGGCCAGCGAGATGTCGCGCGTCTCCACTTTGATGCCGGCGGTGCCGGCGAACGCGGCGACGATCGGCAGCAGCGATTGCGTGGCGAGGAACGGTGCTTCGTCGGTCAGCGTGTAGATGATCCTGGGCGTCTGGGACATGGCGTGCGGGGATTCCCTGGCAAGAGCGGCAGAACCGCGGATGGCAATGTTCCATTGTCGCGCGAATGCCGACATGGGGCCACCGGCGCCGCGGTCCGCATGCAAGAATCGGCGTTTGCCGGACGCTTTTGATTCCTCGGTACATGCACAACGAACTCACCCACTTGCTGCAACGCGCCGAATGGCGCTCGAACTTTGGCGACCGCACGCTGGAACGCGCCCGCGCCTATGCCGCAGACGGCAGCGTGTCGAAACTGCGCAGCCGCATCGAGAACGGCGTCCAGATGCTCAGCGCGCTGGTGGATGGCAGCCACGGCGAACAATACGAATGCCGGGTGGACGTGCACGACCACGGCGAGTGGCTGACCGTGGACTGCGACTGCAGTTGCCCGGTCGGGGTCGACTGCAAACACGCCGCCGCCATGCTGATGGTGGCGGCCGGCGAGGTCGTACGGGCGGCAGCACTCGCCACACCGGCCTGGCTGCAGGCGCCGCGCGACGAAGCGGACGCGCCCGACACCGGCAGCCCGGATCTGGCCTCGTGGGAAGACTGGCTGTACACACTGCAGCCGCCCGCGCCCAGCCACGAGGCCGAGCCGGACCGCCGCTTCGGCGTGATGCTGCGCGGCGGCGGCGGATCGCCGGTCGCCGACCTGCTGGCCTGGCCGGCGTGGCTGCGCCCGTCGAAGCGACGCAGCGGCAACGAGCTGGTCGACCCGCAGCCGCTGCAACTGAACGACCGCCGCGGAGCGGTGCCCACCCCGCCCGGCGGCTGGTCGAGCGAAGCCGCCGCCGCGCTGACCACATTGATTCCGCGCCAGTACGTGCTGGTCGGCAGCCAGCGCTGGGCACCGATCCGTGCCGTCCACGAGGAGCAGGCGCTGGAGTACCTGCTAGCGCACTTTCCGGTCTGGTTCGAGCGCGGCTCGGCGCCGTTGCAGCGTGCCGAACCGCAATCGCTGCAGTTGTACTGGCACGAGGCCACCGACGGCAGCCAGCAATTGCGCGCACGGATCGACGCCGGCGACAGCGTGCTGCTGCGCGGCGCCGGCCTGTGGTATGTGCAGCCCGCGCAGGGGCGCTACGGCCGCGTCGACGGCGACCTGCACCTGCTCGATCGCCTGCCGCACGCACCGGTGTTGCAACCCCCGCAGGTCGCCGCGCTGCGCCAGCGCCTGCAACGCGGCGGCACGACGCTGCCCGAGCCGATCGACCGTGGCCCTGTCGAGGTCGTGCGCGAGCGCCCGGTGCCGGTGCTGCGCCTGCGCTCCGTCACCCTGCGCAAATGGGCCGGAAAATCACACGACATCGGCATCGCTCGTGTCGACTTCGACTACGCCGGCGTGCGCCTGCCACCCGCCACCCGCGAGCATGCCGTCGAACGAAGTCTGCACGAAGGCCGCCTGCGGGAAATCCATCGCGACCTGCCGGCCGAGCAGCAGGCGGTCCAGCTGCTGGAACAGCTCGGCGCCATGCGCTG
Source organism: Rhodanobacter sp. OR92 (assembly GCF_000427545.1). Classification (NCBI taxonomy): domain Bacteria; kingdom Pseudomonadati; phylum Pseudomonadota; class Gammaproteobacteria; order Lysobacterales; family Rhodanobacteraceae; genus Rhodanobacter; species Rhodanobacter sp. OR92. Next base: position 148,182 of record NZ_KE386556.1, on the reverse strand, counting down.
CGGCCCGGCCCTGTACGAGTACGTCACCCGCGGCCTCGACTTCGCCGCCAACGATGTGCTGCTGCGCCCCCATCCGCGCAAGCCGCCGCTGGCGCCGCGCGACTGGCGCGAGAGCATCGATCGGCTCGCCGCCGCCGGCTTCCGCATCGAATACGAAGCCGGCTTCCCGCACGACGAACTGGTCGACATCGACGCCTGGCACGCCGACATCCAGCCCAGCGGCAACGCCTGGTTCGACGTCTCGCTGGGCATCGACGTTGGCGGCCAGCGCGTCGACCTGCTGCCGATCCTGCGCCGCGTGCTGGCCGATCCGGCCTTTCCCCGCGTCGCCCCCGCGCGCGAAAGCAGGGACGCTAGCTGGCGCGTTGCTGTGGACGAGAACCGCAGCGTCGAGATCCCGCTGGCACGCCTGCGTGTGCTGATCGAGCCGCTGCTTGAATGGCTCGAAGGCGGCGAGGCGCTGCGTCTGCATCGCAGCCAGGCACGCACGCTGCAGGCGCTGGCCGACAACGCCCAGTTGTACTGGCGCGGCGGCGACGCGCTGCGCGCGCAGCTCGCCCTGCTCGAGCGCACCACGCGCAGCGTCAGGGCACCGAAAAGCTTCAAGGCCACTTTGCGCCCGTACCAGCGCGAAGGCCTGGCCTGGCTGGACTTTCTCGGTGCGGCGGGCCTTGGCGGCATCCTCGCCGATGACATGGGCCTGGGCAAGACCGTGCAGGTGCTGGCGCACATCCTCGGCGAAAAGCAGCGCGGCCGATTGGAGCAACCCGCACTGGTGGTCGCTCCGACCAGTCTGGTCGGCAACTGGCAGAGCGAGGCCGCGCGCTTCGCGCCTGCGCTGAAAGTGCTGGTGATCCACGGCATCGCGCGCGCCGATCGCTACGACGAGATCACCAGTCACGACCTGATCATCACCACCTACCCGCTGCTGCCGCGCGATCGCGAACAACTGCTGGCGCAACGCTTCGCCCTGCTGGTGCTGGACGAGGCGCAGGCGATCAAGAACGCGAAAAGCCAGGCTGCGCGCGTGGTGCGCGAAATCCCCGCCACGCGCCGGCTGGCGATGACCGGCACGCCGCTGGAAAACCACCTGGGCGAACTGTGGGCGCAATTCGACGCGGTGGAACCGGGCCTGCTCGGCTCCCAGCACCAGTTCACCCGGCTGTATCGCACGCCGATCGAAAAACATGGCGACGTCGATCGCCAGCAACGGCTCAACCGCCGCATCGGTCCGCTGCTGCTGCGCCGGCGCAAGGACGACGTGCTCACCGACCTGCCGCCCAAGACCGAGATCGTGCTCAAGCTGGAACTGGAAGACGACCAGCGCGCCTTGTACGAAACCCTGCGCCTGGCCCAGCACGAGCGCGTGCGCCAGGCGGTGGCCGAACGTGGCCTGGCGCAGAGCGGCATCATCGTGCTCGACGCCCTGCTGAAACTTCGCCAAGCCTGCTGCGACCCGCGCCTGGTCAAGCTCGCCAGCGCGCAGAAGGTCAAGACCAGCGCCAAGCTCGACGCCCTGCTGGAACTGCTCGACGGCCTGCTCGCCGACGGCCGCCGCGTACTGCTGTTCTCGCAGTTCACCGAAATGCTCAGCCTGATCGAAGCGGCCCTGCACAAACGCGGCGTCGCCCACCAGACCCTCACCGGCCAGACCCCGGCACGCGACCGCACCGCCATGGTCAAGCGCTTCCAGCAAGGCAGCGTGCCGCTGTTCCTGATCAGCCTCAAAGCCGGCGGCGTCGGCCTCAACATCACCGCCGCGGACACCGTGATCCACTACGACCCCTGGTGGAATCCCGCCGTGGAAGCGCAAGCCACCGACCGTGCCCACCGCATCGGCCAGGACAAGCCGGTGTTCGTCTACCGCCTGATCTGCGCCGGTACCGTCGAGGAAAAAATCCAGGCCATGCAAGGCCGCAAGGCCGAACTGGCCCGTGCCGTGCTCGAAAGTGGCGGCGCCAGCACGCGACTGCGGTTTGACGAGAAGGATCTGGAGGCGTTGTTCGGGGGGATGTAGGCTTGACCTCGTTCTATATATAGAAGAGGACGGCGAATTGTTGGGTCCGCCGCCCTCTGTTACGCACTCGCGTTATCTTCTCGGCATGACCTTTCGCCTCCACTCAACGTCAGCACCCGGATTAACGGATTGCCAACTGACGCGAAAGCGATATGCTGCCCGAGCCAGGGAATCACTATGGCAACGCGCAAATTCATCCGAGCGGTGGAATCGCGCACCCCTGTCGTGTCTAGAGCACGGCAGGGACCCGAGAGTTAACTTATTTAAAGTAACAACTAGACTATTCTCTAGAACATCACGACTTGATTTCTCTGTAGTCTTGGAAGCAGACTACTCCCTTGACACCTCCAGTCAAGCTGGTCAGCCAATTTCCATGAAGATGGAACAGCGCGATCATCCCAGGCAGCCTGGGCTCCATTGAAGCTTGAACGTAACAACTCGCCTCTTCGCCAAAAGCGAGCACTCCCGCTAGCCGGGCCTCATTCCATTCACGATTTTGTCTCACGACAGGAGACACATGCCTCCTAAGTTGCATAGGCGCTGATGCGCCATCACTAACTGGGGAATCCACATGAACGACAAGCTCACACTCGATCTCATCAGTAACGCTGTTTCCAGCTCGGCCGCAGCTTTTCGTTGCCGCCAGAAGCTACAGCCGGCCGGTGGCGAGGGAAGCCCGGTGTTTCCTGCCACCTACGAAGGCGGCAAGTACGCCACCGAGGAGCGGCGATTGCCCGAGCGTGAAGCCCCGGTGTCATGCGTGGTGTTGAATTCGGTGCAGTCGGAGGCAAACCACGCCGAGCTTGCGCTGCTCGATGCGTGGGACGACAAGGAGATTCCGCTGCCGGTGATCGTGGTCGATTTCGCTGGGCAGGATCTGCGCCGCGACCTGCGCGTGACCAGCCTGGAAGCGCCGCATCGCATCGCCGATGCACTGCTGCGCGACAGCCTGCTGAACGGTGTGGAATTCCGTAAGTCAACGCACGGCAGCAAAATCGATCATGTCGATCTGCGCAATGCGACCGCGCTGTTCGAGTTGTGTCCGACCGCGCTCGTGTTCGGCCTGTGGGACTCCACCGGACCGCGCGGCGGTCTCGGCGCGAAGTTCGCGCGTGCCTACGTATCCGAGGTGGTCGGCATCGATGCAGTGTTGGGCACGAAAACTGCAAGTCGCATCGATCCTGCAGACATCCGCCGCGGCGCAGGCCCGGTATATCTGCGCGCCGACGGTGGCTGGACACTCGATGAGAAGGAAGCCGCCAAGGAGAAAGGCAAACCCACGAAAGCAGGAAAGGATGGCAAGCCATCCGAGGTCAACCACGGCAACGTGACGCCGACCATCAGTGACGGCGGTTTCACGATCGCCTACGCTCTGCGCACCAGCACGCTGTCACTGCCCGCACTGCGCCGCCTGCGTTTCCCCATCGACGGTCAGCGCGACTCCTCACGCGATCGTGCCGCGCAGACCGCGTTGGTCGCACTCGCATTGTGCGGAGCGACGTTGGCGCAATCGGCCGGCAGCGACCTGCGCTCGCGCTGCCACCTGGTACCGGCGGAGCTCCCTCGTTGGGAACTGCTCGACGTGCCAGGCGGGGAACCGAAGTCTTATGCGCTCGATCGTGCCGACGCGATCGCGTTGTACCGTGACGCTGTCCAGGCCGCCAAGGCCGCCGGCCTGCCGTGGCTTGACGAGCCGCTCGAACTGGTGCCGTCGCCGCAACTCGCTGCACTGGTGCGCAAGAGCCAGGACCTGGCGGTCGCCACGGCCGAGGTGGGAGAAGACTGATGATCGCCATCGGCATCCGTTACCTGAACGGTTGGTCGATGGCGGCAACGGCGGAGGGATCGGACAAGTCGACGGCCGAATGGCCGCCGCACCCGGATCGCTTGTTCATGGCCCTGGCCGCCGCCCACTTCGAAACCGACCGCGATCCCGCCGAACGCACGGCACTGCTGTGGCTGGAGCAACAGCCTGCTCCCGCATTGCACGCCAGCATGGACCGAGACGTTTCGCGCCGCGCCATCGTCACACACTATGTGCCAGTAAACGACGTCGTTCCACCGCGCTCTGCGGAAAACGCCACCCCCAAGCAAGTCGCCGAAGGGCTGCTTCTGTTGCCGGAACGACGACTGCGCCAGGCTCGACAATTTCCGGTCGTCGTGCCAAAGAACGATACCGTACATTTCATCTGGCCGGATGCCGAGCCCGGCGAAGGCATCCGCGCGGCACTGGCCGCGTTGTGCATCAAGCTGACTTGCCTCGGCCATTCGGCTTCGCTGATACAAGGCTGGATCGAATCGGAGCCGCCAGCACCAACGATGCAACCCGTGAACGGCTCTGGACTGCCGCTGCGCGTGGCGGGCGCAGGCCGGCTGACCCAACTCGAACAGGCCTACAACGAAAGCGAACGCTTGGCATGGATTGCGCTCGAAAGTGCCATAGCCAACACCAAGGGCGCAGCCAGAAAAAAACTTCGCGAGGAGCAAGAAGCGCGTTTCGGCAAGGGCGCACCGCCATCGCGCCGCCCGCCACCAGCAACCGCCATCGCGTACGCACTTACCCCCCCCAACAGCCAGTCATCCCCCAGACGGTATTCAGCGATCGCCTGCTGATGTTCCGACAGGTACCACGCCAGCCTTCCCGCGAAGACTCCGGCAGACTGTCGAAGGATCGCGCCGAAACCGCCGGAAAACGGCTATGGCTCGACAACACGCCGCTGCTGATGGCCGCATGGCGCCATACCGTCATGGCACGCAGCCAGGTTCAGCCGCCGCCGGAATGGCTGTGCGGCCACCGCACCGATGGCACGCCGACGACTCAGTCGCATCTCGCTGTACTGCCGATCGCGAACGTCGCCAATCCGCACGCGCAAGGTCATGTGATGGGCGTCGCGCTCGCCATACCGCGCGACGTGCCGGATAACGAGGTCGGCCATTGTCTGGGGCCCCTGTTCGATCTCGGTCCCGACGGCAATCCAAGACCTCTATCGGTCTACCAAGGCCACGACTTCGATATTGATGTGGTCTTCGATCTTGGTGAATCGGAACGCGAGGCGTTCCGAACGCAACGCTGGTGTGGCGACGTCGGCGGTGCAAGCGTGTGGGCCAGTGTCACGCCTGTCGCGCTCGACCGGCACAGCAAGCATGGTCGTTTCGACGATGAAACGAGGGAGCAGATCGCCCATGCCTGCGCCCGTATTGGGCTGCCGCACCCCACGAAGATCCTCATCTCGTCCACCGGCTTCCTGACCGGCGTTCCTCATTGCCGTTCCGTGCCCGCCCTGCTCCGCAAGGACGGCAGTGCACGCCAGCAGGTTCACGTTTGCCTGGAATTCCCGGAGGCCGTGCGCGGCCCGGTGTTGATCGGCGCCGGCCGCTTCCGAGGCTACGGTCTGTGCATGCCGTACCGGGGGAACATGTCATGAACCTGACGCCAGAACGATTCGGAGATTTCTTCGCGGCACTGCATCCCAGGCAACAGGCATTTCCATGGCAAGCGCGGCTGTGCTGCGCCGTCATGCAGGGCGAATGGCCCCATGCGCTGTCGCTGCCAACCGCGACAGGCAAAACCTCATGCATCGACATCGCGCTGTATGCGCTCGCGACCGGTGCACCGCGGGCACCACGGCGCATCCTGTTCGTTGTGGACCGTCGCGTCATCGTGGACGAAGCCTTCCAACACGCCAACGACATCGCACACCGCCTTCGCCACGCGGACAACGGCATTCTCCGCGAAGTCGCCGATGGCTTGCGTGAACGTCGCGGCACCGACCCAAGCGGCGATACCGACCCTCTCGCCTGCTTCCAGTTGCGCGGCGGCACCTATCGCGACAATGCCTGGGCGCGCACGCCGAGCCAGCCGACGGTGATCTGCTCGACCGTGGACCAAGTCGGCTCGCGCCTGCTGTTCCGCGGCTACGGTATAAGCGACTATCTGCAACCGCTTCACGCCGCGCTCATCGCCAACGACACGTTGATCCTGCTCGACGAAGCGCATTGCTCCAACCCGTTCCGGCAGACGTTGGAAGCGATTGCTAAGTATCGGACATTGTCCGAATCGCCCGCGCTGCCGGCACCGTTCGCGTACGCCCTGTTGTCGGCAACACCCCGAGCCGCGGGCGAAGACGGTGCTGGAACGCCTGCATCGTTCGGGTTGGATGCCGCGGACGAGGCAAACGGCACACTGGGACGCCGGCTCAGCGCACGTAAGCCAGCACGCATGATCGAACTCGGTGAGCGCACCGCTACCGTCCAGTTTGCCGACCGTCTGGTTGAACAAGCGAAAGCTTTAGCCGACACGGGCGCGACTCGCATTGGCATCATCGTCAACCGCGTACGCAGCGCCCAGCTTGTATTCGATCGCCTGTCCGCTCTACCCGCGCAGAAGGCGCTGCTCATCGGCCGCATGCGCCCACTCGACCGCGACGCGAGTATCCGGCAATGGCACGACACGCTACGCAGCGGCTCCACCGTGTCGCCGGACAAACCGGTGTTCGTTGTGGCGACTCAATGCATCGAGGTGGGTGCCGACCTCGACTTTGACGCCATAGTCACCGAATGCGCGAGTCTGGATGCGTTGCGCCAACGCTTCGGGCGCCTGTATCGCCTTGGCGAACCCGATGGCGCCGACCCCCAAACGCATCCACCAGGCATCGTCGTCATCGCGAAAGATAGCCTGAAGGACGACGACCCGATCTACGGCTCTGCCTTGCGCAACACCTGGGCTTGGCTTGAGGAACAAGCCGATGAACAGGGCCGCGTGGATTTCGGCGTTTCGGCGATGAAGCTTTGTCTCGAAGGTGGCGCACCGACGCAAACCTTGGTCGAGGCGATCGACGCGCCGATCATGCACCCCGCCTACCTTGACCAATGGGTACAAACCAGCCCGAAGCCCGAGCATGAAGCGGAGCCCTCGCTTTTCCTGCATGGGACACGCGACGATTCGCCGGACGTGCATGTGTGCTGGCGTGCCGATCTCGATAAGGACACACCCGAAGCCTGGGCCGACGTGGTAGCGATGTGTCCTCCTAGCGTCGGCGAGTGCATGAGCGTGCCGCTGGTGCAATTTCGGCGTTGGATGCGTGGCGAAAAGGATGCGTCCGCAGGCGATGTCGAAGGTTTCGACGCATCGGATAATGCTGCTGAAAGTGACGGAGAGGCGATCGATCGAAGCGTGCTTGTCTGGCGTGGCGACCAGAGTTTCGTTGCCGACGAACCTCGGAAAATCCGCCCGGGAGACACACTGGTCGTCCCAGCGATGCGACGCGGTTGGAATTCGCTCGGTTACGCACCACAGGCCGACGAGAAGAATATCGATCTAGCCGAGCAGGCCATGCTGCAAGCGCGCTGGCGGCTCGTCATGCGTGTGCATCCGACGTTGCTCGACCGGTTCGAGGGACCATCGCGGCAACGGCTCGCCGACCTGCTCAAGCAACAGGCCGATACCGAGGAAACCGATCCGGACATCGTCGACGTGCTCGATGCGCTGGCCGATGCTCTGACGCCTCTCGACGCCAGCGCCAATGCCAATGCCGACTGGCGCTCCATAGCCGCACGCATTCTCGACACGCGCCAGGGACGTTCATCGCTCCGCATCAAGAAGTACCCAGGGACGAACGGCTCCCATGGCAAAGGCTGGGTCATCGAGCGCAGGCATCCGCTCCCACGCCAGTTAATGCAGAACCTCGGTGAACTCGCTCGCTCCGGCGACTTCACTACCGAGGACGACAGCTCGTCCTTCACCACCGTGGTACCACTGAAAAAGCACCTCGATGGCGTCTCCACTTTTGCACATGCCTATGCGACAGCCTGTGGACTGCCCGCATCGCTCGTTGACGACATCACGCTCGCAGCAAGTCTGCATGACCTCGGCAAAGCCGATCCACGTTTCCAGTCAATGTTGCGCGGTGGTGCGCCGACTTTCACCTCGGGCACGTTCGATGGCCTGCTAGCGAAGTCGAGCGGCGCGCAGGATCGGCGCTCCCGCGATCGCGCCCGCCGCCGCTCAGGTTATCCCGAGGGTGGCCGCCACGAATTGCTTTCGCTGAAATTTGCGCAGTCGAGCGACGAAGTGAAAGTCTTGGCGCACGACCTCGACCTCGTGCTGCACCTGATCGCCAGTCATCACGGCCGTTGCCGTCCATTCGCACCCGTTGTCGAAGATGCCTATGGTTGTGAACTGACCTTGGCCGATAACGACCGTTCATACCGTTACACCGGGCCGACCGGTGCCGAGCGCATCAACAGCGGCATCAGCGACCGCTTCTGGCGACTGGTGCGCAAGTATGGTTGGTGGGGACTGGCCTACCTCGAGGCCATCCACATGCTCGCCGACCACCGACGCAGTGAGTTCGAGGAACGAACGGCCAGCGAACCGGAAGGGGAGGTCAACAATGACGAATAGCATCCTTCTACGCGGCATCGATGGCGCGAATCCACTCGGTTTTCTCGCTGCGATCGGCACCCTGCGCGTATTGTCGCTCGACGCAGGTGGCGCCCAATTACGATGGACAAAACACGAAAATGCTTGGCGTCCCGTCCTGGCAATGGACATGGCGCTCGAAGAAAAGACTCTTGTCGAACACCTTTCCGCGAAGTTGGCCTCCTCGGTACCTCCGGAAGTCTTCGCGCTGGGCGACAACCCTTCCGTCCCACTCGGCATTTTCCGACCCTATGCACGGGCCAGTGCACAAGCGGCCCTGAACGGCGACCGCACTTGTTCGGATTTCGCCACGGCATTCGCTGGCGAGTATCCCGTCGACAAGGACGGCAAGGTTCCGGATACCGCGCTTCGCACGATGAGCGGCGCCGGGCATCAGCACTTTCTCAAGTTCATGCGCAACTTCATCGAACAGGTGCAACCTGAGCACCTGCGCAAGACGCTGTTCGATCACTGGCGCTACGACGACCCGGTGCAGAACATGACCTTGCGCTGGGACCCATCTGACGACAACCGCTACGCCTTGCGCTGGTCCGACCCAAGCGGGGATCCGGATCGCAAGACGACCGGCTCGATGTGGGGCGCCAATCGCCTGGCGATCGAGGCGCTTCCTCTGCTCCCGACCCTGCCTACGCATCGACAACTGGAAACGGTCGGCTTTCACACGCAAGGAGCGCGCAAGACGCACTGGACCTGGCCAATCTGGGATGTGTTCGCGGGAGTGGATACGGTGCGCTCCCTGCTCGACATGACTGACGTACAGCGCAGCGACCGAGCCGGAATGCAGCCTAAGGAACTCGGCGCCCGCGGAATCGCCGAGGTCTATCGCAGTCGTCGCCTGACCACCGGGAAATTCCGCAACTTCACGATGGGCGCACCCATCCCGCATTCCTGAGAAGTCAAGCTCACATACATTCGGCCGTGGCGATTTCTGTCCAACCTGCTCGCCATCTCTTGTCGAACCGACCCATGAAATCGATCGACAAAAGGCGAAAACCCCTGTCTCACCCACTTCCAGCACTTGCATCATTGCCAACTTCGTCGCCCCGACAACTGCTGGTACCTGACTTTCACGAAACCGGTTCAAGAACCGCTGGCACTTGGTTTCGTTGGTCACTTCGATCCGGGCTGTTTAGTCCGCCGGATTCGATAGCTCAGCGCAAAATAGTAAATAAAATTGCTAATTGATTTAAAAACGGCTAGTTTATTTTCCATGTCAAAGCGCACCCCACCCATCTTCCCCGCCGCCGCCGAGCGTCTGACAGCCCTCGGCGCCCGGTTGCGCGCTGCTCGCTTGCGGCGGCGCATGACGCAGGCGGCGCTGGCGGCGCGGGCCGACGTGTCGTTGCCCACTTTGCGCAAGCTGGAACAAGGCGAAGGTTCGAGCAGTCTGGCCACCTTGTTGCGGGCGACGGAGGTGCTGGGGCTGGATCACGACCTCGACCTGCTGGCCAAGGAGGACGAACTCGGCCGCCGCCTGCAGGACATTCGACAGGTGGGTGCGCCGCGCGGCAGGCGCAAGTCGTGAGTGCGCGCTCGGAAACCGTACTGGACGTGGTGCTGGACGACGCCATGCTCGGGCCAACCATAGCCATCGGCAGCTTGCGTTGCGAGCGGCACGGTGGCAGCGAGGCGATCAGCTTCGCTTACCACCGCGACTATATCGAACGACGCCGGAGCGTGGCCATCGCGCCCGACCTGCCCCTGGTCGCCGGACCGTCGTGGCCTGCGCGCGAGCAGGCCTTGTTCGGCATCTTCCGCGACATTTCGCCGGATCGCTGGGGCCGCATGCTGATGGAGCGGCGTGAGGCACTGGAGGCGCGCGAAGCGAAGCGGCGCCTGCGGCGTCTCTCCGAGTGGGACTTCCTGACGGGCGTTGATGACTGCACGCGCATGGGCGCCTTGCGCCTTCGCCGAACCGCGCCGCCGCACGCCTGGGTCGATGAGCGCGAGCGCAGCGCTCCGCCAGCAACGCGTTTGCGCGAGCTGGAAGCGATTGCCCGCGAACTGGGGCGGGAGGACGTCGAGGAACGCCCCGAGTACGCTCGCTGGCTGGCGCAACTGGTGGCTCCCGGCACCAGCATGGGCGGAGCACGCCCGAAGGCTTCGTTCACCGACGAACACGGAGCGCTGTGGTTGGCCAAGTTTCCTGCCTACGACGATCGTCGCGACATCGGCGCCTGGGAATATCTGGCCTGGCGGCTCGCCAAGGCTGCCGGCGTAATCGTTCCCGATGCCCGGCTGTTGCGCTTTGGCCGCGGCTACCGGAGTTTTGCCGTGCGACGCTTCGACCGCCAGGGCGATTCGCGTCGCCTGTATGCCTCGACCATGACTCTCACCGGCCGCAACGACGGCGATGGCGGCAGCTATCTGGACATCGCACAGGCGATCCAGACCCACGGCGACCCGGCCACCCTCGCCCACGACCTGGCCCAGCTCTACCGGCGCGTCGCGTTCTCCATTCTGATCGGCAACCGTGACGACCACCTGCGCAACCACGGTTTCCTGCGCACACCCGATGGATGGCGGATGGCGCCCGCTTTCGACATCAATCCGAACCCGGACAAGCACGAACATGCGCTGGCGATCGATGCACACGATCCCAGCCCGCGGCTGGCCAACCTGCGCGCCACCCATGCCTTCTACCGTCTCAATGCGGTGCAGGCGAAAACCATCGAGGCCGAAGCGCGCGACGCCGTAGCGCATTGGCCGGCGATCGCCACCGAACTGAAGCTGCCGCGCACGGCACGCGATCAACTGGCGGCCTTGATCGGGGATTGAAGCTGCCACGCAGGGCGCAAGAAGTTGCCGCCCCAGCCGAGCGGGAGTAAAACCCGAAGACGGATCAGCGGACGCCACAGGGGAGCGGCTTTCGATGGAACCGAAGCAGGGGGATCTGGAACTTCCGTTTCCGGAACTGGGCGGCGACCAGCCGCCGATTCCGGTGCGGATGCTCAACGAGCACGTGTACTGCCCGCGCCTGGCCTACCTGGAATGGGTGCAAGGCGAGTGGGCCGATTCGGCCGACACCGTGGATGGTCGCCACAAGCACCAGCGCGTGGACAAACCATCCGGCGACCTGCCCGATGCCGAAACCGCCGAGGAAGAACGCGCCGAGATCCATGCGCGCTCGATCACCCTGTCGTCCAACAAGCTCGGGCTTGTCGCCAAGCTCGATCTGATCGAAGGCGAAGGCAGCACGGTCACTCCCGTCGACTACAAGCGCGGCAGGCGCCCGCACACCGCGCGCGGCGTCTACGACCCGGAGCGCGTGCAGCTGTGCGCCCAGGGCCTGCTGCTGCGCGAGCACGGCTACACCTGCGAGGAAGGCGCCATCTACTACGTGACCAGCAAGGAGCGCGTCGCCGTTGCCTTCGACGACGAGCTGCTCTCGCTTACCCGCAACGCCATTGCCGAGCTGCGTGCCATGGCTGCCGGCGGGCGCATCCCCGCGCCGCTGGTGGACAGCCCCAAGTGCCCGCGCTGCTCGCTGGTGACCATCTGCCTGCCGGACGAGGTGCAGTTCCTGCACCAGACCGAGCTGGCGCCGCGTCCGCTGGCCGTGCCGCATCACGAGGCACTGCCGCTGTACATCCAGCACTACAGCGCCAAGCTGGCGAAGAAGGGCGAGGTGCTGGAGGTAACCGACAAGGACGGCCACCTGCTTGCCAGCGCACGCCTGCGGGAGGTTTCGCAGGTGGTCATCCAGGGCAACGTCTACGTCACCACGCCGTGTCTGCAGGAACTGATGCAGCGCGACATCCCGGTGAGCTGGCACAGCTATGGCGGCTTCTTCTTCGGCCACACCCAGGGTAACGGACACAAGAACGTGGAGCTGCGCACCGGGCAGTACCGCGCCAGCTTCAACGACGCCACCTGCCTGCGCATCGCCCGCGGCCTGGTGGCCGCCAAGATCACCAACTGCCGCACGCAGATCCGCCGCAATTGGAAGCCGGAGGAGAAACCCGAGCGGCTGCTCGCCGACCTGAAACGCATCCGCCAGCAAGCCGAGCGGGCCGAAAGCCTGGAAACCCTGCTTGGCATCGAGGGCCAGGCCGCCGCGCTGTATTTCGGTCAGTTCCGCCAGACCTTGAAGCCCGCCGCGCCGAGTGATGAGGCATTGCTTGCCTTCGACTTCACCCTGCGCAACCGGCGCCCACCCACCGACCCGGTCAACGCCATGCTCTCGTTTGCCTACACCATGCTGGCCCGCACCTGGACAACGACGCTGACGGCCGTGGGCTTCGATGCATTCCGCGGCTTCTATCACCAACCCCGTTACGGCCGCCCCGCACTGGCGCTGGACATGATGGAGCCGTTCCGACCGCTGTTGGCCGATTCGGTGGTCATGCAGGTCATCAACAACGGCGAGGTGCACCCCAGCGACTTCGTCAGTGCCGCCGGCAGCGTCAACCTCGATGCCAGTGGCCGCAAGCGCTTCATCGCCGCTTTCGAGCGCCGGCTCAGCCACGAGATCACCCATCCCTTGTTCGGTTACCGGTTGAGCTACCGCCGGTTGCTGGAGCTGCAGGCTCGCCTGCTCGGGCGCTTCCTGCTCGGCGAACTCGACGACTACCCCAACTTCACGACACGCTGAGCGCGTCGCAACCGGCGAGACGACCATGGACGAACATCTGTATCTGGTGACCTACGACATCCGCGACGACAAACGATGGCGGCGCGTATTCAAGACCATGAAAGGGTTCGGGGAATGGCTGCAGCTGTCGGTCTTCCAGTGCCGCTTGAGCCGGCGTCGGCACGCCGAAATGCTGCAGCTGCTCGACGGCATCATCCTGCGCCGCACCGATGCCCTGCTGATCATCGACATCGGCCCCGCCGACAAGGTCAAGCCTCGCGTGGTCAGCCTTGGAGACAAGTTCGAACCCGCCGCCAGGGAGCCCATCATCGTTTGACCTTCACACCCGTCCTCTTTCGCCCTATCGCCGCGAGCGCTCCAGTGACACCGCGAAACCCGGTCACCGCTCGCACCTCAATGCTCTCTGACAATCAAGCTGTTACCCGCCCCTGTTGCCATCCGGCAACACGCGCGTTAGCTTGGCATCCCACCGTGGCAGACACCTCTCGCAAGCAACCACCAAACAGTCAACCCGCGCAACGACTTGCGGATGGACTGTGATCCGCAGCGAAGAGCTGCGGCCTCATTGAAGCAAGGCGGCTGGTGATGCAGCTTTTGAGNNNC
>NZ_KE386556.1:133397-134520 GCF_000427545.1 Rhodanobacter sp. OR92 | reverse complement strand
GTGATCCGCAGCGAAGAGCTGCGGCCTCATTGAAGCCCGTTATTGCAGGACTCGCACGCGGTAACGAGGTTGTGATCCGCAGCGAAGAGCTGCGGCCTCATTGAAGCGACAAGTCGCTGCGCAAGCTGCTCTATCGCAAGCCTGTGATCCGCAGCGAAGAGCTGCGGCCTCATTGAAGCGCACTGGTCAGGGCGGGATCGACCATCACTCTGTGGGTGATCCGCAGCGAAGAGCTGCGGCCTCATTGAAGCTTGGCGTCGGCGTTGATCTTGTCGTCTTCGACCGTCGTGATCCGCAGCGAAGAGCTGCGGCCTCATTGAAGCGATTAACAGGAGACAGGGGATGGGATTCAGGGTGAGTGATCCGCAGCGAAGAGCTGCGGCCTCATTGAAGCGGTCACGCGGTAGCCGTAGGGCAGGCCGCCGGCACTGTGATCCGCAGCGAAGAGCTGCGGCCTCATTGAAGCCAAAGCGACGGCGGTCGCTTATGGCGCACTCGCTGAGGTGATCCGCAGCGAAGAGCTGCGGCCTCATTGAAGCGTCAAGCTAAAGCTCGTCCCGCCATTCGACCCGCGCCGTGATCCGCAGCGAAGAGCTGCGGCCTCATTGAAGCAGGATGAGTTGATCGCGGAAGGTGCGACACCGGGGCGTGATCCGCAGCGAAGAGCTGCGGCCTCATTGAAGCCGCCCGGTCGATCGCGCTCTCGCATTTCATCCAGAGCGTGATCCGCAGCGAAGAGCTGCGGCCTCATTGAAGCTGGGCGATCTGCAGGCGCGGGCGGGCGAGCTGCGGAGGTGATCCGCAGCGAAGAGCTGCGGCCTCATTGAAGCAAGGGCGTGCGCGGCGGTCACGCGATCCTGGTCGAGGTGATCCGCAGCGAAGAGCTGCGGCCTCATTGAAGCGACAGATCAGGCGTGCGCATCGGCCACGTCTTGCGACGGTGATCCGCAGCGAAGAGCTGCGGCCTCATTGAAGCGCCCGCCGTGGTGTCGTAGTCGACGAACATGTCATGTGATCCGCAGCGAAGAGCTGCGGCCTCATTGAAGCGAATGGTGGCGTGATAGATGACCTGATCAGTCATGCGTGATCCGCAGCGAAGAGCTGCGGCCTCATTGAAGCGCCG
>NZ_KE386556.1:130345-130961 GCF_000427545.1 Rhodanobacter sp. OR92 | reverse complement strand
TGTGATCCGCAGCGAAGAGCTGCGGCCTCATTGAAGCTGGACTTCGCGCGCAACACGGCGAACCTCGGCCCTAGTGATCCGCAGCGAAGAGCTGCGGCCTCATTGAAGCTACCACCGCGGCATCGCCAAGGGTACCGAACTCTCGGGTGATCCGCAGCGAAGAGCTGCGGCCTCATTGAAGCGTCGCAGGCGTAGAAGATCGGATCAAGCTGCCCGGGTGATCCGCAGCGAAGAGCTGCGGCCTCATTGAAGCCCGTTGGTACGGTCGCAGCGTCGGCATCGAAAAACCGTGATCCGCAGCGAAGAGCTGCGGCCTCATTGAAGCGCTGACTGCAACCGGGTATGAGATGTGGATCAATGCGTGATCCGCAGCGAAGAGCTGCGGCCTCATTGAAGCAGAGCCCCCGACACAAAAGACAACATGTTGTCCAACGTGATCCGCAGCGAAGAGCTGCGGCCTCATTGAAGCTACGGCACGGCACGATGGCAGGCAGTCAGGGCAGGGCGTGATCCGCAGCGAAGAGCTGCGGCCTCATTGAAGCCATGTCGGCAAAGTGCCCTGGACGACCACCGATGAGCTGTGATCCGCAGCGAAGAGCTGCGGCCTCATTGAAGC
>NZ_KE386556.1:129669-129796 GCF_000427545.1 Rhodanobacter sp. OR92 | reverse complement strand
CGCTGCGCAGCGCCTCGGTGATCCGCAGCGAAGAGCTGCGGCCTCATTGAAGCTCGCTGTTGCGCTTGAAGAAACGGGTCTTGGCCGCGGTGATCCGCAGCGAAGAGCTGCGGCCTCATTGAAGCAT
>NZ_KE386556.1:0-129192 GCF_000427545.1 Rhodanobacter sp. OR92 | reverse complement strand
GATGCCGGTCAAGGTGATCCGCAGCGAAGAGCTGCGGCCTCATTGAAGCCCGGTGAGCCATTCGGCTACCTTCGCGCGCTGCTTGTGATCCGCAGCGAAGAGCTGCGGCCTCATTGAAGCTGGGCAGGTACGCCGCTCTCCATGACCTTCGGCTGCGCGTGATCCGCAGCGAAGAGCTGCGGCCTCACAGAATAAGCCAAGCAAGACTCTCACCCAACCGGATAACGCCATTCCGCGCCAGCTACGCGGTTATGGTCGAGCAGTTCTCCCGCACACGGGCGGACCGCGGTTCCAGGCAGACGCGGCGTATATGCGCTAGTGCGTGAGTAAAGCGCGGCGGGGTCGCGCTTTACTCACGCCTCTGTGCCTTCTCGCAACTTATTTGACCGTGAAATCCTTGCTGGCGACCTGCTTGCCGTCCAGCGAGATGTCCACCTTGTAGTTGCCGGCCGGGAAACCGTCGGGCTTGCTGATCATGAAGGCGGTGGTCTCCGGACCCATCGCATTGAGCGTCTTGCTGTCCTCGTGCACCACCTGGCCATCCTGGTAGGTCCATTTCGCCGCCAGCGTGGCGGTACCGCTGCCGCCGGTGTCGACCGAGGCGTAGATGGTGTCCTTCGGCGCGAAGCTGGTGCCGCTGGCGAGGATCTTGTGGTTGGCGTCGACCGTGGAGCCCAGCTCCACCGCGCCGACCGTGACGGCCAATGGCGCACCGTTGTTCATCGCCATCGGTGCGGTGGCGGCCGGCGCAGGCGCCGGTGGGGTGGCGGGCGTCATGGCCGTTGCCGCCGGAGGCGGTGCCGTGGACGGCGCCGGCGCCGCCGATTCGTTGTCTTTCTTGCCGCAGGCGCCCAGCACCACCGTCGCGGCCAGCAATGCGGCAAGGATCAAGGGTTGGCGAGTCATCTTCATGGAGGTACCTCCTGCTTCAGGATTTGGCGGGAATCTTCAGGACCTGGCCGACCCTGATCCGGTCCGGATCGGAAAGCTGGTCGCGGTTGGCGTCGAAGACCGCCTTCCATGCATTCGCGTCGCCGTAGAAGTGTTTCGCGATCTTCGTCAGGTTGTCGCCGGCCACCACGGTATAGGTGGCGGGTCGGTCGGCGGTGGAGCCGACCTGCGACTGCACGTTGCCGAAATCCGCCTTGGGTGGCGCATCCGGCGCGGTGGATTTCACCCCACCCTGCACATTGGAAAAATCCGCCCTGGGGGTCTCGTTGCCCATCGCACGCAACTCCGTCCGGAACAGGAAGTTCGTGATAACCGCCTCGCGGTTAACGGCCTGTGAGCGTTCTGGCGTAGCGTTCAGCCGGATCTCGTGCGGCAGGCATCCGGATCAGCCGATACCCGGGCGGACCACCATGGGCTTGCGCCCCTGCCGCCGCGCCCACCACGTTTTGCGCCGCTCGGCGAGGCACGAGAACACCACGTACAGCGCCGGGGTGCTGAGCAAGGTGAGGCTTTGCGAGATCAGCAGGCCGCCGATCAGGGCGATGCCGAGCGGGCGGCGCAGTTCGCTGCCTTCGCCCAGGCCGATCGCGATCGGCAGCGCGGCGAGGATGGCGACCATGGTGGTCATCATGATCGGGCGGAAGCGCACCGTGCAGGCTTCACGTGCGGCTTCCAGCGGGCTCTTGCCGTGTTCGCGCTGGGCGACCAGGGCGAAGTCGATCATCATGATCGCGTTCTTCTTGACGATGCCGATCAACAGCACCAGCGCGATCTGCGCCACCACCGACAGCTCGGTGCCGGTGATCCACAGCGCCAGCAGCGCGCCCACGCCGGCGGCCGGCAGGGTGGACAGGATGGTGATTGGGTGGATCAGGTTCTCGTACAGCATGCCGAGCACGATGTAGACGGTGAGCACGGCGGCCAGGATCAGCCAGCCCATGCCGCTCTGCGACTGCTGGAAGCGGCGGAAGTCGTTGCCCATCTGCACGCGGATGTCGCCGGGCATGCGCATGTTCTTCACGGTGGCCTGGATCACCGCCATCGCCTCGCCCATGCTCACGCCGGGCGCGAGGTTGAAGCTCAGGTCCATCGTGGTGTACTGGTTTTCGTGGGTGATCTGCGAGGGCGCCAGCCCCGGCTGCTGCTTCGCGAACGCGGTGATCGGGATCATTTTCCCGCTGCCGGAGCGCACGTAGATGCGGTTGAGCGCCTCCGGCGTGGCGGTCTGTTCGGGCAGCGCGTTGACCACCACCTGGTACTGGTTGATGTCCGAGTAGATGGTGGACACCTGGCGCTGGCCGAAGGCGTCGTACAGCGCGCCGTCGATGGCGCCGATCGACACGCCCAGGCGCGCGGCCTTGTCGCGGTCGATCACGATGTTCTGGCGCAGGCCGGCCTCGTCGACGTCGGTGCCGACGTCGCGCAGCTTGGGGTTCTTCTTCAGCTCGGTCTGCAGTTTCGGCAGCCACTGCTGCAGGCTGGCCAGGTCGTTGCCCTGCAGCGAGACCTGGTACTGCGCGCCCTGGCTGGTGCCGCCGCCACCGCCGCTGGGCAGGTCCTGCACCGGGCGCAGGCGCAGGTTGAGGTCGGGGTAGTTCGCGGCCTTCGCGCTGAGCCGCGCGAGCACCGCGAAGGTGTCGTCCTGGCGGCCTTCGGCGCGGGTCTTCAGGTCGATGTTGAACGAGCCGCTGGTGCCCTGCCGGCTGCTGCCCAGGCGCGAACCCACGGCGGCCACGTCGGGGTCGGCCATCAGCATCGCGGTGAGCCGCTCCAGCCGCTGCCGGCTTTCGCCGAACGAGACGGTAGCACTGGAACTGGCGCGGCCCCAGATCAGGCCGGTGTCCTGCGCGGGGAACAGGCCAGCCTTGACCACACCGAACAGGTAGAAGGTGGCCACGATCAGCGCCAGCGGGGTCAGCGAGAACGCCAGCGCGTGGCGCAACGAGAAATTCAGCGCGCGGGTGTAGACCCGCAGCATGCCGGTGTGGAACCCGTCCAGCGCGCGGGCCAGCCGCGACGGCGGCGCCGCTTGCTCCGCCGCATGCCCGCCGAGGAAGCGCCCGCACAGCGCCGGGGTCAGGGTCAGCGAGACCAGCGCGGAGACCACGATCGCCGCCACCAGGGTCACCGCGAACTCGTGCATGAACATGCCGGTGACGCCGCCGGCGAACAGCAGCGGGATGAACACCGCGATCAGCGAGGCGGTGATCGAGACGATGGTGAAGCCGATCTCGCGCGCGCCGGCCAGGGTCGCCTGCAGGCGCGTCATGCCCGCGTCCAGATGGCGGATGATGTTCTCGATCACCACGATGGCGTCGTCGACCACGAAGCCGATCGCGATCACCAGCGCCAGCAGGGTGAGGTTGTTCAGCGTGTAGTCGAGGATGTACATCACCACGAACGCGCCGGCCAGCGACAGCGGCACCGCCGCCGCGGCGATCAGGGTGGGTGCCAGCCGGCGCAGGAACAGCGCCATCACCACGATCACCATCGCCAGCGAGATCAGCAGCGTGGCCTGCACCTCGTGCAGCGAGGCGCGGATGGTCGGGGTGCCGTCGAAGAACGGAGTCAGCGCGGTGGCCGGCGGCAGGTAGCCGCGCAGCGCCGGCAGCTGCTGCTTGACCAGGTCGACGGTGGCGATGATGTTCGCGTCGGCCTTCTTGTAGACGTACATCAGCACGGCCGGCTTGCCGTGGAACCAGGCGGCCTGGTAGGCGTCCTGCTGGCCGGCGTAGACCTTGGCCACGTCGGACAACCGCACCGGCGTGCCGTTGCGGCTGGCCACCACCAGCCGGGCGAAGTCCTCGGCGCTGTGCAGCTGGGTGGTGGCGCTGATCGCCATGGTGGTCTTGCCGTTGGACAGGAAGCCCTCCGGCGAAGTCAGGTTGGCCGCGCTCAGCGCGTTGCGCAGCTGGTCGGGCGACAGCCCCATCGCGTTCAGCGCGCGCAGGTTCACGTCGACGCGGATCGCCGGTGTGGCAGCGCCGGCGATCTCCACCGACGACACGCCCGGCAGCTGGCGCAGCCGCTGCGCCAGCAGGGTGTCGGACAGGTTGTACAGGTCGGCCGCCGACTGCGTGTCCGAGGTCAGCGCCAGCGCGATGATCGGGTCGTCGTTCGGGTTCGCCTTCTGGTAGCTGGGCGCGCCGCTGAGACCGTTGGGCAGGTCCGGCGCCGCCGCGTTGATCGCCGCCTGCACGTCGCGCGCGGCAGCGTCCAGGTCGGTACCGGTGCGGAACATCATGAAGACGAAGGTGCGCCCTTCGGAGCTGGACGAGCGCATCATCTCGATGCCCGGCACCTGGCCCAGGTGCCGTTCCAGCGGCGCGGCCACGGTCGACGCCATCGTGCTGGCGTCCGCGCCGGCCTGGCTGGCCTGCACGAAGATCGCCGGGAACTGCATGTTCGGCAGCGCCGCCACGCCGAGCAGGAAGTAGCCGATCATGCCGCCCACGAACAGGCCGATCGCCAGCAGCGAGGTGCCGATCGGGCGACGGATGAAGGTGCCGGAGAGGTTCATGCGATCGACGAAAGCGGGGATGGGCGAAGCGGGCTGATCATCCCATCCTCAACGCGCGGGCCACGAAAAGGTTGATCGCGCGGCGGCGCGAAGAGCGACCCCACCCCGACCCTCCCCTGCGAGCAGGGGAGGGAGCAAAGCACGGCTCCTCCCCCTGCACAGCAGGGGGAGGTTGGGAGGGGGTGCTTCTGGCCGGGACGTCGGGCGCTGCCAGTCACGCCGCGTTGCTGGCCTGGGCCTGGGCCAGCGCGCGCCGCTCGCGGCGTTCGGCCAGCCAGTCGGAGAAACGCTCCATGTACAGGTAGATCACCGGCGTGGTGTACAGCGTGACCAGCTGCGACAGCAGCAGGCCGCCCACGATCGACACGCCCAGCGGCCGGCGCAGCTCGGCGCCGATGCCGTTGCCCAGCGCCAGCGGCAACGCGCCGAGCATGGCCGCGGCGGTGGTCATCATGATCGGGCGGAAGCGCAGCAGGCAGGCGCGGCGGATCGCCTCGCGCGCGTTGAGGCCGGTGCGGCGCGCCTCGATCGCGAAGTCGATCATCATGATCGCGTTCTTCTTCACGATGCCGATCAACAGCACGATGCCGACGATGCCATCCACCGACAGGCTCATGCCGCACAGGATCAGCGCCAGCAGCGCGCCGACGCCGGCTGGGGGCAGCGTGGAGATGATCGTCAGCGGGTGGATGTAGCTCTCGTACAGCACGCCCAGCACGATGTAGATCACCACGATCGCAGCCAGCAGCAACAGTACTTCGTCGCCCAGCGAGGAGGTGAACTCGGCCGCCTTGCCGACGAACTCGCCGCGGATCTGCGGCGGGAAGTTCAGCTGCGCCTCGACCTGGTGGATCGCCGCCACCGCATCGGACAGCGAGTAGCCCGGCGCCACGTTGAACGCCAGCGTCACCGCCGGCAGCTGCTGCTGGTGGCTGACCACCAGCGGCGCGCTGGTGATCTGCGCGCTGACCAGCGAGGACAGCGGGATGCTGCCGCCGGCGCCGATCTCGAAGCCGATGTTGCCGGTGTTGCCGATGCCCGAGGGCGTGGCCGAGTTGCTTGACTTCAGCTGGCCGAAGCTGGTCGCGTTCGAGCCGGTGAGCGCGCCGTTGCCGTTGCCGCGCACGGTGAGCTTGGTCAGCAGGTCGTCGCTGCTGCGGAACTCCGGCGCCACCTCCAGCACCACGCGGTACTGGTTCAACTGGGTGAAGATGGTGGAGATCTGGCGCTGGCCGAACGCGTCGTACAAGGTGTCGTCGATGGTCTGCACCGGCACGCCGAGGCGGCTGGCCTTCTCGCGGTCGATGGTCAGCTTGAGCGCGTTGCCGTTGTCGGCCAGGTTGTTGTCCACGTCGGCCAGCTCCGGCCGCTGGCGCATCGCCTGGGTCATCTGGCTGGCGTAGCCGGCCAGCTCCGACGACTTCAC
This sequence comes from Rhodanobacter sp. OR92, assembly GCF_000427545.1. NCBI lineage: Bacteria > Pseudomonadati > Pseudomonadota > Gammaproteobacteria > Lysobacterales > Rhodanobacteraceae > Rhodanobacter > Rhodanobacter sp. OR92. The sequence continues at coordinate 123,295 of NZ_KE386556.1, read as the reverse complement.
CGCAGACAGCGAATACTGGTATTCGGTGGCGGCCACGCGGCTGTCCAGGGTCACGTCCTGCACCGGCTTCAGGTACAGCGCCACGCCGGGAATGCCGGCGACCGCGTGCTGCAGCCGCGGCAGCAGCGCATCCAGGCCGGCGCGGTCGCCGCGGTCCTTCAACACGATCGAGAGCTGGCCCTGGTTGAGCGTGGGGTTGATGGTGCCGGCGCCGATGAAGGCGGCCACACCGGCCACCGCCGGGTCCTTGCGCAGCGCCTCGGCGACCGCCTTGGTGCGGTCCTCCATCTGCGGGAACGCGATGTTGTCGTCGGCCTGCACCACGCCGGTGATCAGGCCGGTGTCCTGCTCGGGCAGCAGGCCCTTGGGGATCACGATGTACAGGAACACGGTGAGCACCACCGCGGCGCCGGCCACCAGCATGGTCAGGCGCTGGTGGTCGAGCACCCAGTCCAGCGAGCTTTCGTACAGGCTGACCGTGCGCGACCACACCGTGCGCTTGCCGGCCGCCGCGTGCCGCTCGTGCGCGTCGTCGCCCTCCGGCAGCTGGTCGGGCTTGAGCAGGTAGGCGCACATCATCGGGGTCAGGGTCAGCGACACCAGCATCGAGATGGTCACCGCGATGGTCAGCACCCAGGCGAATTCGTGGAACAGCCGGCCGGTGACGCCGGGCATCAGCAGCAGCGGCAGGAACACCGCCACCAGCGACACGGTCAGCGACAGCACGGTGAAGCCGATCTCCTTCGCGCCGACCTCGGCCGCCTCCTTGCCGTCCTTGCCCTGCTCGATGTAGCGCACGATGTTCTCGATCATCACGATCGCATCGTCCACCACGAAGCCGGTGGCCACGGTCAGTGCCATCAGCGAGAGGTTGTCCAGCGACATGCCGGTGAACGCCATCACGCCGAACGTGCCCATCAGCGACAGCGGCACCGCCACCGACGGGATGATGGTGGCCCACAGCCGGCGCAGGAACACGAAGATCACGCCGATCACCAGGAACACGGTGAGGATCAGGGTGAACTCCACGTCGTGCACCGAGGCGCGGATAGTCACCGTGCGGTCGGCGAACACGTCCAGGTGCACGTCGGCCGGCAGCGCCGCGCGCAGCTCGGGCAGCACGCGGCGGATCTGCTCCACCGTCTGCACGATGTTCGCGCCGGGCTGGCGGCGCACGTCCAGCAGCACCGCCGGCTGGCCGTTCGCCCATGCGGCGAGCTGGTCGTTCTCCACGCCGTCGACCACGTTCGCCACGTCGGACAGGCGCACCGGCGAGTTGTTCTTGTAGCTGATGATGGTGTTCTTGTACTCGGCCGCGTCGCTCAGCTGGTCGTTGGTGCCGATCGAGTAGCTCTGCGTCTTGCCGTTCAGCGTGCCCTTGGGCGCGTTGACGTTGGCCTGGGTCAACGCACTGCGCACGTCTTCCATGGTCAGGCCGAGGTTGGACAGTTGCGCCGGGTTCACCTGCACGCGCACCGCGGGGCGCACGTTGCCGGCGATCGAGACCAGGCCCACGCCCTGCACCTGCGACAGCTTCTGCGCGATGATCGAATCGGCCAGGTCGTTCACCTCGCGCAGCTGGCGGCTGTCGGAAGTGAGTTTCAGGGTGAGGATCGGCGCGTCGGCCGGGTTGACCCGGTTGTACACCGGCGGGTACGGCAGGTTGCCCGGCAGCGTGCCCTTGGCCTGGTTGATCGCCGCCTGCACGTCCTGCGCGGCGATGTCGATGTCGCGGTCCATCGAGAACTGCAGGATGATCGTGGACAGCCCGGCGGAGGAATCCGAGCTCATCATGGTGAGTCCGGAGATCTGCCCCAGGTTGCGCTCCAGCGGCGTGGTGATCAGCGCCGCCATGGTGCTGGCGCTGGCGCCCGGGTACTGCGTGCTGACCACCAGGCTGGGCGCCTCGATCTCCGGCAAGGCGGACACCGGCAGCTGGCGGTAGCCGAGAATGCCGAGCAGCAGCACCGCCACCATCAGCAGCGAGGTGGCGATCGGGCGGCTAATGAAGAGGGTCGAGAATCCCATGGCTATCCGTGACGTGTAAGTGCGGTTTCCGCCGCGATCATGGCCGGGACGCGGCCGGGTTCACGCGGCCGCGTTGGTGTGGCGGCGATCGGCACGCGGCCGCTCAGCCGCGACGGCGACCGCCACCCTTGCTGTTCTGCTTGGCCTTCTCCAGTTCGGCCGCGGTCGGCGCTGCCGGCACCTCGCCGGGCTTCAGCGCGTTGACCTTGCTGCCCGGCTTCAGCCGGAACTGGCCCTCGGTGACCACCCGCTCGCCGGCCTGGAGGCCATTGCCGATCATCACGTGGCTGTCGCCCACTTCGCCGGCCACCGTCACCGGCCGCATCTTGACCGTACTGTCGGCCTGCACCTGGTAGACGTAGTCGCCGTCCGGCCCGCGCTGCACCGCCTGCGCCGGGATCACCAGACCGCCGTCGACGGTGTTCACCAGCAGCCGCACGTTGACGAACTGGCCCGGCCACAGCTCGTTGTTCGCGTTCGGGAACTCCGACTTCAGGCGGAACGTGCCGGTGCTGGTGTCGATCTGGTTGTCGACCACCTTGAGCACGCCGCCGTTGGCGATCGGGTGCGCGTCGGTGCGGTCCAGCGCGGTCACCTGCAGCCCGGTGCCGTCCTTCGCGGCGGCGCGGCGCACCATGTCGAGGTTCTGCTCGGGCAGGGTGAACATCACGTTGATCGGGTGCAGCTGGGTCAGCGTGACGATCGCGCTGGCGGTGGTGACCACGTTGCCGGGGTCGACCGCGCGGATGCCGGCAAGGCCGTCGATCGGCGACAGCACGCGGGTGTAGTTCAGCTGCACCTGGCTGTCGCGCACGTTGGCCGCGTCGGCGGCCACTGCAGCCTCGTACTGCGCGGCGGTGTTGCGCAAGGTGTCCAGATCCTGCCTGGAAATGTAGCCCTTGGCGGCCAGATCCTGGCTGCGCGTCAGGTTGCTCTTGGCCGTCTCCAGCAGCGCCTGGTCCTGGCGCTGCTTCGCCGCAGCCTGGTCGTAGGCGGCCTGGTAGGTGCGCGGGTCGATCTGCGCCAGCAGCTGGCCCTTCTTCACCGGTTGGCCTTCGGTGAACTCCAGGCTGAGCAGCTGGCCGCCCACCTGCGGGTTCACGGTGACCGTGTTGAGCGCCTGCACCGTGCCGAGCGCGGTCAGGTAGACCGGCACGTTCTGCTTGACCACCGGCACCACGGTGACCGGCACCGGCGGCGTCTCGTCCTTGCCGTCCTTGTTCTTGGCGGCAGCCGACGCCGGCGCGGAACCGGCCGGGACCGGCTTGTGCAGCAGGCGAAAGCCCACCGCGGCCACCACGATCACGGCAACGACGATCAACGCGATCTTCCAAAAACGCGACATGTAAAACTCCTGGATTGAACGGTGCGGCACCACCGGCACGCGGCGCGCCGCACGCCTCTGCGAAACCACGGACACGCGCCGGGCCATGCCGGCATGTAGCTCAAGGTAGGGCAAGCATAGGGGCAGTTGAACGAACTTGAACAATGCCGGTTGACAGGGGTGCGGCATGACCGATGGCAGGGGCGACGCCCGCCGCACGGCCATTCGCAGGCGCCGGACGGGCGGCCGCGACCACCCTTCCGTCGCCACAGGTCGCCACGGGGGGCCTGAAACTTGTCACGCGCTTCGTTTATAATCGCCGACTGGTTGCCTGCCCTGCCCCGAACCGGGCGCGGACGGCAAGCACGATCCGCGCCGTGCACTCACTCGCGGCGAGCCATGCCGGGGCGCCTGCATCGGACCGGTGCGACAGCAACAGACTATCCAGGCAGGTCGGAGCCATCGTGGCGTTCCGCCGCCCTCTGACAGGAGTACGTGCGTGAGCGGTTCCATGAGCAAATCCGACCAGAGCGTCTTGCGCCAGTTTTCGATCATGATCGGCGGCCTGGTCGTGCTGACCGTGGTGCTGATCCTCGCGGCGCTGGCGATCCACGAGCACGAGCCGAAGGAAACCAACCCGAACCAGCCGGCCCGCGTTGCCGCGCGGCTCGCGCCGGACGGCGCCGTCTACGCCGGCAACACCGGCCGCGCCGCCATGCAGGCCGCCGCCGACGCCGCCGCCAAGGCGGCCGCCTCGCAGGTCGCCTACGGCGGCACCACCGACGGCAAGGCGATCTACGACCACCTGTGCACCAGCTGCCACGCCTCCGGCGTCGCCGGCGCGCCGAAGACCGGCGACAAGGCCATGTGGGGTCCGCGCCTGGCGCAGGGCATCGACACCCTGGTCAAGCACGCGATCGAGGGCTACCACGGCCCGGACGGCAATTTCATGCCGCCCAAGGGCGGCAACCCGGCGCTCACCACCGAACAGATGACCAACGCCGTGCACTGGCTGACCGATCAGGCGAAGTAACTTCGCCTGATCCAACAAGCTTTCGCCAAACGCCGCCCTCCAGGCGGCGTTTTCGTTTGCCCCCTCTCCCCTCGGGAGAGGGTTGGGGAGAGGGTACGGGGCTCCGCCCGCTCCACCAAAACAAAAACCAAAGCCACCCTGGGCAGCGTTTTCGTTTTCCCCTTCCCTGGCTTCGCGCGGGAAGGAGGCAAACTCACTCCGCATGCTCCTCGACCCACGCCCGCGCGAACTCCCGCAGCTCCGGAAAGAACGCCTTGAAGCGCCCCTGCAGTTCCGCTTCCCGCCGCTGCAGTACCGGCAACGCCGAGGCCAGCGGGTTGGCGCGGCTCAGGCGCTGCCCGATGCCGCCCAGCGCGTCGCCGAACACGGCGTCGTCGGTGTACGCCGCCGGCAGGCCATGCGTCTCCATGTAGCCGCGGAAGCGCCGCAGCGCCGGCGGCAACAAGGCGTCCTGCCGCCACAGCAGCGCGCGCAGGGCCAGCGAATACTCCGCCAGCGGCTGCGCGCTCCACTGCGGAAAATCCCGCGCCAGGCAGCGGTCGAACCACATGTCCAGCAGGATCCCCGCGTAGCGGCGGTACGGCGGGGGCAGCAGCACCTTGGCCGCGAGCACCTCGGGATGGGCGTCGGTGTACGCATCGATCGCCCGGTGCAGGCGAATCCCGGCGATCACCCGCGGCGGGAACAGGACCGCGTCCGGCGGGCCACGCACGAAATCGCCCAGCATCCCGCCCAGCTGCAGGGCTTCGTCGTCGCCGGCCAGCAGCGCGTGCGCCAGGTGGTTCATCGGCGCCGCCCGCGGCAACCGATGCGTCCGGCGGTTATCATCACGGGCATGACTCCCACCGAGCTCTCCACCGCACCTGCCGGCTTTCCGGATGTGGCCGCCAGTTTCATGCTCGACGGCCCCGCCGGCAAGCTGGAGGCGATCAGCGACGTCGCCGAAGCGGCCTGCGCGCGCCGCGGCGTGGCGGTGATCTGCCACCCGCTCACGATCGAGGGCGGCAGCATGCACAACAAGGTGGTGACGATGGCCGAGCGCGCGCTGCGCGAATCCGGGCTGGACACCGTGCGCTTCAACTTCCGCGGCGCCGGCGAGTCGCAGGGCGACTACAACAAGGGCCGCGGCGAAGGCGACGACCTGGCCGCGGTGGTGGCCTGGGTGCGTCGCATGCGCCCGGACGACGCGCTGTGGCTGGCCGGCTTCTCGTTCGGCAGTTACGTGAGCATCGCCAACGCGGTGCGCCTGCACGCCGACGCGCTGGTCAGCATCGCGCCACCGGTCGGGCGCTGGCCGTTCGACGCGGTCGAGTTGCCGCGCTGCCCATGGCTGATCGTGCAGGGCGAGGCCGACGAGATCGTCGAGCCGCAGGCGGTATTCGACTGGGTCGAGACGCTGGCACACCGGCCCGAGCTGGTGCGCATGCCCGAGACCAGCCACTTCTTCCACCGCCGGCTGATGGACCTGCGCGGCGCGATCAAGCATGCGGTGCACGGCTGGTTGCCGCCGAAGCGGCATGCCTGAGGCGCACCGGCCACTCCCTGCCAAGACCTGTCCGTCCCATGAGTGAACCCTCGCTGGCGCCCACGGCGCGCTATCTCGAAGGCGTCGCCGCGCACCGCTGGGAGTCCGACCCGACCCAGCTGGCGCTGCTGCCGGAATTCGACCGCATGCATGCGGCACTGTGCGCCGAACCGTCGAACGGCAACGGCCTGCTCGGCCGGCTGAAATCGCTGCTCGGCAACGAGCCGCCGGCGGCCGTGCCGGGGTTGTACCTGTGGGGCACGGTGGGCCGCGGCAAGACCTTCCTGATGGACCTGTTCGCCGCCAGCCTGCCGCACGGCGTGGTGCTGCGCCGGCACTTCCACCGCTTCATGGGTGAGGTGCACGAGCACCTGCGCGCGCTGGGCGAGCGGCAGAGCCCGCTGGTCGAGGTGGCCGCCGGCCTCGCCGCGCGCTGCCGCGTGCTGTGCCTGGACGAGTTCCTGGTCAACGACATCGGCGACGCGATGATCCTCTCGGGCCTGCTCGACGCGCTGTTCGCGCGCGGCGTGACCCTGGTCACCACCTCGAACACCGCGCCGGCCAACCTGTACAAGGGCGGCCTGCAGCGCGCCCGCTTCCTGCCCGCGATCGCGCTGATCGAGCAACATTGCCACGTGGTCGAGATGGCCTCCGCGCACGACTGGCGCCTGCGCGCGCTGACCCAGGCGCCGGTCTACCTCACCCCGCCCGGCGCCGAGGCGCATCGCGCGCTGGAGCGCATCTTCGCCAGCCAGGCCCGCGGCGCCGTGCAGGAAAACGGCAACCTGCACGTCAACGGTCGCGACATTCCGTTCGTCAAGCGCGACGACGAGATCGTCTGGTTCGAGTTCGCCGCGCTGTGCGAAGGCCCGCGCGCGGTGGCCGACTACATCGCGCTGGCCAAGGCCGGGCCGACGGTGATCGTCGCCAACGTCCCGCAATTCACCGTCTACAGCGAGGACGCGGCGAAGCGCTTCGTGCAATTGGTCGACGAGTTCTACGACCGCCACGTCAAGCTGGTGCTCACCGCCGCCGCGTCGATCACCGAGCTGTACGACGGCGAACGCCTGCGCGCCGAGTTCGGCCGCACCGAATCGCGCCTGATCGAGATGCAGAGCGAGGCCTACCTGGCGCTGGAGCATCGGCCCGAGTGATCTGCCACCGGCGCATTGCTCCCCCGCCACCGCCGCAGTAGCCTGCAACCGCTGGCAGCACGCTGTCGCGCACGGGAGGGGACGATGAAGATGACGCAGGGATCGCTCGCGGGTTCCCGCGCGGGCGCCGGCATCGCGTGGCCGGCCGGCGACGCCGAACCGCATGCCCTGCCCGGTTTCGACGCCGTGGCGCGGCTGGCAGCCACCACGCTGGGCACGCCGCTGGTGGCGCTGCTGCTGGCCGACGGCAGTGCGTTCTGGTACACCCCGCCCGGCCACGGCGACCCGATCCGCCTGGACGGCATGCTGCTGGCCGCCTGCCGGCAGGCCACGCGCCGCGGCGTCGCCGAGGTGGTGCCCGACGCGCGCGGCGACGCGCGTTTCCTGCCGGCCGACGCCGACCCGGCGCACGCCGCCATCGGCTTCTTCGCCTGCGAGCCGGTGTTCGCGCTGGACGGCCAGTTGCTGGGCGCGCTGTTTGCCGTGGACCGGCGCCCGCATCCCCCGCTCCACGCCGGCGAACGCAACGCGCTGCGCGACGCCGCCTCGTTGGCCGGCACCGGCGCGGCGCTGCGCCACTACCTGGACCGCACCGACCCGGCGACCGGGCTGCCGCACCGCAATGCGTTCTTCGCCGACCTGCACACGCACCTGCCGGGCGCGGACGACACCGCCTGGCTGCTCGCCGTCGAGGTGGCGCCGGTGGCGCGCTTCAACGCCTTCGTGCGGGCCATGGGGCACAGCTACGCCGACGCGCTGATGCACGCGGTGGCGGCGCGGGTGCAGGCGTGGATGACGCCGGGCATGCAGCTCTACCAGGTCGGCACGGCGCGCCTGGCACTGCTGCCCGCGCACCCGCACGACGAGCTGCTGCCGGCGCGCCTGGATGAATTCGTGGCCCTGCTGCGCGAGCCGATCGACTGCCTCGGCGTGCCGCTCACCCTGCAGCCCGGCGTGGGCCTGCTCAAGGTCGAGGCGCACGAACTGCGCGGCGGCGACCCGCTGCGGCGCGTGATGAACGCCGCCCACGTCGCCCAGGACAGCGTGCGCGGCTGGGCCGTGTACGACCGCACGCAGGACGAACGGCAGCGGCAGGATTTCTTCCTGGTCACCGAGCTGGCCGCCGCGCTGTCCGAGCGCGCCGAGCTGGAACTGCACTACCAGCCGCGCGTGCAGCTGGCCAGTGGTCGCTGCGTGGCGCTGGAGGCGCTGGCGCGCTGGCGCCACCCCACGCTCGGCGCGGTGCCGCCCGGCGTGTTCGTGCCGCTCGCCGAGCAGGCCGGGCTGATGCGTTCGCTGACCGACTGGGTGCTCGACCACGGCCTGGCGCAACTGGCCGCATGGTTGCGCGACGGGCTCGACGTGCAGCTGTCGCTGAACGTGTCCAGCGCCGACCTCGACGCCACCCTGGAGACGCGCCTGACCGCCGCGGCGCGGCGGCATGCGGTGCCGTTGGCGCGGCTGGAGCTGGAGTTCACCGAGAGCACCGCGATGCGCCACAGCGACGCCAACCGCTGCCACCTGGCCGCACTGCGCGAGGCCGGCGTGGGCATCGCCATCGACGATTTCGGCATCGGCTACAGCAACCTCGACGCGCTGCGCCAGATGCCGGCCAGCTGCGTGAAGATCGACAAGTCGCTGGTGTGCGGGCTCGACGCCAGCCGGCACGACGCGGCGGTGGTGCGCTCGATGGTGGCGCTGGCCCACGAACTGGGTTTCCGCGTGGTGATGGAAGGGGTGGAAACCGGGCGCGTACTGGAAGCCGTGCGCGGCATGGCTTGCGACGAAGTGCAGGGCTTCCACATCGCCCACCCGCTGCCGGCGGCGGACGTGGCCGGCTGGCTGCGCGAGCACGCGTCGCCGCCCCCGGCGGATCGCCTGCCCGGCTGAACGGCCGCGTCGCGGCAACCGCTCACGGCACGGCGTGGGCGCGCTGGAACCGGCGGTGATGGATCAGCAAACCGCTGAAGTAGGCGATGTAGTAGCCCACCAGCAGACCGACCACCAGCATGGTCAGCGGCGTGAGCGCATGGCCCATCGGCGGCATCGCGCCGGGGTCGGCTGGCACCTGCTGCATCGACGGCCACGCCACCAGCATCCGCCAGGCCAGCCGGCCCAGCAGCAGCGCGGTCAGCAGCGCGCCGATCCACGGGTTCGGCACGTAGCAGTCGCCCTTGACCGGATCGACCTCGAAGCGGGTCAGGCGCAGCCCGAGCAGGCCGATCGCGCCACCGATCAACACACCGCCGGCGAGGCCTTCGGCGAGTGCAAGCCGGTGCAGCCCGCTGAGCGCGAGCAGGCCGCCGATCAGCGCGAACATCACGATGCGGAACAGCATCCGCTTGCGCCGGATCGGCTGGCGGCCGAACTGCCGGCTGACCCGTCGCCACACCATCCAGGCGAGGATCGGCAACATGACGAGATAGTTGGTCAGATGTGCAGGCATGGCGCGGTCCATGGGAGAGCCGGTCGCCAGCTTAGTGCGGCCGCCCGGCGCGGGCGACTGACGTTTGTCACCCGTTGCCGCAGCGAATACCCGCAAGACAGACACCGTCCGCCGCCTCGGCCGCCACATGGCGGCGAACCGAAGGGCCGGCGCACACCGTCCGCCCCGCGTTGCCCTATGCCGCCCCGCACCGGTCGCTTGCTACTTCGCCTTGCCCTGGTTGGCCACCGCGGCCATCTTCGCCGCGATCGCCTCGGCGTCGCCGAGGTAGTAGTGCCTGAGCGGCTTGAGCTCGTCGTCGAACTCGTACACCAGCGGCACGCCGTTGGGAATGTTCAGCTCGACGATGGCCTGGTCGGAGATGCCGTCCAGGTACTTCACCAGCGCGCGCAGCGAATTGCCATGCGCGGCCACCAGCACGCGCTGGCCGGCCTTGATCGCCGGCGCCAGCACCTCATGCCAGTACGGCAACACGCGGGCCACGGTGTCCTTCAGACACTCGGTGTCGGGGATGTCCTTCGGGTCGAGCTTCGCGTAGCGCGGGTCGTGCACCGACTCGTTCGCGGCGCGCTCCAGCGGCGGCGGCGGGATGTCGTAGCTGCGCCGCCAGATCTTCACCTGCGCCTCGCCGTATTTCGCAGCGGTCTCGGCCTTGTTCAGGCCGGTGAGGCCGCCGTAGTGGCGCTCGTTGAGGCGCCAGTCGGTAAGCACCGGGATCCACATCAGGTCCATCGCGTCCTGCACGCCCCACAGCGTGCGCACCGCACGCTTGAGCACCGAGGTGTGCGCCACGTCAAAATGATAGCCGCCTTCGCGCAGCAGGCGGCCGGCCTCGCGCGCCTCGGCCATGCCCTGCTCGGTGAGGTCGACGTCGGCCCAGCCGCTGAAACGGTTGTCGAGGTTCCACTGCGATTGGCCGTGGCGGATCAGGACGAGCTTGTGCATGGGGGCGCCAACAATGAGATGTAAAGGCGAAATGGTGCCGGTCGACCCGGGCAGCGTCAAATGCAGCCCCTGCCACAGGTCATGGCCAACCCTTGGCCCGGTGGCTGCATCCTAGTGCGTATACCCATCCATTGAAGACTCAAGGAGACTGCCATGCGTCGCTTCCCGACGATCCTCATCCTCGCCGCGCTGGCGCTGGGCCTGGGCCTGCCGCCGCTGGCCAGCGCAGGCGACAACGACATCGACAAGGTCAACGGCTCGGTGCAGGTCGCGGCCGGCCAGCAGGTCGGCGACGTCAGCACGGTGAACGGGGCGGTGCACATCGCCGGCGGCGCCAGCGTGCACGAGGCCAGCACCGTCAACGGCGAGGTCGAGCTGGGCGACAAGGCGCAGGCGACCGAACTGGGCACGGTCAACGGCGCAATCAGCCTGGGTCGCGCCAGCCGGGTCAGCGGCAAGGTGAACGCGGTCAACGGCAGCATCCACCTGGCCCCGGGCGCCGAGATCGGCGGCCGGCTGGAGAACGTCAACGGCGCCATCGTGCTGGACGGCGCCCACGTCGCCGGCGGCGTCGGCACGGTCGGCGGCGACGTCACCATCGGCGCCGACTCGCGCGTCGAGGGCGGCATCCTGGTCGACAAGCCGAACAACGGCTGGTTCCACTGGGGCAGCGAGCGCAAGCCGGTGATCGTGATCGGCCCGCACGCGGTGGTGCAGGGCACCCTGGAGTTCCGCCGCGAGGTGGTGCTGAAAGTCAGCGACAGCGCGCAGATCGGCCCGGTGAAGGGCGCCACGCCGGAGCAGTTCAGCGGCGCCACGCCGTAACACCATACGTAGGAGCCCGCTGGCGGGCGATGCTCTTGCTCTGGATGCCCGACGCGAAAGCACAAGAGCATCGCCCGCCAGCGGGCTCCTACAACGGCGCCGCCAGCCAGTCGCGTGGTTGCAGGTACTCGGCCAGCTTCGCTTCGGCCGATCCGGCTTCCGGCTGGTACGCGTACTCGAAGCGCACGCGCGGCGGCAGGCTCATCAGGATCGACTCGGTGCGCCCGCCCGACTGCAGGCCGAACAGCGTGCCGCGGTCGTAGACCAGGTTGAACTCCACGTAGCGGCCGCGCCGGTACAGCTGGAACTCGCGCTCGCGCTCGCCGTACGGCGTGTCCCTGCGGCGCGCCACGATCGGCAGGTAGGCATCGAGGAAACCCTGGCCGACGTCGCGGGTGAACGCGAAGCAGCGCTCGAAGCCGCCCTCGTTCAGGTCGTCGTAGAACAGGCCGCCGACGCCGCGGGTCTCGTCGCGATGCTTCAGGTAGAAGTACTCGTCGCACCACTGCTTGTAGCGCGGATAGACGTCCGCGCCGTACGGCGCGCACAGCTCGTGCGCCACCGTGTGCCAATGCCGCACGTCATCGTCCACCGGATAGAACGGGGTGAGGTCGAAGCCGCCGCCGAACCACCACACCGGCTCCACGCCTTCCTTGCTGGCCTCGAAGTAGCGCACGTTGGCGTGGGTGGTCGGCACGTGCGGGTTGTTCGGGTGCAGCACCAGCGACACGCCGGTGGCGATGAAGCTGCCGCCGGCCAGCTCCGGCCGGTGCGCGGTGGCGCTGGGCGGCAGTTGATGACCGGACACGCGCGAGAAATTCACCCCGGCCTGCTCGAACACCGCGCCACCGCGCAGCACGCGGGTGCGCCCGCCGCCGCCCGCCTCGCGCGTCCACGCGTCCTCGGCGAAGCGCGCATCGCCGTCGGCCCGCTCGATCGCGCTGCAGATGCGGTCCTGCAGTTCGCGCAGGAAGGTTTCGGCCTGGTTGGCTTGCTCGCTCATCGTCTGGCTCATCGGTTCGGTGCGGCGAGCTTAGCAAGGCGACCGCGGCGGCGGCGCGACGTCGCGCGGAAACGACGACGGCCCCGCGTGCGGGGCCGTCGTCGTCGCGGATGGCCGCGGCATCAGCCGCCCGGCGAAGCCATCGGCATCGATTCGGCGCCGGCGGAAATCAGCTGCAGGTCCCGGCCGATGTCGCCACTGAGGTAGCGCATCCAGTTCATGTAGTTGGTATGGATCAGGCGCGTGCCGTCCTTCTTCACCTTGTACTTCAGGTTGGTGCTGTCGACGTAGCGGATCCTGACCTGGTGCGTGTCGAAGGCGACGTGGATCTTCGCCTGGTAATCGTTGCCGTTCAGCGCCGCGTCGATGCCGTCGGCATGCTCGGCGGTGACGACCCAGGTACGACCGATCAGCGCGCCCTTGACCGCCTTGCTCACCTGCACCGCGGTCAGGCCGGCGGGCACGTCGATCGGCGGCGGGTCGACCAGCGGCGTCTGGCGGAACGCCATGGTCAGCAACAGCATGGGCAGCAGCAACAGCAACAACAGTCGTGAACGCGACATCGTGTTTCCTCCCTGATAGGCCGGCAAAGCGCACGGCCCGTGCAGTCTGCCGGGCGGCAGCGCGGCGCACAAGGCGGCGCTCAGCTGATCCGCGCGCGCATCCGCCGGTGCCCGATCAGCCCCGCCCAGCGCAGCCCCAGGTCGATCCACATCAGGTAGCTGGCCTCGAGCAGCAGCAGGCCGAGGTAGCGACGCTGCCACGGCAGCGTCGGCTCGGCGGCGACCGGATTGCCGTCGAAACCGAGCCGGCGCGCCAGCAGCAGGCAGCGCGCCAGGTGGTAGCGACTGGTCACCAGCGCCACCGGCGGCAGGCCGGCATCGCCGGCCTCGGCCAGCAGCAGGCGGCGCGCGTGGCGCAGGTTTTCCAGCGAGTCGACCGACTCCTGTTCCAGCTGCACCTGCACCTCGCCGGGCAGTCTGTGCAGCCGCAGCCAGGCGTGGCCGGCAGCGGCCTCGCTGCACTGGCCACCGCTGCAGCCGCCGAGCAGCAGCAGGTGACCGGTCTGCTGCTGCTCGGCCAGCGCCAGCGCACGGCGCAGTCGCTGCCGGTAGTCGTGTTCCGGCACATCGCGCTCGAGCCGGCGGCCGAACACCAGCGTCACCATCCGCCGCGGCGGTGCCAGCGGGCTGCGCATGGCGACACGGCAGACGTGGATCAGGTAGCCCAGCCAGACCAGGCCCGCGCTGAGCACCAGCGCCAGCGCGGTCACCAGCGCGGCATGCTGCACGTCGCGGTCGCGCAGGTAGCGCCAGGGGTTGCGTGGTGGGGACGGATTCGGCAACACGGGGAAGTGCGGAGCGGGGGTGCGTCAGCATAGCCGCAACGCGCCGCCGGCGGCGGTTCGGCGGCTGAACGCCCGCCGCGCGCAGACTAGGCATTCACGGGGGTGCCGGCTACGCTTTCCCGATGCCTTCCCCGATGACACCGCTCGCGGTCACCGCGTACACCGCCACCTCCGCCATGGGCAGCGGCCTCGCGGCGCAGCTCGACGCGCTCGAGCACGCCCGCAGCGGCCTGCGCCCGAACGACATCGGCAGCGCGCCGCTGACCTGCTGGATCGGCCGCGTCGAGGGCGTGGAAGACACCGTGCTGCCCGCCGCGCTCGCCGCCTGGGATTGCCGCAACAATCGCCTGGCCTGGCTGGGGTTGAACCAGGATGGCTTCCTCGAACGCGTGCGGGCGGCGCGTGCACGCTACGGCGCCGACCGCGTCGCGCTGCTGCTGGGCACGTCCACCGCCAGCATCGGCGCCACCGAGGAAGCCTATCGCCGGCTCGATGCCGACGGCGGCTTCGCCGACGACCTGCTGCGCCCGGCGATCCACGCACCGCATTCGCTGGCCGCCTTCGTCGCCGCCGCGCTGGCGCTGGAAGGGCCGTGCCTGACCGTCTCCACCGCCTGCTCGTCCAGCGCCAAGGTGTTCGCCAGCGCCGAGCGGATGCTGCGCCTCGGCCTGGTCGACGCGGCGGTGGTCGGTGGCGTGGACACCCTGTGCGACAGCGTGTTGTTCGGCTTCAACGCGCTGGAGCTGGTGTCGCCCGAGCCGTGCCGCCCGTTCGACGCCGCGCGCAGCGGCATCTCGATCGGCGAGGCGGCCGGCTTCGCCCTGCTGGAACGCGCGGAGGTGGCGCCCGCCGCACTGCGATTGCTCGGCTACGGCGAGGCCAGCGACGCGCACCACATGTCCACCCCACACCCGCAGGGCCTCGGTGCCGAGCTGGCCCTGCGCGACGCGCTGACCCGCAGCGGCCTCGACGCGGCGCGGGTGGATTACATCAACCTGCACGGCACCGCCAGCCTGAAGAACGACGAAGTGGAGGCGGCGCTGGTGGCGCGCGTGTTCCCGGCCAGCACGCGGGCCAGTTCGACCAAGGGCTACACCGGCCACACGCTGGGCGCCGCCGGCATCGTCGAGGCGACCGTCGCGCTGCAGGCGATCGCGCACGGCCTGATCCCGGGCAACCTCGGCGGCAACACTCCCGATCCGATCTGCGGCGCGCAGTTCGCCTGGCGCAGCGAGCGCCAGCGCGTCGACGTGGCGCTCAGCAACTCGTTCGGCTTCGGCGGTAACAACGCCTGCCTCGCGTTCGCCCGCGCGGGGTTCGCCGCATGAGCGCGCTGCGCTTTTGCGTGGAAGGCGTCGGCCTGTGGTCGCCGGCGCTGGCCGACTTCGCCGCGCTGCGCGCGCTGCTGGCCGGCACCACGCCACCCGCGCCGCCGCCACGCCCGGCCGCCGCCACGCTGCCGCCGAACGAACGCCGGCGCGCGCCGGAGAGCGTGCTGCTGGCGATCGAGGCGGCGGGCCAGGCGCTGGCGATGAGCGGCCGCGACGCCGCCACGCTGGCCTGCGTGTTCGCCTCCTCGCACGGCGACCAGGCGATCACCGACTACATGTGCGCCACCCTGGCGCGCGCACCGGCGGAGTTGTCGCCGACCCGCTTCCACAATTCGGTGCACAACGCCGCGGTCGGCTACTGGACCATCGCCACCGGCTGCCACGCACCGTCCACCGCGATCTGTGCCCAGCACGCCAGCTTCGGTGCCGGCCTGCTCGAAGCCGCCAGCCAGGTGCTGGCCGAGCAGCGCCCGGTGCTGCTGGTATGCAGCGATACCGCCGGCAGCGGCCCGCTGAACGAAGTCACCGCCTGCCACCAGCCATTCGGCTGCGCGCTGGTGCTGGCGCCGCACGCCGGCCCGGCCACGCTGGCCCGGCTCGACCTCACACTGCAGCCGGGCACGGCCCCCGACCCGCCGCTGCCCGAGCCGCTGGCAAGCTGGCGCGCCGGCAACCCGTCGGCGGCGGGCCTGCCGCTGCTGGCCCTGCTCGCCGGTGGCGGCGGCCACTGCCGGCTGGCCGCCGCCGCTACACTGGGATTGCGCATCGACATGGAGCACGTCACTTGAACATGGCCACTGCACGCTGGTGCGTGCTGATTCCCTGCCTCAACGAGGAAGCCGCGATCCGCTCGGTGGTCGAGTCCGTGCTGGCGCTGGGCGCGCCGGTGATCGTGATCGACGACGGCTCGGACGACCGCACGCCCGAGATCGCCGCCACGCTGCCGGTGACCCTGCTGCGCCACGACACGCGCCGCGGCAAGGGCGAGGCGCTGCGCCACGGCTTCCGCGAGGCCCTGCGCCAGGGCTACGACGCCGTGCTGACCATGGATGGCGACGGCCAGCACCTGGCCAGCGACATCCCGCGCATCGTGGCCGCCGCGCAACGCCACCCGCAGCACATCGTGATCGGCGCGCGCCTGCTCGACCGCGAGCAGCAGCCGAAGGGTCGCCGCCGCGCCAACGCGGTGGCCGACTGGGGCATCTCCTGGGCCTGCGCGCAGCCGGTGGCCGACACCCAGAGCGGGCAGCGCTGGTACCCGCGCGCGGCGCTGGCGCTGGTCGACCTGCCGGCGGAGAATTTCGTGTTCGAGGCGGCGATCCTGATCGCCGCCTCGCGCGAACAGCGGCTTGGAGTGGTCTCGGTGCCGATCGCCTCGCGTTACCACGGCACGTTCCGCCCCAGCCACCTCAAGCCGGTGCGCGACGTCACCCGCATCACCACTTACACGATCGGCCGGGTGATCCACTACGGCCACGTGATCCGCAGCTATCGTCGCTCGCGTGGTGTGCCGCTCGTGGTCGACGAGTCCGCTGGCTGATCCGGCAGGCGGCCATCGCCCCGTGCGGCGATGGCCAGGCCGAACGGTTACTCCAGATCGCCGAGCATGTCGTCCTTGCCGGGCCGGGCCAGCCAGCCGGCAATGTCTTCACCGAGCGCCTTGACCGTTCGCCCGAGCACCGAGCAGTTGCCCTTGAAGCCGCCGAACGCGCCGCCCATCGAATTGCGCCGCCCGATGAAATGGCCGACCTCGGTGCCGTCCTGGTAGAGCCGGCCCTTTACCGTGGTGTAGGTGTGGTGGCCGAGGAACGCGTTGCCGTCGGCCACCGAGTCGGTGATCTCCAGCACCAGCGCGCGGCCCGCCGAACCGGCGCCAACCGACGCCACCTGCGTCACCGCCACGCCCTTCTCCTGCCCGTACTTCTTGATGAAGCCGGACAGCTTCTCGCCGAGCTGGCACTCGCGCTTGACCGCACCCGCGATCACCGCATCCTGCGCGAAAGGAACCACCGCCGGCACGCTCACCGTGGCAGACGGCGCCGCGTTGTTGTCGGCGGCATGGGCAACGGAAAAGACACCGCACAACAAGGCGGCGGAAACAAGAGCGGTCTTGCGCATCGAACATCCTCCGTGATGGAACCCCCTGGCTCCGTCCGTGCAGTATGCCGGTTCGCCGTCGCTCAGCCCATGCCGCCGTTGACGCCGATCAGCTGGCCGTTGACGTAGCCGGCCGCGTCGGAGCACAGGAACGCCACCAGCGCGGCCACTTCCTCCGGCCGGCCGGCGCGCTGCGCGGGCACCAGCTCGCGGATACGTTCGGGCGGGAACGCCGCCTCGACCATGCGCCCCTCGATCACGCCGGGCGCGACCACGTTGACGGTGATCCCGCGCGAGGCCATCTCGCGCGCCAGCGACTTGCTGGCGCCCACCAGCGCCGCCTTCGCCGCGGCGTAGTTGGTCTGGCCGCGATTGCCCAGCTGTGCCGCCGCCGAGCCGATCGAGACGATGCGGCCGAAGCGCGCGCGCGCCATCGGCAGCAGCAGCGGCCGGGTGACGTGGAAGAAGCCGTGCAGCGAGACGTCGATCACCCGGTGCCACTGCTCGTCACTCATGCCGGCCATCGGCGCGTCGTCGTGGATGCCGGCGTTGTTGACCAGCGCGTGGATCGGCCCTTCGGCCAGCAGCGCGTCCAGCGCCGCGCGGGTCACCTCCGCATCGGTGACGTCGAACGCCAGCGCCTGCGCGCTGCCGCCGTCGGCGACGATCGCCACGGCGGTTTCCTCGGCCCGGGTCAGGCTGTGGTGGCCATGCACGATCACGTGCCAGCCGGCCGCGGCGAGCGCGTGGCAGATCGCGCCGCCGAGCTCGCCGCTGCCGCCGGTGACCAGGGCGCGGCGTGCGGGATGGGCTTCGGACATGGCAGGCCTCGCAGGCGGATCAGCGGGAAGGATGGATCACCGCGGCGCGCCCGCTGGCCAGCAGGCGGCCGCGATGCTCGACGCGGAACGCATACTGCGCGCCGCCGTCGTCGGCGTAAAGACACTCGGCGTGGACGTCCAGATGGCCGTCAAGCCGATCGACGTATTCCTCGAACAGCTGCACGTCGCGCAGGCTGACCAGCCTGCCGGGGCGCACCGTCTCGCTGCCGCGCGCACGCGCCAGCAGCGCGCCATGCACGGCCATCGCCTGCGCGCCGTACTCGGCCAGATGCACCGCATGCAGGCCGTGTTCGCCGCGCAGCGGGTTGTCGGTGCGCGCATGGCCCGCGCTGACCGCGTGGATCGTGCGCTCGTCCCACGCGAGCACCGCGTCGAGCAGGCACATCGTGCCCGCATGGGGGATCAGCTGGGCCCAGTCAGTCTTCGGCAACATGCGGCGCCATCAGGATCGACAGGCAGAAATGGAACGCCACGCCCAGGCTCACGGTGAGCCCGATCGCGCGCAGCACGGGGATCGTCGCCCACGCCAGCATGCCGAACACCAAGAGCGCGGACAGCACACAGACCAGGGTGGCGTGCAGCGTGCGCCGCTGCTCGGCCGGATCGCCGGTGTCGCGCTCGAAGAACAGCGCGTAGTGCAGGCCCAGCCCGCCGGCGAGGATCAGCGCGACCAGGTGGAACAGCGAGATCTCGATGCCGGCCACGCGTTCCACCGCCAGCACCAGGAACGTCGCCAGGGTCATCGGCGCCAGCACGTGCCAGGCGCGGCGCACGCTGCGCAGCGCGAAGGTGATGGTCAACACCAGCAAAACCGCAGCGGCCAGCAAGGCCTGCAGGATGCGCGTGCGGTAGTCGACCACCAGCGACTCGGAAGCCGCTTTCAGATCCAGCAGACGCACGGTGCCGTTCGTGTTCGTACCAAGCGCCTGCAACGCGGCCACGTCGTGCACGCCGCTGACCGTGCCCAGGCCCAGCCAGTGGCCGTCGCGCTCCACCAGCATCGCGGCGAGGCGCTGACCCAGCGGGGTCTGCGCGTAGCGCTGCGGCGTCAGTGGCGGCAGCGTGCGCGCGGCCTGCACGTCGTCGACGAACGGCCGGAACAGGTCGGCGCGGAACGGCAGGCCCCGCGACGCCTCGTCCAGTGCGTGCTGCAGGGTGCCGCGATCGGGCAGCTTCGCCTGCCGCGCGCGCTGCACGGCCACGCTGGGCAGGTAACGCGACGGCAGCTCCAGCGCATCGACCGCGTGTCGTGCCAGCAGCGCATCGACGCGCGGCTGCAGTTGCTCCGACAACGCCAGCACGCCCTGTTCGGTCGGCGCCTCGAGCACCAGCAGGTAGCGCACGTCGGGCGCGCCGAGCGCCTCGCGCAGGCGCGCGTCGTGCTGCAGCAGGTCCGCCGGCAGCGGGGTCAGCGCGGCGAGGTTGTCCTGCCAGAACGGGCCGCGCGCCAGCGCCAGCATCGCCACGATCGCCACGGCGACCACGCCGGGAATCCAGCGCGGCCGCGGCAGCCGGTCGACGAAGCTGCGCGCCCTCATCAGCCAGCGCATGCCGGCCACGTCGCGCACGCGCCGTGGCAGCAGCTGCGGCAGCAGGTAGCGCGTGCTGAAGCCGGCCACCAGCAGGCCGACGATGGTGAACACCGCCAGCTGCTTCAGCCCGTTCACGCCCGACGCGTAGAACGCCAGGTAGGCGATGCAGGCCGAGGCGATCGCGGTCAGCAGCAGCGGCCATAGCGCACGCACGCTGGCCAGTGCGTCCTCGCCGGCACGACGGTGGCTGAGCACGCGGATCGGGTATTCCTGCGCCACGCCGAGCAGGGTGAAGCCGAACGCGAGGGTGATCCCGTGCACCGCAGGAAACGCGAGCGTCAACGCGGCGATGCCGGCCAGCGCGGCGCTGGCGATCGGCAGCGCCGACAGCAGCAGCGAACCGACGCTGCGGTACGCCAGCAGCAGCAGCGCGACGAAGCCCACGGTGGAGATGCGCCCGATCCAGTCGGCCTGGTGCCGCGTCTGCGCGCCGACCACCACGCTGAAATAGCCCGGGCCGCTCAACTCGAGCTTCGCGCCGGCGCTGCCGGGCAGCGCGGCGAAGGCGTGGCGGATGCCGTCGATCGCCTGCTGCTGCGCACCCGGATCGAAACCGGCGGCGACCGTCTGCACCAGCAGCAACGCCTCGCCCTGCGGCGAGAACCACACGCCCTCGCGCAGTTCCGGCGACTTCGCCGGCGCCCACAGCTCGGCCAGCTTCAGCACCTCCAGCGTGGGGTCGCGCGGCAGCAGGCCTTTCAGCAGACTGGCCGCCGGCGAGGACAGGTCATCCAGTCGTTGCTGCAGCTGGTCGGCGAGGTACGCCTCGTCCAGCGGCTGCGTGTCCAGCGCGGGCGACAGCAGGTAGCGGTACGGCAGCAGGCGGCCGTCCAGCGCGCCGAGGTCGAAACTGCCGTTGAGCACCTGGCTGTAGCGTCGGTCGTTCTTCAGCGCCGCGGCGAGGCCCTGGCTCAGCGCGGCCAGTTGCGTGTCGGACTGGCCGCGGATGGAGAGCAGCAGCAGGCGCGACCCCGGCCCTTCGCCGACCTGTTCCATCAGCAGGCGCTGGTCCGGCGTGGTCGGCGCGGGCATGAAGCTGCGCAGGTCGGTGCTGACGTGCAGCCGCTGGCTGACCATCCAGCCGAGCCCGGCCAGGGCCAGCAACCAGGCCAGCAGCAGCGTCGCGCGGGCGCGCATGTTCAGGGTGCGCTCCGGCACAGCGCCTCGAGCGCCTCGCGGGTGGGCGCAGCCGGCATCTGCGCGGCGAGCGGGCCGAGCAGGTCGACCGCGAGGTCACCATCGGCTTCCTGCATGTGCATGCAGCGCGAGGCGTTCGCGTAACCGTCGATGCGGATGCTGGCGACGGTCTTCGCCACGCGGGCGTCGCGCGGCACCAGGGTCAGCGTCCACGCGCCGCCGGTGTCACCGTGCTGGCGGATCTCGAACGCCTGCTGCAATCGCGCGGCGTCGCCGCTGAGCAGCGCCACGAAACTGTCCAGCAACACCTGCAGCTGCGGCGCGCGCTTCAGCGAGAAGTGCCGCGGACTCCTGCCGTCGCGCTGCTGGGTCACCTCGCCGTCGGCGATGGTGGCGGTTTCCTTTTGCGGCTGTTCGACGCGCCGCTGCAGCCGGTCGCCGCCCAGCCACGACAGCTCGCCGGAGACCACCAGCGGCCGATCCAGCACCTGCAGGAAGCGCGCCTCGGCGAAGGCAGTATGCGCGGGCGCCGGCTGGCCCAGCGCGGCCACCAGCGCCGCCGCCGACGCCGCCGGGGCCGGCTCAGACGCCGACGCGCTCGCCCACGGCAGCAGCAGGCTCAGCAGCAGGCTCGCTCGCAGCGGGCGCCTCTTGCCAGAAATCATAGAAGTTGAACCAGTTGTAGGGGGCGACGTGGATGTAGTGTTCCAGTCGTTGCGCATAGCGGGCAATCAGCACGTCCAGCACCGGGCCACGATCATGCCGCGGAATCTCCACCCGGTCGCTGAACGGCTCGAACACCAGCCGGTAGCGGTTGCCGCCCAGGTACAGACCGAAACACAGCACCACCGGCACCCGCAGCGTATGCGCCAGTAGCCACGGACTGACCGGGAACGGCGCCGGGGCACCGAGCAGGCCGGTACGCCGCAGCACCTCGTGGCCGCGACCGCGGTCGGCCAGCATCGCCACCACCGCGCCGTCAGCGCAGGCCTCGGCCATCGCCAGCGCGATCGTGGTGCCATCCTGCGCCGCATCGATCACGCAGGCGCCCACGTCCGGTGCCAGTGCTTCGAGCAGCTCGGTCATCGCCGGCGTCTTCTGCTTGTCCAGCACCACCCGCAGCGCCATCTGCGGACGGCGCGCGCCGATCGCGCGCAGCGCCTCGAAGCTGCCCTGGTGCGAGCCGAGCAAGAGGACGCCGCGGCCCTGCGCGATGCGCTCATCGAGCAGGTCCAGGCCCTCGGTCTCGATCTGGAACGGCCGCTCGCCATGCGCCAGCAGGAAGATCCGGTCGAGGATGGTGGCGGCGAAGCAGTGGATGTGTTTCAGCACCTGCCACGCCGTCGCCGGCCGGCCGAACGCCCGCCGCAGGTACTGCCGCGAGGCCCGCCGTTCCGGCCCGCGGCGCAGGAAGAAGTACAGCGTGATCGGGTACAGGCACAGCCGGCCCACACGGCGCCCGCCATGCAGCGCGATGGTGCGGATCAGCCACAGCGCGAAACGCCCACCGCCCTCGGGCCGGCTCTGCCAGTGTCCATGCATGTTCATGTCGCTCCCTCGACCAGGCCGCGTGCCAGCAGCATGCCGTCACGCCGTATCTCGAAACGGATGCGTGACGCGTCCGTCGCCGCCAGCTGCAGCTGCGCCGTCTCGCCCGGCAACAGCGGCGCGGCGAATTTCGCTTCCAGCACGCGGCCCAGCCGCTGACCGCGCCAGGCGCGCAGGGCCAGCGCCACCTGCTCCAGCAACACCACCCCGGGCACCAGCGGCGCGCCGGGAAAATGGCCGGGCAACGCGGGATGCCCCGCGTCGACGCGCAGCGCCTGTTCGAAGCCGGCGCTCATGGCGCCACCACGCGCTTGCCGCGCAGCAGTTGCGGCCAATGCAGCGCCAGTTGCAGCAGCATGTCGTGCAGGCCGGGGTGCGGCAGATGGCGCAGCCGCCAGCGGCGGCAGCCGTACTCCGCCAGAAACGCCACCCCCAGCAGCAGATAGCCACCCAGATGCAGCCACACCGCGGCCCAGCGTGCGGGCACGACCAGCGGTGCGGCGATGCCGGCGCGCGCCAGCAACCCATCATGGTCGGCGCACAGCAGCAGGACGGCCAGCAGCAGCGCCTGGCCGCCCAGCAGCACGGTCCAGAACCAGGTGACCTGGCGCGCGTAGGCGGCCACGCCCGGCTGGCGCAGCCGCTCGGCGCCCTCGATGGCAACGATGAAACGCTCCACCAGCGGCTCGGGTGTGCCCAGCGTGCGGCCGAACCAGGCCGCCAGCAGCGCGTTGATCAGCACCGGCACCGCCTCCAGCAGCGCGCCGGCGAAGCCGCAGCGCCAGCTCAGCAGCAGGCCGAACAGCACGCCCGACCACAGCAGCCACGACGTGCCGCGGCGCGCCAGCAGCTGCGGCAGCATCAGCACGGTCAGCAGCAGGGCCAGCGCCAGCAGCGCGAACACCTGCCGCTGCGTCACGGCGCCGACGATCGCCAGCAGCGGGTAGGCCGGCAACAGCAGCAGGCCATAGCGCCGCGTGGCGTGTTCGGGCGAAAGAGGAGAGGACGTCATGCCGGGTTCCGCATCGGCTCCACCGGAACCGCGAGCCTGCCACGGGCGAAGCAACGCAGCATGAAGGAAGCGGCGTGGACGGGCTCGGAACGCATCGCCGGCCTCAGCCGGCGCGGTTCTGCTCGACGTGCGCGGACAGCGTGCGCAGGCTGGTGAAGATCTGCCGGTTGTCCGGGTTGTCCGAGCGCAGCTGGAAGCCGTAGCGCCTGGACACGGCCAGGGCGATTTCCAGCGCGTCGATCGAATCCAGCCCCAACTCGCCACCGAACAGCGGTGCGTCGGGATCGATCTGCCCGGGGGTGACGTGCTCGAGGTTCAGGCATTCCACGACCAGGGTGGCCAATTCGTGCTGCGCCGATGTCTGTTCCGCCATGCTCGGTTCCGTACGCTGAATGCATTGCCTCCCCCCGGTGGCAGTGATCGCGGAGTGTAACATAGCGCCCTTGTCGTTCCCGGTTGTACGCCATGATGCAGGGCTGCGAAAACCCCCAGATGGACCCGCTGCCGCGCCGCGCGCCGCAGGTGTGCTATCGCACCGGCGAAGCAGCCGCGCTGCTCGCCGAACCCGGCACGCTGGCGCTGTTCGGCTTCGGTGCCGGCACGCCGGCCAGTGCCGACCCGCGCTACCTGCAGGTGGCGCTGGAACCCTTCGATGCGGGCGCGCCGCTGGAGCTGTGGCGGGTCGATGCACCGGTCAGCTGCGGCAGCGACGGTGCCTTGCACTGGTCGGCCGGAGGCGGCTGGCTGTTCGTGGCGCTCGAGCTGGACGAACGCGAACACGGCGGGCCGACCGCCACCGCCCGGCTGGCGTACGAGCGGCTGCACCGCTTCGTCGCCACCCGCGCGGCGCAGCACGTGCTGCGCGTGTGGAACTACCTCGGCGCGATCAACCATGGCGATGGCGACGCCGAGCGCTACAAGCATTTCTGCGACGGCCGCGCCGCCGGCATGGGCGACTTCTTCGCCGAAGGCTTCCCCGCGGCCACCGCGATCGGCCACCACGGCGACGAGCACCGCCTGCAGGTTTATCTGCTGGCTGGCGACCAGGCCGGCCTGCGGGTGGAAAACCCGCGCCAGGTCAGCGCTTGGCGCTACCCGCGCCAGTACGGACGCACGCCGCCCAGCTTCGCCCGCGCGATGGCGTTGCCGGCGCAGGACGTACTGGCCATCTCCGGCACCGCCGCGGTGGTCGGCCACGCCTCGGCGCACCAGGACGACCTCGATGCCCAGCTGGAGGAAACCCTGCTCAACCTCGAGACGCTGCTGGCCAGCGCCGGTATGGCCGCCGGCTTCGACCCTCGCTCGCCGCTGAAGGTCTACGTGCGCCACGCGGCGGACGCTGCACGCGCGCGCGACTTCCTGCAACACCGCCTGCCCGGCGTACCGCTGCTGCTGCTGCACGGCGACATCTGCCGCCGCGAGTTGCTGGTGGAAATCGACGGCTGGCGTTACGCCTGGAGCGGGGAGTGAGCGAAGGCAACGGCGGAGCGCGCTTCGGCTTTTATCGCGCCCCACTCCCCTTCGCTCACTCCTGCTTCACCGGCCGCTTCCAGCCGGGAAACGTCTGCTGCTTGCCGCGCGCCACGGTGAGTTCGCCCGCGGGCGCATCGCGGGTGATCACCGAGCCGGCGCCGATGGTGGCCTGGGCGCCGATCGTCACCGGCGCGACCAGCGCACTGTTGGAACCGATGAAGGCGCCGTCGCCGATCTGCGTGGCGAACTTGTTCACGCCGTCGTAGTTGCAGGTGATGGTGCCGGCGCCGATGTTGACGCCGCGGCCCACCACGGTGTCGCCGAGGTAGCTCAGGTGGTTCGCCTTGCTGCCTTCGCCGAGATGCGTCTTCTTGGTTTCCACGAAGTTGCCGACGTGCACGCCGGCCTCGAGTTCGGTGCCGGGGCGCAGTCGCGCGAACGGGCCGATCGCGCACGGACCGTGGGTGACCACGCCGTCCAGGTCGCAATGCGGCTGCACCATCGTGCCGGCGGCCAGCTGCACGTCCTTCAGCCGGGTGAACGCACCGATGCGCACGTCGTCGCCGAGCACCACGCGGCCTTCCAGGATCACGTCGACATCCAGCTCGACATCGCGGCCGCTGGCGACCGTGCCGCGCACGTCGACGCGCAGAGGATCGGCCAGGCGCACGCCATTTCGCATCAGTGCACGCGCCGCACGCTGGCGGTACTCGGCTTCCAGCCCGGCGAGCTGCAGCGCATCGTTCGCACCCGAGGCCTCCACCGGATCGGCGCACTCCACGCCGAGCGCGGGGCGCTTCTCCTCGCTCGCCATCGCGAAGATGTCGGTGAGGTAGTACTCGCCCTGCGCATTGTCGCGGTCGAGCCCGGCGATCCAGACGCGCAGCGCGGCGGCAGAGGCGACGAGGATGCCGGTGTTGACCAGGTTGACGGCACGCTGCTCCTGGTCGGCGTCCTTCTCCTCGATCACCGCCCGCACGTGGCCGTTGCCGTCGCACAGCACGCGGCCGTAGCCGCACGGATCGGCCAGGCGCATGGTGAGCAGGCTGAAGCCTCCCTCCGCTGCCGCCAGCTGTCGCAGGGTGTCGGCCCGGGTCAGCGGCACGTCGCCGTACAACACCAGCACGCGCGCGCCATCGGGGATCTCGCCCAGCGCCTGCTCCACCGCATGGCCGGTGCCCAGTCGCTCGGCCTGCAGCACCCAGCGCAGATCGGTCTGGTCGGCGAACGCGGCCCGTACCTGGTCGCCGCCGTGGCCATAGACGACATGGATGGCCGCCGGCTGCAGCGCCCGCGCGGTGTCGATCACGTGCGCCAACAGCGGTCGCCCCGCCAGCGGCATCAGCACTTTCGGGCGGCTGGATTTCATCCGCGTGCCGGCGCCGGCGGCGAGGATGACGACGTGGAGGGAAGCGTGGTTCATCGGTGTCGGCCCTGACAGGTTTCGATCAAAAAAGCATAGCAGCCGATTCGGCCTTGACGCGGGCAGGTGTGAGTCAACGCTGCGCTGCCGCGGACGAAACCGTGGACTTGCCGGCGTGACAGGCGAAACGGAACACATAGGCCAGACTGAACGGCTTCGCCTCGCTGTCGACCACATGGCTGTTGCCGTCGACGTCGGCAGCCCAGCGATTGATCGTCAGCGGGTTGAACTGCCATTGCAGCGCGGCCACGCGCACCGCGTCGACGAATGCGTGCCGGCTCGCATCCGCCTGTGCCTCGCCCGTCACGCGCACCTCGTCGACCTTGCCCTGTTCGTCGACGACCAGCAACGCCGGCACTTCCTGAGGAGGAGGGCAATGGGCCAACACACTCGGTGGATATACCGGCGTCACGCGCTTGAATGGGGTGGCGCCGCTGGACACCTCGCCCAGCGCCAACTGGTAGCGCACCGTATCGGGCGGCACGACCACTCGCCATGACGCATCACCGCTGGCTGGCGGTAGTGACTGATGTGGCGACGTGGCGCAGCCGGCCAGCAGCAACGACAGCATGCAGCCGCATAAACGGAAGGTGGGAATCGCTCCTGCCATCGCAATCTTCCCTGCATTGCCAAAGCTGCATCGTGCCGACACGAAAACGCCGGCACAAGGCCGGCGCTCTTTTCCGTGGAGATCCATCGAAGCAACCGCTTCATCCACGGGTGCGGCCATGGATGGCCGCCTTTTGACTTTTGCTTTGCGCTCACGGACGAGCGCACCAACCTCAGTGCTTGAGGCTCTTGCGCAGGCGCTCCAGCGCCTGCAGCTGGGTAATCGCCTGGGCCAGCTTGACCTGGGCCTCGGCAATTTCCATCGCATCGGTGCGGTTGGCCAGCGCGTCCTCGGCTTCCTTCTTGGCGCGCTGCGCGGAGGCCTCGTCGAGGTCGGCGGCACGCGCGGCGGTGTCGGCCAGCACGGTGACCACCTGCGGCTGCACTTCCAGCATGCCGCCGGAAATCCAGAACTGCTGGCGCTCGCCGCCGGCCAGCAGCACGTCGACGTGGCCCGGCTTGAGGCGGGTGATCAGCGGCGCGTGGCGCGGCGTGATACCGAGCTCGCCGATTTCGCCGGTGGCAACGACCATCGTCGCGTCGCCGGAGAAGATCTCGGCTTCGGCACTGACGATGTCGACGCGAATGGTTTGGGTCATGACTCAGGTTCCAAATGCTTAAGGCGACGGGCGGGCACGCGGTCCGCCCGCGGGATCAGGCGGCCTTCTTGGCGCCCATCTCTTCCGCCTTCTTGATCGCCTCGTCGATGCCGCCGACCATGTAGAACGCCTGCTCCGGCAGATGGTCGACGTCGCCGTCGACGATCATCTTGAAGCCGCGGATGGTTTCCTTCAGCGACACGTACTTGCCCGGCGAGCCGGTGAACACCTCGGCCACGTGGAACGGCTGCGAGAAGAAGCGCTCGCACTTGCGCGCGCGCGCCACGGCCTGCTTGTCCTCTTCGCTCAGCTCGTCCATGCCGAGGATCGCGATGATGTCCTTCAGCTCCTTGTAGCGCTGCAGCGTGCCCTGCACCTTGCGGGCGACGTCGTAGTGCTCCTGGCCGATCACGTTCGGATCGAGCTGGCGGCTGGTGGAATCGAGCGGATCCACCGCCGGGTAGATGCCCAGGCTTGCGATGTTGCGCGAGAGCACCACGGTCGCGTCCAGATGGGCGAAGGTGGTGGCCGGCGACGGATCGGTCAGGTCGTCCGCGGGCACGTACACGGCCTGGATCGAGGTGATCGAACCGGTCTTGGTCGAGGTGATGCGCTCCTGCAGCACGCCCATTTCCTCGGCCAGGGTCGGCTGGTAGCCCACCGCCGACGGCATGCGGCCGAGCAGCGCGGACACTTCGGTACCGGCCAGCGTGTAGCGGTAGATGTTGTCCACGAACAGCAGTACGTCCTTGCCCTTGCCGTGCTCGTCCTTCTCGTCGCGGAAGTACTCGGCCATGGTCAGGCCGGTCAGCGCCACGCGCAGGCGGTTGCCCGGCGGCTCGTTCATCTGGCCGTACACCATGGCCACCTTGTCGAGCACGTTGGAATCCTTCATCTCGTGGTAGAAGTCGTTGCCCTCGCGGGTACGCTCGCCCACGCCGGCGAACACGGACAGGCCCGCGTGCGCCTTGGCGATGTTGTTGATCAGCTCCATCATGTTGACGGTCTTGCCCACGCCGGCGCCGCCGAACAGGCCGACCTTGCCGCCCTTGGCGAACGGGCAGACCAGGTCGATCACCTTGATGCCGGTTTCCAGCAGGTCGTTCGCGGCGGCCTGGTCGGCGTAGCTCGGCGCCTCGCGGTGGATCACCCAGCGGTCCTGCTCGCCGATCGGACCAGCCTCGTCGATCGGGTTGCCGAGCACGTCCATGATGCGGCCGAGCGTCTGCTTGCCGACCGGCACCTTGATGCCTTCGCCGGTATTGCGCGCCGCGAGGCCGCGCTTCAGGCCCTCGGTCGAACCGAGCGCGATGGTGCGCACGATGCCGTCGCCCAGCACCTGCTGCACTTCCAGCGTGATCTCGGTGCCGTCGATCTTCAGCGCGTCATACACCTGCGGCACCTGGTCACGCGGGAACTCCACGTCGATGACCGCGCCGATGATCTGAACAACTTTGCCCTGGCTCATGCTGATAGCTCCGGATGAATCTCTTTAAGATTTCGATTTGTACAAAGCGCCAATGAAACGTCGCTCTTACTAGGAGTGCGGCCATGGATGGCCGCCTTTTGATCTTGCTCTGCGATCAGGGACGATCGCATTCATACCCACTTACACCGCCGCTGCGCCGCCGACGATCTCGCTGATTTCCTGGGTGATCGCGGCCTGGCGGGCCTTGTTGTAGACCAGGGTCAGTTCGCCGATCACCTTGTTCGCGTTGTCCGACGCGCTCTTCATCGCGACCATGCGCGCGGCGTGCTCGCTGGCCAGGTTCTCCAGCGCTGCCTGGTACACCACCGACTCGATGTAGCGGGTCAGCACGTGCTCCAGCACGGTCTGCGCATCCGGCTCGTAGAGGTAGTCCCAGTCGTGACTGGACTCCAGCTTGACGCCGGCATAGGCCGACTCGCCCGCTGCCTGGTGTTCTTCCATCTCCGCGGCCACCAGCGGCAACGGCAGCAGCGCATCGATGGTCGGCTTCTGCGTCATGGTGTTGACGAAGTCGTTGTAGGCGAGGAACACGCGATCCAGGCCGTTGGCCTGGTAGGCGTCCATCATCACCTTGATCACACCGACCAGCTGTTCGAGCTTCGGCTTCTCGCCGAGGTGGCTGACACTGCCGACCAGGTTGACGCCCTTGAGGCGGCGGAAGAACGCTACCGCTTTCTGCCCGATCGCCACCACATCGACCTGCACGCCCTGCTGCTGCCATTCGGCAATCGCCGGCAGCAGGCGACGGAACAGGTTGGAGTTCAGGCCGCCGCACAGCCCGCGGTCGGTCGACACCACGATGTAGCCGACCCGCGCCACGTTGTCGCGCTGGACCAGGAACGGATGGCTGAAATCGGTGCTGGCCTGCGCCACGTGCGCGATCACCTTGCGCATCGAGCGCGCATACGGGCGCGAGGCCTTCATCAGATCCTGCGCCTTGCGGATCTTCGAGGCCGAGACCATCTCGAGCGCGCGCGTCACCTTGCGCATGTTCTGCGTGCTCTTGATCTTGGTTTTGATTTCGCGTCCGCTGGCCATGCTCTATCCGCTCGTTATGCTCGCTGGTGGGAGGGGAGAAGACCGCCTCCCTTCCGATTCGCCACTACCCGTATTACCAGCTGCCGGTCTTCTTGTACTCGTCCAGCGAGGCCTTGAAGACCGCCTCGATGTCCTTGTCCCAGTTGCCGGTGGCCACGATGGTCTTCATCAGGTCGGCGTGGTTCTGATGCATGAACGCGTGCAGGCCCTTCTCGAACGCCAGCACCTGATTCACCGGCAGGTCGTCCAGGTAGCCCTGCTCGGCGGCGTACACCGACAGCGCCAGCTCGGCGATCGACAGCGGCGAATACTGCTTCTGCTTCATCAGCTCGGTGACGCGCTGGCCGCGGTCCAGCTGGGCGCGGGTGGCCGGGTCCAGGTCCGAGGCGAACTGCGCGAACGCGGCCAGCTCGCGGAACTGCGCCAGGGCCAGCTTCACGCCGCCGGACAGCTTCTTCACGATCTTCGTCTGCGCGGCGCCACCGACGCGGGACACCGAGATGCCGGCGTTCACGGCCGGGCGGATGCCGGCGTTGAACAGGTCGGTTTCCAGGAAGATCTGGCCGTCGGTGATCGAGATCACGTTGGTCGGCACGAACGCCGAAACGTCGCCGCCCTGGGTCTCGATGATCGGCAACGCGGTCAGCGAACCGGTCTTGCCCTTCACTTCACCGTTGGTGAACTTCTCGACGTACTCCTCGGACACGCGCGAGGCGCGCTCGAGCAGGCGCGAGTGGAGGTAGAACACGTCGCCTGGATACGCCTCGCGGCCCGGCGGGCGCTTCAGCAGCAGCGAGATCTGGCGGTAGGCCACGGCCTGCTTGGACAGGTCGTCGTACACGATCAGCGCGTCCTGGCCGCGGTCGCGGAAGTACTCGCCCATCGCGCAGCCGGAGTACGGCGCGACGTACTGCAGCGCGGCCGACTCGGACGCCGAGGCGACCACGATGATGGTGTTGGCCAGCGCGCCGTTCTCGTCGAGCTTGCGCACCACGTTGGCGATCGATGAACGCTTCTGGCCGATCGCGACGTAGATGCACTTAATGCCGGAATCCTTCTGCGCGATGATGGCGTCGATCGCCAGCGCGGTCTTGCCGGTCTGGCGGTCGCCGATGATCAGCTCGCGCTGGCCGCGGCCGACCGGGATCATCGCATCGACCGACTTGTAACCGGTCTGCAACGGCTGGTCGACCGACTTGCGCCAGATCACGCCCGGCGCGACCTTCTCGATCGGCGCGTTGAGCTTGGCGTTGAGCGGGCCCTTGCCGTCGATCGGATTGCCCAGCGCATCGACGACGCGGCCGAGCAGCTCGGGGCCGACCGGCACTTCGAGGATGCGACCGGTGGTCTTGGCGGTGTCGCCTTCGCGCAGGTGCTGGTATTCACCGAGCACCACCGCGCCGACCGAGTCGCGCTCGAGGTTCAGCGCCAGCGCATACGCGTTGCCCGGCAGCTCGATCATTTCGCCCTGCATCACATCGGCCAGGCCGTGGATGCGCACGATGCCGTCGGACACGCTGATGATCGTGCCCTCGTTGCGCGCTTCCGCGCCGAGCTTGAACTGCTCGATGCGGCTCTTGATCAGTTCGCTGATCTCGGACGGATTCAAAGTGGTGCTGGACATGGCAAGTTTTCCTGGGATTCGCGCCGCGTCAGCGGCACCCGATAGGTTTTGATTCTTTGGATCAGTGCGAAAGGGCGCTGGCCATCTGCGCCAGACGTCCGCGGGCGGAGCCGTCGATCACCTGTTCGCCGGTATCGATCACCACGCCGGCCAGCAGCGAGGCA
Source organism: Rhodanobacter sp. OR92 (assembly GCF_000427545.1). NCBI lineage: Bacteria > Pseudomonadati > Pseudomonadota > Gammaproteobacteria > Lysobacterales > Rhodanobacteraceae > Rhodanobacter > Rhodanobacter sp. OR92. Next base: position 91,686 of record NZ_KE386556.1, on the reverse strand, counting down.
TCGACCCGGGTTTCCAGTTCGATCTCGCGCTTGAAGCGGCGCTTCAGCGATGCCTTGAGCTGCTCGGCCTGCGCGGCGTCCAGCGCCATCGCGCTGGTCACCTTGACCAGCAGCTGCGACTCGGACTCGCGCTTGAACGCCTCGAACAATTCGGCCACTTCCGGCAGCAGGACCAGCCGACGCTGCTCTGCCATCTCGCCGAGGAAGTGCCCGAACGGGCTGTCGGCGGCCGTGCCCGCGGGCAGATGCAGCGCCACCAGCTGTGCCGGCAGCACCCGCGGATCGTTGGCGAGGTCGGCCACGCGCGGGTCCTTCGCCACCGCGGCGGCGAACGCCAGCGCCTGCGACCAGGCGTCCAGCGTGCCGGCCGTATGCGCCACTTCGAAAGCGGCGCGGGCGTAGGGGCGAGCGAGGGTAATTGCCTGGGCCATGGATCAGATCTCGGCCGCGAGCTGGTCGAGCAAGGCCTTGTGCGTCGAGGCGTCGACCTCGCGCTGCACGATCTTGCTGGCGCCCTGCACGGCCAGCGCGCCGACCTGCTCGCGCAACTGGTCGCGGGCACGCTGCGCCATCGAGGCGATGTCGTCCTGCGCCGCCGCCTTCAGCCGGTTGATCTCGCTGACCGCTTCGCCACGGGCCTTCTCGATGATCTGGTTGGCCTGCTGCTGGGCCTTGTCGATGATCTCGGAGGCCTGCTGGCGGGCCTGCTTGATCTCGCCAGCCACCTTCACGTCCGCGCTCTTCAGCTCTGCGTGGGCGCGCTCGGCCGCATTCAGGCCTTCGGCGATCTTGACCTGGCGATCTTCGATGGCCTTGTTGATGTGCGGCCAGATGAAGTGGACGCTGAACCAGATCAGGATGGCGAACGAAATCATTTCGCCAATCAAGGTCGCGTTGAAATCCATCGCTGCGTTACCTGTAGATACGGAGTGGAACAGACCCGGGCATCACGCGGCGCCCGGATCGGATACGCGGTGGCGCCGCAACGGCGCCACCGGAGGATGTGCTTACTGGCCCGCGCCGGCAGCCGACAGGATCTTGCCCAACAGCGGGTTGGCCACTGCGAAGTACATCGCCAGCGCCACGCCGATCAGGAACGCGGCGTCGATCAGGCCAGCCAGCAGGAACATGCGGCCCTGCAGCAGCGGCACCAGCTCCGGCTGACGGGCAGCGGCCTCGAGGAACTTCGAACCCATGATGCCGATACCGATACAGGCGCCGAGTGCACCAAAACCGATGATCAGGCCGAGCGCGATGGCGGTGAAGCCCTGGATTTGTGCAAACTGAACGAGATGTTCCACGGTGATCTCCTGAGAAATACGAACTGAAGTCAAAACGGATGAAGCGAAGGGTTCGAGGTACGCGGATCAGTGGTGATCGTGTGCCATCGAGATGTACACGATCGTCAGCACCATGAAGATGAATGCCTGGATCGAGATGATCAGGATGTGGAAGATGCCCCACACCGTGTAGCCGATGATGCCCGCGCCGTACAACGCCCAGCCAGCCAGGCCGGCACCGGCACTGAACAGGCCGGCGATCAGCATGAACACCAGCTCGCCGGCGTACATGTTGCCGAACAGTCGCATCGCCAGGCTCACCGGCTTGGACGCCAGCTCGACCAGGTTCAGCGCGAAATTCGGGATCCACAGCGCCGGGTGCTTACCGAACGGCGCGGTGAACAGCTCGTGCATGTAGCCGCCGGCGCCCTTGGCCTTGAAGCTGTAGAAGATGATCAGCACGAACACCGTCAGCGACATCGCGAAGGTCATGTTGATGTCGGCGGTGGGCACGGCGCGGAAATGGCCGATGCCGAACTTCTCGGTGATCCACGGCAGCAGGTCCACCGGCAGCAGGTCCATCGCGTTCATCAGGAACACCCAGATGAACACGGTCAGCGCCAGCGGCCCGAGGATGCGGCGGTCGCCATGGAACACGTCCTTGACCTGGCCGTCGACGAACTCCAGCACGATCTCCACGAAGGCCTGGCCCTTGCCCGGCACGCCGGCGGTGGCCCTGCGCGCCTTCAGCCAGAACCACAGGCAGAACAGCACGCCCAACACCAGCGACACGGTGACCGAGTCGATGTGCACCGCCCAGAAGCCGCCCTCGCTGGTGTGCGGGGTCAGATGCTTCAAATGGTGCTGGATGTATTCGGTAAGACCGCCCTGCGGCTCGCTTGCCATGGATCAACCCTTGAATCTGAACGCCAGCAGATAAACCGCGTAAGCCGCCGCCAACCCCGTGATGGCGGCCGGCGGTGGCAACTTGAATTGGAACAGGATCACGACCAGCCCCCCAACGATCACGATCCATTTCAGGAACATGCCTGTCAGCAGGCGGCTCAACGCCACGCCCGCACCGCCGACGCCGCTGAAGAATCGCGCCGACATCAACGCGGTACCCAGCGCCACCGTCGTCGCGCCTGCCGCTGCCGCCGTCGCTTCGCGATGACCCAGCGCCAGGAAAACCAGGCCAGCCAGCAACGCCACAGCAAGCTGCAGCAGGATGATGCGCAAGGCGAGGCGTCGACCCGAGGCTAAACTGTTGAGCACGTAGCGTCTCCGCGCGGCCTGCACCAGGCGGCACCGATACAGCTGCGGGCCACGATCCAATCCGTAAAAGTATATCAGCGCGGCAATTGCAGCGACAAGCCATACAGCCTGCGGCATCGCGTCCGGCCGCCGGATTCCGTGACCCAATCGTCCCACCCGACTCACCGCCATGCATTGGCCGACGGCACACACAAACAGGGCCGAACTCGAGGTTCGGCCCTGTTTCATCGCATGGAGGCGCGACGGTGCTGCGGGATTACTTGGCGGCAGCCTTCTTGGCGGCGGCGACCGGCGCGGCAACGGCATCGTTGGCGGCCTGGCGCTGCTCCTGCACGAGCGCATTCAGCGACTCGGCGGTCTTCTGGGTGACCGCGAGCACTTCCTGCGAAACCGCCACCGCGCGCTCGGCGTTGTCACGGCTCAGGCTGGCACCCTTCTCCCACAGGCTGCGCAGGCCGTTGATGTCGCGGGCCTCCAGCGCCTCGGCGACGAATTCCGCGGAAGCCTTGGCCTGCTCCTCGAGGGCCTTGAGCTGCAACTCGGCGACTGTCTCCAGACCCTTCAGGGCCAGCGACTGCGCCTTGAACGCGCTGTCGGTGAACTGCTTGGTGTAGGCGAAAAGCTGGTTGTTGAGCTGCTGCGTCATGGCGTAGTCCTCGTGGAGGATGGGGTAGTGGCAGGCACTCTAGCAGCGGTTTTTGTGCATTGCAATATATTTTTTGTGGATCGTTCGCGATGTCAGCAAATATTCATTTGAAAACGCCAATTTATGACGGAACCATGAAACATTGCGACGCGTCAAAAGCTGTCACGACTACAACTCGCCCCGGAGGTGCAGGTTTCGTGCACCACCACCTTGTCCAGCCCCGAAAGGCGCGGCTGCAATCGTTGCCAGATCCAGCGCGCCAGCATCTCGCTGGTCGGGTTCTCCAGCCCTTCGATCTCGTTGAGGTAGTGGTGGTCGAGCTGGTCGAACAGCGGCGCGAAGGCCGCCTTCACGTCGGCAAAGTCCATCACCCAGCCCAGTTGCGGGTCCGGTTCACCCGCCAGATGGATCTCGATGCGGAACGAATGCCCGTGCAGCCGCGCGCACTTGTGCCCGGCCGGCACGTTCGGCAGCCGATGCGCCGCCTCGATCTGGAATACCTTGAAGATATGCATGGCGGACGCCCGCGTGTCGTGACGAGAGGGACCGACGGAAAGGCACACGCCCGGTTCTTGGTGGCTATGGGCGGAGGGGTAGCATAGCCACCAGTCGAACCGAGAACCTAGTGTTTCTGCGGCTTCCCGCCGACGCGGATTGGTCGATTGTAACAGTTGGTGTAGCAGTTGCTGCAGCACTTTACGTAGCCACCCATCTAGGTAGCCGAGGTCCGCGGGCGGCTGTCTGACTTGCGCTCAAGACGGAACATACCCGCCGCCCACCCTTATTCGGGGGTTAACAGCGGACTCGAACCATCGTCCATCGTGGTGCAGTTCGGGCAAGTCGTTCGTGCTTCCTCACAGCGCGCGGTCGGTTGCCCCACCTGACCTTCCCTTAGCGGCACCCCAAGAACCCCTTGTGAAACTCCTGCAGCAGCGTCAAGGCGCGCACAGGGTCTGCGCGGTCCATCTCGGCTGCCAGTCGAAGAGTGCCGGCCGGATCGACCTGCGGCTCCAGGATGCTGGTGATGGTGATGGTGGTGATGGACCGCTCGTTACCGGGCTGGTCAAGGACAGATCTTGCATCTGCACCTAGCAACCACGCGCCGGTGTTGATGCACAGCCGATGCGTAGCTGCGCCGGGTGTTTTCGCGCTGCGCCGCTTGCGGATAGGTTCCAAGCGAGTGGCATGGCATGGTCGGAACCATTCGTCAGTGGCATGGACGGAGGCAGTGGAGAAACATTGACGTCAACCGCCGTGCAACGAGGCAATAAGGGGGCAGCTGATCGCGCCGCGATGCGAACCACACTGAGTCACCAGTCGGGACAGGGCGGTCTCCATGCGCTTGAGGTCTTTCAGGCGCGCGCGTACATCGGCCAGGTGCCGCGCGGCGAATTCCGCCGCCTCGCTGCAATGAGTGCCGTCCTCCAACGTGAGCAGTTGCGCGACTTCGTCGAGGCTAAAACCCAGTCGCTGCGCCGATTTGACGAACTTCACCCGGGCCACGTCCGCATGGCTATAGCGACGAATACCGCCAAGAGGGCGTTCTGGTTCGGGTAACAGCCCTCTGCGCTGGTAGAAGCGGATCGTCTCGACACCAACTCCTGATGCCTTGGCGAAGGTGCCGATGGACAGGTTGTCTTGTGCCGAATTCATGGACTTGACTCCGTACTTGACTACGGAAATACATTACTGCCGCGACGACAAATTTGGAAGGAACATACACATGTCTGAACCCACCCACGGCAAGGGCGCTTTGGCCATCGGCGGCCTCGCGGCAATTCTTGCGTCCACTTGCTGCCTTGGTCCGTTAGTGCTGGTCATGCTGGGCTTTTCGGGAGCATGGATCGGCAATCTGACGATCTTGGAACCATATCGGCCGATCTTCATCGCGGCAGCCATAGTGCTGCTGTTCTTCGCTTACCGCCGCATCTTTCGTCCCGCCGCTGCCTGCCGGCCGGGCGAGGTGTGTGCCATCCCGCAAGTACGGGCAACCTACAAGATCGTCTTCTGGGTCGTCGTCGCGCTGGTGCTGGTCGCGCTGGCGTTTCCCTATGTTCTGCCACTGTTCTATTGAAGGAGACATTTCATGAAAATACTTTCTATGCTCATCGCCCTTGCCGCGGCCTTCAGTGCGCCTGCATGGGCGGCCACGCAGACCGCCACCCTGTCGGTGCCGGGCATGACGTGCTCCGCCTGTCCGGTCACAGTCAAGAAGGCGCTGTCCAAGGTGCCCGGTGTCGAAAAGACCCAGATCCTTCTCGAACAGCGCCAGGCCATCGTCACCTATGACGATGCCAAGACCAGCCTCGCCGATTTGACCAAGGCGACCACGGATGCCGGCTACCCATCGACGCAGGTGCGCTGATGGCCTTGGCGTGCGCGTGGCCGACAAGGCTGGCCTGGGCGGCAGCGTCGTTTTGGCGGCATCCTGCGTGAGCTGCTTTCCCGGTATTGGCAAGCTTGGGGGTGGCGGTGGGACTCGGTTCGCTGAGTCCGCACAAGGGGCTGTTCGTGCGCATCCTGCTACCGCTGTTCGCCGGCATCGCGCTGATAGCCGACGCTCGGCTGGCTCAGCCATCGCCAGTGTCGGCGCACCGCGGTGTGCCTGCTGGGTCCGGTCGCCGTGCCGGTTGCCATATTGCTGATGCGGGCATCGGGCTACCGCTCCGGCTGGTTGCTGTATCCGGGGCTGGCGCTGATGGTTCGCGTATCGATCTTCGTCCCCCTCTTGCGGCCAGGAAGAGTTTGCGTGGTACCCCTGGCCGGCAAGTGCTGATTTCCATGTGTGGCTCCCAAGTACGGGAGCGACTCACCAGGGCTGAATTTGCATGACTGAAACATACGATTTGAACAAACAGGCGCTCGAGGTCAGTGGCATGACCTGCCAGGCGTGCGCTCGCCACGTGCAGGAGGCGTTGTCCAGCGTGGATGGCGTGACCAGCGCCAGCGTGGACTATCCGACGGCTACCGCCCAGGTGGTGGCCGGTGCGGCGCTGTCCGTCGCCGCGCTCAATGCCGCACTGCCGCCGCCCTATCGCGTACGAGCGCTGGCGCGGCCGCCGGCCGCGGATCACGCGGCAAGGCATGGCGGGCCCGTGGCCGGCCATGACGCCCGTTTGCGTGTGGCGGTGATCGGCACCGGCGGCGCAGCAATGGCTGCGGCGCTCCGGGCCGCCGAGCGCGGTGCGCGGGTCACCGTGATCGAGCGCGGTACCGTCGGCGGCACCTGCGTCAACATCGGTTGCGTGCCTTCCAAGATCATGATCCGCGCCGCCCACGTCGCCCATACCCGCCGGCACAGCCCGTTCGATGGCGGCATCGACGCCGGGGCGCCGGCGATCCGGCGCGACGCGCTGCTGGCCCAGCAGCAGGCGCGGGTGGAGGAACTGCGCCATGCCAAGTACGAGCGCATCCTCGATGGCAATCCGGACATCACGCTGTTGCGCGGCGAAGCGCGCTTCGTCGACGGCCACACGTTGGGCGTGCGCCTGGCCGAAGGCGGCGAGCGCACGCTGGCGTTCGACCGTTGCCTGATCGCCGTCGGCGCGCGGCCGGCCGTGCCGCCGATCCCGGGCCTGGCCGGTACGCCGTACTGGACCTCTACCGACGCGTTGGCCGCCGATCACATTCCCAGGCGCCTGCTGGTACTCGGTTCGGCGGTGGTCGCCGCGGAGCTGGGCCAGGCTTATGCGCGGCTGGGCAGTGACGTGACGGTGATCGCCCGCAGCGAGCTGTTCTTCCGCGAGGACCCGGCCGTCGGCGAGGCGATCGGCCGGATCTTTGCTGACGAGGGTATCCGCGTGCTGCGTCAGACCCAGACCCGCGCGGTGCGCCATGAAAACGGCGAGTTCATCCTCGACACCAGCGCCGGCCAGCTGCGCGGCGATGCGCTGCTGGTAGCCACCGGCCGCACGCCCAACGGCGACACGCTGGAGTTGGCCCAAGCCGGCGTGCGCACGGGCAAGGGCGGTGCCATCGAAGTCGATGCGCAACTGCGCACTTCGGTGGCGCACATCTACGCCGCCGGCGACTGCACCGACCAGCCGCAGTTCGTCTATGTCGCCGCCGCCGGCGGCACCCGCGCCGCGATCAACATGACCGGCGGCGACGCCCAGCTCGATCTGTCGGCCATGCCAGCGGTGGTGTTCACCGAACCGCAGATCGCCACGGTGGGGCTGAGCGAGGCCGAGGCGCATCTGAAGGGTATCGAGACCGACAGCCGCACGCTCACCCTGGACAACGTGCCGCGCGCGCTCGCCAACTTCGACACGCGCGGCTTCATCAAGCTGGTGGTGGAGGCGGCCAGCGGCCGGCTGATCGGCGTGCAGGCGGTGGCCGACGGGGCCGGCGAGCTGATCCAGACCGCGGCCATCGCGCTACGCGCCGGGATGACCGCTGCCGAACTGGCCGACCAGCTGTTTCCGTACCTGACCATGGTCGAGGGGTTGAAGCTGGCCGCGCAGACCTTCAGCAAGGACGTCAAGCAACTTTCCTGCTGTGCGGGTTGAGGGAGACCATCGCATGAAAGATCTTCTCAAACAGCTGGGCAGCCTGCTCGGCGCGCTGTTCGCGGCGGCCTGCTGCCTGGGCCTGCCGCTGCTGCTCAGCGCGCTGTCGGCGGCCGGTCTGGGCTTTCTCATCCATGACGCGATCTTGATCCCGCTGCTGGCAGCCTTCGTGGCACTGAACCTGTGGCTGCTATGGCGGGCCACCGGCCGTCATGCCAGGCGGCAGCCGTTCGTGCTCGGTGTATTCGGCGGCGTACTGGCCGTGGTCGGCCTGTTCATCCACCCGCTGGCGGCGACGCTGGGCCTGCTGATGTTGGTGACCGCCAGTTTTTGGGATTTTGCCAACGGCCGCCGCGCGAGGACCTGCGCGCACTGAATGCGCTTTGCCGCCGCTGCCCTCACCGCCAGGAGTCCTGCGTGAGCCAACAAAGCTACGACCTCGTCGTCATCGGCAGCGGCACCGCCGCCAACGTCATCGCCTTCAATTGCCGCAAAGCCGGCTGGTCGGTGGCGATCATCGATCACCGGCCGTTCGGCGGTACTTGCGCGCTGCGCGGTTGCGACCCGAAGAAAATGCTGATCGCCGCCACCGAAGTGATCGACGGCTTTACGCGCATGGGCGCCATCGGCACCGTGCAAGGCGAGTTGCACATCGACTGGGCTGCGCTACAGCGGCACAAGCGTTCGTTCACCGATCCGGTGCCGGGTCATCGCGAACAGGCCTACGCCAAACAGGGCATTGATGCGTATCACGGCCGCGCCCGTTTCAGTGGACGCAACACCATCACAGTGGGCGATCGGACGCTCCATGCCAAGCACATCGCCATCGCTGCTGGCGCGGAACCGGTTTGGCTGCCGATCGAGGGCGCCGAGCACCTGGTCTTGAGCGATGACTTTCTGAATCTTGAATCGCTGCCCAGGCGCATCGTGCTGGTCGGCGGCGGCTACATCGGTTTCGAGTTTGCCCATATCGCCGCGCGCGCCGGCGCCGAAGTTTCGATCTTCAACCGGGGCGCGCAGCCGCTGGCCGGCTTCGATCCGGATCTGGTCGGCCTGCTGGTCGAACGCACCCGCGCGCTCGGCGTGGCGGTACATCTCGGCTATGAAGTGAAAGCGCTGTGCAAGCGCGGTGACGGTTTCGAAGTCGAGGCGCAAGGCCCGGACGGGCGTTTGGTCGTGGACGCCGACATGGTGATCCACAGTGGCGGGCGCGCGCCCGCACTGGAAGCACTGGATCTGGATGCGGCCGGTATCGCGCACGACCACGGCCGGCTGACGCTGGACAAGACCTTCCGCAGCACCTCCCATCCTGCGGTCTATGCCGCAGGCGATGCGTCCGGCGGGCCGTTGCCGCTGACCCCGGTGGCCGCACTGGAGGCCCACGCGGTGGTCGACAACCTCTTGCACGACAAGCACGTCACGGTCGACTACACCGGTATTCCCAGTGCCGTGTTCACCCTGCCGGTGCTGGCCCGCGTCGGTCTGCTCGAAGCCGAAGCCAGGGCGCAGGGTCTGCGCTTCAAGCTCAGCCACGCCAACGTGCCGGGCTGGTTCACTGCACGCCGTGTCAACGAATCATGCTACGGCTACAAGGTGTTGGTGGAGGATGGCAGCGATCGTATCCTTGGCGCCCATCTGATCGGTCCGGAGGCGGCCGAGGTGATCAACCTGTTCGGTTTCGCCATGCGCAGCGGGCTCGGCGCCGCCGCGATCCGCCGCGCCACCTTTGCCTACCCCACCGCAGCGTCGGATATTGAATCCATGCTGCCGTGACTCTGGAGCCTCAGCGCCGGTCACCGTCCAGTGATTCGAGAATCGGACAACCGTCTTCGCTGCCGGCGCACAGGTTCAACAGCAGTCGCAGCTCGTTGCGCAGCAGGCGCAGCGACTTCAGCCGGGTTTCCACCTGGGCCAGTTTTTCTCCGGCCACGCGGCGCACATCGGCTCGCGTCTGCTGCGGGCGTTCGCGCAAATGCAGCAGGTTGCCGATCTCGGCCAGCGAAAAATTCATTGCCTGCGCACGTTGGATGAACAGCAGCCGCGCCAGGTCGGCATCACCGTAGCGGCGACGTCCGCCGCTGTCGCGCAGCGCCCGCGGCAGCAGGTCGATCTTCTCGTAGTAGCGCAGCGTGTCCGCCGACATCCCGGCGCGCGTGGCCAGTTCACCGATGCTCCAACTGCTCATGCGAACTCCTTGCGCCGCAGCTTGCCCAGGACCGCGTTGCCCTGCCCGAACAGGCGGCCATCGATGACCACCGCCGGTGGCCGGGCGATACCGAGGCGGGCGGCTTGCTCCAGATGCTCCAGCACATCCCTCACTTCGGTATCGGCGTCGAACTGACGACACAGGTCGATCAGCTCGGTGGATACGCGCCGGCATGCCGGGCAATACATCGATGAGTAGACAACAATGTGCATGTGCAGGGGTTGCGGCATGACCTTGAGACTATGCCAGGCAGCAAAGGTGCAACGAGCGGCGGCTGTACTGCCATGGTGCCCCAAGCTCGCAGGATCGACGAGTATTCATCGGAAGTGCGTCCTGAAGCCGATATGGAAAATGTAGCGATCGCGCAATGCATGGCCGTTCATGTGCTGCGCGAGCGGAAGCTGCACAGCCGCTTCCAGCACGTAGTTCATGGTGACGAATTGCAGCCCCGGACTGACGAACCATTGCGTGCCTCCGCTATCGGCGACGTCCAGGCCGTTCATGCGGTCACGATCCGTGTGGATCAGATTGGTTTCCAGCACGCCGTAGAGGAACCGCGGGACTACGGTTCCCAATCGACGCGGCCATAGCCGGTACTGGAACGAGCCGTCGAGCTGGCTCACGGCGCCGGCCCGGTAATCATCGTGCGTGCCGGTAGCTTGGTAAGTGGCGTCGGCGTCGAACTCCCACGCCAGTGTCTGGTAGGTCGCGACGACCCCGGCCAGACCGCCCCAGGCGCCGGTGCCGTTCTGGAACGGCCGCGGCAACCGGCCGAAACGATCGACCGTATTACTGCTGCCGGTGGGCGCGATGACGCCGGCGAGCGACGCGATGCGAAAGGACCGGCCGAGTGCGTCGTGTTGGAACAGCGTGTAGCGCGCGAACAGCTGCGTGTCGCCAATCCCCGAGGCGGTGAGCCGCATACGGCCCATCGGGGTGGTCGCGTTCAGCGTCTTGTCCAGATACCAGGGGGTGACGGCAAACAGCGTCAGTTTGCTGGTGGCACCATAGGCCAGCACGTTGCCCAGCGCCCCGATGTGCACTTGACGGTCAAGGGTCGCGGCGTTGTCGTAGCGGTAACGCTGGACGTACTGCTCGCGCAGCAGCCACTGCCCCTGGGCCACCGGCAGTGCGGTATTGAAGGTGATCGGCGCCGCTGCGGCCAGAGCCGGCAGCAGGCAGGCCATCAGTGCGGCCAGCCTTCGTGTCACCCGGTGGTACGCCGGGGTGATCGATGTCATGTGGGCGACTCCATCAGTGACGTTTAAATAGGCAGCGCATCTCAGTGGGATGCCCATTCGCCAGGACTTCGAGAACCACGGTAGTGCTTGGAGTCAGCTCCATGTCAACAGTCATCTGAAAAAGACTTGACATGGAGTTGACTCCAAATGACACGCTTCCTGAGCCTCGTCCTTCGACAGGCGTTGATCCCAGGAGAATTTCCATGAGCAACAGCCTTCATCACCGCGTTTTGAACGTGTCCGGGATCGCTTTCGCCTCGGCACTGCTGACGCTTGCCACGACTTTTTGGGCGGCCTTTCCGGCTCAGGCGGCGACATCGACTCCGGCGCAACAAGCTTGGCCCGCCGACGCCTATGTCGTGCGCGTGGACGGATTGGCCTGTCCGTTCTGCGCTTATGGCATCGAGAAGCAGTTCGGCCGTATTCCGGGCGTCACCACCACCGACGTAAACCTCGCCAGTGGGGTGGTCGTGGTTCATGTCAAGCCCGGCACGCGTTTCGATCAGGCGCAAATCGCCCAGACCGTGCAGCAGGCCGGCTTCACGCTGAAGGACGTCGTGTCCCAACCGGCGGGAGGGCGTTGAGATGTGTCGAATCGTCAGGTGGGTCGCGATCTTCGGCACAGGCTTGGTCGGATTGCTCATCGTTGCCGGGCTGGTCATCGGGTTCGGCTTTGTACCCAAAGCGAAGGAACCCCCTTATCGGCTGGTCACCTCCTGGGGCAGCGCTGGCTCGGCACCGCGACAATTCGACGGCCCCAACGGCATCGCTGTTGCCGATCATCGTGTCTATGTAGCCGATTCGGTGAACCACCGGATCCAGATCTTCGACTCGCAGGGACACTTTCTGAGCGACATCGCGGTCGGCGCACAGGGTCTGCTGCCGCAGGCACGACCCATGAACCTGAATGTCGCGGGCGACAAGCTCTATGTCGGCGACTACTGGAACGACGCGGTGCAGGTGTACACGCTCGACGGGCGCCTGCTGAGTACCTTGGGCGGCCAACAGGGATCGGCACCGGGGCAGTTCCGCGCGCCCGGCGGTGCCAGCGCCGAGCCCGACGGCACCATCGTCGTGGCCGATTTCTATAACCAGCGCGTGCAGATGCTGTCGCCGCAAGGACGTTTTATTCGCCAGATCGGCATCACGGGACACAAGGGCTATGTGGCTGGCGGCAGCTTCAATTATCCGATGGACGTGGCTGTCTCTCCCTCGAACGGCCATTTCTACGTCGCCGATGGCTACAACGACCGCATCCAGGTGTTCGATCGGGACGGCCGCTTCTTGCGGATGTGGGGCGGCCCGTTCGGCCTGCATCTGCCCGCGTCGATCAACTTTCTCGGCGGACTGCGTGGCTGGTTCCGGACGCCGACTTCCATAGCCATCGGCCCGCAAGGCGAGGTGTTCGTGGCTGACCAGGAAAACAACCGGATTCAGAAGTTCACCGCCGATGGCCGCTTCCTGACCGCCTTCGACCAGCCGCCGCGGGCACCGGGGTATGGCGTCGGTGCGGTAGCCGTGACGGCGGACGGCGATGTCTATGTCACCGACCTAGCAGACCAGCACGTGGAGCGGTGGCAGCAGGACATGCCCGCTCATCGTTGAACTACTGACGGAGACGAGTCTCGGACGGTATCTGGCGGACGCAATCAGATCTGCTGCGTCGGGTATGGAACGCCGTGCCGATGTCGACTACGGCTTATACATACCGTCGGTGCGCTCTGGCCGGGCATTGATCGGATAGCTGTGCACCGGCCCGCGGAATGGCTGCCAAAGCATGCGGTCCAACCGCAACTCGCACGGGTCGCGGAATTGATTGATGCCTATCGTCATGCCGATCTGGCCGTCCTGCGGCTGGGCGCAATAGGTGCCGAAGAGGCGATCCCACCAGGGCAGGTTGAAGCCGAAGTTGGAGTTGGTCTCGTGCGGATGCCAGGAATGGTGCACGCGGTGCATGTCCGGCGTGACGAGAAGCCAGCGCAGCACGCCGTCCAGCCGCTGCGGCAGGCGAACGTTGCCGTGGTTGAACATGGAGGTGGCATTGAGCAGCACTTCAAAAGCCAGCACGGCCACTGCCGGCGCGCCCAGCGCCGCGATCACGCCTAGCTTGATGACCAAGGAAAGCACGATCTCGAACGGGTGGAAACGTGCGCCGGTGGTCAGGTCGAATTCGAGGTCGGTGTGGTGCACCCGGTGCAGTCGCCACAAGAGCGGCACTGCGTGAAACATCACGTGCTGCAGATAGACGGCCAGATCCAGCAGCAGTACGGCCGAGACCAGAGCCAGCCCGTCGGATACTCCGATCGCCTGAAGCAACCCTCCGCCATGGGCGGTGGCAAACAAGGCGACACCGACCGCCGCGGTGGGGAAAATCAGCCGCACGAACACGCTGTCGAGCACGACGATGCCCAGATTGCCGGGCCAGCGCTTCCATCGGCCGATGGCTTGGCGTCGCCTTGGCGCCAGCGCTTCCCACAGCGCCATCACGGCGAAGATGCCGAAAAAGGCGCCGAGCCGGATCGCGGGTTCGTGGATGAGCAGAAATCGGGTCATGGTTGGGAGCTCCGATCAGAAGGTCCGGCGAATCGGTTTCGCCCCGATTGGCCCCGGCGTCTCGCCTGCCGGCTGGGCAGGGTGGATGGCATGTGCCGTGCGGCCAGCCCCGTGCATGTGGATCCCGATTTTCGCGACGAGGTCACCCGGCCTCGTCGGATTCTGATCCGACCTGTCGAGAGACCAGGCCGAGGTTGGCAACGGTAAACGGAGTCAATACATTCATGGCGATCTTGATCGCCAGCGGCAGATCCCAAGGCCCGGCCAGCAGCTGCCCACCGACATTGAAAGCGCTCAGCCAGATCCCCACGAGCAGAGCCACCATGCAGGTTCGTTTCAGATGGGGCGGATGCCGCACGATTGCCCGGGTTCGGCGCAGGGTGACCATGATCCTGTTCATCCGGCGGTCCGGCACGGAACGATGCGCGATGGCACGACGTGGCCGAGCGGCCATGGCGGCGGCGGAACCGGAAGGCGGTCGGACATCATGCAGTATTCCTCCGGATCGACATGTCGTTGGCGGAACATTTTCCGTGTTCCGGGCCACAGCCGCCAGCTCAGGGCGGGGCGTGCCGATCGGGGAACGGTGCGCCCCACGGGGCATCAGGGGGTCCGTACGCCGGCGGCGGGCGATGCTCTCATCTGGCGTAACCTGCAACCTCTTGCGCGTCGGCTTCGACGCCCAGACCCAACGCGATCCGGTTGACGAAATTGAAATAGGCGGTGACCAGGTTGATACGCAGTATTTCCGCGTCGGTCAGACCTTCGGCGCGCAACGCGCCTACCTGTTCCTCGTCCATCGTCGAGGGAGAGACGGTGAGCCTGCGCGCGTAAAGCAGCATCGCGCGCAGCCGCGGCGCAGCGAGCCGATCCGGCGCGTCGCGCACCGTAGCCAGTATCCCTTCGTCCTTCTCGTAGCATCGAAGCGCCTCCAGATGGTGCGCCACGCAGTAGGCGCAGCCGTTGGCGGCCGAAACCGTGACCGCGATGGCCTCACGCTCGCGCCGGCTCAACGGACCGGCCGAGAACATCAGGTGCATGTAGAGATCGAGATGGTGCTGCAGCCCACCCGGGTCGAGGCTGTGCACGCCGAGGATACGTGCCACCTTGCCGCGCCGCGCCTTCACGGCATCATAGGTCTGCCGCAGCGGGCCTTGCGCTTCGCTGTCGGGGATTTCGCTGATCCAGCCCATTCAGGCGTCCTTTTGTCCGGTGTTGCGGATGGCATCGACGGCGGTCGAGGCCTCGATACGTGCCAATGCCTGACCAAGGCCGGACACCGCCGGCACATCCATCCAGGGGTATTCCCGCGGCAGTCCGGCGCGGTTGATCCAGAGTGCGCGCCATCCGCACGATGCGGCACCGGCCGCATCCCAGCCGTTGGACGAATGGAATGCGATGGATGACGGGACTGCCCCGAACGCCTTCGCGGCTGCGGCGTAGGCCCGCGCATCGGGCTTGAACATCTCCAGTGCATGCACCGAGTAAACGATGTCGACCAGATCATCGAGACCGGCCGCAGTCAGCGCCGTGTTCAGCATGGCCGTGGTGGCATTGGAAAATACCGCCACGAGCAACCCCAGGCGACGACAGGCGCCGAGCGCCTCGCGCACGTCCGGATAAGCATCCAGCTTCCGGTAGGCGTCGAGCAAAGCTTGCCGAACCACGCTGTCGCGGCGACCGAACGAGGCCAATGCATAGTCGAGCGCCTCCTCGGTGACCTGCCAGAAATCGGCGTACCGCCCCATCAGACTACGCGTCCAGCTGTATTCAAGCTGCCTCTGTCGCCACAACGTTGATATGCGTTCGGCGTCCGGGCCAACGATCCCGGCCAGGCGGGCCATGGCCGAATGCACGTCGAACAGGGTTCCGTAGGCGTCGAAGACCGCGATGGCCGGAGGTGCCGTGTCCACCCTCTGTACGTCAGGAATATCGTGGTCATGGATGGGCATGGCGGGCACCGTCGACGGTAAACCCATCGCTGTCGCGCAGCAGGTACAGCGCCACGCACGCTGCCAGCATGGGCCACGCCGTGAAGAACAGCAGGTTGGCGCCTTCGTGGGGATGCAGGTACTGGTGCCACGACGACAGCGTGGAGCCCGCGTGCAAGAGCATTACGGCGCCATAGGAGAAACGGCGCAAAACCCCGATGACGAAGGCCAGCAGGAGCAACAGTTCAAGCGCACCCAGGATGGTGAACGCCGAGGCGCCTAGTCCCGCCATGGCGTAGAAGCGCTCGAATACACCGGCGGCGTGCTCGGGACGGATGAACTTGTCCAGGGCCCACATCAGCATCACCAGGAACACTGTCAGCCGCAACCCAAGCAGCGACAAGCTCAGACGATTCGTGGAGTTCACGGAATGGCTCCTCGGCAGGTGGATGTATCGGTGGAGTGCGGCGGAGCACGGCTTCGTTGCCGGGCACCCCGATAGCCGCTTTTTGCGCGTGATGCCTGATTCCACCGGGTGGAACGGTCTTCCTAGCCCCGCTCCACCAGGACTTCGCTGATCTGGATCACCGGAGCAATATCGGTGAAGTTGCGCAGGTCTTCCAGGAGTTCGGCGGCGTGCGGCCCGAAGCCGTTCTGGAACGCCTCCACCGAGTCGCAGAAGATGTGGCTCATGCCGAGATAGGTCGGTGCCGTATCGGGCGATCCGCCGGCCAGCCCCTTGTCGATCGAGTAGTACCTGCAGCTCTCGCCCATGCGGCGCTTCACGAGGGGCATGTGTGTCTCGCGGTAGTACGCATGGTCGAACCTGGCTCCAGGGGCGTACGGGTACATCACGCTTGCTTTGATCATTCGTGCTTCCCAGGAAGGGCGGGCAGTGCGGCACGTGTGGATGGCACTGCCCTGATCGGAGTGGTGGCGATCGGGTTGACCGACCCGTCCACATAACGTCGTTCGGGTACCGCGCTTACGCTGGGCGATGCCAGGCTTCGCCGGAGAATTCCTTGTTGGTCAAGGTCCCGGTCAGGTGGTTGGCGTAGTTGCTCAGCGTCTTCATGCTGACGCCCAGCACGACTTCGAGCGCCTGCTGATGGGTGAACCCGGCCTTGAGAAAGGCTTCCAGCGGCGCCCCCGCGACCCAGCCGCGCTCCTTCACCATGCTGCGGGTGAACGAGGACAGCGCCTGCAGCCGCGCGTCCGGCACCGTGGTGCGGTTTCGCAACGCATCGACGACGTCATCGGGAGCCTTGGCCATCTTGCGCGCGATCATCGAGTGGGCGGCGACGCAGAATTCACAGCCGTTCTCCACGCTGGCGGTCAGCAGCACCACCTGGCGTTCCACCGGGTTGAATGACGTCTTGTCGAACTGCGAAGACAGGCCGAAATAGGCCTCCAGCGCCGCTGGCGCATTGGCGAGGTTGGCATACAGGTTGGGCACGAAGCCCATCTGCTTTTGCGCGCCCTGCAGCAGCGCGCGCGCCGCCCCGGGAGCCGTGTCGGGAGTTTGCAAGGTGAATTCGCTCATGGGTCATACTCCTTGGTGGTTGGATGTGCGGCCGATCGGATGTCGCGTCGGCCCCGGGCATACTTTGACAACCGGCCGGGGCGGCAGCCATGCCCGCAGCGCGCGCATGCTTGTCCCTGCGTCTTGATCTGGAGCTGGCGTGGACGAACTGAGCGAATTGATGCGCCATCTGCGCCTGCAGACACGCGTGTTTCATCGGACTGCCCATTGTGGGCAGTGGACCCTCGACGCTGAGTACGAGCGCAAGGCGATGTTCCATCTGGTGGCTGGTGGCTCCTGTGTGCTGCGCACGGACGATGGCACGGCCGACGTGGCGCTGCAGGCCGGCGACGCGGTGTTGTTCATCCGCCCACAGGACCACTGCCTGATCGCTCCGCGTGACGCTGACGACACCGTCGCCACGCTGCTGTTGTGCGGTTACTTCGAGTTTGACTCGCCACTGGCCGAAGTGTTGCTGGCTTCATTGCCGGCACAGATGCTGCTTCGACACCACCCGACGCCGGAGGATATGGCGTCCGGAGCGCCGGCGGCGCTGCTGCAGTTGATCATCGCCGAGGCCGAGCAGAACGGCCCCGGCGCCATGCTGCTGATGGACAAGCTGTCCGATGCGCTGTTCATGTACGCACTGCGACAGTGCGTGACCTCGGGTACCGTGGAACGGGGGTTGTTGAGCGCGATGTCCGATCCTTCCCTGGGTGCGTCGCTGCTGGCCGTGCATCATGATCCGCAGCACCCCTGGACGGTTGCCGCTCTCGCCGACACCGCACATCTGTCGCGAGCCGCGTTCGCGCGGCGGTTTGTCCAGGCGGTCGGGGTCACCCCCATGGACTACGTCACCGGCCTGCGCATGCAGCAGGCACAGTCGGCGCTGGCCGAGCGTGGCGTCAGCGTGGCCGAGGCGGCGGTGATCGCCGGCTATGCGACGGAGGCCGCGTTCAGTCGCGCCTTCAAGCGCATCCACGGGCGTTCGCCGGGCGCCTCGCGGTCGTCGTGAGACGCCAATGAATCCGATGGGCGGTTTGCCTGCTCTATGCGGGTGAGAGCGTTGCACAGCGGCAGAGGGAGTTCACCGCCATCCCCCCGTGCTCACGGGCAGTGAATTCCGAGCCTACCGGACCCGCTGTGCACGCCCTCGCCCATCGTGGGTCGTCTGATCGTGCTGGCAGGGCCGGACATTCGATGCACGATGGGCTCCCGTCGCTGCACGGGCGGGCATTCCCATTCACATCGAGGCCGACCCGATGCCATTCCGTCCTGTTGCGACCCATGTACACGGTGTTCCCGTAACGGTCTCCAAGTGCCGCACAGGCGGGGAAACGCGGCTGCTGGAGCAGGATCCCGCGTTGATGGCCATGGTGGATTTTCATTGGGTATGCCCGGTCACGGTCGAGCCGGAACATAAGATCGACGACGCCCTTCAGAACATGATCGGCGCGCGTGTCCGCACGCTGCTGGTGATGGCCGAGGCGCATATGATCGGACTGATCACCGCTTATGACATCCAGGGTCAGAAGCCGCTGCAGTTCTTGCGGGGTTCCGACTGCATTCACCCGAAATGCCGGCATGAGGACATCGAGGTCGCCGACATCATGACACCGTTGGCGACCCTGCCGATGCTTCGGCTTGAAGATGTCCTCAGGGCGCGGATAGGCGACATCCTGGAAACCTTCCGAGAGACCCACCAGACCCATCTCCTGGTCACGGATCGGCATGGCGGGCAAGCCACCATGGTTCGCGGATTGATCTCGCTGACCGAAATCGAACGAAGGCTCGGCATTTCGACTGACCATGCATCCGCCGTCCTGATCGAGCAGGAATTGTCTGGCTTGCAACGGTCGGCGGTGCGGGATTGATCGGCTTGCCACGCATGACCACTGAGGACCCCCCTATGCCGGGACGGATGGAGCCCGCCCGCCGTCACATGGGAATGCGCGGCGACTGGACGATACTTGCGGAGGCTTGCTCGCCTGCCATGGATCCGTGCAGGAGAGCTGGTGCCCGTCTCCGCCTTCATTTTCTTCTCACGACCCTGATGCTCATCAGCCTGTCCGGCGGCGCGGCGAGGGCAACAAGCGTCGACCTTGCCGCCGGGGGCAGCGTCACCAGTGGACAGCGCCTCACGTCGGTCGCCGCGTTGGACGTGCTGGGCACTGCACGCTCTTGGAAAGGCATCGAGGTGCAGCCCGACATGGGGCTCTCCTACGTGGCGGCCCGCCGGTACCAAGGGGGAGATTTCGACCGCAGTGTCTGGGTTGCTGCGGCAGGCATTCGTCTGCCGGAGCTCTGGCACCACATGTTTTTCAGCTTTCAGCTGGGGGCAGCGACGCCACGGACGAAAGCCTTGAGCAGCACTCAGCAATTTGTGAGCTCGTTGGGCTGGTCCCGGCACGGCTTCGCCATCCTGATAAGGCATGTCTCCAACGGCGGCACGCGGAAGCCGAATCTCGGCGAGACGATGCTGCTGGTCGGCGTGGACATGAAGACGCCGTGACGAAACGCATGAACCGTCGCGGCGTCGATACGTGAAGATTCTTCGTGATCTGCCCGCCGTGGTGAATCCTTTTGCTTGCCCGTCGACTCTACGAAGCAGGCTTCGCCTGGCGGTCGGGTGGCGAGGGCCATCCTTCGGATTACTCGCCTGCCGGCCGGTATGCTGCCGGCGCAGGAATCTTCCGATCTGATTTGAGGGTGGTTGCGTTCGTCGGAAGTACGGGTGCGCCTGGCGTTGCCGGGAAGGATCAAGGTGCATATGCCATCCAGCAGTGGACCGTGGGCGCCGAGTGGTGCGCCGTCAACGAGGAGAAGCGTCATGCGTGCAGTGTGGAAAAACACCGTCATTGCAGAAAGCGCCCATACGATCGTGGTCGAGGGCAACCACTACTTCCCGCGCGAATCGCTCAAGCGGGAGAACTTTCGCGAAAGCGACCACCATTCGGTGTGCCACTGGAAAGGCACGGCCAGTTACCTGGATGTCATCGTCGAGGGTGACGTCAACTCCGACGCGGCCTGGTACTACCCGGACCCGAAACCGGCGGCTGCCGAAATCCGCGATCACGTCGCGTTCTGGCGAGGGGTCAAGGTGCAGTCCTGAAAGGGGACATGCGCAAGGGGGCATCATGGCGGATTCAGGTGAAGGGCCTGCCACGAGGGACGCGACGCATGACTTGTTGCGCGGCCTGTCCAGACTCTTGTTGCTCGGCTTGCTCCTGGCCGGGCCGACGGGTTGCGCGACGCGCACGTGGAATACCCGGATCAAGCCGGTCGGAGTGGAGGATCGCTACGAGTTCGGGACGCGCTTTCCGCACGCCATCCGCGATACCTTCGTCGTACTCGCCTTTTCCGGCGGCGGTACCCGTGCGGCCGCCTTCAGCTATGGCGTGCTGGAAAAATTGCGCGATACCGAGGTGATGGCAGGAGGGCAGCGGACGCCCCTGCTGAATCTGGTGGACGTGATCACGTCGGTTTCCGGCGGGAGCTATACGGCGGCTTACTACGGACTGTTCGGCGACCGCATCTTCCGCGACTTCCGGTTCCGGTTTCTGTACCGCGACTGGCAGGGCGAGCTGCTGGGCCTGCTGTGGCGCCCCGATCACCTGCTATCGATCGCCGGTCGCCATTACAGTCGCAGCGACCTGGTGGCCGCCTACCTCGATCGCACTTTGCTCGAAGGGAAGACCTTCGCCGATATGTCGCCGGCCGGATTGCCGATGATCATCCTCAACGCGAGCGACCTGAACAACGCCACGACGTTTTCCTTTATCCAGCAGCAGTTCGATTTCCTGTGCTCGGATCTGTCCACCTATCCGGTGGCCAACGCGGTGATGGCATCGGCCGCCGTACCGGGACTGTTTGCGCCGATCGCCCTGCGCAATTACCCCGATTGCCCGCAACGCCACCAGTCGTGGGTGACCCAGTCACTGGCGCATGACGACATGCTGGACCGTCGCTACGCCGTAGCCCGCGCGCTTTTGCGCTACGGCGATCCGCAGCAGATGCCGATCCTGCGCCTCGCCGATGGCGGCGTGACCGACAACCTCGGCGTGCGTGGTTCGATGATGAGCCCTGTCGCGCAATATGGTGATGTGCCGAACATGGCGGGTGCGTTCACGCCGGAACAACTTCGCCGCGTGCGACACGTCCTGGTCATCGTCGCCAACGCGCAGGTCTACGCGCCCTATGCGTGGTCAGTGGAGGGTCGCGCACCGGGTCTGATCAATACGATGCGTGCCTCATTCGATGCGTCACTGGGCATTCTCAACACCGAAACCGTCTCCCTCGCCAAGAATGGCTTCCTGATGTGGGCCCGGCACGTCAGTGCCACGCGCCCACCGGGCGAACCCGGGGTCAAGGTCGATTTCGCCGTACTGACGTTCAACCAGATCGCAGACCCCGCCGAGCGGCAGCGCTTCAATGCGATGCCGACCGCCTTTCATCTGCGCTCCACCCAGGTTGATGCCCTGCGCGCCCTGGCGGGGCAGTTGCTCGGAGAGTCACCGGAGTTCCAGTCGTTCCTGCGGGATATGCGGCGCGACGAGCATTGACGTTCGTTCGAGGTTTGAATCTTTTCGTCGCAAGGCCGCCTCTCTCCTTTGAGACCCAAAAGTCTCTGCCTTGTTCCGATACCTCAACCTGGAGATTCCTATGAAAAATTCCTTGAAGCTGGCTTCGCTGGCCGCCCTGACCGCCGCCATCGTCGCCCTTCCTGTTGCGGCGACCAGCATGGGCGGCGCCCAGGAAACCTGCCATCCCGCGTCTGGCATGGCCGCGTGCGGCGCGAAGTGCGCAGGCAAGTGTGCTCCGAACAAGCACCACGCTTTGAAGAAGCATGCCTCCATGCACGCGAAGTGCGGTGCCCAAAAGTGTGCGCCGAAGTGTGCACCGAAATGTGCACCGAAGTGTGCTGCCCAGCACTGATGGCCTCCGCGCCTGGCCGGCGATCGCCGAACCCGGCCGCGCGCCGGACAGGGCTCGCCGGCCGGCGCTTGCTCGACACGTACGCGGTACTCGCGACTCGCGGCGAACACCTGCTGCACGATCTGCTCGGGGGCCAGGTGCCTCGCCAGTGGCAGCATTATCCCGAGGACGATTCGATCGACCCGGACGGCGGCTACCAGTGGTTCTACCACTCGCATTCGCCGGAGGATCGGCCGGAGGCTGCCGAGCACGGCCATTTCCACCTTTTTGCCCGCCGCCCACTCTGGTCCCGGCGCATGCAGTCAAAGACGGAGCGGGCCTTTGCGGCCTTGACAGGCAACCCCGGCAGGCAGGTCGCCACGCGGCACCTGCTGGCCGTCGGGATGGATGCCAAGGGGCTTCCGGTCAGCCTGTTCACGGTCAATAGCTGGGTCACCGGCGACCTGATGCTCAGCGCCTCCGGCACCGCGCGGATCCTCGCCGACATGCACCTGCGCACCGGCCATGATGCGATCGACACCGTGCTGGAGTGCGTCGTCGCGCTCTGCATGGACGAGATCCGCATGCTCCTCGGCGCGCGTGACACGATGCTGTCCGCCTGGAAAGGGCGCGCGGTACTCGAGGATACCCGGCTGGAAATCCTCTCTCACCAGGCCATCGCGCTTGACGCGAAGCTCAACGCGTAGCGCCGTCGGACCAAGGCGACGATGGGCGTGTCGCCGCGGGCGGCGGAATCGCTTCGATCGTTTGCGGCGTCCGCGGAGACCGTCGCGATGGACCCCCATGGGTCGACTTGCGGCTCCCGCAAAGTGCGCGGCATTCGAACCGATGCATCCGATCCGCGAGTGCACGGCGAACCGGGTTCCGGGCGAATGAATCCTTTCGCCTGATCAGGTGCTCTATGGGTTGCCGGAAAGATCCGGTTCACTCTACGGAGATGCGCATCATGAACAGCCAGAACCTGCTGAAAACGGCCCTGGTCGGCGCCCTGACGCTCGGCGTCGCCGCGATGGCCACTGCCGCGCCGGCACCTGCCGGTGCCGGCGGCGCGAAAGCCGGCGACATGGGCATGACCAAGTGCTACGGCATCAATGCAGCCCACAAGAACGACTGCAAGTCGCCGGGGCATTCCTGCGCCGGCCAGGACAGCAAGGCGCGCGACCCGAACGCGTTCGTCGCGGTGCCGGCCGGTCTGTGCGAGAAGATCGACGGCGGCTCGACCAGTCCGGCCGACAAGGGCTGAGCAACGCGATGAACCCTGTGCTGCCCTTCGTGCAGCGACCGGTCCCGGCGGCTGCCGGGATCGGGTTGCGCGCCCCCCACATTGAACGCGTGCTGGCCGAACGGCCGCCCGTAGCCTGGTTCGAGGTGCACAGCGAGAACTATTTCGGCGCAGGTGGCGCCATGCACGCCGCGTTGGAGCGCATTCGTGCCGACTATCCGCTGAGCCTGCACGGCGTCGGCTTGTCATTGGGCTCGGCCGATGCCCTCGACCAGGCGCATCTCGCCACCTTGCGCAGACTGGTTGACCGCTACGAACCGGCGCTGGTTTCCGACCATATTTGCTGGGGGGCGTTTGGCGGCGCGCACATGAACGAATTGCTGCCATTGCCCTTCACCGAGGAAGCGCTGGCGCTGATGGTTTCGCGGGTGTCGCAGGTACAGGAGGCGCTGGGGCGCGAGTTCCTGGTAGAGAACGTGTCGAGCTATCTGGGCTTTCGCGACGCGGACATGCCGGAGTCCGCGTTTGTGGCGGAATTGGTTCGTCGCAGCGGTTGCGGGCTGCTGCTGGACGTGAACAACATCTACGTCAACAGTATCAACCACGGGTTCGACCCGCACGACTACCTGCGTGCGATGCCGCATGCATCAGTGCGCGAAATGCACCTGGCCGGTTTCATCCGGAAGGGACATCTGCCCGTTCCCTTGCTGATCGACAGCCATAGCCGGCCGGTGGCCGACGAAGTCTGGGCCCTTTACGGCGAGGCGCTGGAGCTGTGCGGTGCGCAGCCTACGTTGATCGAATGGGATCAGGACATTCCCGAGCTGGAAGTTCTGCTGGCCGAAGCCGGCCGGGCCGAGGAGAGGCTGCATGCCTGCCGCACCGCGATTGCATGAGCTGCAGCGAGGTTTCGTCGACGCCCTGCTGGGGCGAGGCGACGCTGCGGCAGCGTGGGTCGATGGTGGCGGACTCGAGCCTTCGGCGCGATTGCGTATCTACCGGCACGCGGTGGCCGGAACCCTGACGGCGGCCTTGCGCGACAGTTATCCCACCGTGCTGGCCCTGGTCGGCGAGGCGTTTTTCGAGGCCATGGCGGAGCGCTATCGACTGCAGCACCCTTCGACCTGCGGCAACCTGCAGCAGTTCGGCGGTTCGCTGGCCGGGTTCATCGCCACCATGCCGGAGGTGCGGGCGCTGGGCTATCTGGCGGATGTGGCGCGCCTGGACTGGTTGCGCCAGGTCGCTGCCCTGGCACCCGATGCCGTGCCCGTCAGTGCTGCCATGAGTGCCGACGCGGCCGCGGTGGCGCCGGACCGGCTGCGCGTCCGCCTGCATCCGAGCCTGCAGAGGCTGCGCAGCGATCACGCCGTATTGACGATCTGGCACTGGTGCCGGATGCCGGATGGACCAGCACTGAAACTCGAGGGCAACGGCGAACATGTGCTGCTGTGGCGCGACGGCGGCGACGTGGCGATGACGACCGTCGATCCGGCCACCTTCCGCTGCATCGAGGCGTTGGCCGATGGGCGTGATATGGCGTCGGCTTGTCGGGTGGCATCCGGGGTGGACGACGACTTCGACCTGGAACCCTGCCTGCGGGACCTGCTTGCGCAGGGGTTGATCGTGGCATTTATCGACGAGGAGAGCGGGACATGAACAAGTTTCTTGCCTGGACAGGGGACCACTATGGGCGACTCGTCCACGTGTTTTCGGGGCTGGGGCCGCTGGCCCTGCTGTTGTTCCGGGTCTGGGTGGCGTTGGCGTTCTGGCGGGCCGGTGTGGTGAAGTTCGAAGATCCCTCCGGCACGTCCTACCTGTTCAACAACGAGTATCACGTGCCGCTGCTGTCCGGCGACGCTGCAGCATTCCTCGGCACCTGGATCGAGTTGATCCTGCCCTGGTTCCTCCTGTTGGGGCTGGGCGGGCGACTCACCGCTGCGTTCTTGTTCATCTACAACATCATGGCGGTGACTTCCTATCCCGATCTGTGGCCGCACGGTTTCTGGACCGGGCTGATGGGTAGCGATTTCAACGACCACAAGATATGGGCCCTGATGCTGCTGGCCCTCGTGGCATGGGGGCCGGGCACCCTGTCGCTCGACCGGTGGCTGGTGAGGTTCTGGCCCAACGGTCGCCGCCCGGCCCTTTAGGCCAGGCCCGGATGTGTTTCACCGCGGCGTGGCGGCTCGACGCCGATTTTGAATCCTTTCGGGTGTTGGTTTCCTCTATAGGGTGAATGTGGTAGGACCATTCCTGCACCACATCATCGAGCTGCCATCGCGAGGTACCCCATGCAACATGACCCCATACTGCTGGAATCCGCACGTCAGGGCGACCTCGCTGCCGTGGAGAAGCTGTTGACTTTGTGCCGTCCCGGCCTGCGCCGTATCGCCCAGTCGCAATGCGCCAGCAGCGTGGATCCGGACGATGCGGTGCAGGAATCACTGCTGTTGATCTACCGACGCATTGGCGCGTTGCGCACGGTCTCTGCGTTCCCGGCGTGGACGTTTTCGATCGTACGACGGGAATGCCAGCGGTTGCTGCGTTCGATGCGCGGGCAGGTCGAACTGCCGGAGTCGGATCACCCCATTTTCACTTACACCGACCGCTTCGATCTGCGCCGCGATCTGGCGGCCGCCATCCAGTCGTTGCCGGACAAGTATCGCGAGGCGATCATCCTGCGCGATTTCGAGGAATTTTCGATTAGCGAGATCGCCGACCGGCTGCTGCTGACGCGCCAGGCAGTGAAGAGCCGCATTCACCGCGGTCGCCAGATGGTCCAGGAGTATCTGAAGGATTGAGTTGCCCTGCGCCGGCCCCAGCGCATGGCGGAGAGCTCCATGAGCGCCGGTCGGTCGTGTTGACGCCATTCGGTTTCCCCCGGTCATTCGACGCATGAAGAACAAGACCACGCTCATCCGGTCACTGATTTTCGTCGGGCTGCTTGGCGTGGTGGCCGCGTTCTTCGTGCTGGGCCTGCAGCATCAGTTCAGTCTGGAGGCGCTGAAGGGCCGGCAGCACGCGCTGGATGGCTATCGCCAGGCCCATCCGGTATCCCTCGCGGCGGCCTTCTTTCTTGTGTACGTGGCGTTTGCGGCCTTTTCGCTCCCCGCCGCGACGTTGCTGACGCTCGCGGGCGGCGCCTTGTTCGGGCTGCTGGAGGGCACGTTGCTCGTATCTTTTGCCTCCAGCATCGGAGCGACACTGGCGTTCCTGGCCAGCCGCCTCGTGTTCCGCGACGCCGTGCAGCAGCACTTCGGCAAACGCCTGCACGCGATCAACGAAGGCATCCGGCGCGAAGGCGGGTTGTACCTGTTCACGCTGCGGCTGGTTCCGGTGATTCCCTTCTTCGCGGTCAACCTGCTGATGGGGCTGACCATGCTGCCAACGCGCACGTTCTACCTGGTCAGCCAGGTCGGCATGCTGGCGGCGACGGTGGTCTTCGTCAATGCGGGTACGCAGTTGGCCGCGCTGCAATCCATGTCGGGTGTCCTGTCGCCCCGGATGCTCGGATCGCTTGCGCTGCTTGGCGTATTTCCGCTGCTGTCGCGATGGATCGTCGCCCGCATGAAAGCCCGCCGGGCCTATGGGCGCTGGCCGAAACCGAAGCGATTCGACCGCAACCTGGTAGTGATCGGCGCGGGTTCGGCGGGGCTGGTCAGTGCTTACATTGCCGCGACGGTACGCGCGAAGGTCACGCTGGTCGAAAAGCAGGCGATGGGGGGCGATTGCCTCAACACCGGCTGCGTGCCGTCCAAAGCGCTGATCCATGCTGCCCGGATGGTGGCGCAGACACGTGATGCCGCGCGGGCCGGTGTGGAGACGGGCCAGGCGCGGATCGATTTCCGGGCGGTCATGGAGCGCGTACGGAAGGCGGTGGCCACGGTGGCACCGCACGATTCGATAGAGCGGTACCGTGCACTGGGTGTCGACGTACGGCGCGGCCACGCGCGCATCGTGTCGCCCTGGGTGGTGGAAATCGACGGCGAGCCGATCAGCACGCGCGCCATCGTGATCGCTTCCGGTGCCGAGCCGCTGGTGCCTCCGATTCCAGGCCTGGCCGCTTCGGGCTATCTGACCTCGGAGACGCTGTGGCAGTTGCGTGAACTGCCCCGGCATCTGCTGGTACTCGGCGGCGGGCCCATCGGTTGCGAGCTGGCGCAGGCCTTTGCGCGGCTGGGGTCGGCCGTGATCCAGGTCGAGGCCTTCGACCGTCTGCTGCTGCGCGAGGACGACGAAGTCTCCGCCTTCGTGCAGGCCCGACTGAACGCCGATGGGGTGGACGTGCGCATCGGCCACAAGGCCGTAGCCGTCGAGCCGCTCGGCGATGGGCATGTGCTGGTGTGTGAGGCCGGAGACCAGCGCGTACAACTGTATTTCGACACGTTGCTGGTGGCGGTGGGTCGCAAACCACGCACGGCTGGCCTCGGCCTGGAGGCACTGGGCATCGCTGCCGCGCCCACGGTGCCGACCGACGCGTACCTGGCCACGCTGTATCCCAACATCCATGCCTGCGGCGATGTCGCCGGCCCGTACCAGTTCACGCACACCGCCGCGCATCAGGCCTGGTATGCCACCGTCAACGCGCTATTTGGCCAGTTTCGTCGCTTCCGCGCCGACTACTCGGTCATTCCGGCCGTCACCTTCGTCGATCCCGAGGTGGCGCGCGTCGGCATCAACGAGCGCGAGGCGCGGGAACGGGCGACCGCTTACGAAGTCACCCGCTACGAACTGGACGAGCTGGATCGCGCCATTACCGAGGATCAGGCGCACGGCTTCGTGAAAATCCTGACCCCGCCCGGCAAGGACCGCATCCTCGGCGCGACCATCGTCGGCCAGCATGCCGGCGAGATGCTGGCCGAGTTCGTGCTGGCCATGCGCCACGGGCTCGGCCTGAACAAGATCCTGGGCACCATCCACGCCTATCCGACCTGGGCGGAGGCGAACAAGTACGCTGCCGGCAACTGGAAGAAGGCGCATGCGCCCGAGCGGGTACTGGGCTGGCTGGCGCGCTATCACGCCTGGCGGCTGAAGTGAGCCTGCCGTGATGCGTCGAAGGATCCACCTCCACATGTTCGCTGTTCCGATGCTGCCCGGCGTAGTGGCGGTGAGTGAGCCGATGCCGTCGAGCGCGTCGACATCGTTGCTCCAGCGTCATGTGGCGGCGTCGACGCGACTCGTGCAGGACACCATCGACCCGGATCGTTGGCGAATGGCCCAAGCATACTCAGTGAGGCATATCTAACGTGAACGCTGTTCTTGCTTTGTCACTGCCATCGTTTGCCCGTACCCTGCGGGAGCATGGGCTGGCGTTGCCGCGCCTGCCGCTGGAAATCCTGCAGGTCAACGTCGGCAAGCTGTGCGACCTGGCCTGCCAGCACTGCCACGTCGAGGCAGGCCCCAAACGCACTGAAATCATGCGGGCGGCAACCGTTGATCGCATCCTCGAACTGCTGGCTCATGCGCCCGCGGTGCACACGCTGGATCTGACTGGCGGCGCACCCGAGCTCAACCCGCATTTCCGCACCCTGGTGCGCGAGGCGCGGGCGCTGGGCAGGACCGTGATCGACCGCTGCAACCTGACCGTGCTGTTTCGCCCGGGACAGGAGGACACCGCGGAATTCCTGGCCGCGCAGGGCGTCAAGGTGGTCGCTTCGCTGCCGTGCTACAGCAAGGCCAACGTTGAAAAGCAGCGCGGTCAGCATGTGTTCGATCCCAGCCTGCGCGCCCTGCGCCAGCTCAATGCGCTCGGCTACGGCCACGCCGGCTCCGGGCTGGAACTGGATCTGGTCTACAACCCGTTGGGCGCCAGCTTGCCCCCGGCGCAAGCGGCACTGGAGACAACCTACCGGCGCGAGCTGGCCGAGCACTTCGGCATCGTGTTCAACCGCCTGTTCACCATCACCAATATGCCGATCAAGCGTTTCCTGCATCTGCTGGAACGCGAGGGTCGTTACGAAACCTACATGCACACCCTGCTCGATGCGTTCAACCCGCAGGTCGCGCCGGGCGTGATGTGCCGCAACCTGCTGTCGGTGAGCTGGGACGGCCAGCTGTACGACTGCGATTTCAACCAGGCGCTGGACCTGCCGCAGGGTGGCCGGCGGCGCAGCATCTGGGACATTGCGGGGCTGGCGGACATAGAACGCGAGCCGATCGCTTTCGCCAATCATTGTTATGGCTGCACCGCCGGTGCGGGCAGCTCCTGTGGAGGATCGTTGACATGAACATGAGCATGGACCTGGAACACGAAATCGGCGGCGCTGCCGAAGAACAGCAATCGGCAGTGCGCAGCTATTACGGCGAAACCCTGCAGTCCAGCAAC
Organism: Rhodanobacter sp. OR92; assembly: GCF_000427545.1. Lineage (NCBI taxonomy): Bacteria > Pseudomonadati > Pseudomonadota > Gammaproteobacteria > Lysobacterales > Rhodanobacteraceae > Rhodanobacter > Rhodanobacter sp. OR92. The sequence goes on along the minus strand of NZ_KE386556.1, from coordinate 62,042 downwards.
GACTTGCGCACCACGGCGTGCTGCAGCATCGATGCGATACCCGTACACCTGCGCGCGACCCTGGCCCAGTTGCACCCGGAAGTGCGCGACCGTTTCTACGGTTGCGGCTCGCCACTGCCGCCGGCGCTGGACGGCATGACGGTGCTGGATCTGGGCTGCGGCAGTGGCCGCGATGCCTACCTGATGTCGAAGCTGGTCGGCGAGCGGGGTCATGTCATCGGCGTCGACATGACGGCGCAGCAGCTGGCTGTCGCCGAGCGGCATCGCGACTTTCACGCGCAGGCCTTTGGACATGCCCGTTCCAATGTCACGTTTCATCTGGGCGATCTGGCCGACCTCGCGGCAATCGGCGTTGCTGATGCGTCGGTCGATGTGGTGGTATCCAATTGCGTGCTGAACCTGGTGCCGGACAAGCGCCGCGCATTTGCCGAGATCCTGCGTGTGCTCAAACCCGGCGGCGAGCTGTATTTCTCCGACGTCTACAGCGACCGCCGGCTGCCGCGCGAGCTGCTGGCCGATCCGGTATTGCTCGGTGAATGCCTGGCTGGCGCGCTGTACGTGGAGGATTTTCGCCGCCTGCTGGGCGAACTCGGCGTGGCCGACGCACGGGTGTGTGCGCGCGGCCCGATCGCACTGACCGACGAGGCGATCGAGCAAAAGATCGGTTTTGCCCATTTCGAGTCGATCACTTGGCGCGCTTTCAAGCTGCCGCTGGAGGATCGCTGCGAGGACTACGGCCAGTCCGCGACCTACCTCGGCACAATACCGACGCATCCGCACCGGTTCGTGCTGGACGACCATCACCTTTTCGAAAACGGCAAGTCGTTGCGGGTCTGCGGCAACAGTGCCGACATGCTGGCCGGCAGTCGTTACGCGGCGCATTTCCTTTTCCACGGCGACAAGCAGCGGCACTTTGGCCTGTTCGATTGCGCCCCGGCCGCAGCGGCGACGACCACATCGGCAAGCTGCTGCTGAGATGCTCATGGACAGTTGTCATCCCGCTGCCTCGCACGCGTCGATACGCTCTCTGTCGGTTATCGTGCCGTTGGCACCCGGGGAAACCGAATGGCATGGGTTGCTGCAACAGCTGACCTCGCTGCCGATGGACAGCGAAGTGATTGTGGTGCGTGCCGATGATGAATCGTGGCCGGCCCCGGCAACGTGGCCGATGCACCTGCGCTATCGGGAGTGCCACTGTAAGCCGGGGCGTGCCCGGCAACAGAACCTCGGTGCCCGGCTCGCCACTGGCCACTGGCTGTGGTTCCTGCATGCCGATTCGCGTCTGCGGGAAGACAGCCTGCGTGAACTGCAGCGGTTTCTGGCGGAAGGGGGCGATGCGCTGGGATGGTTCAAGCTCGCGTTTCGCCGCGATGGACCTCGCTGGACCGCGCTGAACGCAGCAGGCGCCAATTTGCGCGCCCGCTGGCTGGGGCTACCGTTTGGTGATCAGGGGTTTGTGTTGCCCAGGCACTGTTTCGAGACCTTGCACGGCTTTGATGAACAGGCATGTTACGGCGAAGATCACCTGCTGGTATGGGCCGCGCGCCATGCCGGACTGCCACTTCGCTGCCTTCCTGCGTCGCTGGAAACCAGTGCGCGCAAATATGCGCAGCACGGTTGGCTAACCACCACACTCAGGCATTGGTGGTTGACCGTGGCGCAAGCATGGCCGGCATGGCGCGCGACGCACAGGGCAAGGACATGACGGCGGCACTGGCCATCTTCGTCAAGACGCCGGGGTTGTCGCCGGTGAAGACACGGCTGGCGGCCACGCTGGGTACGGATGACGCCACCCGCTTTTATCGGCTTGCCGCCGCAGCCACGGCTGCCGTCGCGCAAAGCTGCCAGCCGCCACTCACACCGTATTGGGCGATTGCCGAGGCCGGCCCGGTGGCCTCGGCCGCATGGCATGACTTTGCGCAGCTGGAGCAGGGTGAAGGCGATCTTGGTGAACGGCTAGCTCGCATCTACGCTGCACTGCAGGCACGTCATGGCCGGGTGTTGCTGATCGGCGCCGATGCCCCTCAGCTGACACCAGCCATGCTGCTGGCCGCATTGGCAGCGCTGCACGACACGGACAAGCCTTTCGTGCTCGGCGAAGCCAGCGATGGCGGCTTCTGGTTGTTCGGCGGTCGGGTGCCCATCCCGAGCACCGTCTGGCTCGGTGTGCGCTATTCACAGCCCGATACCGCCATGCAGTTGCGCAGCGCCTTGGCGGCGTACGGTCATCTTGCCACTTTGCCCATGCTCACGGATGCCGACAACGCAGCGGATTTGCCTGTGCTCATCCAGGTATTGGCGTCATTGCCCAACATCATGCCGGCGCAGCGCACGCTGTACGACTGGCTACTCGCCGTCACCGATCACGCCTTGTTGGAAAGAACCTCAGCATGACTCTTGTTCTGTTCATCTCCGTATTGCTGCTGGCAGCGACCAATGGTGCCAACGACAACTTCAAGGGAGTGGCCACGCTTTACGGCAGCCGAACCGTGGGGTACTGGACTAGCCTTGGTTGGGCCAGCATCACCACGCTGGCTGGTTCGTTGGGTTCGGTCTATCTCGCACAGGGGTTGCTCAAGGCCTTCACCGGCGCAGGACTGGTATCTGCCGACATCGCAGCGCAGACCAGCTTCGCACTGGCCGTGGCGGGCGGGGCTGCCATCACCGTCGCCTTGGCATCATGGCGCGGGATGCCGATCTCGACTACGCATGCGCTGGTTGGTGCGATGAGCGGCGCCGGGCTGGTCGCCGCCGGCATGGACGCGCATTTCGGGTCACTGGGCAGGAGCTTCCTACTACCGCTGCTGGCCAGTCCGCTGATTGCCGTCATCCCTGCATTCCTCAGTGCCCCGCTGCTGCGCCGACTGGTGGTGCGCGCAGAACGGAAACGCATCGACTGTTTGTGCATTGCTCAAGGCACGATCACCACGCCCGATGGCGTGATGATGCGCGAGACAACCGTGCTGCGCGCCGGCAGTACGACCGAATGTGGCGGCAGCGATACACGCACGCTCATGCGTTTCGATGCTACCCGCCAAATCGATACGCTGCATTTCCTGCTCGCGGGGGCGGTAGGGTTTGCGCGCGGACTCAATGACACGCCGAAGATTGCTGCCTTGTTGTTGCCCATCGCGATGCTCGATAGCCAGGCAGCCGTGCTCGCCGTGGCGATTGCGATGTTGCTTGGTGGGTTGCTTGGCGCACGCAGGGTCGCCCGTACCATGAGCGAAAAAATTACGGATCTGGATCTTGGTGCCTCGCTTGCAGCCAGCCTGACCACCAGCCTGTTGGTCAGTACAGCGAGTTTCAACGGCCTTCCAGTATCGACAACTCATGTCGTTGTGGGGGCGCTGGCAGGCGCCGGTGCCAGCGGACGGAGCGGGGTGAATCGCAGAGTGATCACTGACATTGCACTGTCGTGGGTGGTCACCTTGCCGGTCGGGGCGCTCTTCGGAGCGATCCTCTATGCTTGGGTGCGTTGAGCCCTCTTGCTCGGCGAGTAGCCAGAAGGGCTGGATTGGAGGTTGGGCATGTAATGCCCCAGCTGAATTACTGGGTCGACGCCGTGCAGCACCACGAAGGTCGGCTCTCCCACGCGGCAGTGTTCTTCACGGGCGGCTTCCCGTGCGCGCTTGGTCGCCGGACCAAGCTGCGGTCGTAGTGCATCACGGTGCCCAGGCGAGCAGCAGCGGCATGCCGCACACGGCGCGAGGTTCATCATCGCCTGTTGCAGGGAGTTCCAGACCAGCGCAAGCAGCGCGCCAATGAACATGCGCTTGCCCAGGCTGCCGGAGCCTCCAAAGGACTTAGGCCTTCACCCCGGTTTGGGGGAGCGTTCTGGTGTCGAGCTTTTGATCTTCGATTGCGAAAAGTCCCATTACAGGAGCCGGCAATCGTAAAGCCTCCGGCTTTGCCGGAGGACAGGTAACGAGCACCAACCTTCCGTTCATTTCACCTGTTTGAGACTGGCCTTCATCGATTGCCATACCTTGTATTGGCCCATCTTGGCCGGGTCGGGATCTTCATACCCCTGCAACCAGAAGCGAAACCAATCGACGTTACGTTCATAAACCGCCAGCTTGTGCTTTGGCTGGAACTTGATATGGGGCTCGTCGGGGAATACGTAGATATCCGCTTGGTGTCTGCGCTCCAGCGGTAGTGCATAGTCCAAGGCCATTCGATATTCCTGCTCGATCATCTGGAACAGAATCGGCGCCTTGATCCTGTCGATCTGATACGCGGGCGAGATTTTCCTCCACCGTTCGGGCGTCTCGTCTGGCGTGCCGAGCTGCCAACTTTTCCGGAGAGTGGAACGGAAGACATCCCGCAGACTGTTGAAAAGATAATAGGTTGGCGTCACCGAACTACTGCTGACAGATGCCGCGCTCACCACATCCGAATGTTCCAGCGTCCACAGTGTCACCTCACTGCCATAGCTGAGCCCACCCATGCCGACACGTGTGCCGTCTATGCGCCCTTCGGTGGACAGGAGCTTCACGACGCTCTCGACGGCCGCGCGTCCCTGGTCGTAATGAGCCACGATGCCAAGACCAAGGCCCGAGATCGCGTTGATGCATAGCGCCGAGATCCCATCCTCGGCCAGTGTGGCAAGTGGCCACTCATTGCCCAGCCCGCCGCGCAAAAATCCGTCACAGCTGTAGAACGTCACGAACAACGGTGGCGGATGGCCGGCGTCCGTTCCGCGCGCCTCGAAAAACTGGCCGGTGAACTCCCGTCCCTGCGCGTCCTTCCAGCGGATCAACTTCGCCGGCGCCGTAGCCGCGATATCCGCTCCCAATCCCTTGTTCGGTGCGAACAAGATACGTCGATGGCCACTCTCAACATCAATCGCCTCGAGGCGTGGCGGATGATCGGCCTCGGCCGCAACGCACACCAACGTGTCGGACGACAGTGCGCAAGGAATATCCCAGTAGCGCTGGCTTCCGCTTACAAGCCCATTGGAAAGCACGATCGGCCGCACTGCACCCGTTACGACGTTCCATCCGTAGATCGCCTGCGCACTTCCCTTGCGGTAGTCGGCGGCCGTGAACAGGATCTCGTCGCTGCCGGGTCGCCACTGGATATCCGTGATGGATTTGTGGCGACACAACTCCGCCGTGCACTGTATCGGACGCGAGGCATGTTTATCCGGCAGCATGGCCAGCTTTACATACTGGCTCATCGGCAATCCTTTCTCCTTCTTTCCAGGCATCAGCATCGCGATGCGTCCATCGCCTGGATTTTGGGCTATCTCGTAGCGCAAGCCGTCCATGTTCTTGATCGGCGCGACCGGCAAATTGGGCGAAAGATCGGCCGGCGTCAGTGGGCGCGCTGGCAACTCTGATACGGATAGGTCCCGGATTGTCATCGTCGCCAGGTCGACGGCTTTCCAACGATCCGGCGCCTTCGCCAGCAACGGCCCCATCGAGAACCAGCTTCCCAGGAACCGCTGTGTAGCCGGCCGACCATCGAGCCTGCTCGACCGGAACAACCCGGCGGCAATATTTACCGTGTCGTCGATGCGGATGCCGCGGTCGTACTCGGACTCTTCCGCATCGATGAGTTCCTTCCGCGTCGCGCCAACGCTGTACATCAGCGCTCTACCGTCAATGCTCAACGTGAAGTCCCGAACGTCTGCCAGATCGGACGTCACCGCATGGGCCCCTGAGCCGTCCGCTGCCGCGCGCCAGATAGAGACACGGCCATCGAGAAGGGCGCGATAGTAAATCCACTTTCCATCCGGCGACCAGGCGGCGGGTGATGGCAGCACGCCTCCGGTGTCATACTGGCGCAACGGCAGACCTCCATCCGCTACGTGGAGAGGTGGGGATTTCCCGTCCATGGCCTGTACGTACCACGTGGTGTCGTAGGTATTGCGTTCGATCGAGGCATGCTCGGCCCGGAATGCCACATACCGCCCATCGGGCGAGATCACCGGGTTGCCCAGGTCAGTCACCTCCAGTAGGCGTCGCGGCGAAATCGTCTCCGCATGCAGCGGCCCCACGACAGCCATGACAAGTACGACAAGGGTCAGCGCAAGAATCCAATGTGTGCGGTGCGTCCTGGCTAAAAAATCCAGGTGCATGCGTGCCGTCACGGCCGCCCACGCGGCCGATTGATGGAAAAGTTCCATGTCCCCTTCCCTACCAATGCTTGGAAACCGAAACGCTGACGAAGCGTCCGATAGCGGAGTAGTTGGTAGCGTCGTACGGCACGTATGTCGCATACAGCGCGGTATAAAGCGGAGGCATGCGATTCAGCAGGTTCTGCACTGACAACCCGAGCGTTAGCCCCGACAAGGCGCCGGGGCGCTTACCGATGTCGTAATTGAGCGTGGTGTCCACCGTGGTGAACGACGAGGTCTTCTGCGTCACCGTCGGAAGGCGGTTGGTTACCCCGCCGGTGTAGCTGACGAAGCCCGACGCGCTGAAACCGCCCGAGACCCAAACCGCACCGACGCGGCCCTTGAGCCTGGCCGGGTTGAACACGGTACCGGAGAGCGTTTGCTCGGGCTGACCGGCGCTGGTTGTCTGCGCACTATCGAGCCAACTGGCCGCCCCGCGCACTGTCAGCTGACCACTGCCAAGGCCGAAGCGGTACGACCCCGACAGATCGAGGCCCTTGATCCGCTGCCGCGCCGCGTTCACGTACTCGTCGTGGATAATCGCCACCACCTTGCTCGGGTCGTAGGCCCTGCCGGAATAGTTGTAGAAGGCGCCCCCGTAAACCGCGAAAAACTCCTGAATCTGCTCAGGCGTCGGCAACCGAACCACAAAGTCCGAGTCCGCATAGGCCGGATCGCTCAGCGCCTGCTGGTAGATGACCGGATTGGTCACGCGGTCGATGTAGTCGATGTCGAACCAGGTCAGCTCGGCGTCCAGCCCCGGCAGGGCTTCCGGATGCAGGAGCAACGAGGCACTCCAGGTCCGTGCCCGCTCGGCATGCAGGTCGGGGTTGCCGCCAATGGACATGAGGGCGGTGGCATCGGCGGGGCTGCCGCCCGCGCCCACCATGGAGGCGCTCCATAGATAGGTGGCTTTGTCGGCATAGCGCTGATACAGCAGCGGGGCTTTGAACGACTTTCCCCAGGAGGCCTTTAGCGTGAGGTCGGCGGTAGGGTCGTAGATCACCCCGAATTTCGGCGTGGCCACCCGGCCAAAGCTGGCGTAATCCTCGCCACGCATCGCCGCACTGAACTCCAGGCGATGGACGCCCGGGATATCCGAGGAAGGCGAGACGAACGGAACACCCAGCTCGGCATAGGCAAACCGGGCCTGCTCGTCGCCGCCGTAAGGGCTGCCGGAAACTTTTGGCACAACCCTGAATTCGTTTGTCCGCGACCCGACACCGACAGCCAGGCGCGCCTCCCCTTCTCCGACCGAAAACAGCGATCCTTCGGCGCCAATCTCCCAGGAACGGCTTTTGTTGCGGTACCGGGTCTGAGTGGCAAGGCTGCTCCCCGTTGCCGACACCATGTGGTACTCGTCGACGGTATCGTCCTTGCCGTACGTTCCACCGAGAGTGATGGACCAGTCATTGCGAAGAAAGAACTCGATACTTGGCGAGACCAATCCAATCGACGTATCCGGTGTGTGGCGATAGTAGGAACCCGCTCGAATGGGGGTATAGCCCATCATGTCGCGCTTCGTCCCGAGCGCGTCAAGCCTCAGTTCGGCCACATCGCCCATTGACTGATGGACGCTGACAAGCCCGCTACGCGAATCGCTGCCGTTGTAGATCGTATACGGGTCGCCCAGATACTTGGTGTAACTGCGCTGGCGCGTATAGATGGGATCGGCGTCGGCATTCTTGAACGTGGCGATCAGTCCGCCACCGGTCCAGGTGGTGCCGGCGGTTGCGGTGTATTCCCGCGTCGCGAGACCGCCATCGGTTGCGCCGCCATAGCGCGCGCCAAGGGCCACTCCGTCGTAGTCGCGCTTGAGGATCACATTAGCCACACCACCCACCGCATCCGAACCATAAATGGCCGACGCACCGTCGGGGACGATTTCCAGGCGCTCGACAGCCTCCACCGGGATGGCGCTGATATCCACGGCCTGGGAAAATCCGTCGTAGGCCAGGCGTCGTCCATTGAGCAGCGTCAACGATGCGTCGGCGCCAAGCCCGCGCAAGTTCAAGGCAGAGCCCCCAGTGAAATTCTGATTACCGAAGCCACCTGTAGCACCGGTCACGCCCGGGTTCTGCCCACCCGAGAAATTCTGCGGCACGCTGCGGATCACCTCGCCGAGGTCTGCGAAGCCTTCCTGCTGGATTTGCTCGCTGCCGATCGTGATGAGCAGTGATGGCGAGTTGCCGCCACGGATACGCGTGCCCGTAACAGTGATGCTTTGCAGCGTGGTCGGCTCCGGCTTCTGGCCAGCTAGCTGGCTCGCCGCAGAAGCTGGCTTCGCCGAGCGACGTGGTGGATTCGGTGGTCCCTGCTTGATCACCACCGTTCCCGCATCGGTGAATTGATAGGTGAGCCCCGTGCCCCTGAGCAGCACATCCAGCACGGCGCGTGGCGATGCAGCACCGTCGTAGCCGGACGCAGTGCGCCCTTGTACCAAGGATGGGTCGTACAGCACCTGCAGGCCGCTCTGTCCGGTGAACTGGTTCAGCGCCGAACCCAGCGAACCGCCGGCTATATGAAAGCTTTGCGTGACGGCAACGGCCTGGGCGAATGCGCCCTGGCTTGCCATGGCGGTCGACAATGCTGCGGCCAGCAGCGTGACGCACAGGCGCTTGCGGCAACGATGCCTGTCGTTCGATATGTGCATATCCCCTCCCGTTCGAGTTTGTCGTGCCGCGGACCGAGCCGCGCTCCCATGACAAGAACGACGTGGCGAAAGGAAACCCCTAGTCGAAACAGAACACGGTATGGCCCATATCAACCCAGGCCAGCCGCGATGGTGGGTGCAAGGCCTTCAGTCTGATCGCGGGTCAGTGCACAAGAGACTTTGAAGCGACGCTCATCACCAGCTTGCAAACGGACATCAACGGCGATACAGGCGAACCATGCCATTGCCGCGGTCATGTTCGGTGCGAATCGGGTAAACGCTCTGCAGCGCGCGCACCAATGCACTCGTGTTGCCAATGCGGAACTCGCCACTGATCTTGAGTTGCGTCAGCGAAGGATCCGCGATGACCAGACGATCGGGTCCGTAGCGGTTGGCCTCGGCCACGGCGTCGCCGAGCGGCGTGGATCGGAATACGAGCTTGCCCTGCGTCCAGCCTGTGGTCATGGTTGGATCGGCGCTTCCCCTGATCCAGACTCCGTCGCCTGCCACGATCTGTTCGCCAGCCGTCAGCTCGGCCGCGTTGCCATCGCGTGCAACCGCAATCGCTCCTTCAAGCACCGCGACCACGGTTTGAGCACCGCTGTCGCGGACATCGAAGCGCGTACCGATATCCGAGATGGTATTGCCACCGGCCTGCACCACGAACGGACGATGGGCATCGTGGGTCACCTCGAACATCGCCTCGCCCCGGCGCAGCCGTACGCGTCGAGTACGTCGACCGAGATCGACATCAAGCACGGTGTCGGTGTTGAGCACGAGCCGGGAGCCGTCCACCAGCACCACGCTGCGCTGTTCGCCATGTGCCGTGGCATAGCTGCTGGCGGAGGTGCCGCCAACAAACCACCAGGTGACAAAACCGGCACACAACACAACCGTTGCAAGCGAGGCGACAGCCAGCCAGCGCAGACGCCCGCTGCGGTTGGCAGCGGCGGGTGCGGATTGCCTCGCCTCCCGCCGCCACTGCAGGATTTCTGGATCCTCGGTGAGCTCGTCCAGCCCGCTCCATAATTGTTCCGCCTGGGCGTAGGCCTCGGCATGCGTGGTCTGCGCCGTACGCCATGCGTCGAAGTCGCTGCGCTCCGCGGCCGAGCAATCGCTGGCACGCAGTCGCGCGAACCAGCGCTCGGCCTGGCGGTGAATTGCCTGCATATCGTGTTCGCGGTCCATGGTCATTTGAACGTTCTCCCGCGATGTTCCCCTATCGCGCAGCGGCAAACAGCAAGCGCATGGGCGATCTGGTTCTCGACGGTGCGCTCGGAGGTACCAAAGCGGCGCGCGATGTCGCGGTAGCTCAAGCCCTCAAAACGGTGCAGCACGAACACCTCACGACAACGCGGCGGCAACGTGCGAATGGCCTGCTTGATCAACCCGAGATCCTGCCGTCCTGCCAGCAGGCGATCCGGCTGAGGCTCACTTGAGACCAGCTCCTGGCCATCCAGCTGACAGTGATCCTCGCTGTGCTGCACCTTGGCACGCCGCCAGCGATCCGCGACCACGCTGGCAGCCACGTGAAAAAGCAGCGCCCGCACTTCGCCCGCGTCGCCAATGCCGCGATAACGCAACATGCGCAGGCAGGTTTCCTGCACGGCATCGTCCGCAGCGTCGGCGCTGCCCAGCTGGTGCTGCAGGTGGCGCCGCAAGCCCGGGATCAGATCCTCCAGCAATCCAGCGAACGGCTCGTCATCGGCTGCCGATGTGGCATCCGAAGTCCTCCGATCAGCCTGCGCGGAGCCATGACGTAGGGTCAGCATGGTTGCTATGTAGCAGGTCCGGGGATGCAACGGTCAAGTCTCTATTTCCCCCTATGCCGAAGCCTATTCGTAAGGCACGTTCTCGGCACGTAGACCTTCAAAACCCACCCTGGTCCAAGTGTTTCTGGTCAAATTCAGCCGCCCGAATGAGCACCACTCCGCGCCGGTCTCGCCGACACAGCATCTCTCATCTCTCGCCAATGCGCGTATTGCTGCTTCTTGACGAGACTCGGATCTTCATACCCCTGCAGCCAGAAGCGGAACCAGTCGACGTTGCGCTCGTACACAGCCAGTTTGTGCCGGGGCTGGAACTTGATGTGAGGCTCGTCCGGGAACACGTAAACATCCGCTTGGTGCCTGCGTACCAACGGCAGTGCATAGTCCAGGGCCATCCGGTATTCCTGCTCGATCATCTGGAACAGGATCGGTGCCTTGATCCTGCCGAGCTGATACACGGGCGAGATTTCCCTCCACCGTTCGGGCGTTTCGTCTGGCGCGCCGAGCTGCCACAGTTTCAGAAGGTTGGAACGGAAAGCGCCTCGCAGGCTGTTGAACAGATAGTAGGTCGGTGTCACCGACATGCTGCTGACAGACGCGGCGCTCACCACATCCGAATGTGCCAGCGTCCACAACGTCACCTCGCTGCCATAGCTGAGTCCACCCATGCCCACGCGGGCCCGATCGACGCGCCCTTCCGCGGACAGAGGCTTCACGACGCTCTCGACGGCCGCGCGCCCCTGGTCGTGCCGCGCAACAAAGTCGATTCGAAACTCCGGAATCGCGTTGATGCACAGTGCCGAAATGCCTTGCTCGGCCAGGGTGGCAAGCGGCCACTCGTCGCCCAGCCCGCCGCGCAGAAAGCCGTAGCAGTTATAGAACGTCACGAACAACGGCGGCGGATGGCCGGCGCGTGCCCCGTGGGCCTCGAACAGCTGCCCTGTGAACTCCCGTCCCTGCTTATCCTTCCAGCGGATCAATCTCGCCGGTACCGTGGCCGCGATGTCCGCTTCCAGTCCCATGTTCGGTTGAAACAGGATCCGTTTATGGCCGCTTGCCACATCGATCGCCTCGAGACGTGGCGGACGATCGGCCTCGGCCGCGACGCACACCAGCGTGTCGACGGACAGCGCACAGGGAATGTCCCAGTAGCGCTGGCTTCCGCTGACAAGTCCATTGGAAATCACGATGGGCCGCACCGTACCCGTCGAGACGTTCCATCCATAGATCGACTGCGCACGCCCCTGGTCATAGTCGGTGGCCGTAAACAGGATTTCATCGCTCCCGGACCGCCACTGGATATCGCTGATGTGTCTGTGACGGCACAGCTCCGCCATACAACGGATCGGACGCGAAGCATGCCTGTCCGGCAGCATGGCCAGCTCGACGTCGCGGCTCAACAGCAGCCCCTTCTCCGTCCTTCCAGGCATCAGCACCGCAATGCGTCCATCGCCCGAATTCAGGGCTATCTTGGTCGGTGCCGCCGGCAGATCAGGCGAAAGATCTGCTGCAATCAGCGTGTGCGCTGGCGGCTCCGATGCAGACAGGTCATGGGTTGTCATCGCTGTCAGGTCGACAGCCTTCCAACGGTCCGGCACCTTCGCCAGCAATGGCCCGGTCGAGAACCAATCCCCCAGGAACCGCTGCGTGGTCGGTCGCCCATCGAGCTTGCTTGACCGGAACAGCCCGGCAGCAATAACCACCGTGTCGTCGACGTGGATACCGTGGTCGTACTCGGACTCCTCCGCGGCAATGACCTCTTCCCGTGTCGCGCCGACGCTGTACCTCAGTGTTTGACCATCGCCGCTCAGCGCGAAGTCCCGCACGTCCGCCGGATCCGACGTCATCGCGCGAGCCCCGGAGCCATCCGCTGCCGCGCGCCAAACGGAGACGCGGCCGTCGAGTCGGGCGCGATAGTAGATCCACCTCCCATCCGGCGACCAGACGGCCGGTGATGGCAGCACGAGTCCGCTGACGTACTCGCGCAACGGCACGCCTCCATCCGATACACGGCGCGGCGGAGATTGCCCATCCAAGCCCTGCACGTACCACGTGGTGTCGTACGTGTTGCGCTCGATCGACGCCTGCTCGGCCCGGAACGCCACGTACCGCCCATCGGGCGAGATCACCGGATTGCCCAGGTCGGTCACCTCCAGCAGGCGCCGCGGCGAGATCGTCTCCGCGGGCGACGGGCCGGCGACAGCCACGCCCAACACCAGCGCAAACGCCGGAACCCAACGCGTATGGCGCTTCCTGGTCGAGGGGTCCGGACGCAAGCGTGCCGTCACGGCCGCCCACAGGAGTGGTTGAAAAAGAAGTTTCACGCCCCCTCCCCTACCAACGCTTGGAGACCGAGACGCTGACGAAGCGTCCGATCGCCGAGTAGTTGGTAGCGTCGTACGGCACGTATGTCGCGACCGCTGCGGTATAAAGCGGAGGCGCGCGATTCAGCAGGTTCTGCACCGACAAGCCGAGCGTCAGCCCCGAGAAAGCGCCCGCACCTTTACTGACGTTGTAGTTCATCGCGGTGTCTATCGTGGTGAACGACGCGGTCTTCTCCGTCACCGCCGCGAGGCGGTTGGTCACGCCGCCGGTGTAGTTGACGAAACCCGACGCGCTGAAGGCCCCCGATGCCCAGACCGCACCGACGCGGCCCTTGAGCCTGGCCGGATTGAAGACGGTACCGGCGAGTGCGTGCTCGGGCTGACCAGCACTGGTCGTCTGCGTACTGTCGAGCCAACTGGCCGATCCGCGCACCGTCAGCTGGCCGTCGCCGAGATCGAAGCGGTACGAGCCCGACAAGTCGATGCCCTTGATCCGTTGCCGTGCCGCGTTCACATATTGGTCGCGGATGATCGCCACCACCTTGCCCGGGTCATAGGCAACACCGGAGAGGTTGTAGAACGCGCTGCCGTAGACCGCGAGAAGACTCTGTATCTGCGCCGGCGTCGGCGACCGGTCCACAAAGTCCGCATAGGCCGGATTGCTCAGCGCCTGCAGGTAGTTGACTGGTTCGATCACCCGATCGGTGTAATCAATGTCGAATCGGGTTAACTCTGCCTCTAGCCCCGGCAGCGCTTCTGGATGCAAGGCCAACGAGGCCGTCCAGGTCCGGGCCCGCTCAGCGTGCAGATCGGCGTTACCGCCATAGGACATCAGTGCTGTGGTATCGGCGGGACTGCCGCTGGTGCCCACCGCAGAGGCGCTCCAAAGAAAGGCGAGCTTGTTCTGGTAGCGCTGCAGCAGCGTCGGTGCCTTGAACGACTTTCCCCATGAGGCCTTAAGCGTGAAGTCGGCAGTCGGGTCGTAGATCAGACCGAGCTTCGGTGTGGTCACCCGACCAAAGCTGTCGTAGTCCTCGCCACGCATCGCGGCACTGAATTCCAGGCGATGAACACCTGGGATACCCGAGGAAGGCGAGACGAACGGAACACCCAGCTCGGCGTAGGCAAACCGGGCACGTTCGTCGCCACCGTAGGGGCTGCCGGAAACGTTCGGCACATACTGGAATTCTTCCTTCCGCGACCCGGTGCCTACGGCCAGTCGCGCGTCCCCTCCCCCCACCTGGAACAGTGGGCCTTCGGCGCCAATCTCCCAGGAACGGCCTTTGTTGCAGTAGCAGGTCCGGGTGACCAGGCGGCTCCCCGCTGCTGACACGAGTTGGCGCGCATCGACGTTCTCGTCTTTGCCGTACGCCCCGCCCAAGGTGAGGGTCCAGTCATGGCGAAGGTAGAACGCGATACTGGGCGACACCAGCGTGATCGACGTCTCCGGGCTGTAGCGGTAGTAGGAACCCGTCTGACTGATGTATCTGGTCATGTCGCGCTTGGTCCTGAGCGCGTCGAGTCGCAGTTCGGCCACATCGCCCATGGACTGGCGCACGCTGACAAGGCCGTTGCGCGAGCCGCTGGCGCCGTAGATCGTATATGGCTCGACCAGATGCCGGGTGTAGCTACGCTGGCGAGCATGGATGGGATCGACATCAACATCCTTGAAGGCCGCGATCAGTCCACCGCCGACCCAGGTGGTGCCGGCGGTCGCGGTGTACTCCCGCGTCGCCAGCCCGCCATCGGTCGCGCCACCGTAGCGCACCCCCAGGGCCACCCCATCGAAGTCGGACCTCAGGATCACGTTGGCCACGCCGCCCACCGCATCCGAGCCGTAGATGGCCGACGCACCATCCGGAATGATTTCCAGGCGCTCGACTGCCTCCACTGGGATGGCGCTGATGTCCACAGCTTGGGAAAACCCGTCATAGACCAGGCGCCGCCCGTTGAGCAGTGTCAACGATGCGTCGGCGCCCAGCCCGCGCAGGTTCAATGCAGAGCCGCCGGTAAGATCCTGATTGCCGACGCCGCTGGCAACGCCGATCACGCCAGGGTTTTGCCCCCCGTTGAAGTTCTGCGGCACGCTGCGGATCACCTCGCCAAGATTGGTGAAGCCTTCCTGCTGGATCTGCTCGCTACCGATCGTGATGACCGGCGATGGCGTGGTGCCGCCGCGGATGCGTGTGCCGGTCACCGTTACCGTATCCAGGTTCGCTGGTTCGGCCTTGGCTCCCTCGGCATCCGCTGTCGGCTTTCCCGTCGACTTGCCCCCGGTGGCTCGCGGCGCGGTCGATGCATAGATCGTCACCGTCTTCGCATTGAGAAACCGGTACTTCAGGCCGCTGCCCTCCAGCAGCTTCTGCAATGTCGCCTCTGGCGACAAACCTGCCGGTGCGCCCTTGGTGCCCACGCCGTCGGCGATCTTCGAGACATAGACCAACTGCAGGTGCTCGCGTTGCGCGAAGGCGTTGAGTGCCTGGTTCAAGGGCATGGCCGGGATGGCCGAATCGGATACCGACTGCTGGAATGGTGCCGCCATTAACGGGACGGCAACGCCAGTACCGAACAGTGACGCCAGGCAACACATGGTCAGGACGCGCATACGCATGAATCGATTCCCCCGTTGGAGTTGCTGATGTGGCACATCACCGCCAGTCCTCCGACCGGCCTGATGTGGTGCGTTCTCCAGTTACGAGGGTTGGAGCAGAAAACCGGGTACCGCTTTTTCGATTGGCCGTCTATTCGTATAGATCGTGCATCATCTATGGTGCCGCTGCGAAACCTGGCTGGCGACGACAATCAACTGTTGACCATGGGTTTCCACATGCACGTTCGGCAGGCTGTCGAGGAAGGCAGCGAAGGTGGACACGTCGTGCGCATCGAACGTACCGCTGATGGGCAGCATGGCGATGCGCGGGTCGCTCACGCTGATCTGCAGGTTGTTGTAGCGGTTGAACTCCGCCGCCACGGCGGCGATGGACTGATTCTCGAAGGCGATGTTGCCCTGGGTCCAGGCGGTGGTCCGCTGCACGTCGACCGGGCCTTGCGATTCCACTTGGCCCGAGGCAGCGATACGTGCCTGGTGACCGGCCGTGAGATCGACAATGGGACGACCCTGCGGCGCTGACGGGTAGCGATCCAGGCCGAACCGGCCGGTGGATGGCGCAGGCGCTGCGCGCCACACCTGCACCTGGCCTTCCGCCACGGTGACGGTGGTATCGGCTCCCTGCCGATAGATGTCGAACGTCGTGCCGATGTCCTTGATGAGCAGGCCATCGACCTGCACGCCAAAGGGTCGCACCGGATCTTTCGCCACCTCGAAGTAGGCCTGGCCGCGGACAACTTCGACGCGCCGTTGGCGCCGGTTGAAACTGACGGCGATGGCGGAGTCGGAGTTGAGCCGCACGACCGTGTTGTCGGGCAGTTGCAGACTGCGTTGCTCGCCATGGCGGGTGGCATAAGTCTGCAGTTGCGGCCTTGACGCGAACCATTGAAAACCAGCGAACAGGGCAACTGCCGCCAGCACCGACATCGCGATGCCGACTCCCCAACGAGCGAAGGGGCGGCGCGACGCGCGGGATGCGCGATGCTCGCGGCCAGCCCTCCTCCAATATTTCTCCGGCACCTGCGTATCGGATGCAGGCGTGTGCGCAGTGCCGTTGAACGAAACCACGCGGTCCGACACGCCGGCCTCGCGCAGCAAGGGCTGCAGCGGCATGGTGTTTTGCCGTGCGGCATCGCCGATATCCCGTGCCATGCCGGCAATGGACAGATATTCGGCCACGTGCACGGGCGAGACCCGCAGCCAGTGCATGAAGGCCTGTTGCTGCGACGGAGCAAGCTCGCCATCGCGGTGCGCCACGTACCATTCGGCCGCCTGTTCCGCGATGAGATCGTTCAATTGTTCGTCTGGTGTGCGCATGACGGCTACTCGTAGCGGGCCAGGCCGCGACGACACAGCGCCAGCGCCTTGACGACGTATTTCTTGACCATGTGCGTGGACACTCCCAGTTGCATGGCGATCTCCTCGTAGCTCATGCCATCGCGGTGCTGCATCAGCAGCACCGCCTTGCAGCGGGGCGGCAGCCGGTCGAGCATGGCGGCCACCCGCTGCCGGCGGAAATCGCGCTCGACCTCGTCCTCGGCCGAGCCTTGCGGAGCTTCCAGCTCCGGCAGCACCTGCGCGATATCCACGCCGAGGCCGCGGCGCTTTTGCAGCACGGCGTGCTCCTTGACGAGGTTGGACGCGACGGTGAACAGGTAGGCTTCGGGGTTGGCGATGGGGTTGTCCTCGCCGCCATCGATACGCAAAAGGCGCACGTAGACCTCTTGGGCCAGATCCTGCGCATCCCAGGGATGCGCCACCCGGCGCCGAAAGAAGCCATTGAGCGTGGCTTGATGTGTGGTGAACATCCGCGCCCAGAATGTACGTTTGTCAGGCTTCACGTCCCCTCTCGGGTCGGCGGCCGTACAGCGGCTGCCTACACTATAAGAGGGGTATGGCGGAATATCGGGTACCCGTGGCTTCGCCCTCCGGCTCGTCACCGGGTCCTGGGGCAGTTCCACGGTACGAAGATAATCACCTCAAAGCGGCTGACGCTTCGACTTCGTGCCGACGCAGGAAGCCGGGGCATCGGGACGCTTCGTTTTCTGCGCGTCGCACATGGCTTCCCAGTGCTTGTATTGTTCCGCCTTTGCGGGATTCGGGTCTTCATGCCCTTGCAACCAGAAGCGGAACCAGTCGAGATTTCGCTCATAGGCGGCCAGCTTGTGCTTGGGCTGGAACTTCTGGTGCGGCTCGTCGGGGAAAGCGTATAGGTCAGCGCGATGTTCGCGTATAAGCGGGATCGAGTAATCCAAGGCATGGATGTACTCTTGCTCCGGCATCTGCATCAGGATCGGCGCCTTGATCTTGTCCAGGTTGAGCGTCGGCGAAAGCATTTTCCAGCGCGCGGGCGTCTCGTCCGGCGCACCGAGTTGCCAAAGCTTCTTGAGCCCGCTGAAGAATTGCTCCCCCTTCATGCTGCCCAGGAGGTAGTAGTTGAGCGACGTCACGGGGGATGTCACCGATGCTGCGGCCAGCAGGTCTGATTTCATCAGCGTCCACAGGGTCACCTCGCTACCGAAACTGAGGCCGCCCATGCCGACGCGGGTGCGATCAATCTCGCCGTTCGAAGCCAGCTTCGCGACCACGCTCTCGACCGCCGACAGGCCCTGGCCATAACGCACGGCCGCATCGATGCGATATGGCGCCGAGTTGATGCAAAGCGCGGAAATCCCGCTCTCGGCCAGCGAGGCCAGCGGCCACTCATCGCCCACGCCGCCGCGCAGGAATCCGGTGCAGCTGTAGTAGGTCACGAACAGGGGGGAGGGCGAATCGCCTTTTTTCCTGGCCGGGAAGAACCAGCCGGTGAATTCCTGGCCGCTCGCGTCCGTCCAGCGCAGCAATCGCGATGGTGCCGATACCGCCATGTCACGCGTCAAGGCCGGATTCGGATCGAACAGCACCTGTCGGCGTCCGCTTTCCAGCTCGATCCGCTCCAGGCGAGGCGGGCGATCCGCCTCGGCGACCACGCAGGCGAGTGCTTCGGCAGACACGCCGCAATCACTCGATCGATCCCGTCCTCCACTGACCAGGCCACGCGCCTGCACGACCGGCCGGACCTGACCGCTGCCCACGTTCCAGCGGAAGATCGATTGCCCCGTCCCCTCGTGGGGATCGGTCACGGTGAACAGCACCTCGTCGCCACCGGGACGCCACAGGATGCTGGTGATCGCCTTCTTCGCGCACAGTTCCGACACGCATCGCACTGGGCGCTTGTCCTTCGGACCGGAAAGCACGACCAGTTCGACGTCGGGCTTGTACAACAGTCCGTCGCCATGGCCGGTACGCACCAGCAGCGCGATGCGGCCGCTCTGCGGATCGGACGCGAGCTCGAAGGCATCCGGATTCAGTTTCGAAGGCTCCAGTCGGGGAGACGGTATCTCGGAATCCGCAAGATCCCGCCGCTTCAGCGTTGCAAGGTCGATCGCCTTCCATCGATCCGGCCTGTCGGCAAGCAACGGCGCATGGTCAAACCACACCTTCCCGTAGCGTTGCGTTGCCAGGCGGCCTTCGAGGTTGCCGGAACGGAACAGGTTCTGCCCGAGCGGGACAGTGCTATCGATACGGATCCCGCGATCGTATTCAGCCTGCTCGGCCTCGATCACTTCCTCGCGGGTGGCACCGACGCCGTACTTCAACACCCGGCCATCGGCATCCAATGCGAAATCGCGGACATTGGCAGCATCGAGCGTCATGGGCTCCGAACCGGAGCCGTCGGCGGCTGCACGCCAGACGTCGATTTTCCCGTCGACCAGCGCCCTGTAGTAGATCCATCGCCCGTCCGGCGACCAAGTGGCGGGAGCGGGCATGGCTTGTCCTGCGGAATCCCTCAACGTCAAGCCTCCGTCCGCCACCCGGCGTGGCGGCGAATCGCCGCCCAGTTCCTGCACGTACCAAATCGTATCGTAGGCATTCCTCTCCACCGAGGCTTGCTCGGTACGGTACGCAACCTTGCTCCCATCCGGCGATATGACTGGATTGCCGATATCGACAACTTCCAACAGACGCTTGGGTGAGATCGTTTCCGCGTGCGCGGGAACGGAAAAGGCAAGCAATACCGCTCCTGCCGCCAGTAAAGTCTTGACGAACGAATGCATTGGTTTCTCCTCGGATCATGCCGACTCGCGGCATGGTCGACGGACCCGTGGCGCCGGTTGCTTCGCGCCAGGGGCAGACAAGTTCCAATCGTGGAACCGGCTTACCAGCGCTTCGATATCGAAAGGTTCAGATAGCGGCCGATCGCCGAGTAATTCGTTTGATCGTAGGGGGGTACGTTGGCAGCAGCGGCGGCAGAGGCCGGCGTGTACAACGGCGGCTCCCGGTCGAGCAGGTTGTCGAGCGACAGCGCCAGGTCCAGGTTCGACCAGGCATCGCCACGCTCGCCAGTGTTGTAACGCAGAGTGGCATCCAAGGTCGTGAAAGAAGTGGACTTCACCCCGTCGGTCCTGTTGGTCACGCCGCCCTTGTAGTTGACGAAGGTCGAAGCGGTGAAGCCCCCCCGGTTCCAGACCGCGCCGATACGGCTACTGACTTTCGGCGGATTGAACAGTGTCCCCGACAAATCTGCAGGATCCTGTGTCGGGATGACCTGTTGCGTGCTGTTTAGCCAGGTCGCCGAGCCACGCAGCGTCAATCGTCCCGCACCAGCGTCAAACCCATACGATCCCGTCAGGTCGAAGCCCTTGATCCGCTGCCGGGCCACGTTGGTGAATTGCATCTTGACGATCGCGACCACCTTGTCTGGATCGTAGTCCACGCCCGCATAGTTGGCGAAGCTGCTGGCGGCCGCGATGGCTTTCGCCTGCTCCCCGGCCGTCGGGGAGAAGTCGATGAATGCTGCGTAGTCCGGGTTGCTGAACGTCTGCGAAGAATTCGTGATCGGCTGCACCACGCGATCCGTGTAGTCGATGTCGAACCAGGTCAGCTCGGCTTGCAATCCGGGAAGCCTCTCGGGATGGAATGCCAGCGAAGTGGTCCACGTCCTGGCACGTTCCGGCTTCAGATCGGGATTACCTCCATAGAGGAGCAACGTGGTGGCATCGGCCGGGTAACCGCTTCCCCCAAGGATCCGCGGGGAATAGAGATACGCGTTCACCTTGTAGTACCGCTGCAAGAGCGTGGGCGCCTTGAAGGACTTACCCCACGACGCCTTCAAGGTGAAGTCGGCGCTGGGGCCGTAGATCAGGCCGAGCTTGGGGGTCGTGGTGTTTCCGAAGCTATCGTAGTCCTCGCCACGCATGGCCCCGGTCAGCAGCAGGCGATGCACGCCGGTCACGCCCTGCTCCGGCCCGATCAGCGGCAAATTGATCTCGGCGTAGGCAAACTTCGCGCTTTCACCGTTTCGCTTCAGACCATAAGGATCGGCCCCGGGGATGGAGCCTTCCATAAGAAAATCGTTCTTCCTGTAACCGGTGCCGACTGCAAGCCGTGCATCACCGCCCGGCAGGGCGAAAAGCGGGCCTTCGGCACCCACTTCATAACTCCGGCTTTCGTTGCAGGCACAGATGCTTTCCACGAGCGTGGATACGCCGGTCGCGATGACCCTCTGCGTATGATTCAGTTCCGCCTCGTCCTTTCCCCAGGTTCCGCCGATGGACAAGGTCCAGTCTTGCGGCAGCGAAAACTCGATGCCTGGCGAAATGAGCGATGTCGTGGTTTTGTTCGCGATATGGTGGTTGCGCCTGCTCCAGTTGTAATACTGCAGCATCCCGCGCTCGGTCCTGAGTGCATCCAGCCGCAGCTCGACGTTCTCGCCCAGGGCTTGGTGGGCACTAAGCAATCCGCTATGCAGATCACTGCCTGGATAGAGCGTCGCCGGCTCGGGAATGTGATCGGTGTAACGGCGCTCGGATGCATAGATGGGGTCGGCGTCGGAGTACTTGTAGGTGGCAATCAGCCCGCCATTCGCCCATGTGGTGCCTGCCGTCGCGGTGTACTCGCGCGTCGCCAGACCGCCATGGGCCGCGCTTCCATTGAGCATCCCGACGGACACTCCCTCGAAATCGCGTTTGAGGATCACGTTCGCCACGCCACCTACCGCGTCGGAGCCGTAGATGGCCGACGCGCCATCAGTGACGATCTCGACGCGCTCCACCGCCTCGATCGGAATGGCACTGATATCGACCGCCTGCACGTAGCCGCCGTAGGTCATGCGCCGGCCATTGAGCAGCGTCAAGGTGGCATCCGGCCCCAGACCGCGGAGGTTGAGTCCCGAACCGCCGGTGAGATTCTGGTTGACGTCTCCCGCTCCGGCAATGTTTCCGCTGCCGGCCCCGGGATTCTGCCCCCCCGAAAAGTTCTGCGGGATGCTGCGGATCACCTCGCCAAGGTCGGTGAATCCTTCCTCCCGAATGTTTTCGGCACCGATCGTGATCACCGGCGATGGCGTGGTGCCGCCACGAATGCGGGTACCGGTAACGGTGACGCCTTGCAGCGTGGTCGGCTCAGGCTTCTGGTCGGCTTTCTGGCTCGTTGCAGGAGCGGGCTTCGTCGAGCGAGGCGGAGGATTCGGCGGCGTTTGCTTGACGACCACGGTACCGGTACCCGTTACCTCATAAGTGAGTCCGCTGCCGGCGAGCAGATGCCGCAGCGCCGCATCGAGCGAGTAGTGTCCGGCAAGCGCCGGTGCCGTGCGTCCGCGCACCAGTTCCGGGGGCACCATGATCTGGCGGTCCGTGGCCAGCGCCAACTGATTGAGTGCCGTGCTCAGTGGCTGACTGGAAATCGCGTAATCGCGCGAATCGCCAACGTTCTGCGCATGCACCGGCGCGGCCTGCGCCAGGGCGATGGCCAACGACAGCAAACCGAGCGCCGGCAGGCGCCGCAAACCTTTCACTCCTCTCGCCGCTGCGGAACCTCGCTTGCGCGCACCCTGCCTCCCAAATGACTTCGACTCGTTGAACATGTGTCGTCCCCCGAAATGATGCTGGCTTGTTAGTACCGGTGCATTCCCACACACCGGTTCATTCGCGGCATCCAGGATGTTCCTGGCATGCCTCGTTATCGGGTAGACGCAGTTGTACTCACTTACCTCACCCTGCTTGCTTCAACTTGGAATGCTCTGACCATGCATGGATGTTCCATCGCTCCGCGGACTCCGTGTACTTGGCGGGATTTCTTTCAATGTGCCAATTCGACGGCAACACGCGCAGCACTTCTGCAAGGCCGTGGCATGGTTTTGTAGACGTGGGACAACGCGTTTACCTCACCTGCAATCGGGTTGCTTCGTCGCCACTTGCGACACTGCCGGACCACGCGTAGCGTCGCCCCCTATTACCGCATTCCAGCGCCGCCATGCCGGACATTACGACGAATCACATCGCGCCTGGTGAGGAGGATACCGATGCCGGACAAGGCATCGACCTGCTGGCATGGCGCTATCGAAGCTCGCTGGTGCGCTATTTCCTGCTGCACCTGGGCAGCAGGGAAGATGCGGAGGATCTGACTCAGGAAGTGTTTGTGCGTTTCGCGCAGCAGAAATCCACGCAGCCGATCGCCAATTTCGAGGCATTCCTGTTCCGCATTGCCGCCAACCTGTTGCGGGATCGTTTCCGCCGCAACAAGACGCATCACGTGCAATCGCACTTCCCCATCGACGAATGCACCAGCGAGCAGCTGGGTGAGGCACCTTCCGAAGAGCGCGTCTGCGAAGAGCAGGAGCAACTGCGCGCTTTTCTGCAGGCACTGGAGGAGTTGCCGCCGAAGTGCCGGGCGGTGTTCCTGCTGCAACGCTACGAGGGCATGAGCTACAGCGCCGTCGCGCAGCATCTGGGTGTCAGCGTGAGCGCGGTGGAAAAACACATGATGAAAGCGCTGCTGCATTTTGACACGCGACTGGATAGGACATGAAGACGGACGAACTGCACATCGCGAGCGTGGGCGACCCGGCGCGGCACGAAGCCGCCGCCTGGTTCGCGCGATTGCGCGCGGATGACGTCAGCGAGCGAGAACGTGATGAGTTCCAGCGCTGGCTGGCGGACAACAGTCGCCATCGTGTGGCCTATGAGCGACTGGAAGCCCTGTGGTCCAGCCTTGGCGCACATGCCGACCGGCCCGAGATCGGCAGAGCGTTGCGCGACAGCCAGCTGTTGCGGAGGCACTCCACCCGGACACAAAGGCCACGCCGCCAACAGGCGCCGGCGTGGCTTGCCGCTGCGGCATTGCTGGTCGTGGTGCTTGCCGGAAGCTGGTTCGCGTGGCGCGCGCAACAGGCTGACGTGCGCACCTACGCCACGGACGTCGGCGAACGGCGCACGCTGATGCTCGAAGACGGCTCGCGCGTCACGATGGATACCGATACGCAGCTATCGGCGTCGTTCTCGGCAAAATCGAGACGGCTGGTACTGGAAAAGGGGCGCGCCTTCTTCCATGTAGCCAAGGATGCCGGGCGACCGTTCCTGGTGACGGCACAAGGCGGCGTGGTGCGGGCGGTCGGCACCCGGTTCGATGTCTACGAGCACGACGACGTGGTCGAGGTCACTCTGGTCGAAGGTCGTGTCGAGGTTACTCCCGAAAGCGGCCAGCAAGATCCTCACGAACTCCCGACGACCATGACGGCCGGGCAGCGCCTGCTGATGGGCAAGAGGTACGCTACGCCCGTGATCGAATCCGCCAACACCGGAACAGCCGTCGCATGGCTTTCCGGCAAGCTGGTATTCAACGACACGCCGCTGCCCGCGGCCGTGGCCCAGTTCAACCGGTACACCACTTCCAAAATCGTTATCGGTGATGCTGCAGTCGGGCAACTGCGCGTCAGCGGGGTGTTCCGCGACGACAGCAGCCACGCCTTCATCGACGCGTTGCGCAGCTCCTATGGCATATCCATCAGTCAGGGCAACGCAGGGGGCCTGACACTGCTCTCCGGAAAAGCGGTGAAGCAGCGTGCTTCCCATGAGTGAGCGATACCTCGTCTGATCAACGCCCACACCGAATCGCCCTTGATCGAGATGCAGAGCGAGGAGTATCTGGCGTTGACGCATCCGGCGGAGTGAGCCCCCGACTCGCCGGAGACGAACGGTTCAGGAGCCCGCACGGACAAAGGCCAAGGTGAGATCGGAGTGACCTCACTTGGCACGAATACTTTTCAAATTCCGCACTTGATCCAGGCGCCTCTGATCGAATTGAATCGCCCCGGGTTTTGAGGAGGCTCCAACTCTTGAGAAGATGGAGCCATGAACAAGTCGAACAAGTTCTCACCTGAGGTCCGCGAGCGAGCCGTACGCATGGTGCAAGAGCATCGGGGAGAGTATCCATCGCTGTGGGCCGCCGTGGAATCGATGGCGCCGAAGATCGGCTGCGTGCCGCAGACGTTGCTGGGCTGGGTGCAGCGGCACGAGATCGACACTGGCGTGCGCGATGGCGTGACCACGGCCGAAACGCAGCGCGTCAAAGAGCTTGAGCGTGAGGTCAAGGAGCTGCGTCGAGCCAACGAGATCCTGAAGCTGGCGAGTGCTTTTTTCGCCCAGGCGGAGCTCGACCGCCGACTCAAGTCCTGAGGGACTTCATCGACGAACATCGAGGTACCTTCGGGGTCGAGCCGATCTGCAAGGTTTTGCGGATCGCCCCGTCGGCCTATCGGCGCCATGCGGCGCTCCAGCGCGAGCCGCAACGACGTTGTGCCCGAGCCCAGCGCGATGAAATGCTGGTGCCAGAGATCGAACGTGTCTGGAGAGGCAACATGCAGGTCTACGGTGCGGACAAGGTCTGGCGGCAGCTGGCACGCGAAGGAATGCCGGTAGCGCGGTGTACGGTGGAGCGCTTGATGCGGCGACAAGGCCTGCGCGGCGTCATGCGCGGCAAGGTGGTGCGCACGACGGTCAGCGATGGCAAGGCGCCGTGCCCGATGGACAAGGTCAACCGGCAGTTCAAGGCCGATCGACCGAACCAGCTCTGGGTCTCGGACTTTACGTATGTGTCGACGTGGCAGGGCTGGCTGTACGTGGCCTTCGTCATCGACGTGTTCGCACGTCGCATCGTGGGCTGGAAAGTCAGCAGTTCAATGCGTACCGATTTCGTCCTTGATGCTCTGGAACAAGCGCTGTACGCGCGACAACCGGAGCGCGACAACGGCTTGGTGCACCATTCGGACCGAGGCTCGCAATACGTCAGCATTCGATACACCGAACGCTTGGCGGAGGCCGGCGTCGAACCGTCCGTCGGCAGCAAGGGCGACAGCTATGACAATGCCTTGGCCGAGACGATCAACGGGCTCTACAAGGCCGAGCTGATTCATCGCCGTGCGCCCTGGAAGACTAAGGCTACAGTAGAGCTGGCCACGCTGGAATGGGTGGCCTGGTTCAACCACCATCGACTGCTCGAACCCATCGGCTATATCCCGCCGGCCGAGGCCGAGGCAAACTACTACCGGCAACTCGCCCGTCAGCCAGCGACCGTGATGGCCTGACTTAAACCCAACAGCCTCCACGAAACCCGGGGCTATTCAAATTCAGCCGCCAGAACGAGCGCTACCCGGCACCGATTTCGCCGATACCGCGTCTCTCATCTCTCGCCAATGCGCGTATTGCTGCTTCTTGACGGGATTCGGGTCTTCATACCCTTGCAGCCAGAAGCGGAACCAGTCGACGTTGCGCTCGTACACAGCAAGCTTGTGTTTCGGTTTGAACTTGATGTGCGGTTCGTCAGGGAACACATACATGTCCGCTCGCCCCATCCGGATAAGTGGAAGCGTATATTCCACCGCCATCAGGTACTCCTGCTCCGGCATCTGGAAAAGAACTGGTGCTCTGACCTTATCCAGATGAAACACCGGCGACATCATCCGCCATCGTTTGGGGCTCTCTTCAAGCGATCCGAGTTGCCAGTTCCGCCTTACTCCATCGCGAAAGCCCTCTCTAAGGCTGTTGAACAAGTACCAGTTTGGGGTAAGCGATGGCGACGAAATCGAGGCTGCGGACAGCAGGTCGGATCGCATCAGCGTCCACATCGTCACCTCACTTCCGAAGCTCAGGCCACCCATGCCAACCCTGGAGGGATCAATGCGACCGCTTCTGGCAAGCGCATCCACCGCGCCCTTGACCGCCGAAAGGCCCTGATCGTAGTACCTGACGACATCAAGATAGCCAGGATTCCCATTGATACACAGTGCGGAAATTCCATAGCCTGCAAGTGTTGTCAACGGCCACTCGTCCCCAATGCCACCACGCAAGAACCCATCACAACTGTAGTAAGTCACGAACAATGGAGCACGGGTCGAACCGGTTGCCTCAAACAGCCAGCCGGAAAACTCCTCTCCACTCTCACCCCTCCATCGAAGCAACTTAGCGGGCATCGTCGCAGCAATGTCCGATGCCAGCGCCACGTTCGGATCGAATAACAGTGTTCGTTGACCGGTCTCGATATCGATCGCCTCAAGACGCGGGGGACGGTCAGCTTCTGCAGTGACGCACACCAGCGCATCAGCAGAGACGCCGCAAGGGACATCCTGGAATCCCTGTTGAGTGCTATCTCCTCCGAGCAACCCCCGGGACCGGACAACCATTTCAACCACGCCTTGCTTGACGTCCCACCTGTAGATCGACTGCGCCCTCCCCTCGTGCCGGTCCGTGATGGTGAACATCACCTCGTTGCTTTCCGGGCGCCATTGGAGCCCCGTGATGTTCTTGCCCGTGCACAAAGGGTCCCGGCACTTCACTGCCTTGCCGGACTTCGAGTCTGGCAGCACGGAGAGTTCGACATCCGGCTTGGCAAACCGCTCTGCCGCATCCCCTACCCTTGTCAGGAGAGCGATGCGATCGTCGTCCGGATTCTTCGCCCATTTCCAAGGCTTCACGTGCTCCAGCATCTTCTTGATCGGCGTCATCCGTACGGATGTCTCGGATCGGTCGGCGTCCCGTTTCTTAAGTGTGTCGAGGTCCACTTCTTTCCACCGGCTTGCCACCTTGCTCAGCAACGGACCTGGTTCAAACCACTTCCCCACAAAGCGCTGGGTGGTCGGCCGCCCTTGCACCTGACTCGAACGAAACAATCCAGCCCCGATGAAAATGGTGTCGTCGATGTGCACTCCACGGTCGTACTCCGCCTGCTCCGCAGCAACGATCTCTTCCCGGGTGGCACCCACGCTGTATCTCAGGACGGTTCCATCCCTGCTCAGCTCGAAGTCCCGAACGTCCGCCGGATCGGACGTTATGGGCACAGCACCTGCCCCATCTACGGCGGCACGCCATACCTCGACTTTTCCGTCGACGAGCGCACGGTAAAGGATGGCACGGCCATCAGGCGTCCAGACCGGGATCATGGGAATCGAAAGCCCGGTCGAATAGTCGCGAAGCGGCGTCCCCCCATCTGCGATACGCCGCGGTGGCGCGCTCCCACCCAAGCGCTGGATGTACCAGAACGTGTCATAGCGGTTGCGCTCGGTCGATGCCTGCTGCAACCGAAAAGCAACGCTCTGTCCGTCCGGTGAGACGACAGGTCCAGCGATGTCTGCGACTTCCAGCAATCGCTTTGGTGAGATATGCGCTGGATGAGCCGCGACAACGAAGGAAAGCAACGACACACACAGCAGTACGCCTTGCCCCACACCCCGGCTGATGCGGCTTTTGGATGGCTCCATCCGCGCATCGACATCGATCGAGCTCGCACTGTTGATCATGCTGGCAGCCTCACCAATGCTTGGACAACGCGATGCTCAGGAACCGGCCGATCGCCGAGTAGTTCGTCGAGTCGTATGGGACATCGGTCATCGCGACGGGGGCATACAGTGGAGGCGCCCTGTTGAGCAGATTCTGGCCGATGAGCGAGAGTTCGAGCCCCGACCATGGGCTATCGCGTCCGCCGAAGGCGTAGCGGATCGTCGCGTCGAACGTAGTGAATGAAGACGTCCTCTTGCCCGAGGTACGATCGGTCACACCATCGACATAGTTCGCAAATGCTGATGCCGTAACTCCGCCGTTGGCCCAGACGGCACCCAGGCGGGCATTGACCTTCGCGGGGTAGAAGATGGTGCCCGCCAAGTCGAAGGGAGGTTGGTTTGCGGTGTTTCTTTGCGAACTGTCCAGCCAGCTTGCCGAACCACGAAGAGTCAGCCTTCCCGTACCCAGATCCATCCGGTACGTCCCGGTCAGATCGACACCATCGATACGCTGCCGCGTTGCATTGGCATACTGGCCGTATGCAATGGCCACCACCTTTCTGGGGTCGTAATCAGCGCCGGCGTAGTTGTAAAACGCCTGAGAGTAGGTGGCCAGAACCGCTGCCAGATCTTCAGCACTTGGCGAGTACTGAATGAAGTCAGCAAGCGCGGGATTGCTTAAGCTCTGGCTGTACACCGGAAGCGGACGAACTACGCGCTGGTCATAGTTGATGCGGAACCACGTCAGCTCTGCGTCGAGCGCGGGCAGCGCTGCCGGATGGAAGGCCAAGGAGGTCGTAAGGGTATTTGCGCGCTCCGGCTTGAGCTCCGGGTTCCCGCCGAACGCCATCAGCACTGTGGCGTCGGAGGGGTACCCTGCCCCACCTACCGCGCTGGCCGTCCAAAGACCCGCAATCCGGTTTGCGTACAACTGGCTCAGCATGGGCGCCTTGAACGATTTACCCCAGGACGCCTTCAAGGTGAAATCCGCGCCAGGACCGTAGATCAGCCCAAGCTTGGGGGTGGTAACGCTGCCGAAGCTGTCGTAGTTTTCTCTGCGCAATGCGGCGGAAATCACCAGCCTACGGGCACCGGCGACATCCATGTCCGGGCCGACGAGCGGCAGATTCAGTTCGCCATAGACGTGGCGGCTGCCCTGCCGTCCGCCCTCGCGTGAGCCACTCAGGTAGGAGACATCTTCGTATCGGCTCTTTAGGCTTCCTGCACCAACAGCCAATCGCGCGTCGCCACCTGGCAACGTAAACAATGGGCCTTCCGCTCCCGCCTCAAGCGATTCGCTGTCATTGCAATAGCAGGAGTGAACCTCAAGGGTCGGCGCATCCGTCCCTGCGGTCACCATCTGTGTCCTGTTGATGTTCCTGTCCCTGCCCCACGCTGCCCCAACAGACCCTACCCAGTCGCCGGGAAGGTCAAACTCGACACTCGGCGCCACCGATGTCGTGGTGGTGTCAAAGAAGTTCTCGTAGTAGAACGCGCCGTAGTTCTGGAACCAGGTCTGCTTCCGTTTCGTCCTGAACGCATCCAGCTGGAACTCGACGCGATCGCTCAAGGCCTGATGGATGCTGAGCAGGCCGCTGTGGAGTTCACTTCCAGGATAAAGAACGAACGGCTCGTCCATGTACGCCGTGTAGCCGCGTTGGTCCGCACGAATCGGATCAACCGTGGTGTTCTTGTATGTCGCTATCAACCCACCACTCGCCCAGGCTGTGCCAGCAACTGCGGTGTAGTCCCTAGTCGTCAGGCCGCCATCCGTTGATCCACCGTAACGGGTCCCGACGGTCAGTCCGTCGAAGTCGCGCTTGAGCACCACGTTGCCGACGCCCGCAACCGCATCGGAACCGTAGATCGCCGATGCACCATCGGCGACGATATCAATGCGCTCCACTGCCTCGACCGGGATAGCACTGATGTCCACTGCCTGGCCGAAGCCGCTGTCAGGCAGACGCCGGCCATTCAACAGCGTCAGCGTGGCATCCGCACCGATTCCTCGCAGATTGAGGCTGGATCCGCCAGTAGCGTTCTGGTTGTAGACGTTTCCCGAGCCCGTCGCCGTCATGACGCCGGGGTTCTGCCCACCATTGAAGTTCTGAGGGATGTCGCGAATTACCTCGCCGAGGTCCGAGAAACCTTCCTCCCGCATCTGCTCGCTACCGATCGCGATGACCGGCGATGGCGTGGTGCCGCCGCGGATGCGGGTACCCGTGACAGTGACACTTTGCAGCGTGGTCGGCTCGGGCTTCTGCGCGGACTTCGTCGTCGGCTTGTGCGCAGGCCCTACAGCCTTCTGCGGAGCTGGCTTGGTCTTGCCCGACTGCCTGATCACAACCGTGGTGTCGTTGACGAAACCCCACTCCAGTCCGCTGCCCGCCAGCAGTTTCTGCAACGCTTCCCGCCATGTCTGCTGACCGCTTATGGCAGGCGCCGTCTTGCCGCCCACCAGTTCCGGCGAGTAGACGATCTGCAGCTTGCTCTGCGTCGCCAACTGGTTGAGCGCGTCGCCCAGGCTACCTGCGGTGATGCTGTAATCCTGCGGTGTCAACACCACGTTGCGCTGCTGTGCATGGGCTGCATTGCCGGCGGCGAGCGCGGCCAGCGCCATGAACAGCCCCACATGCAGGCGATGTCGCGCCGGAGTTCCCCGCTCCGCACGCTTGATGCTGGAATGACCTTTCATGTAATCCCCCATTGGGCAGGAACATCGGCCGCCAATAACCGCTGTCGTGCAGCGGGCATTGGGCCGTCGTGAACCTGTAATGCAGCAGGGTTGGGAAGACCCTACCTCTGGCGACACACGATACGTCGGTCCTTGCACAGAATGAGCGCGTGCTGCTCCCGAATCACTTGCGGGTCAGCACGATTTCGCCGGCGGCCGGGCGTTGGCTTGCATCTATCGACCAACCGTATTCCAGCGCCAGGGCGAAGGACTTCTGGTCCCCGGCCTTGAAGACGCCGCTGATGGGGACGTTCGCCAAGGCAGGGTCGCCCAGGCGCAGCTTGGTGCTGGAGTAGCGGTTCATTTCCGCCACCACGGCATCCAGTCGCCACGCCTTCACGACCAGGTTGCCTCCGGTCCAGCCACGCGCATTGGCCAGTTCGCTTTCGGATACGGCCTGCAGCGCACCGAGTCGGCCTGACGGTTCGATGGCGATGCGCTCGCCCGGTCGCAGCGTAGCCGAGCGATTGGAGTCTTGCGCGTTGGCTGCAACCACTACCTGGCCCTGCAGGAGCGTCACGACGCTGTTGCTTTCCCCGACGCGAACCTGGAAATGGGTGCCGGTCGCGGTTACCGAGCCATCACCGACATGCACGACGAAGGGTCTGGCCGTGTCGTGCCGCACCTCGAAGTCGGCGCGCCCGCGTTGCAGGGTCAGGTTGCGCGCGCGCTTGTCGATCTGCACGAGCAGTTCGCTGTCCGTATCCAATACCACCTTGGATCCATCGGCGAGGGCGACGGTGCGCTGTTCCCCCAGCACGGTCGCATAGCGAATCGCCGCAGCATCCCTTGGCATGAACACCCACAGCAATGCGGTAATCACCAACACCAGCGAGGCCGCAGCCGCCAGAGCTGGCCACCAGCGCTGATGGTGGGGCCTGCCCAGCCGCACGGCCGGGCGCATGGCCTCCTGCAGCGCGGCGACGATGACAGGATCCTCACGCAGACCAACGCTGCGCTCCCAGACGTCCGCGACCTGACGATAGGCTGCATCGTGCAGCGGACTGGCCGCGCGCCAGCGGTTGAACGCGGCATGCTCCAGCTCATTGCAATCGGGCGCGAGCAATCGCGCGAACCATTGCTGCGCGGCAGTGCGAATTTCGGTATCGGCGGATGTCGTCGTCATGGGTTTTCGGTCATCTGCTGCCATGGCGGATCCTGCACCGACTTGCAGCCTGTACGACAAGCCGGGCCCCCGTCATGGATGACTGTGCACGATATCTACAATGCATCAGCGTTCCCCGACCCCACCCTGCTACATAGCGCCGCCAGCGCCTTCGTCATGTGCTTCTCGACGGTTTTCACGGATATGTCGCAGTGGCTGGCGATCTGCGCATAGGTCATGCCCTGCATACGACTGAGCAGGTATACCTGTCGACAGCGTATAGGCAGCGACATGACCGCATCGCGCAACCATGCCTGCTGCTGCTCGCGCTCGATCAGTTCTTCCTGTGTCGGCTCACCGGAGACCAGCTCCACATCGTCCAGCGATATCTGCCGGCTAACCCGGCGAACGCTGCCGCGGCGAAACTGTTCGTTGGCCACGTTGATGGCGATGCGATAGAGCAATGGCTTCCACGACGCGTCGGGCTCGGTCTCGCGATAGCGCATCAGGCGCATCAGGCTTTCCTGGGCGGCATCCTTGGCATCTTCCTCATTGGCGACGCGCAGACGCAGGAAGTGCAGCAGGCCGCTGTAATGCTCGCGCGAAAATGTCTCGAAGCTGCGCATCCGCTCATGCGGCTCCTCCTCCGTCACCGGCAGGTCTCGTGGCATTTTCAGGAAACTGTCGAAGCCGTGGGCCATGCCAAGCATCACCCCATACCTTGCGTGAACGATCTATATCCCTGCGGCCAGCACCGTGCAAGATGCACTGACCAAGGGACAATAGGACTGAAATGCGCTGGCGCTGGAATACCCTACCTCGTCCGAAGGAATCCCTTGGAACTTGGCAGTGAAGTGGGTCGGCTGGAGCCCACCGTTATGAGCATCAGTGTGCTGGCCCACGGCGGCTACCACCCGGACACTTGCGGCACAGCACGGCACTGACCGATTGACCCAGTCGCCGTTCAATCATCGACTTCCACGGAATCAGGCTGAATCCCATACCGTCGTCCAGCATGGCGAAGCGGCCACTGGCCGGAAGCACGCTGTACCTGATCGGTTCGTCCGCAACGGACGAACCGATGGTCAGAGTGATCTTCTCGGCGCGAAGACTTTCAAAGCCCAAACTTGATTCAGGTGCTTCTGTCCAAATTCAACCACCCGAGTGAGCGGCACTCCATGCTGCCCTGGTCGATATCGCGTCTCTCATCTCCCGCCAATGCGCGTATTGCTGCTTCTTGGTGGGATTCGGGTCTTCGTACCCTCGCAGCCAGAAGCGGAACCAGTCCAGGTTGCGCTCGTAAACAGCCAACTTGTGCCGGGGTTGGAACTTCTGATGCGGCTCATTCGGAAATACATAGACATCGGCTAGGTGCGCCCGGATCAATGGCACCGCGTAGTCGAGCGAGAAGTTGTATTCTCGTTCTGACATCTGCATCAACACCGGCACCCTTATCCGCCCAATGTTGTAGAAAGGCGAGAGCAGCCGCCAACGCTTCGGCGTCTCCTCGAGAGAGCCGAGTTGCCAGTAGCGCCTTATTCGCGAGAACTGTGCGTCGCCCCACAAACTGTACAAAAGGTACCCTAACGGAGACCAAACCGGGTTGCTAACCGAGATCGCACGAGGTATCCGCGAGTTCATCGCGGTCCACATGGCCACCTCTGCGCCGAAACTCAGCCCGCCTACCCCTACTTGCGCCGGGTCGATGTCACCACGCGAAGCCAAGTATTCGGTCACACTCTCGATCGCGGCACGGCCTTGCCCGAAACGTTTGACGGCATCCTCCTGCAAGGGCGAAGCGTTGATGCACAATGCCGCAATGCCATTTTCGGCCAGCGTGGCAAGTGGCCATTCATCCCCCATGCCACCACGCAGAAAGCCCGAGCAT
Source organism: Rhodanobacter sp. OR92 (assembly GCF_000427545.1). Lineage (NCBI taxonomy): Bacteria > Pseudomonadati > Pseudomonadota > Gammaproteobacteria > Lysobacterales > Rhodanobacteraceae > Rhodanobacter > Rhodanobacter sp. OR92. The sequence goes on along the minus strand of NZ_KE386556.1, from coordinate 28,248 downwards.
CGGTAGTAGACGATGAAGAGCGGGGGCGGCTTATGGCCTTTTGCCGTCGCAGGATAGAACTGTCCAGTGAAACGCGTCCCTTGGGCATCAGTCCAACTGATCGGAAGCACGGGAACGGACGCTGCCATGTCGTGTGCCAGGGCCACGTTCGGATCGAACAGGACGCTGCGTTGCCCCAATTCGAGATCGATTCTCTCAAGTCGAGGCGGATGATCCGCTTCCGCGGCGACACATACCAGCGCATCGGACGATACCCCGCACGGTCCCGGCTCCCAGCGTTCCCCCCCTCCGATCTGACCACGCGATTGCACCACGGGGCGCACAACGCCGCTAACGACGTTCCAGCGGAAAATCGACTGGCCGTTGTCCGGAGCCGTCACGGTGAAAATGATCTCGTCGCTCTCTGGTCGCCATACGATGTCGGTAATTCGCTTGTTGACGCACGCCTTCACTACGCACCTCACGGACTGGCTAGCGCTTCGTTTTGGCAGCATCGCCAAACCGAATGTCTGGCACCATGACAGGCCCTTCTGTTTACCCGAGCAGGTCAGAATGGCGATTCGTCCGTTACCGCGATCTTCCACGAGCTGCGAGGCCTTCCTAAACTTCGGCGAAAGATCGGAAGGTGTCAGCGGACTCGCAGGCACGTCACCCGATGGAATATCCTTCCTGACGCCCGTAGAAATATCGATCGCTTTCCAGCGATCAGGCACTTGGGACAGTAGCGGGACGAACTCCAGCCCACTGCCGCCGACGAGACGCTGCGTCGCCAAGCGCCCCTCGCGGTATCCCGAGCGGAACAGACTGTCTCCCAGCGGAACCGTTCGATCGATGTGTATACCATGATCGTACTCGGCCAGTTCCGCATTCACGACAGCTTCGCGTGTCGCACCGACACTGTACTTCAGCACCGAGCCGTCGGCACTCAGCGAAAATGCGCAGACATTTGCCGGATCATGCGTGACCGGCTCGGTGCGGGATCCATCCACCGCTGCGCGCCAGACCTCGACTCGACCGTCAAAAACCGCGCGATAGAAGATCCATTTCCCATCGGGCGACCACACCGCAGACTCATGCACGGACAGCCCACCGTTACCCCGCAACGGCGCACCGCCCTCCCCAAGACGTCGCGGGGATGATGTTCCATCGATCGGCTGGACGTACCAGACCGTGTCATAGGTATTCCGCTCGATGGACGCCTGCTCGGTCCGGAATGCAACTAGGCGCCCATCCGGGGAGACGGATAGATCCCCAAAGTCGACCACGTCCACAACCTGCCGGATGGAAACCGACGCCGTGCTCGGCGCAGACTTCGCACACGGCGCATGGACAACCAGACCCAACAAGACAACCAATTCGACAGCACGCACGAACCTCACAGCGATTACTCTGTACACAGCCACCACCTCATTTGTTTGCAAAGCACCTTCACCTTCATTTAGTGATGGTGGATTTCATCCTGTGCTCGCGCTGGCGCTGCGGATCCGATACTTCGGCATCGATGTATCCCCTCCCCTTTCGGCCGGTGAGATGCCTCCTGCTTGATGCAGTGTCAGCACGCCTCTCCGACGAGTTCAGTAGCGCCCATCCCCATGTCTGGCGATGGCATCACCAGTGTTTCGACACCGAAAGACTCAGGAAACGTCCCACCGCCGAATAATTGGTCGAGTCGTAAGGCGTATAGGTCAACGAGGTGACGGCGTACAACGGCGGCGCACGATTGAGCAGATTCTGTGCCGACAACTCCAACGCCAGGTTCGACCATGCGTCATCGCGCACACCGGTGTCGTAGCGCAGCGTGGCGTCGAAGGTGATAAATGAGGCGCCCTTCCTGCCATCCGCGGTGTCAGTCACTCCGCTCTTGTAGTTTCCGAACAGCGAAGCGGTGAAGCCGCCCTGCTGCCAGACCGCCCCAATTCGACTGCTGAGTCTGGCCGGATAGAACAGCGTCCCGGCCAAGTCATAAGGATTTTGTGCTGCTGTCAAAGCCTGAGCACTGTCCAACCAACTGGCTGAGCCGCGTACCGTCAGCCGCCCTACGCCCAAGTCGAACCGGTACGCCCCTGACAGATCGACCCCTTTGATCCGCTGTCGGGCTGCATTGACATACCGGCTATCGACGATCGCTACGACCTTGCTGGCGTCGTAAGGTGTGCCAACGAGGTTGTAGAAGTTGCTGGCGTTTGCAACCGCCTCAGTCAGCACTGCCTCGGCAGGATCGTAATGGACGAAATCCGCGTAAATCGGATTGCCGAACACATTGTAAGAGGTGATCGGTTGCAGAACCCGCTCGGTGTAGTCGATATCGAACCAGGTCAACTCCGTTTCGAGCTGGGGCAATGCCTCCGGGTGGAATGCCAGCGAGGCACTCCATGTCCGGGCCCGTTCCGGGCGCAAGTCCGCATTGCCGCCCGACAGCCATAACGCCGTGGCATCCGTGGGATAACCGGCGCCAAATGTCGACGCAGGGTAGTAGATGGCGGTCTGGGTGGAATAGTGCTGATAAAGCGTAGGGGCCTTGAATGACTCGCCCCATGAGGCCTTCAAGGAGAGATCGGCACTGGGTGAATAGATCACACCGAGCTTGGGCGTGGTCACCCTTCCGTAATCGCCATCCTCGGTGCGGACAGCGCCCGTCAGCTCGAGTTGCTCGATCCCGCCGATGCCCTGCTCCGGACCCACCAACGGCAGGTTCAACTCGGCATAGGCAAAGCGGCTACTCTGGTCGCCATTGGCCTTGATCGTGTTGCCGTACTGGAAGAGGAAGTTGTTGTATCGATAGCCTGCACCAGTAGCCAGCCTTGCTTCACCACCCGGCAGCGTGAACAACGGCCCTTCCGCATCGATCTCGTAAATCAGGCTCTTGTTCCTGTAAGCAATGAGGTGGCTGGGAGTGATTGCTCCGCTTGCGCTGTTCACCGTCGGTTGAGCTAAAGACGTCTTGTCTTTCCCCACGGCCCCGCTGAGCGTGAGCGTCCAGTCGCCCGGCAGCCATATTTCGAGACTGGGCGCCAGCAGGGTGGTCTTCGTCTCTACGTTGGCGGGGGTGTAAATGCCGGGGTACGCCTCCGCTGTGTAACTGTTCCGGTCATTCTCGAGCGCGTCCAGATGCAGTTCGACGGCATCTCCCAGTGACTGATGCAGACTGAACAAGCCGCTGCGCAGGTCGTTGCCCTGCCAAAGCGTCGAAGGCCGGTACATCGATTGGGTGTAGTCACGCTGGTCCGAGTAGATCGGATCGTTGGAGGTTTTCTCCCCTGCCACGATCAAGCCGCCCGTGGTCCAGGTGGTGCCAGCGGTGGCGTTGTACTCGCGCGTGATCAGCCCGCCGTCGGTGGCACCACCATAGCGCGCGCCCACGGTCACGCCGTCGAAGTCCCGCTTGAGGATCACGTTGGCTACGCCACCCACCGCATCGGAGCCATAGATGGCTGATGCGCCGTCGGGGACGATCTCGAGACGCTCCATCGCCTCAACCGGAATGGCGCTGATATCGACCGCCTGTACAAAGCCGCCGTAGGACATGCGATGGCCATTGAGCAGGGTCAGGGTCGCATCCGGCCCCAGCCCGCGTAAATTCGTGCCCGTGCCGCCTGTGATGTTTTGATCACTGATCCCCCCCGTAACTGCGCCTGCTTGCACCCCCGGATTCTGTCCCCCGGAAAAGTTCTGCGGCACGCTGCGGATGACCTCGCCAAGATCCGTGAAACCCTCCTCCTGCATCTGCTCGCTGCCGATCGAGATCACCGGCGACGGCGTGGTGCCGCCGCGGATGCGCGTACCCGTAACGGTGACACTTTGCAGCGTGATCGACTCAGGCTTCTGATCGGATTTCTCCGTCTGTTTATGCGGAGACGCGGCAGGTTTTGTGGCCTTGCCAGACCGCCTGATAACAACCGTGGTGTCGTTGACGAAACCCCACTCCAATCCGTTGCTCGTCAGCAACTTCTTCAAAGCTTCACGCCATGTTTGCTGGCCGCTGATCGCCGGTGCCGTCTTGCCGCGCACCAGTTCCGACGGATAGATGATCTGCACCTTGCTCTGGCTGGCGAGTTGATCCAGCGCATTGGCCAGATCGCCCGCGGAAATGACATAGACCTGCGGTGCATCGTTGCGCTGCGCCCAGGCCGGCGCGGTACATGTCACCAGCGCCAGCAACAGCGCGCCGCACAGCGTGCGGCGCATCGGTGCCGAACGCTGCCCGCAAACATTCCCCTGCCGTGCCTTCATCGAATCTCCCCCGTATCAGGTTATGGTGTGCACCCGCTCTGATGCGGCGGGCATGCCGGACTCCTGATCTGCTGATGCGCACGGGGATGAAATCCCTACCTACACGGGGAAACGTTCTACCTGTGTCGAAGCACTATCTCTCCCGGTGTGTGGCGGTCGATGCGAATCGGCCAGCCGTATTCCAGCGACAACAGGAACGAGTGCTGGTCGCTGGCTTTGAAACTGCCACTTATTGGCAACGTGCCCAAGCTGGGGTCGCCCAGGCGCAATGGAACGCTGCTGTAGCGGTTCATTTCCGCCACCAGGCGTGCCAGTGGCCACTCCCGCACGACCAGCATGCCTTCCGTCCAGCCACGGGCCCTGGCCAGTTCGGTATCCGCCAAGCGCTCGGGCGTACCGAGACGGCCATCCGATTGGATGGCGACGCGCTCACCGGCCTGAAGCGTCACCTGCTCGGGACCGACCTGCTTCGCGTCGCCTGACACCACGACCTGCCCTTTCAGCAAGGTGACAGTGTCGACACCGCCCGCCGCCCGCACCTGGAACTGTGTGCCGGTAGCGGTGACGGTGCCGCCGCCGACGTGCACGACGAACGGCCGTGCCGTGTCATGGCGCACCTGAAAATCGGCCTGCCCTTGCAGCAGTGTCAGCCGGCGCTCGCGCTTGCCGTACTGCACTTGCAGGTCGCTGTTCGTGTCGAGCACGACGTGAGAGCCGTCATCCAAGGCCAGCGTACGTTGCTCGCCCGTCGCGGTGGCGTAGGCGACCGTCGGCACGTTCCCCGGCTTCCGCCACACGTAGTAGCCAACACCGATCGCCAATACGAGGCAGGCAGCCATCGCCAACGCCGGAGTTGCACGCTGTCGCCATGAGCGTTCGGGTGGCAAACGACGCGCCTGGTACAGGAGGTGTTCCAGGCTCGGATCGGTGCCAAGCGAGGCGCCGCGCTGCCAAACGTCTTCCACCATACGATAAGCGACGTCGTGTATCGGCTCGGCGATACGCCAGTGCTCGAAGGCTTCGCGCTCATCAACACTGCAGTCGCTCGACTGCAGACGCAAAAACCAATGCTGTGCGGCCCTGCGAACCTCGGGTTGGATGTTGCCGCCGGTCATCGGATTCGGTCCATGCGGGTGTTCATGTAGATGCACCGGAATCCCAAACCCCTGCCTTGTCGCACAACGTAGCCAGCGCGATCGCGAGGTGCTTTTCGACCGTTTTCACAGAAATGCCGCACCTGCGCGCGACCTCGCCCTGGCTCAAGCCGTCGATCCGCACCAGCACGAACACCTGTCGGCAACGCGGCGGCAGCGACAACATGGCCTGGCGCAACCACGCCTGCTCCTGCGCATGCTGGATCGCCACGTCGAGCGGCGGTGCAGGGTCCGCCAGCTCGATAGCTTCCACCTGCACGTTCTGCTTGTCCCGATGCGACTGGCTGCGCCGGTATTGCTCGTTGAGCAGGTTGCGGGCGATGCGGTAGAGCAACGGTCGCCATGCTTCGGCCGGCTCGCTATCGCGATAGCGGAGCAGCCGCGTCAGGCTCTCCTGCGCGATGTCGCGAGCATCTTCCTCGCCGGTGCGCAGACGCAGGAACTTCAATAACGGGGTGTGCTGCTCGCGCAGGAACGCGTCGAAACCGTGCAAGCGATCGCGCGGCTCTTCGTCCGCGGAGAAGTCCCGCGGCATTTCCATGAGGCTGTCGTACCCGTGGGCCATTTCGCGCTGCTGCCTATCGTCGACGAGCGAATCTTTAGCCCACTGGCCGGTGCTGCGCAACGCGTTCGCTTCAGAATGCCAGCAACTGCCGGAAGGCGATCTGTATACAGATGCGCGAGCATCTGGAATCCCTACCTTTTGGGCCTTGCGAATGAACAGGCCAACCGGGGTCGTTGACCATCTGCGCAAACAGCACCGCACGCGCCGCCGCTGGCGGACGCTGCGCCCACCACTTGTGCAGGGTTGTTGGATACCCGGCTGGCGCTTTTCTCTTGCGAAGCGCTGACTCTTCATTGATGTCGTCCAGCGGTAGCGCGACTTCGATGAGTTTCTTGGGGGATTTGATCGGAATCATCGAACCTTGTTCTCGGCCAGCTGCAGGAGATAGCGGATCAAGTCCGGCATCTTGGTGGTGGGGTTGTTGGTGGCGGCATCGTGTGCTGCGCGGTTGGCACGATCGGCACGCTCCAACGCATCCTGCAGATGAGCGTGAGTTTGAGCATAGAGGCCTTGTACACCCTTGTTGTAGTTCGACAACGCAGGAACAACCCGCAACCGTGGTTCGACATCCGCAAAGCGCGGCATGTCTGCCGTGCTGTACTGAAAGTGCAACAGAATCCAGTATTCGAAACAGGGGACGGACGTTATGGCCTCGAAGCGCGCCGCGCCCAACTTGCGCCGACCTTCGCGGCGAACAAGAGCGCTGTCGCGAACGCGTTGCACAGCGGCATCGAAAGTGGTGTGTCCATCGCGATCGAATACGCAGAAGACACGGTTGTAGTCTGGGTCTTTTTTAAACAATTCCAATGCGTACTCAACCACGGAGTGAGGTGCAGACCCGCCATCGCCGGTGATCTGTACGTTTGCGCTACTGAGCTGGTGATGGGCGATCAGCTCGCGCAAATAGTTCGGCTCCGTCTTCGAGCCTTCACAAACGATCAGGACGCGATCGTAAGGCTCGCGTCGAGGCTCGCGACGCTTCAGTGCCTCCCTGCTTCTGGGGCGCACCACGTCGTCAGACCTTCAACTCGCCCACGAACGGCAACGCGCCATAACGACCCTGAAGGTAGCCATGCGCATAGTTTTCCTCCTTGCGCGGGCTGAACTCGGTAAGGGGGTAAAGGTGGCTCTGCAGGTCGCGCCCTTTTTCCACAAACCACACTTGGTCGCGACGGAAAATCTCACCGTCGAGAACGCTGGTGTCGTGCGTGGAAAACACCAGTTGAGCGCCTTTGGTGTTGATGGCGGGATCATGGAACATTGCCAGCAGGTGGCGCATCAGCACTGGGTGCAGGCTCGTGTCCAGTTCGTCAATCAGCAGCACGTAACCGTTTTGCAGCACGTCCATCCACGGCCCGGCTATCGCAAACAGCTTCTGCGTACCGCCAGACTCATCGTTGTAGCCAATCTGGGCCTCGTCGCCTTCGGCAGACCTGTGGGTAAAACGCACATCGTAAATTTCGGTCGGGCCAAAGGTGATCTGCACGCGGGGTTGCGCTGCGGCATCGGTTGTTGGCGGAAGACTGGGCATGTCGATCTTCTTTTTGTCGATCTGCACATCGGTAATGCCAAGATCTGCAGCGGCGAGAAATTCGACTGTACGGCTTTTCCAAAGTGGGTCGGTCATGCACCGCTGGATGGAGAAATTCACCTCGAAACGAGCGTACGGAATGACCGGCTTCAGCCGCGTCGAGAGCCACTCGAACGGTGCCATCAACGGCTCGGCATTCAACTGCACGGCCGTGGACAACAACAGCGAGACCTCGCGGGTTGCGTCTTGCCAGACTTTCTTTGGACCGGCCAGGTTTGGGCCGAAGTACCACTCCGTTTTCTGTTTGTCGGCGTTCCAGCGACGTTCGAACCAGCGTTGCTGTCGCCCCTCGGGCCACGCGTACAGCCACTCGTCATGAATACGATCGCGCGACAGCGAGAATCCGTATTGGTAGCGCACACCTTTGTGCACAAACACCATCTCGAATTCACTCGGCGTGCCGGCGGCTTGCCCGGAGAACGCGAAGGGAGCGGCATTGATCTGGCTTCCCGGCGCGATCTGCGCAGATTCCTGAACTAGCTGCCACATGAAGCCCATCGCAAGCAGCAGGTTGCTCTTGCCAGCCGCATTGGGACCATAGATCACCGCCGAGCGCACCAGCTCGGGCGTGGCGGGTGCGGCAGGGTCAAACACGTTGTGCTCGCGATGCTCCTTGCCACTGGCAGCCACCATGCTCAAAGTTTGGCGTTCGCGAATGGAGCGGAAGTTGGCGACACTGAATTCAACCAGCATGATTGCCGTTCCTTGCCAATTTCATGGCATTTTTTGTGCTAGATCTGCAATTTTATTCCTCAAATTGACTTTTCGCCAGCGTCAAGACGGATTCCAGCAGGCGCGCCTCCTCACGTGCATCTACGGGCTCCGAACCGCGAAATTGTCTAACCATCTGTTTTCAAAGCACTTGATACCAAGCAACGAACTCATCGAACTCGGACTGGCCGGAAAAAGTCCAGCAATCCGCCGCATCAGGCTTGCCCAAGCGGCAGCCTTGGAAGTTCAAATTGGAGTTACGTGACTCGTCTTCGGCATAGCGACGCTTGTGGTACTTCGCAACGGGTATGGGTAGCTTCGGCCAGCCGGGTCTCGTCGTCGCGCAACAGCATGCGTTCGCCAATCCCACCGGCGAACGTCCGATAGATCAAGGCACGGCATCGGGACCAGCCGCATCGCAAGCCACCACTTCCATGGGGCCTGACGGATCGACACCCACGAGTCGCTGGCCCTTGGCAATGGCTTCGATCTTGAGCATCCGTGGCCCCTGCCATGTTAATGATGAGAATCAATGACCTATAAGCGCAGCCCGCAGCTTGAGCTTCGCGAACCTGCGTAAAAACTGCCATCACAGTCCTGCAGGTTACCTAAGATCGGCCTGATTCTTCACATCGGAATCGCGGCTCGTGCGACTCCTTAGCGTCAACCCGCGCCGGGAGGTCGAGAATGGCCGCTGTTTTTGGTGCGCGGCAAACCCGACCGAAAGATCGGCGATTGCTTGTAAGCAACACAAGATCCCCGCCCGCATTGCCTTTTTGGAAGCTTCGGCTGGGCACTGCCACGCGTAGTGCACAGCCATGTTGGCTTGCATCGCGATGACCATTGAATCTGGTGGCACCATCGATAACGCGCAGTGGTCGCAGATGACGAAACGTCTTCATCGCCAGTGACCGCGCCTCGTGGTCCACGGTGCACGTCGGCGTGCTTCGTGGCCAACAAGTGCTGGGGTCATTTCGATGTTTTTTCGCCGTCTCAACCCGCAGGTTTTGGGCACAGAACTGGGCACAACCGGGCACAGAGTCAAAAATCGGCTCGCCCATCGGCAACGCCGCACCACTAGAGAAAACAAAAAAGCCCATGGAATTCATGGGCTTTTCTGCAAAATACGTATGGTGGCTATGGGTGGACTCGAACCACCGACCCCAGCATTATGAGTGCTGTGCTCTAACCGGCTGAGCTACATAGCCTTGGGGGAACCCGCCATGCCGGCATCGGAACGATGCGGGCGGGGCGCGGCAGTTTAGTCGGGTAGCCCGGCAGGTTCAAGCCCGCCGCTTGCCGCTGCTTCGCGCGCTGTGGTTGAATCGGCGGCAGGAGCTCCGCTGCGGTCTTGTCGGCCATGCCGCGCCGTTCGGCCCCAGGAGGCGACATGATTGATGTAGATGGCTATCGTCCGAATGTCGGTATCGTGCTGCTGAACGCGGACGGCCGGCTGTTCTGGGCGCGCCGGATCAATCGCGACGGCTGGCAGTTCCCGCAGGGCGGCATGCGCTCGGACGAGACGCCGCTGGAGGCGATGTACCGCGAGCTGGAAGAGGAGACCGGGCTGGCCGCGCACCATGTCGAGGTGATCTGCGCCACGCACGGCTGGCTGCGCTATCGCCTGCCGAACCGTTACGTGCGCCATCACCAGCGGCCCACCTGCATTGGCCAGAAGCAGGTCTGGTTCCTGCTCAAGCTGGTCGGCGACGAGGATGCGCTGAAACTGGATGCCAGTGAGAAACCGGAGTTCGACCTGTGGCGCTGGGTCGACTTCTGGTACCCCGCCGCACACGTGGTCAACTTCAAGCGGCAGGTCTACGAGCGGGCGCTGCGCCACTTCGCGCCACTGGTCGAGGATCTGTTCGGCGTCCAGCTGGGCAGCCTGCCGCCGCGCGACGAGGCCGGCAGCCCACCCACCGGGCCGCGCGACGGGCGTGCCGCCGCCTGAACCGATTGTCGCAGCCGACCGGTTGATTGTTGACAATCATTCGCATTCGCGTTGCAATGCGCGCCATGTACATCTGCATGTGCAACGCCGTCACCGACCACACCATCCGCCGCGAGGCGGCCGATGGCGTGCGCACCTTCGCCGAACTGCAGGCCCGCACCGGCTGCTCGGACTGCTGCGGCGGCTGCGAGCGGGAAGCACGCACCACATTCGACCAGGCCTTGTCGCAAGTCACCTGCCGGCTGCCACTGGCCGCCGCCTGAGCCTCGCCTTCCGCGGTGTCGTGCGGGTGGGGGCCTCCTGCCGTACGCAACCCTTGTCGCTTCCCGATTCCAGCCGCCGCGACACCGAGTTTGTATAGTCGGCACTGTCTTCGAGCGGAGTGGAAGTCATGAAGGGTGATGCCAAGGTCATCGGGTTCCTCAACAAGGTGCTCTACAACGAACTGACCGCGATCAACCAGTATTTCCTGCATGGCCGGATGCTGAAGAACTGGGGTTACGCCGAACTGGCCGAGCACGAGTACAAGGAATCGATCGAGGAGATGAAGCACGCCGATCATCTGATCGAACGCATCCTGTTCCTCGACGGCCTGCCGAACCTGCAGCACCTGGGCAAGCTGCGCATCGGTGAGAATGCGCTGGAGTCGCTGCAGGGCGACTTGGAGCTGGAACTGGCGGCGGTAAAGGATCTGCGCGAGGCGATCGCCTGCAGCGAAGGCGTCGCCGACTACGTCAGCCGTGACCTGTTCAAGGACATCCTGCACGACGAGGAAGCCCATATCGACTGGCTGGAAACCCAGTTCAGCCTGGTCAAGGACATTGGCGCAGAGCGCTACCTGCAGAGCAAGCTGCAAGGCTGAGCCGCGCGACCACCTGTCCATCGGCGGCACGCCGAAGCGTGTCCCCGTTCCTTGACGCTTTTGTCACGCCGGGGCTATACCTCTGGTTTTCCCCGGAACGCGCCGCATGGCCTCACGACCACCTCCGCGCTTCGTCGTGCGCCGGCACGACGACACCGATCAGCGCCGGCGCTGGCTGTGGCTGGGCCTGGCCTGGCTCGGCAGCCTGCTGGCAGTCGGCCTGACCGCTGGCACATTGATGCGGCAGGCGAATGCCCCGGCGGCCGTGGACCATCGCCAGCAACGTGCCCTGCTCGGCCAGATCGACGATTTGAAGCAGCAGGTGGCCAACCTGCAGCGTGCAGCCCAGGTCAACGAGGTCGCCACCCGTTCGCTGCGCGGCACCCTGGCACAACGCGAGGAGGAGCTGAATGGCCTGCGCGCCGACCTCGGATTCTATTCGCGCCTGGTCGGCGGCGACGCCCAACGGCAGGGGCTGAAGCTGCAGGAAGTGAAGTTGCAGCCGATCGTCGGCTCGCGCGGCTGGAACCTCAGCCTCAGCCTGACCCAGAACGCCAGGCGTGGCGACGAGATTGCCGGCAACGCCCTGGTCAGCGTGGAAGGCCTGCGCGGCGACCAGGTGACGCGGCTGGACTGGCCGGCGCTGGGCGATGCCGCGCAGAAGGACGGCCTACCGTTCCGTTTCACCTATTTCCAGCAATTGCACGGCACCATCGTGCTGCCGGCGGATTTCCGTCCGACGCGATTGCGTATCAGCATTCAGCCCGCCGGCGGCGAGCCGGTCAACCGTGCCGTCGCCTGGGGCGCCGCGCTGAGCGGAAACATCACCAACACTGAAGGGGACCGCGATGCTCAACCGTAGACGCAGCGATCGCAGCGATCGCAACCACAGCAGCCACGAGACCAGCCTGATCGCCCGCGGCACGGTGATCCGCGGCGACCTGCGCTTCAGCGGCGCACTGCACCTGGACGGTCGCATCGAAGGCAGCGTGCTGGGCGAGGGCGAGGACGCCGTGTTCACGCTCAGCGAGCACGGCCACGTGCACGGCGAAATCCACGTGCCGCAGGCGGTGATCAACGGCCACGTGACCGGCGACGTCAACGTCAGCGTGCGGCTGGAACTGGCGCCGCAGGCATGCATCGACGGCGATCTGCGTTATCACACGATGGAGATGGCAGCCGGCGCGCAGGTCAACGGACGCATCTCGCGCCAGGCCGGGGACGCTCCGCGCGAACTGCCCGCGCCGGATGCCGAACTGGACGAGGCGATGCCGGCCTGACGCGGTATGCTTGGCTACAGTCCGCCCGCCCCCATCTAGATGACCATGGAAACTTTCGTCGCGATTCCCGATTACCGCAGCAGCGGCGCCCCGCTGGTGTTCACCGCCGCCGCTGCGCACAAGGTACATGAGCTGATTGCCGAGGAGGGCAATCCGGCGCTGAAGCTGCGCGTGTACATCTCCGGCGGCGGCTGCTCGGGCTTCCAGTACGGCTTCACCTTCGACGAGGCCCAGGCCGAGGACGACCTGGCGATCGAGCGCGACGGCGTGACCCTGCTGTGCGACCCGCTGTCGCTGCAATACCTCGGCGGCGCGCAGATCGACTACGCCGAGAACCTCAGCGGCGCGCAGTTCGTGATCAGCAACCCGAACGCGAAGACCACCTGCGGCTGCGGCTCCTCGTTTTCGGCCTGAGGGCGCCACCGATGGATCGGGCCGTGCAGCCCCCGCTGAACACCTTCGCCGGGCTCAGCCTGGTGCTCGATCGCGTCGCCGAGTCGCGCGACGAGTCGGGCTGGATCGTCGAACAGGCCCGCTCGCCGCACGCGCGATACCTGCTGCTGGACGGCGCCGGTGAAGCCTTCCTGCGCCGCGACGGCGATGCGCTGCGCTGGCTCGACGCGAACGAACGCGAGCAGTGGTTCGGCGAGCAGCGCGCCAGCCTGCTCGGCGTCGCCTACGAGCGCCCGCACTTCCTGCTGGTGACGGACGACCCCGCGCGCCTCGCCGAGCTGGAGCACGCGCTCGACGCCCGCCGCATGAGCCTGCGCGGCGCCGGCTTGCAGCTGGCGGCAGACGAGGCCAGCCTGTTCGCCTATGCCAAGGGCCTGTCGCACTGGCAACGCGAGACGCGCTTCTGCACCCACTGCGGCGCGCCGCTGCTGCTGGTCGCCGCCGGCCACCGCGCGCAATGCACCAACCCCGACTGTGCACGGCTGCACTTCCCGCGTACCGACGCCGCCGTGATCATGCTGGTCGAGCACGACGGCGCCTGCCTGCTCGGTCGCCAGGCCGGCTGGCCGCCGGGGCGCTACTCCACCCTGGCCGGCTTCGTCGAACCGGGCGAGGCGCTGGAGGATGCGGTGCGGCGCGAAGTGGCCGAGGAAGCGGGCGTGATCGTCGACGAAGTGCGCTACCACTCGTCGCAGCCATGGCCGATGCCGGCCTCGCTGATGGTCGGCTTCATCGCCACCGCCGCGTCGCGGCGGATCCGCATGCGTGACCACGAACTGGAAGACGCGCGCTGGTTCACCCCGCAGCAGATTGCCGACGGCATCGCCGACGGCAGCTTCCTGCCCTCCACGCGACTGTCGGTGTCCTATCAGTTGCTGGCGCACTGGTTGCGGCAGCGTGCGGGGCTGGACCTGGACGCGCTGGTCGCCGACACCTCGCCACGCTGATTCCCGGCGCGAACTTCGCGCCGACCCGCCGGTCCCAGCCGCATCCACCACGACGGATCGGCGATGGCGCACGGAAGCACCCCGCATTACGGCCGCGAGTCTTCGCGTGCGCGCTCCTGGCGGGCCGCATGGCGCCGCGGCGCCATCCTCGGCAGCGTCACGGCGCTGCACCTGCTCGCCTTGGCGCTGGTGCTGCGTCCCGCGCTGCCGTACAGGGCGGCACGCACCGCCGGCCACGACAACGGCGAGGCACTGCAGTTCAGCTTCGTCGCACGGCCCGGCAGGCCACGATCCGCCAACCCGCCGCCACGACCGCCACGACCCCGGACGATACGCCTGGCAAGGTCGGCGGCGGCGCTGCGAGCACCGGGCGCTGCCGCGCCATCGCAGGCGGTCGTCGCCACCTCGCCGGCAAACGTGCCGGACCGCTCCGGCGACTACCACGCCGCCATCGCTGGTGCGGGCAATTCGCCATGGGCGTCGCGCGTGCGCCTGCCGGGTTCGGACATGCCGCCGCGCGCTGGTATCCAGCTGCGCACCGCGCCCAGCGTGCGGCAGGTCGTGCACGCAATGACCACCGCCAGCCGCTGCATGTACGAACGCATGAAGATGGAGCGCAGCGCCAACCAGTTCGTCACGCACCAGCTGGTGGAACGTGCGCTCGGCGCCGACGGCTGCGGCCCGCAGGTCGACCATGCGGCAGCCGGCAATGCCGTCGACGCGATCTCGCGCCGCGCGATTTTCGGCAACTGAGCGCTCCGCCTGCTGCCGGCGCGTCGCTTACAATGCCGGCACTGTCCGCGAGTTCCCCCGTCATGGCCATCCGTCTGCTCGTCGCCCTCGTTGCCCTCGGCCTGCTGCACGTGATGCCGCAACTGGCGCGCTGGCGCGGCGACAGCCTGTTTCGCCGCTGGGTGGCGCAGCTGGCGGATACCGGCGGCGGCGGTCGCGTGGCACTGGCCCTGCTGTTGCCGCTGTTCCTGTGCGCGCTGCTGGAATGGTTGCTCGGGCGTTCGCCGCTGGGCGAGCTGCTGCCGTTGCTGTTTGCGCTGACGGTGCTGCTGTACTGCTTCGGCCCGCGCGAGTTCGAGTCCGACCTGGAGTCGATCCTGGACGCCCCGGACGGCGCCCGTCGCGAAGCCGCGGCGCAGGCGCTGGCCGATGACGGCCAGCCGATTGCCTGGAACGCACCGGCGCTGGGCGAGGCGATCGCCTATGCCGCATTGCGCCGCCGCTTCGCCGTGTTGCTGTGGTTCTTCCTGCTCGGCCCGGTCGGCGCACTGGGGTACCGGCTGGCGCAGACGCTGGGCCGCGACGCGCTGCGGCTCGACCCGGACAGCCGCCGCGCCGCCGATCACGTGGCCAACGCACTGGACTGGCTGCCCGCGCAGCTGCTGACCTTCACCCTGGCCGTGGTCGGCCATTGGGAGGCGGTGATCGGCGCCTGGCGGCGCTGGCACAAACAGGCTGCTGCGACCAGCTGGTATGCGGCCGGCCCAGGTTTCCTGGGCGCCGCGGCGCAAGCCGACGTGCTGATCGACATCGAGGCCGGCGACGGCTACGCCGAGGAACACGGCGATCCGCTGGCCGAATTGCGGCGCCTGCGCAGCGCACTGCTGCGCGCGCTGCTGGCGTGGCTGAGCGTGGTGGCCCTGGTCGTGATCGGCGGCTGGATCGGCTGAGTCGTCCGCTCAGGCCAGTTCCCCGCGCAGCTCGCGTACCCGCGCCTCGAGCGTCGCCGCCGAGACCTGCGCGGGTTCCTGCGGCGCATCGACCACCAGTTCCACCCGCGCCCGGAACCGCCGCGGCAGGCGCGCGCGACGCAGCATCGAGTCGCGTCGGCTCCACACGCTGCCCCACAGGCCGCGCAGCGCCATCGGCACCACCGGCACCGGTCGCCGCGCCAGGATCTTTTCCACGCCGGGGCGGAACGGCGCGATCTCGCCATCGGCGGTCAGGCCACCTTCCGGGAAGACGCACACCACCTCGCCTGCCGCCAGCGCCGCGTCGATCGCGTCGTAGGCCTGCTGCAGTACCGCAGGATCCTCCTTGTGGCCGGCGATCGGGATCGCTCTGGCAGTGCGGAACACGAAGCTCAGCACCGGGATGCTGAAGATCCTGTAGTACATCACGAAGCGCACCGGCCGGCGCAGTTTCGCCATCAGCAGCAGCGGGTCCATGAAGCTGACGTGGTTGCAGACCAGCAGCGCCGGCCCCTCCCAGGGAATCCGTTCAGTGCCGTCGGCGCGTACCCGATACAGCGTGTTCACCAGCACCCAGGTGATGAAGCGCATCACGAACTCGGGCACCAGGGTGAAGATGTACCAGGCCACCAGCACGTTGAGCAGCGCCGCGGCGAGGAAGATCTGCGACGCATCCAGCCCCAGCGCACCCAGCCCCAGGCCGAAGCCGGCTGCCAGCACGATCAGCAGCGCATTCAGGATGTTGGTGCCGGCGATGATCCGCGACAGTTTTTCGCGCGGCGCGCGGGCTTGCACGTAGGCGAACAGCGGCACCACGTAGAGGCCGGCGAACACGCCGATCAGGGTGAGGTCGAGCACGACGCGCCAGCTGCCTGCCGCCTGCAGGAAGGCCAGCCAGTCCAGCCCGCGCACCGCCACCATGCCGTGCCGCGCGAAGTAGAGTTCGACGCCGAACGCGGTCAACCCGAACGCGCCCAGCGGCACCAGGCCGATCTCCACCCGCCGGCCCGACAGCTTCTCGCACAGCAGCGCGCCGAGGCCGGTGCCGATCGAGAACAAGGTCAATACTAGGGTATTGACCGAACCGTCGCCGCCCAGCGTCTCGCGCGTGTAGATCGGCAGCTGCGCGATCAGCACCGTGCCGAAAAACCAGAACCACGAGATGCCCAGCACCGCGTTGAACACCGGGCGATCGGCGCGGGTGATCGCCAACACCCGCGCGGTCTCGCTGAACGGGTTCCAGTTGAACTTCAGTTCTGGCGCAGTCGCCGGCGCGGGCGGGATGCGGCGCGAGGCCAGGTAACCGGCCACCGCCACCGCGATGGTGGCGCCGGACGCCAGCAGCGGCCCCACGCCGGCCACCAGCATCAGCGAATTGCCGGCGATCATGCCGACCAGCATCGCCATCTGTGTACCCATCTCCACCAATCCGTTGCCACCGACCAGTTCGGCCGGCTTCAGCGCCTGCGGCAAAATCGCGTACTTGATCGGTCCGAACATGGTCGAGTGCATGCCCATCATGAACAGGACGATCAGCAGCAGCGTGGTGTGATGCGTGTAGAAACCGTACGCGGCCAGCGCCATTGCGCCGATCTCGAACAGCTTCACGTAACGAATGATCCGGCTCTTCTCGTACTTCTCGGCCAGCTGCCCGGCGGTGGCGGAGAACAGGAAGAACGGAATGATGAACAGTGCCGGCGCCAGGTTGGTATACAGCGACACCGTGCGATCGCCCAGCCCCATCTGGAACGCCACCAGCATCACCAGCGCATTGCGGAACGCATTGTCGTTGAACGCCCCCAGCGCCTGGGTCCAGAAGAACGGCGCGAAGCGCCGCTTGCCCAGCAATGCGAATTGGCTCATGCGATGCCCTGGGTTGGTACCGTCACGCCCACCGCGGAGCGTGCGGCAAGTATTGCCGCGTGTGGCTTGCGGACACAACCAGGCACAAAAAAACGCCACCCATCAAGGGTGGCGTTTCTTCAAGGCAAGTTCAGAGCATCAGAGCAGCATGCTCGTCCCTTGGTTCGTGTTGCTTAGTAGTCGTACGTCATGGAGAGACGCACGTATCGCGGCGACTGGAAGTAGGTGCCGAGACCATAGGTGTTCGAAACCGTGCCCACGTCGGTCTGCGAGCGCGGGGTCGTGTTGGTAACCCGACGCTGGTTGAGTACGTTGAAGACATTGAGCGAGAAGCCCAGCTTGTGGTCGGCGAACGCTGGACGGTAGGCCACCGCCAGATCGATCTTCTCCGTCCACGGCGTATTGCCCACCGCACCCGGACCGCTGGGCTCGCCGAAGCAGAAGTGGTAGTCGCCACCATAGCCGATCGGATCCGTCTGGTTGGCACCAAAGCGACCCAAGCAGGTCTTCGGTGTACCCGACTGGATGCGCGCCGCTCCGGAGACCAGCCATTCCGGCGTGATCTGGTAGCTGCCCCGGATCTTCAACTGGTGCCGGCGGTTGTTCGCCAGCAGGCCACCGCTGGCGATCATCAACTCGGCTGCATCCCAGTCTTCCGTCTTGGACACGTCATCCTGGCCCAGGTCGGAACGCACCTGACCCTCGGTGTTGCCCCAGCTCCGCGAGAACGTGTAGTCCACGCGTGCCTGCCACTTGCCGTTGAACGGATGTTCCAGGTACATGTCGAGCGCGTAGTACTTGCGCTTGGCACCCTGGTTGAAGCCCCAGTCAGCCTGCGACATCTGGACGCTCTTGTAGCCGCCATTCGAGTCGTTGAGCAGGAAGGTGTTGGTGCGGCCCGGGTTGAAGATGTAGCAGCTGTGGATGTCGAGTGTGGAGGTGTCGACACCCTGCGCGATCAGCTTGTCTTCGATCTTGCCGCCGTCGCAGACGTCATCGATTGCAGTCTGCAGCTTGCGGTAGGTTGCCTTCGCACCATAGGCCCAATCCGAGCCCAGCGTTTTGTCGAAACCGAGAATGGCCTCATCCTGATACTGCGACTTCAGATCGGTCGGGGCGAAGGTCTTGTTGTCCGGCGCGATACCGTATTCGCCGTTGGCCGATACCGGGCCTGGGCCCAGCGCGGTCAGACCGGTCGGGGCGCCGGTTACCGGGTCAATACCGGTGTAGGTGGAGTACTCGCGCGTGAAAGTGGAGGCAGAGGCGCCACGAATGGCCACGCTGTTGGGTAGCGCGAGGAAGTAGCGACCGAGGTTGCCGTAAACCTTGAACGAGGAGTCCCCGAACACGTCCCAGCTGGCGCCCAGACGCGGGGCCCACTGGTTCTTTTGATCGACGTACGGCTTGGCTGCGCTGTTGTAGTTGGTGAAGTGATCGTTGCGCACGCCCAGTTTAAGCATTACGTTGTCGCTGACCTGCCAAGTGTCTTCCAGATAGAACGCTTTCTGCTTGACCGACATGCTGGTGGTGGTCTTGAAGATGTACTTCTGGACGTAGTAGCCATTGCCGCCCGGGGCACCGACGCCGAGGGCGGAATTGATCGGCGCGGTCGGCTTGCCGGACTTGCTGTAGATCCAGAGGTAACCCGGGCCACCCATGTCCTGGCCCTGGTTGTGGGCGAAGTAGGACTGGTTGTCGATACCTAGGGCGAGGTGGTGATCACCCAGCCGGTATTCCAAGTCGGCGCGCAGGCCGCGCGTCTTGCTGCCCGCATCTGGCGTGGTGGTCACGTAATCCGTAACACCGTTGCGAATCGGGGTGCCGCCGGTGATGGCCGGATTCTGGTTGGTCACGCCCGAGAGGAACGGCAGTGTCGCGCTGAGCCCCGGGATGACGGTGTAGTTCTCGGTCTTGCTCTTGCCGTAAGTCACCGACAGCGTCAGGTCATCGGTGATGTAACCGGTGTACTTGGCGATATCGTACCTGTTGGCATCCTTGGTCGAGGTCGGATGACCCGTGATCCCGGCGCTGTGCAGGCCCGTGGCGTAGTTGTAGTTATACAGGTCGCCGCTGTAGGACGTGTTGCTCTTGATGTGGGTGTATTCCAGGATGTTGCTGTCGTTGATGTTCCAGTCGAACTTGGTGTACAGCTTGGGCAGGCTGTACTTGTACTGGTTGACCGTCTGCACGCCAGCGGCGGAGGTTGAGGTGCTCGTACCCTGCTGCTTTTCGGCCTCGGCCGACACGAACATGTACAGGCGGTCACGAATCAGCGGGCCACCGACATAGGCCGAGTAGACCGTGTCCCAGCTGGTGTTGTTCTTGCGGTTGCGGTAGATCGTGCCCGGCAGGTTCGGGTTGGTGTAAACATAGCCCGACGGCAGCTGATTGTTCGGGTAGTAGATGTTTTCCGGATCATTGGCCAGCGACTTCGGAGCCCAGCTGACCTGCGCACCGAAGTGCCATTCGTTGGTACCGCGCTTGCCGACCTGGCTGATCACGCCGCCATCCGAACGACCATACATGGCGCTGTAGCCACCGGTGTAGGTTTCCTGCTGGTCGATCGAGCCATACGGCAGACCAACACCACCCAGGGCTTTCAGCGGATCGGTCGTGTTGAAGCCATTGATGTAGTACGCATTCTCGGTGACGCCGGCGCCGCCGAACGAAACCGTGCGACCAAAAGCGCCGTTACCGGCGACCGCGCCCGGAGCCAGCAGGGCGATCGACTCGGCGTTGCGGCCGATCGGCAGCTTGGCCAGTTCCGGGGCGGTGATGACCGTGCGCGAATCAACCGAGGAAACGTCGATCACGGGAAGTGCATTGGCCTGAACCGTCACCGCGCCCAAGTTCTGGGCGTTTTCCACACTTGCAAAGGACACCGCCGTACCAGCGCCAACGACAATGTTGACATTGTCACGCGAGTCAATCGCCACGCCGTCCTTCTTGAGGGTGACCGTGTAGGTGCCGAGCGGAAGATTGGCAATGCGGTAGCGTCCGGTGCTGTCAACAGCAACCTCGCGGGTAATACCGGTGGAGCCACTCACCGTGACGGTCTCGCCGGATGCGGCTGGCGCCTGGCCGAAGATGCTGCCGGTGGTCGCCTGACCCAAGGCCAGACCGCTGAAGCCCAAGCCCAGCGCCAGAGCGAGTGCAGTGCGCTGCAGCTGCCCCGCCTTGAAATTTCTACGCGAATTCATCAGTGGTGACTCCCCATGGTTCGGCCCGAGCCATCCGGGCACAAGAAACTTTTTTGTGTTCGTGGCATCCAAGGGCGGCATCCCGGAAACTATGCAAGCCCACGCCGATCCACATGATTTAGACTAGGTTTCCTACGCGGACAGATCACGTAAGTTATTGCGACGTTAGTTCAAGAAAACACGTAGGTCAACACTTCCCTAACGTTCTTTTTCGGCGCTTTTCGCTTGACTTGCGGCATAAACTTACGCTAGACCCCACCCACGGCGGTACTCTCGATGGATATGCAAACCCCCATGGCCTCGCAACCGGCAGAAACCTTCGCCGAACGTATCAAGTTGCTGATCCAGCGCGTGGGCAGCGCCACGGAAATCGCCCGAATGTGTGGCTTCTCCGAGGGCGTGGTGCGCAGTTGGCGTGATGGCAACACCGATCCGTCACGTGCGCGGTGCGTGACGCTGGCCAAGACGCTGGGCATTTCGCTGGTCTGGCTGGTGGCCGGCGAGGGGACACTGCAGGTCGATCCCGCACCCACCGGGATGGATGAGCAGTACAGCTCGGAAAAAGCCACGCCGCACCGCTCCCAGGCTCAGCTGCCCGCTGTCGGTCACATGGCCGCCGCCACGGCGGTCGATGCGCAGCGGCTGGACACTGCCGTACGCATGCTGCAGTCGGAGCTGAGTTTGGCCGACAGCCGTCTTTCGCTGTCCGAGAACACCGACCTGCTCAGTCAGCTCTATGAGATGCTCGGTCCCGGCGGCTCGCATGTGGACCCGCTGGCCATGGTGACTTTCAACCAGCGGCTCGCCGAGCGGATTCGTCGGGAACGCAACACGGCCTGATCCATCCAACACCTGGTTGCGACAGGGAAGGTGTGGCAGCCCGCAGGCTGCCACACTTTTTCGTACGGGCGTTCAGAGCAGGGCGATATCGGCGATGGCGCCGAACTGGGATTTCAGCTGGCCCAGCAGCGCCAGCCGATTGGCGCGCACCATCGGATCGTCGGCATTCACCAGCACACTGTCGAAGAATGCATCCACCGCTGTTTGCAGTTGTGACAGGCGTGCCAGCGCCGCGGTGTAATCGCCGGCGGCCAGGGCGGCGGCGCTGTCGTGCCGTGCCGAGGCCAGCGCATCAGCCAGTTCGCGTTCCGCATCCGCCTCGAAACGCGTCGGGTCGATGGTTCGGCCGATCGGGGGCGCACCGGGCTCGTCCGCATGCTTGCGCAGAATGTTGGCGACCCGCTTGTTGGCTGCCGCCAGGCTGACCGCCTCCGGGCAGCGGCTGAACTCGGCCACCGCACGCAGGCGGCCGTCGAAATCGGCCAGGCTGACCGGCTGCACCGCCAGCACCGCTTCAAACTGCGCGTTGTCGAAACCCTGCTCGGCGTAATAGCCGCGCAGGCGGTCGAGCACGAAGTCGTACAGTTCGTCGGTCAGGATCGCCCGCCGCTGGCCGGCGTTCAGGACCGGCGGCTTGCCGTCCTTGCCCGGTTTCAGGCCCGCCGCCAGCGCCGCGTCCGGCAGCAGTTCCAGCGCCTCGATGAAGCTGGCACGCAGGTCCAGTTCCAGGCCGCCTTCGATCAGGGTGCGCGCCAGGCCCAGCGCGGCGCGGCGCAGGGCAAACGGATCCTTGTTGCCGCCGGGCTTCATGCCGACGGCGAAGATGCCGGCCAGGGTGTCCAGCCGTTCGGCCACGGCCAGCACCTGGCCAAGCCGGTCGGCGGCGATCGCGTCGCCGCCGAAACGCGGCTGGTAGTAGCTGTCCAGCGCCTCGGCCACCGCCGCCGTCTCACCGTCGTGGCTGGCGTAATAGCGCCCCATCACGCCCTGCAACTCGGGAAACTCGCCGACCATGCGGGTCAACAGGTCGCACTTGCTCAAGGAGGCGGCGCGGGTGGCCATGGCGGCATCGACGCCGACCCGGTTGGCGACCACCCGCGCCAATTCGGCGACGCGCACGCTCTTGTCCCACAGGCTGCCCAGTGCCTGCTGGTAGGTGACGCTCTTCAGCTGCTCCTGGTAGCTGGCCAGCGGCGTCTTCAGGTCCTCGTCCCAGAAGAACTTGGCATCGGCGAAGCGCGGCCGGATCACCCGCTCGTAGCCCTTGCGGATCTCGGCCGGATCCTTGCTCTCGATGTTCGCGATGCCGATGAAATGCTCGGTCAGGCGACCGTCGATGTCGAACACAGGCACGAACTTCTGGTTCGCCACCATGGTGGTCACCAGCGCCTCTGGCGGCACGCCGAGAAACTCGCGCTCGAACGTGCAGGCGATCGCCACCGGCCACTCGGTGAGATTGGCCAGCTCGTCGAGCAGCGCCTCGTCGAACCGCGGCACGCCGCCGGTGACTGCGGCGGCCAGGCCGACCTGGTCGCGGATGCGCTGGCGCCGTTCGCGCGGGTCGGCCAGTACGTTGCAGGCGCGCATCGCGTCCAGCCAGCCATCCGCGTCGGCCAGGTGCACCGGCTGCGGGTGCATGAAGCGGTGGCCGCGCGACTTGCGGCCGCTGTGCAGGCCCAGCACGCTGCCGTCGACGATGTCGGCGCCGTGCAGGATCACCAGCCAGTGTGCCGGACGCACGAAGCTATAGTCGTGGTCGGCCCAGCGCATCGGTCGCGGGATCGGCAGCGTCTTCAGTGCCTCATCGATGATTTCCGGCAGCAATGCCGCCACCGGCTGCCCCGGCTTGACCGTGCGCCAGACGAACCAGCCACCCTTGTCGGTTTCCAGCTTCTCCAGCTGCTCGACGCTAACGCCGCAGGACTGCGCAAAGCCGAGCAGCGCCTTCGATGGCCGCCCTTCGGCGTCGAGGGCGGCATTCAGCGCCGGGCCGCGCCGCTCCAGTGCCTGCGGAGGCTGTGTCGCGGCGACCGCAGGGATATACGCGGCCAGGCGGCGCGGCGAGGCGTAAGCCTGGGCCAGGTCGAGACCGGCATCGATGCCGCGTTTGGCCAGGCCGTCGCAGATGCCGCGCAGGAAGGCGGCAGACAGTTCGTCCAGCGCCTTCGGCGGCAGCTCCTCGGTACCCAACTCGATCAGCAGTGACTTGGCGGCGCTCATGCGGCCTGCTCCTTTGCAGTCTTTGACGGCGCATGCCTCAGGCCCGGGAAGCCGAGTTTCTCGCGTTGCGCCACATAGGTCTCGGCCACGCTGCGCGACAGCGTGCGCACGCGCAGGATGTAGCGCTGGCGCTCGGTGACGCTGATCGCGCGGCGCGCGTCGAGCAGGTTGAAGGTATGGCTGGCCTTCATCACCTGTTCGTACGCCGGCAGCGGCAGGTTCGCCCCGATCAGCTGATTCGCGGTGGCCTCGCACACGTCGAACCAGTGCAACAGTTCGGGCACGTTCGCGTATTCGAAGTTGTAGGTGCTCTGCTCCACCTCGTTCTGATGGAACACGTCGCCGTAGGTCACGGTGCCGCGTGGACCATCGGTCCAGACCAGGTCGTAGACGTTGTCCACGTTTTGCAGGTACATCGCCAGCCGCTCGAGGCCGTAGGTGATCTCGCCGGTGACCGGGCGGCATTCCAGCCCACCGGCCTGCTGGAAGTAGGTGAACTGGGTGACCTCCATGCCGTTGAGCCAGACTTCCCAGCCCAGCCCCCAGGCGCCCAGCGTCGGCGATTCCCAGTTGTCCTCGACGAAACGCAGGTCGTGCACCAATGGGTCAAGACCGAGTTCCTTCAGCGAGCCGATATACAGATCGAGAATGTTCTCGGGATTGGGCTTCATCACCACCTGGTACTGGTAGTAATGCTGCAACCGGTTCGGGTTCTCGCCGTAGCGGCCGTCGGTGGGCCGGCGCGAAGGCTGCACGTAGGCGGCAGCCCAGGGCTCGGGACCGAGCGCGCGCAGGAAGGTGGCGGGGTGGAATGTACCGGCGCCGACCTCGGTGTCGAGCGGCTGCAGCAGCACACAGCCCTGCGCCGCCCAGTAGCGGTTGAGGGTCTGGATCACATCCTGGAAAGTGCGTGCGGACATGGTTTTCCGTGACCTTGGGTAAAGCGCGTTAGTATAGCCGCAGCACGGTTTTTCGCCGGATTCCGGTCGACAAGTGCATCGAAGGGGACGCATCCGGATGGCCGCTTCACCACAAATCGCATCCCTGCTCGGCCGCCGTGGCCGACTGGAGCTGGACGAGCTGCTGGCGACGCTGGTGGTCGACGGTTATCTGCTGGCCGATGATGCCAAACAGGTGCGCATGGGTGTCCGGGCCGGCCGCAGCACGGTCGAGCTGCATCCGCTGGTGCTGATCGCGAACGCCAAGCTGGCGAACCAGCACGAAAAGGGCCGACCGCTCAGCCTGGAGGCCCTGACCGAGTGGCTGGCCGGCCACGCCGGTCTGCCTTACCTCAAGATCGATCCGATGAAGATCAACGTCGCCTCGGTGACGCAGGTGGTGAGCCACGCCTACGCCAAGCGCCACCGGATCCTGCCGATCGCGGCCGCGCCAGGCGAGGTGACGTTCGCCACCTGCGAGCCGTTCGAAGCCGGCTGGGCACCCGACCTCGCGCAGATGCTGCGGCGGGACATCAAGCGCGTGGTGGCCAGCCCGATCGACATCAACCGCTACCTGCAGGAGTTCTACGGCGTCCAGCGCTCGATCCAGCTGGCGCAGGACGCCAAGGGCAGCAGCGATGCGTCCTCCGCCATCCTCAACTTCGAGCAGCTGGTCGAGCTGGGCAAGAGCGGCGAAGTCGGCGCCGACGACCGCCATGTGGTGCACATCGTCGACTGGCTGCTGCAGTACGCATTCGAGCAACGCGCCTCGGACATCCACCTGGAGCCACGCCGCGATACCGGGCATATCCGCTTCCGCATCGACGGCGTGATGCAGAAGGTGTTCGAGTTGCCGGCACCAGTGATGACGGCGGTGACCGCGCGCATCAAGATCCTGGCGCGCATGGACGTGGCCGAAAAGCGCCGCCCGCAGGACGGCCGCATCAAGACCCGCTCGTCCTCCGGCCGCGAGGTGGAGCTGCGCATCTCGAACATGCCCACGGCGTTCGGCGAGAAGGTGGTGATGCGCATCTTCGATCCGGATCTGGTGGTGAAGGACTTCGCCCAACTCGGCTTCTCACCCGGCGAGGGCGCCAACTGGCGCAGCATGGTGGAACGGCCGCACGGCATCGTGCTGGTCACCGGCCCCACCGGTTCGGGCAAGACCACCACGCTGTATTCCACGCTGAAGCACCTGGCCACGCCGGAGCTCAACGTGTGCACGGTGGAGGACCCGATCGAGATGGTCTCGCCGGAGTTCAACCAGATGCAGGTGCACGCGGCGATCGACCTGGATTTCGCCGCCGGCGTGCGCACGTTGCTGCGGCAGGATCCCGACATCATCATGATTGGCGAGATCCGCGACCTGGAAACCGCGCAGATGGCGGTGCAGGCCTCGCTCACCGGCCACCTGGTGCTGTCCACCCTGCACACCAACGACGCGCCCAGCGCAGTCACCCGCCTGCTCGACCTGGGCGTGCCGCATTACCTGATCCAGTCCACCCTGACCGGCGTGGTGGCGCAGCGACTGGTGCGCACGCTGTGCCCGCATTGCAAGCGGGCGAGCGCGCAGGACCCGCAGGCCTGGACCGTGCTTACCCACGGCTGGGACATGCCGCTTCCGCCGCAGGTGTTCCAGCCCGTCGGTTGCCTGGAATGCCGCAACACCGGCTTCCTCGGCCGCACCGGCATCTACGAGATGCTGAAGCTGTCGCCGCGGTTGCGCGGCATGATTTCGGCCCAGCTCGACCTGAGCGGGTTCGGCCAAGCTGCCCTGTCCGAAGGCATGCGCCCGCTGCGCATCTCGGCCGCGGATCAGGTGGCGGCCGGACTGACCACCGTGCAGGAAGTCCTCACCGTGTTGCCGCCGATCGACGCGTTCGACGATACTCAACCATAAAGACATTCGATGAAGAACCATCGGTCCTGCGCATGAAACCCGTCCTGATCGTCCGCACCGGCCGTGCGCCCAATCCCATTCGCGCCCGCCACGGTGACTTCCCGCACTGGTTTCGGCTCGGCGCGGGGCTGCATCCGCGGCAACTGCAGGTCATCGATGTCGCTGCCGGCGAAGCGTTGCCGGCACCACGAGAGGTCGCCGGCGCCATCATTACCGGCTCGGCCGCTATGGTCACCGAGCGATCGACGTGGAGCGAACGCACGGCCGGCTGGATTCGCGACGCAATGGACATCGAACTGCCGCTGTTCGGCGTCTGCTACGGCCACCAGCTGATGGCCCACGCGTTGGGCGGACGCGTCGATTATCTGCCAGGCGGGCGCGAGATCGGTACCCAGACCATTGAAGTGTCGATGCTCGCCACCCGGGACCCGCTGGCCGCGTCGCTGCCGGCGCGTTTCCGCGCGCACACCACGCACGAGCAAAGCGTGGTCGAACCGCCGGACAGGGCCGCCGTGCTCGCCCGATCGACGCGGGATCCGCATCAGCTGCTGCGTTACGGACCGCATGCGCTCAGCGCGCAGTTCCACCCGGAGTTCAACGCCGAGGTGATGCGTGCCTACATCCGGCGCAAGCAGGCCGATCTGCGGCTCGAGGGTGCGGATCCCGAGAAGATCTTCAGTGCCGTGGCCGCCACGCCGATCGCCCGCCAGCTGCTACGCCGTTTCTCACGTCACCACCACTGGGCCGTGGCGGCGGGCTGACCATTCAGCCGCGCAGGCGACGCGCGATCGCAGCGCGCGAGAACAGCGCGAAGACCACGCCGAACAGGAAACCGCCGATATGCGCCCACCATACGTAGGCGCCGTAGCTGGGTCCCGCATAGCTGAACAGCAACTGCAGCAGCACCCACAAGCCGATCAGCAGGAACGCCGGCACCCGCACGAACTCCAAATATAGTCCCAGCGGCAGTACCAGGCCGAGTCTGGCACGCGGAAACAGCGCCACGTAGGTGCCGACCACCGCCGATACCGCACCGCTGCAACCGATGATCGGCAGGCGCACTCCCGTGAGGGACAACGCACCGATCAGGTTCGCCACGATTCCACCTACCGCGAACAACAGCAGGAACCGCAGCGAACCCAGCGCGCGCTCGCCCGGCAGGCCGAAGATGGCCAGGAACAGCAGGTTGCTCAGCAAGTGCAGCCAGGTCACGTGGATGAACAGTGCCGTAAACAGCCGCAGCAAGGCAGGGTCGGTCAGCTGCGGCAGCACCGCCTGATGCGGATCGAAGATATTCGCCGGTACCGTGCCCCATTCCAGCAACAGGGACACCCTTTGCGTGGCAGGCGTCAGGGCCAGACCCACGAAGCACATCACGCAGACCGTCACTACCAACAAAGTTGCCCAATGCCAACGCGGACGACGACGTGTTTCAACATGGACAAACAAGAGTCGCCCCCAGACATGCACCGGGCCGTGGTGTGCCAGCCATCATAGGCGATGATGAATGGCCCGCGGCGATGGGATCGGTATTTCGACACCAAAGCCCCCGAGCGTTGCCGTTGGGGGAGTGAGGCTGATAAAGACGAAGGCCTCCCCGGATGGGGAGGCCTTCTAAGGATAAAGCCCCTGGCGGTGACCTACTCTTGCATGGCAAAGCCACACTACCATCGGCGCATGCGCGTTTCACTTCTGAGTTCGGGATGGGATCAGGTGGGACCACGCCGCTATGGCCGCCAGGGAAGGGGTGGGAGCAGCGCTGACGCGCCGGCTCCGCATTTTTGAAGAGTCCGCCACGGATGGCGGGGTTTTGACTCTTCTTTTCGTGAGAGGGATCTCA